>NZ_JAJGQM010000068.1 GCF_020784175.1 Xanthomonas campestris pv. asclepiadis
CATCACGCCTGCCATGAAGTTGGCGATGGCCACTTAGCTCCACTTCTGGCGACCGCTAGAAGTGGGGGGATTACCGGTTGCATAATGCTCAGGTGACCCTGCCACGCTCGGTTTTGAAACGCATAGCCCCATCTTCATCTCCTGCAGTGACTGCAGGAGCAAGTTTGGCGAGAAGCTTTCCGATTCGCGTTGGCTCACCGAAATCCTGGCTGAGACGACGAAGGCACTGAAGCGGAGGATTCCCGAGCCCTCGCCAAGCAGCTGATCATCTGCCTACCGGCATTGCACCGGCTGCGATGGCGTTTTCGGGTTCGCCAACGGGGCGCGGCAACCGCAGTTGCTCCAGTAACTGTTCCAGCGTGCCCAGACGTACTGTGGTGCGCAAGGTGTCCGCCTCGGCGTGTTCCCGGCGCTGGCGCTCTTCGACCAGCTCGGTCCGCGCCGCAGCCAGTTCGGCGCGCACACCTTCCAGCGCCTGGACATCTTGGGTCCAGCGCACTTGCAGGGCTTGGTGCTCGACGGCCGTCAGGCGCAGCGCGTCGCGCTCGCGTTGCTGGGCGTCGGCCTGCTGGCGTGCCTGCGCCAGTTCCCGCTCCAGGCGGGTCTGCCGTTCCAGCCACTGGCCGTTCTCCCGGTTGAGCTGCATCAGGTCGTGGTTCTTGGCGGTCAAGGCCTCGTTGGCCTGCCGCAGGGCGACCTGCAACTCCTGCACTTGGTGCGCGTGCCGACGCTGTTCCTGCTCGCGCTGGTCTCTGACGGAGGTCCGGTAGTGCTCCAGGGCTTCCCTGGCATGCTCGTGCTTGTGCTCCAGCGACTGCGCATGACGTTCGTGCTCCGCCAATCGCGCCGTGAGGCCTGTGATCCGTTCCTCCAGCTGAGCCAACTCGGTAGTGCGGCTGGCCACCTCGCTCCTGGCGGCGGCGCCCGCCTCGCGTTCGGCCTGCAGGGCGGTCTCGCAGCGCTGCAACTGCGTCGTGAGCGAGCCAGTCTCGTGCCGGGCCTGCTCCAGCGCGTGGGTGCGCTCCTGAAGCTGCGCCTGGAAGCGCGCCTGGGCTTGCGCCACGACCGTGTCAGCCTCGGCGTGCAACCGCTCGGCGAGGCGGGCGATGAGGTCTTGAAGTGCGTCGCTCACGCCCATCTTCGCGCCAACGCTTTGCCCTTCCTCCTCTTCCAACTCCCTCAGATAGCGGTGGATGGTGGTCTTGGACCCCGTGTTGCCCAGCGCCACCCGGACCGCGTCGACGGACGGATGCGTGCCCGTTGCGCGCAGGCTATCGCGGGCACGTTGCACATCGCTTTTGTACAACCCGGACCTTGCCATTCGTCACCCCACGTATTTCGTAACGTATTACATACCATGTAATTACATACTCCTCAACGCACTAAATTGGCCGTCGGTGCGCGTTGAGTTCACGCGGGATAATATAGAATTATCCCGCCTTATCCGGAGTTTTCGGCTACAGTCGCCCTGCGGCCGTACGAAACGGCGTTTCGGAGCGAGGCGGTGAGCTCGGTCAATCAGTATCTGGAAGCGGCAACCCGCGCCAACACCGCGCGCGCGTATGCAGGAGCGACCCGTCACTTCGAGGTCGAGTGGGGTGGTCATCTGCCGGCGACCGCAGAGCAGGTGGCGCGCTACTTGGCCGCCTACGCCGGGCAACTCGCGCTCAACACACTCAGGCACCGGCTCGCAGCACTGGCGCAGTGGCACCAGGTGCACGGCTTTGTCGACCCAACCCGGGCGCCCGTGGTGCGCCAAGTGCTCAAGGGCATCCAGACCCTGCACCCGAGCGTCGAAAAACGCGCCACGCCCCTGCAACTCACCCAGCTGGGCCAGGTCACGACACGGCTGGAAGACGCTGCGGCTGCGGCCCACTCTCGCGGCGATCGCGCCGCAGAGCTGCGGCATCTGCGCGATCGCGCCTTGCTGCTGCTCGGCTTCTGGCGCGGCTTCCGCGGCGATGAACTCACCCGTCTCCAGGTCAACCACCTGCGCCTGGTGCCGGGCGAAGGCATGACCTGCTTCCTGCCGCACAGCAAGAGCGATCGCCAGCACGCCGGCACCACCTACAAGGTCCCGGCGCTGTCGCGCTGGTGCCCGGTGGCTGCCACCATGGCCTGGGTCGCGGCAGCCGCCCTCCACGAGGGGCCACTGTTTCGCGCGGTCGACCAGTGGGGCGGGATTGCCGCCGCGCCGCTTCACCCCAACAGCCTGGTGCGGCTGCTACGGCGGATCTTCCGCGAGGCCG
Source organism: Xanthomonas campestris pv. asclepiadis (assembly GCF_020784175.1). Taxonomy (GTDB): domain Bacteria; phylum Pseudomonadota; class Gammaproteobacteria; order Xanthomonadales; family Xanthomonadaceae; genus Xanthomonas; species Xanthomonas campestris_D. The sequence continues at coordinate 2,250 of NZ_JAJGQM010000068.1, forward strand.
GGCTGAGCTCTCCCAACGCCTACAGCGGCCACTCGCTGCGCCGCGGCTTCGCCGGCTGGGCCAACGCCAACGGCTGGGACGTCAAGGCCCTGATGGAATACGTCGGCTGGCGCGACGTGCAGTCGGCGATGCGCTACATCGACGGGGCCGATCCGTTCGCCCGCCAGCGCATCGAAGCCAGTCTGCCGGAAGCGTCCGCGCTGCCCAGGCCTGCAACGACCTGAGGGGCTGGATGGCGTCGATCGAACGGACCGCATACCCGCAATTTAAGCGCAACCCAGTCGTCCACGAACTGGTTGCGGCCTACACGCCAACCGACGCTGAGGTGGCCTTCGTTGCCGATTACACCCGGCAGCCTGCGCACCGCCTGACGCTGACGATCCTGCTCAAGACTTTCCAACGGCTGGGGTACTTCCCCATGCTGGACGAAGTCCCGCCGGCGGTGGTGCGCCATATCCGCAGCGCGCTGAAACTGCGCGTGCAGGTCAAGCCAGCGAATCTTGCCAACGCCTCGCGCTATCGCTACTACCGCCGGATCCGGCAATTCCTGCAGGTCCGGGCCTACAGCGATGGCGGGCTGAAGATTGCTGCACGCGCGGTATACGAAGTCGCTGCGGTGATGGAAAACCCGGCGGACCTGATCAATGTAGCCATCGAACAGCTCGTGCGTGATCGCGTCGAGCTGCCGGCGTTCTCCACACTGGATCGCCTGATCAGGCGCATCCGCACGCTGGTCAACGGACGCTATTTCGCCCAGATCGAGGCCAGACTGACCATCGACGAAAAACAGCGCCTGGAAGGCCTCCTGCAGGTCGAACAGGGGCGTCAGAAGAGCCCGCTGCACGCGATCAAGCGCCTGCCCAAGCGCTCTTCGCTGCAGCATTTCCAGGAGTTGATCGACCATATCGGCGAACTGGACGAATTGGTCGGCAGCGAGTTGCACCTGGCGGGCATCCCGGAGGTCAAGCGCAAGCACTTCGCCGCCGAGGCAAGGGCATTGGATGCTTCCGAGCTGCGCAAGTTTCGGCCCGCCAAGCGCTACGCGGTACTGGTGTGCTTGATCCACCGGACCCGGGTCCAGACGCGCGACGATCTCGCGGAGATGTTCATCAAACGCATGGGGAACATCCACAACCGGGGCCGAGAGGAACTGGAGCGGCTGAGGGCGCGCTATCGCGAGAAGACCGAAGCGATCGTGGCGACGATGTCGGATGTGGTCCGCGTCCTCGACCATCATCGCGGCGACACCGAGGCGGGGCGTGAAATCCGCCGCCTGGTCAACGCCCACGGCGGCGTGCAGACCTTGCAAGCTGACTGCAACGCCATTGCGGCGCATAGTGGCGACAATCACTTGCCGCTGCTGTGGCCGTTCTACAAAAGTCACCGCTCCACCATCCTGCGGATGGTGCGTAGGCTGGACTTGGCCTCGACCACCGAGGATCGCTTGCTGATCGACGCGATCGAGCTGATCCTGACGCAGGAACGAACCCGCAGCGATTGGTTGGATGAACCAGTCGATCTGGCATTCACCACCCAACTCTGGCGCAAAACCATCGTCCATCGCACCGAACAGAACGAAGAGCGCATCCACCGGCGCCTGTTCGAGGTTTGTGTGTTCTCATCGCTGGTCAACGAACTGAAATCGGGCGACGTGGCTGTGCGCGGATCGGAAACCTACGCCGACTACCGCGAGCAGTTGCTTCCGTGGGACCAGTGCGAACCTATGTTGGAGGATTACTGCAAGCAGCTGGGGCTGCCGGCCACGGCCGTGGGCTTCGTCAACGCGTTGCAATCGCGCCTGATGCAGGTCGCTGAGCTGACCGATCAAGGCTATCTGGAGAATGGCCAAGTGGTCATCGGCGAGGATGGCATCCCGGTGCTCAAGCGCAGCAAGGCCAAGGAGATGAGCAGTGGGGCCCGCGCCCTGGAAACCGCCATCCTAGATCGCATGCCCGAACGCAGCGTCATCGAGATCCTGTGCGATGTGGCTCATTGGACGCGCTGGACCCGGCACTTCGGTCCTCTGTCCGGCTCGGACGCCAAGATCGAGCAACCGATGCAGCGTTATGTCCTCACCGCCTTCACCTATGGGTGCAACCTCGGACCGGCCCAGGCTGCCCGGCATCTGCGTGGTGCCGTCTCGGCGCACATGCTGTCGTTCGTCAACCGCCGGCATGTGGATGCCAACAAACTGGCGGCGGCCTGCCGGGACATCATCAACAGCTACGCCGGCCTGCAGCTGCCCAAATGCTGGGGCGACGGCAAGAGCGCGGCCGCCGACGGCACCAAGTACGATCTCTATGACCAGAATCTTCTCGCCTCGTACCACATCCGCTATGGAGGCTACGGCGGCATTGCCTATCATCACGTGTCCGATACCTACGTCGCGCTGTTTAGCCACTTCATTCCGTGCGGTGTCTGGGAGGCGGTCTACATCATCGATGGCCTGCTGAAGAACACCTCCGACATCCAGCCTGACACCGTCCACGCTGACACGCAGGGGCAGTCGCTGCCGGTGTTCGGCCTTTCACATCTGCTGGGCATCCAGCTGATGCCGCGCATCCGCAACTGGCGCGAATACAAGTTCTTCCGCCCCGATGAGGACATTCGTTACGAACACATCGATGCGCTGTTCCGGGACACTGTCGACTGGGATCTGATCGAGACCCACTGGAAGGACCTGATGCAGGTCGTGCTCTCGATCAAGACCGGCAAGATCGCGGCCTCGACGTTGATGCGCAAGCTGGGCAACTACAGCCGCAAGAACCGGCTGTACCAGGCCTTCAAGGCGCTCGGTTCCGCCGTGCGCACCTTGTTCCTGCTGCAGTACATCTCCAACCGCGAGTTGCGCGAGCAGATCACCGCCTCGACCAACAAGGTGGAGGCTTACAACGGCTTCGCAAAGTATTTCTTCTTCGGCGGGGAAGGGGTGATTGCCGACAACGACCCCGTCGAGCAGGAGAAAGCCGTCAAGTACAACGACCTGGTTTCCAATGCCGTCATCTTCTACAACGTGGTCGAACAGACCCGGATCATGAAGTCTCTGATGCGGCAGGGGTGGAAGATCACGCGCGAAGACGTGGCTTTCCTCAGCCCTTACGTGACCAGCCATGTGAAGCGCTTCGGCGATTACCTGATTGATGTAGAGGCGGTCCCGAAACCGTATGAGACTGAACTGGCATTGGCAGGGTAGTTTTGTTGCGCCAAAATGTTGTAATGACCCACTGAAAATCTGCTCAGGTGTTAGCTTTCAGAGGAGACATCGATGAGTGCAGTGATGGACGAAGAACAGATCAAGCGATGGACGGCCCGGCGCAAGTCGGCGCTGGTGCTGGAGATCATCCAAGGGAAGACAACGGTGGCCTTGGCCAGCCGGCAGTTCGACCTGACGCCCAATGAGATCGAAGGCTGGGTCGAGGAAGGTAAGCGCGGCCTGGAGAACGCGCTGCGGGCCAAGCCCGAAGATGTGCGCGAGCAGTACGAACGTCAGCTCAAGGAGCTGCAGGAAGCCTACGGCGAAGCCATGCTGGAACTGCGTCCCCGAAAAAAATTGGCAGCCCTGCTGGGCAAGGACGAGAGCTGATGGCCTCGATCCAGCAGGGCCTGCAGGAGGACGGGTTCGATATATCGATGGTCAAGCTGTGCCGCTGGTTCGGTGTACCTCGGCGCAGTGTGTACTACACGCCGCGCAAGGCAGCGCCGAAGGTGAAGCCGGAGCTGGCCGGACCGATCAAAGCCATGATCGAGGCCGAGCCGTCGTTCGGATATCGGACGGTGGCTGGGCTACTGCGGATGAACAGGAACACGGTGCAGCGGATCTTTCAGATCAAAGGCTGGCAGGTGCGCAAGCGCGCCGTGGGCAAGCGACCGCGGATCGAGGCCTTGCCCTCGGTGGCCAGCGCACCGAACCAGCGCTGGGCCACCGACCTGTGCCGGGTCTGGGGGCGGTAAGGACGGCTGGCTGAGCCTGGCCCTGGTGATCGATTGCCATACCCGGCAATTGCTGGGCTGGCAGCTCTCGCGCACGGGCAGGGCCAGCACCGCCGTAGCGGCCTTGGAGCAAGCACTGATCACCCGCTTCGGCACGCTGGGCAACGTGGTGTTTACACACGGCAGCACATTTACCCACGAGGTCCAGGCACGTTGTTTAGTTTTTCAGCTGCTCCCGATCACTAGGCACAGTTTCGCCAGTCCAAAGAGTTTTTCGCTTGGCGAAAGCAGGTTTACGCTTTTCGTGGGAAGTTAGCAGGCCGCACTCTCAAGTAGGAGTTCTTATATGGGATGCTTCAACGTCACAGGCGCCAGTGGGAAGGCGAGCGAATATGTTGTCGAGCAACATGCTGGTCGGACCACGAATGAGCAAGCGACGCAAGAGTCGGCGACTCATCGGGAGACGCAGGGTGTATTGCAAGGATTGAAGAGGCAAAGCTCGATTAGGAGTCAGTCCGATACTGAAGATGATGTGCAGTTTGCCGTGTCGCAAGCGCGAGCGGGAGGGCGCTTCCGTCCCGGTCCGCTACCTGAGCAGAAGGAACTGATCGCGCCCAAGCCCGGTAATGAATAGATTGCGCTCAAAAGTGCCCGCAGGAGTTTGTGAAAAATGAGGGTCGGCAGGGATTCGTACAAAAAACAGCCAAGAGTGGGATAACTTGCTGTTAGTAAAGAATTTTTCCGAAGATTCCTGCCGGCCCTCAATCCCGGCAGCGTGTACTCCCGAATAGTCCTTGCGTTCTCTGCTGTGAAGCCGGCGGCATCCGTCTATTACCCCCCTGTGACCGACCGGTCTCGCACAGTCGCCGCAAGACAATTGCAGCGTGCCGAAACTCGAAAGGGATGAGGTAGTGGACGAGCGATGGAAGCGCCGTTTTATCTGGCAACTTCATGTTTTCACAAAAGAAATTGGATTCTGCGAGTCATTTTCACACGTATGTCGGCTGAACCCCCAATAGCCGTGTCGTACGCCATGCGCAGCCCGGCAATCGGGGGTCAGCATGTGCCGCGTCTAGCGCCGACTCCGCCAGATGGAGAACAGGATCCAGATGCCGCAGATGGCTGCACCGATGAAACCGCCGACCCCCAACGCAAGCAGCCAACGGCTGGCACTGCCACCGACACTGTTCATGACGATCGACGAGCCGATCACCAGCGCGGCCGTCACGATCCCCATGGTGAGACGGTTGGCCGCGCGATCGACCTGCTCGCCGAATTCGCGCAACGCACGCGTTTCGATCTGCAGCTGCAACTTGCCGCGCCGTGCGGCCTGCAGCAGCCGCTTGAGATCGCGTGGCAGGTCGCCGATCAGATCGATCGCGCCGGTCACGGTGCGACGGCTGCGCCGCAACATCGCGCTCGGCGCATAACGCTGCAGCACCACGCGCTCGAGATACGGACGCGCCTCGGTGGCCATGTCGAAATCCGGATCGAGCTGGCGGCCCATGCCCTCGAGCGTGAGAAACGCCTTGATCATCAGCGCCAGATCCGATGGCAGGGTCAGCCCGTGATCGCGCAGGATCGAGGTGACATCGCCCAGCATCGCGCCGATGCGCAGCTCCTTCAGCGGCACGCCGCGGTACTCGTCGACGAAGGCGCCGATGTCCTGCTGCAGGCGCGACTCATCGATCTCCAGACTGGTGCCGGCCCATTCCAGCAATACGTCGATGACCGCTTCGGCGTCGTAGCTCACCATGCCATGCAGCAGTTGCGCGACCTGGAAACGACGTTGCTCGGAAACACGTCCGACCATGCCGAAATCGATGACGGCGATGCGCCCGTCGCGCAGATAGAAAATATTGCCCGGATGCGGGTCGGCGTGGAAGCATCCATCCTGCAGCACCATTTTCAGCACGATCCCGGCGCCGGTGCGCGCGAGCGCCTTGCGGTCCAGCCCGGCCGCATCCACAGCGCGCATGTCCCGCCCGGGAATGCCGTCGATGAATTCCTGCACGTTGAGCGATTCGCAGGTCCACTGCCAATAGACAGACGGCACCACCACCCTGGGGTCGTTGACGAAATTGGCCGCGATGCGCTCGGCATTGCGACACTCGGCGGCGAAATCCAGTTCGCGCCGCAAGGAGATCGTGAATTGCTGCACCACGTCGGCAGGGCGATAGCGCTTGAGATCGGGCGCGCGCGTTTCCACGATTTCCGCCAGGCGTGCCAGCAGGCGTAGATCCGCATCGATGACATCGCCGATGCCGGGGCGGCGGATCTTCAGCACCACCGGTGTGCCATCGGCCAGCCAGGCGCGATGCGTCTGCGCCAGCGATGCCGCAGCCAGAGGCTGTTCGTCCAGGCGTGCAAACACGCTTTCCGGCTCCGCGCCCAGCGCTGCGACCAGCTGCGGGCGGATCTGTTCGAACGGCAGCGCTGGCACTGCGTTCTGCAGCTCGCTCAGCTCTTCGATCCACTCCGGCGGCAGCAGATCCACACGCGTGGCCAGCACCTGCCCCAGCTTGACGAAGGTCGGCCCGAGTTCCTCGAGCGCGCGCCGCACCCGCATCGCCGCAGACAGGCGCAGGCGCCCCTCGGCGTTGTGCCAGTGCAGCAGCTTGCCGGCACGTTCGAGCACGTCGGCAAGGCCGATACGCCGCACCACATCACCGAATCCGTAGCGGATCAGCACCGCGGCGATTTCCTGCAGCCGCCCCAGGTCCCGAACGGTGCCAAGTGCCTCCCACATCAGCACACCGCCTGCGATTGCGCTACGGCAACAGGCCGGAGCGCACCAAAGTGCATCGTCGGCCGCGTCTCGTCGTTCGAAGCGCACATTGACCATGCACCATCGCGCGTGGCTGCATGATCGCTCGCGCACAGAACGACGCAACCATCGGCCGCCTCACGCATCGGCTGCCGGACGGCTGCGCACCGGCCATCCAGCAACGCTAGGACACTGCCAGCAGATCGGCGCGGTGCGGACAACAACAGCACATGAGCAAAAAGCGGAAGCATCGGCACGCAGGTTGAAAACGAGACCTTGTTTGTAGCCGATCTGCACGTGCCTGTCGCGTCATGGACACCTGCAGGCTCAGCCGAGGTTGCGCTTACGTATGGAACCTGGTGCCTTGGCAAGGCTGCACCTGAACCTTCAAAAGACCTAATACCGCAACCGCAAGGTCACCCCATACGTGCGGGGCGCGCCCAGAAACGCATTCCACGAACCCGCCTGCAGCGGCGCATCGATGACGATCTGGCGATAGGTTTCGTTGCCGAGATTTTCTGCCCACGCTTCCAGCATCCAGCGCTTGTCGTCGGCGCCGATGCCCAACCGTGCATTGAGCACCGTATAGCCCGGTTGCACTTTTTGCGGATCCAGATCGGAGCCGGCGTTGTACTCGGAAACATACTTCGCGCCGACATTGAAGCGACCGGTCATGCGATCGCCGAGCGCGTGCTCGTAAGTGACCGAGAGATTGGCCGACCAACGTGGCGCAAAGCTCAACCGACTGCCCGGCAGCAGCGCCAGATCGGCGTCCGGCAGCGGATCGTCGCCATACGCGGTATCCGTATAGCTGAGCCCGCCCTGCACCATCAGACCGGGCATGGCGCCCTGCCACAGCAGTTCGGTATCGATGCCGCGCGACACCACGCTGGGAATGGCGCGCACCACGAAGCTGGTCCCGAGGAAATTGTTGAGTTGGAAGTCGCTGAAATCCTGATAGAACAGCGCCACGTTGAACAGCAGATTGCCACCGAGCCAGGTGGTCTTGGCACCGAGCTCGTAACTATCGACGAATTCGCCGGGAAACGCGGTGTCGTCCACCGGCAGGATGCCTTGCACGCCGCTGGACAAACCATCGGAGGACTGCACGCGATCCAGGTTGAAACCGCCGGCCTTGTAGCCGCGTGCGGCGGACACATAGGTCATCACTGCATCGCTCCAGCGATACGCCAGCTTCGCCGTTCCGGACCACTCGCGCTCGGTGCGTCGTTGCTCGGTGCGGCGGCCGGCATGAGCCACGTTGGCCCAGGGCAGGCAGGTGAAACCGACCACTTGCGGCGCGATGGTCGGTACTGCCGACGCGGGCACGCCCCGTGCGACCAGCGCAGCCCCGATACGCCGCAACGCAGCAGGGTCGAGCTGACCATTGGCCGCGAAATAGCTGGCGCATGCGGGGCTTCCATCGGGATTCTCAAACCTCGACTGCAACGCCTTGTGCTCGTAGGTGTAACGCAACCCCACCACCACATCCAGCGCATCGGTGGCATGCCAGGTGTTGTTGGTGAACAACGCGGCACTGGTGCCATCCTGTCGAAAGCGATCCTGGCTGCCCTGTCCACGAAACAGCGTGCCAGCCGGCAAGCCGGTGGCGTCTGCGAGAAACCGCGTTGCATCCGCACGTGCGGCCAGCGCCGGATTGACCCGTGCAAGCAACACGCTGGACAGATACGGCTCGTAGGCATTGCCAAAGCGATAGGACTCGTTGCGATGCAGGGTTTCGTCGGCGTAAAACGCACCGACGATCCAGTCGAGACGCTCGCTCGATCCGGCCAGGCGCAGTTCCTGGCTGAAGGTCTTGAACCTGGTCAGCATCTCGTCCTCGCGCGGCGCGCGGTACAGGACGTCAGCCGCACTGTAGTCGAAGTCCAGGCCGTTGATGGATTTCCAGTCGCGCAATGCGGTGATCGAGGTCAGCACCGCCTCGCTCAGCCACGGCGTGGTCCAATCCACCTGCGCCGACACGCCCTTGTCCTGGATATCCTGCGCGGTGCTGCGATTGCTGTAGGCGCGTCGGCCTTGCGGGTCGGCGCGCGCAATCGTGCCCTGCCCGCCTGGCGCCAGGGCGTCGATCAGCGCTGCGGTCGGCCCGCGTTCGGTGGTGACGGTGACGCAGCAATTTTCCTCACGGCGGGTGTAGTCGGCAGCCAGATTGATGTCCAGATCGTCGCCGGGTTCCCATAACCACTGCACGCGCGCAGTGCGCAGATTCTGATCGCCATCGTCGGTGGCGGTGCGCGGGCCGGCACCGGTGACCACCTGTTCGAAGCCATCGCGACGCCGTCTGGCCGCATAGACGCGCAAGGCGCTGGTCTGGCCCAGCGCATCGTTGAAGGCGCCGGCAATCCCGAGCGCACCATAGTTGCCCGTGGTGATCTCGGCATCGGCACTGCGGGTAAAACTGGGACGGCGCGTGACCACATTGATGACGCCGGCCGAAGTGTTCCTGCCGAACACGGTACCTTGCGGTCCCTTCAATACTTCGATGCGCTCGAGTTCTCCGAGGTCGGCAAAACCCACGCCATTGCGTGCGCGCGCCACGCCATCGATGACCACGCCGACCGAGGATTCGAGCCCGGCGTTGTCGCCCACTGTGCCGATGCCGCGAATACGTGCAGTGGTCTGCGCAGCGCTTTGACTGCTGGTCACGATCAAGCCAGGCACCAGCACCTGCAGTTCCTTGATGTCGTGCACGCCGCTGTCCTGCAGTAGTTGCTCGGGCAACACCGAGACCACCACCGGCACGTTCTGCAGCGATTCCTCGCGTTTTTGCGCAGTTACCTTGAGCGACGCCAGCGTGGCCGGCTCGTTGCGCTGTTCCTGCGTGGCCGTCTGCGCATGCAGCGGCGATGCCTGCGCGGCCGCGAAAAGCGCCAACGCAAGCGCGGTGCGACGTTGCTGTTTCAAGCGCATGCCTGTCCCCCGAAAAAGAGCGAGCGATGCACTGCGGCGAGCGCCGCAGGTCGCGTGACGCCACACCTTACCGAATCAACGAGGCTGGACAACGCCGCTGGCAGAACCTGCGGAGCGCGCAGCGAACCCACTGCAGCCAACGCTGCATGGCAGCCATGCACCACATGCGCAATCGCTCAATGTCGAAGAGAATCGCCGCAGCCAGAGACACACCCTGCGCAGTAGATGCGTGCGCGTGCCTGCTTCGGCATAAGGCCTAGAGCAGCGCGCTCAAGCCCCGCAACGCGGCAACCACGGTCTGGCGACGCACTGCATCGCGATCGCCAGCGAAATGGAACAACTGCGCAGTGGCATAGCCGCCGCGCCGCTTCCAGCCGATCCATACCGTGCCGACCGGCTTGTCCTCACTGCCGCCCCCCGGCCCGGCGATGCCGGTCACCGCCACCGCGATGCTCGCACCGGAATTGACCAGCGCGCCCGACACCATCTCGATCACCGTTTCGCGGCTGACTGCACCATGCACTTCCAGCGTGTGGGGTCGCACTCCCAGCAAGGCCTGCTTGGCCTCGTAGCTGTAAGCGGCCATGCCGCAATCGAACCAGTGCGAGGACCCCGCCACATCGGTGACCGCCTTGGCGATCCAGCCGCCGGTACAGCTCTCGGCAGTGACCAGGCGCTCGCGCGCGGCAAGCAGCTGTTGACCGAGGTGTTCGGCCAGCTGCTGCAGTTCGGAATCGGCGGACATGGACATGGGCACGGCGAGTGAAGGAGCAACCGACGTTTTAGCCCAATTTACCGCGCCTGTCTGCGTTGGCGCCCAATCCGCGCCAGCGACGACGTGGCCGGGGTTCAGTAGCGGCGTGCAGCCAATGGCAGCAGGCATCGGCTGCGCTGGCGAGCGGATCGCCAGGATGTCGGCTGCGGTCTCGTGCGTGTCCTGCCCAGGCGACTGCGGCAGACATGCATTCGGTCGCTATGCACCAAAGCGCCAGGAGCGGAGCGGAGCGGCGCGATCGCCATACCGCCTGACCCGTCGGTCTACCCTGCCAGCGCCGATCTGCACGGCCGGCCAAGCCGACCGTGCAGCGCCGATCACGACTCCCAGTCTTCGCGACGATCGGGCAGCATCGCACGCAGGGGCGCACCGTCGTCGCCGGCAGCCAGGCGCTCGGCCTCGACCATCGGCAGGTCCACATCCAGCAACCAGCCGTCCTCGTCGGATTGTTCGCCGCGCACCACTTCCAGTTGATGCAACTTGGAGCGCAGGCGGCCGGCCGACGGTGGCAACCGCAGTTGCCCGGTCACATGGCGCAGGTCCAGCCGCTGCCCCAGCGCATGCTGCAGTTCCGGCAGCCCGCGTCCATCGCGTGCGGAGACCCACACGCGCTCGCGCCGCGCCTGGTCGGGAATGCCGTCCTGCGCATCGTGACGCACCTGCGCGCCGTCGATCTTGTCGATCTTGTTGAACACCAGCAGCTGCGGCAGATCGCCCGCACCGACCGCATGCAACACCTCATCGACCTGCTGGATGCGTTCCTCGCGCAGCGGGTCGGCCGCATCGACGATATGCAACAACAGATCGGCGTCGCGCGCCTCGGACAAGGTCGAACGGAATGCGGCGACCAGTTGGTGCGGCAGGTCGCGTACGAAGCCGACCGTGTCGGCCAGGATCGCACTGCCACCGGGCAGCGCGATGCGGCGCACGGTGGGATCGAGCGTGGCGAACAACTGGTCGGCCACGTAGGCCTCCGCGCCGGTCAGGGCATTGAACAAGGTGGACTTGCCGGCATTGGTGTAGCCGACCAACGCAATCCGCGGCAGTTCGCTGCGCATGCGCGCACGCCGCATCTGGGTGCGCTGCACCTCGACCTTCTCCAGCCGCTGCTGCAACTGCTCCACCCGCTTCTGCAGCAGACGGCGATCGGTTTCCAGCTGGGTTTCGCCAGGGCCGCGCAGTCCGATCGACCCGCCGCGCTGACGTTCCAGATGGGTCCAGCCGCGCACCAGCCGGGTGGCCATGTGCCGCAACTGCGCCAGCTCCACCTGCAGCTTGCCTTCGTGGCTGCGTGCCCGTTGCGCGAAGATGTCCAGGATCAGGCCGGTACGGTCGATCACGCGCCGCTCCAGGTAGCGCTCCAGATTGCGCTCCTGGCCCGGCGACAAGGTGTGGTTGACCAACACCAGATCCGCGCCGGTGGCCTCGGCGGCGGCCTTGATTTCTTCCAGCTTGCCGCTGCCGATCAAGGTCGACGGGTTCGGTTTGTCGATGCGCGCGGTGAGCGTGGCCGCCACCGTGGCGCCCGCCGACTTGGCAAGGTCGGCGAACTCCTCCAGCACATCCTCTTCGGCAGGCCCACCGGAGTGGGTCTGGATCAACAACGCGTGTTCACCCTTGCGTGAGCGATCAAACACGCACTACTCCATTACTGCTCGACGTCGTCATCTTCCGCCTGGTTGCCTTCATTGGATTGCACATACCCACCACCCGGTCCCACGCGCACATTGCGCGCCGGCACGACCGTGGAGATGGCGTGCTTGTAGACCATCTGACTCACGGTATTGCGCAGCAGGACCACGAACTGGTCGAACGACTCGATCGTGCCCTGCAGCTTGATGCCGTTGACCAGATACACAGAGACCGGCACCCGCTCACGCCGCAGCGCGTTGAGGAATGGATCCTGTAAAGATTGCCCCTTCGCCATCGAAAACTCCTCTTCATTATTGTTCTTATAGTCCCGGTCGACACCTGCCATCCCCAGCCGGCCCCGGAAACGGGATGTTACACGCCTGAAGCCTGCTGCACAGCGGGACGTTGACCGAGGAAGCGGACAAGTGCGCATTCCAGCCGATGGCGGTCACGCTCGGGGTCGAACCAGCGTGCGTCGAGCTCGCCACGCAGCCAGGTCAGTTGCCGCTTGGCCAGTTGACGGGTGGCCTGCACGGCCTTGTCGCGGAACTCGGCCAGGCTGCCGGCTCCATCCAGATACTCCCAGGCCTGGCGATACCCCACCGCGCGCACCGCCGGCAGATCCAGCGGCGCGGCGACCGCGCGCAGTTGCGGCAATGCACGCAGCCGCTCCACTTCGGCCAGGAAATCCTGCGCCAGCATTGCATCCAGGCGCTGCTCGATGCGTGCGTGCAGCACTGCGCGCTCGTGCGGCGCCAGGACGACCTTCAGCACCCGCACCGGCAAGCGTGGTCCCGGCGGTAGCGCCTGCCAGTAGCTGATCGGCCTGCCGCTGATGCGGTAGACCTCCAGGGCGCGCTGGATCCGCTGCGGATCGGTGGTATGGATGCGCGCAGCCGCGACCGGGTCGACCTCCGCCAGTTGTGCGTGCAGCCTGGCCCATCCGAGCTGTTCGGCTTCGGACGCGATGGCCGAGCGCACGGTCGGATCAGCCTCGGGCAACTGCGACAGCCCTTCCAGCAAGGCGCGGAAGTAGAGCCCGGTGCCGCCGGCCAGAATCGGCAGCTTGCCGCGCGCGACGATCTGCTCGATCGCCCACCGCGCATCGCTGGCGAATTCCGCCGCCGAATAGATCTGCCAGGGATCGCGCAGGTCGAGCAGATGATGGGGCACGACCGCGCGCATCGCGGCATCCGGCTTGGCCGCACCGATGTCCAGGCCGCGGTACACCAGTGCCGAATCGACACTGACGATCTCGCCGTTCCAGCGCTGCGCTGCCTCCAGTGCCAGCGCGGTCTTGCCGCTGGCGGTCGGCCCCATCAATGCAATTGCCAGCGGGCGTCGGTCGGCCGGCATCAGTCCTCGTCCGGCCAGCGAATGCTCGGTGCCGCAGGCGCGCTCACGCGTGGCAACGGGATCGCCGCCATTGCATTCCACACCTTCAAGGCATCCACGGTGGCGGCCACATCATGCACGCGCAGCAACAGCGCGCCGTGCTGGGCGGCGATCAGATGCGCGGCGACCGAGCCGTATACGCGTTCTGCGGCGACCTGGCGCCCGGTCAGTTCACCAATGCTGCGCTTGCGCGACAGCCCTGCCAGGATCGGCAGGCCGAACTCCTGCAGGCGCTGCAACTGCGCCAGCACGGTGAGATTGTGCGTGGTGGTCTTGTCGAACCCGAACCCCGGATCGAGGATCAACCGGCCCTTGTCGATACCTGCCATTTCTGCCGCGAAGATGCGCTCGGCCAGGAAGCGATGTACCTCGGCCACCACGTCGTCGTAGTGCGGCGCGTCCTGCATCGCATGGGGTGCGCTGCGCGCATGCATCAACACCACCGGCACCCGCAACTCGGCCGCGGCGTCCAATGCACCCGGCGAGCGCAGCGCGTGTACGTCGTTGATCATGCCGGCGCCGGCCGCGACCGCCGCGCGCATTACCTCCGGCTTGAAGGTATCCACACTGATCGGCACACCGGTGTGCTGCGCCAATGCCTGGATCACCGGGATCACGCGCTGCAGTTCTTCGTCCAGCGATACCGGGGTTGCGCCCGGACGGGTGGATTCACCGCCGATATCCAGCACCGCAGCGCCCTGCTCGACCAGACGCAGGCCATGCGCGATGGCGGCCTCGCTGCTGGCGTGCTGGCCGCCATCGGAAAACGAATCCGGGGTGACGTTGACGATCCCCATCACATGCGGCGCGTCCAGTCGCAGTTCGCGGCCGGCGCAATCCAGCTTGAGGGCGGTGTCGAACATCGATGGTGTCTCCTTGAATGATTGCGGCAAGAGCTGATGAGGCGATGTGGCCCTATAACGCATCAAGGCCGGGAATCGCTTCCCGGCCTTGATGAATGCTTCTGCAGCTGACCGATACAAGCGTTACAGCTGCTCGGCTGGCCCGGCAATCGGCGGCAACGGACGCGGGCTGCCCTTGTCGTTGTTGTTGCCGCCGTCCTTGTCGGACTTGCCCCAGCCGGCCGGCGGTGGCGGCTCGCGGCCTTCCATGATGGCGTCGATCTGCGGCACGTCGATGGTCTCGTACTGCAACAGCAGCTGCGACATCGCGTGCAGCTTGTCCAGGTTCTCGGTGAGGATGGCCTTGGTCTTGCTGTAAGCCTTGTCCAGGATCGAACGCACCACTTCGTCGATCATGCGCGCGGTCTCGTCGGAGACGTTCTTGTGCTGGGTCACCGAACGACCCAGGAACACCTCGTCTTCCTCCTCGCCATAGGCCACCGGGCCGAGCTCGTCGGACAGGCCCCACTTGGTGACCATGTTGCGTGCCATCTTGGTCGCACGCTCGATGTCGTTGGACGCACCGGTGGTGACCTTGTCGCCGCCGAAGATCAGCTCTTCGGCCACGCGGCCGCCATACAGCGAGCACAGTTGCGACTCGATCGCCACGCGGTTCATCGAGTAACGATCGCCTTCCGGCAGATACATGGTCACGCCCAGGGCGCGACCGCGCGGAATGATGGTGACCTTGTAGACCGGATCATGCTCGGGCACCAGACGGCCGACAATGGCGTGACCTGCCTCGTGGTAGGCAGTCAGTGTCTTTTCGTCTTCGCTCATGGCCATCGAGCGGCGCTCGGCACCCATCAGGATCTTGTCGCGGGCACGATCGAAGTGGTCCATGCGGACTTCCTTCTCGCTGCCGCGTGCGGCAAACAACGCAGCCTCGTTACACAGGTTGGCCAGGTCGGCACCCGAGAAACCCGGCGTGCCGCGGGCGATGACCATCGGCACCACGTCGTCGGCCAGCGGCAGCTTGCGCATGTGTACACGCAGGATCTGCTCGCGCCCCTTGACGTCCGGCAGGCCAACCACGACCTGGCGATCGAAACGGCCCGGACGCAGCAGCGCCGGATCCAGCACGTCGGGGCGGTTGGTCGCAGCGATCACGATCACGCCTTCGCCGCCCTCGAAACCGTCCATCTCGACCAGCAACTGGTTCAGGGTCTGCTCGCGCTCGTCATGTCCGCCGCCCAGGCCGGCGCCGCGGTGACGGCCAACGGCATCGATTTCGTCGATGAAGATGATGCAGGGCGCATGCTTCTTGGCCTGCTCGAACATGTCGCGCACGCGGCTGGCGCCAACGCCCACGAACATCTCGACGAAGTCGGAACCGGAGATGCTGAAGAACGGCACCTTGGCCTCGCCGGCGATCGCCTTGGCGAGCAAAGTCTTGCCGGTACCCGGCGGGCCGACCATCAGCACGCCGCGCGGAATCTTGCCGCCCAGCTTGGTGAACTTGGTCGGGTCGCGCAGGAAGTCGACCAGCTCGCTGACTTCTTCCTTGGCCTCGTCGCAACCGGCAACGTCGGCAAAGGTGATCTTGACCTGGTCCTCGCCCTGAAGCTTGGCGCGCGACTTGCCGAAGCTCATCGCACCCTTGGCACCGCCGCCACCGCCCTGCATCTGGCGCATGATGAACAGCCAGAAGCCGATGATCAGGATGACCGGCAGGAAATTGAGCACCAACGACCAGAAACCAGGCCCGGTGGAGGGCTTCTGGCGAGTCATTTCGATGTTCTTGCTATACAGCACGTCAACCAGCTTGTCGTCGCGCGGCCCGTACACGGTGGCTTCGCTGCCGTCGGTGCGCTTGAAGCGGATCGCGTTGACTGCCAGATTGGTCTCGTCGGTGTAGTCCACCGATTTGACACGCCCGGAGTCCACTTCCTTCAGGAACTGGGTGTAGGTAATCGAGTCGGGGCCGACACCGCCCGCCATCCGCGGCGAAAAGCTCTGGAAGACGACCATCAGCACAACCGCGACGACCACCCACAGCAGCAGATTCTTGGTCAAGTCGTTCATCCTCATTGGCTCCGGTGCCCTCTACTCTTCAATTCTTGAAACACGGTGGTCATTGGCAGCTTACTTGATCTGGGCACGCTTGCCCTGACCGAGCGCATAAACTTCCGGGGAGCGCTTGCGCGAGGCCGCCGGTTTGCGAATCGTCACCTTGTCATAGCGGCGGCGAAGCTCACGAATGTAGTCATCGGACCCGACGCCCTGGAACAGCTTGATCAGGAACGCCCCGCCGGGTTTGAGGTGGGTATCGGCGAATTCCATCGCCAGTTCCGCCAGGTGCATCATCCGCGGTTGGTCGACCGCATCCATGCCACTCTTATTGGGGGCCATATCGGACAGCACAAGGTCCACCGGCACATCGCCCAACATTGTCTCGAATTCCGATAGGACGGTTTGCTCCCTGAAGTCGCCGTGAAGGAACTCCACGCCGGCCAGCGGCGGCATCTCCAGGATATCCAGTGCCACCACCCGGCCACTGTCGCCCATGGACTTGCGGACCTGCTGCGACCAGCCGCCCGGCGCCGCGCCCAGATCGACCACCACCATGCCCGGCTTGAGCAGACGATCGCGCTGGAGCAGTTCTTCCAGCTTGTAGGCCGCGCGCGAGCGCATGCCTTCGGCCTGCGCCTTCTTGACGAACGGATCGGCGAAGTGTTCCTTGAGCCAGCGCTGGCTGCTTTTACTACGGGAAGGCATCGGCAAAGGGGTCTGAACGGGTCGCCATGATACCCTGAACACCCTTTGCTTCCCTTTGATCCTGCATGTCCATTGTTCTCACCTCCGCCCAGAACCGTTTCCTGCGCGGCCAGGCCCACGATCTCAAGGCACTGCTGCAGACCGGCGGCAAAGGGGTCACGCCGGCATTTCTGGCCGAACTCGAGGAAGTGCTCGAGCGCCACGAATTGATCAAGGTGAAGGTGACATCGGAGGATCGCGAGGCCCGTGACGCCATGATCGCCGAACTGACCCAGCACACCGGCAGCGCGCTGGTGCAGCGGATCGGCCATGTCGCCATCCTGTACCGCCCCAGCAAGGAAAAGCGTCAGATCGTGCTACCGCGCGGCTGACCCGACGAGTTCGCCATGCCTTTAAGCCAGGAACACCCCGACTACACCTATGCGCTGCGCGCGGCCGATGGCCGCCATGCCAAGGTGAACGACCAGATTCTGCAGCGCAGCTTCATCCTGATGCCGGACGAGCTGGTGGAAGGCTGGCCGGTGCCTGGCCTGGAGCAGCTCCAGGTCGCGCATATGGATGCGGTGCTGGCACTTGCCCCGGCGGTGATCCTGCTCGGCACCGGCGAGCGGCAGCAGTTTCCGAAGACGGACGTGCTGGCAGCCTGCCTGACTCGCGGCATCGGCCTGGAAGCGATGACCAATGCGGCCGCGGCGCGCACCTACAACGTGTTGGCCAGCGAAGGCCGCCGGGTGGCGCTGGCGATGATTCTGGAAGGCTGAATCGGGAATCGGGAATCGGGAATCGGGAATCGGGAATCGGGAATCGGGAATCGGGAATCGGGAATCGGGAATCGGGAAAGCAGGCTGGACTGAAACTTCGCTGTCAAGCGAAATTTACCGAGCCTTAGGGAACCTCTGAACAACGCATCGCAGATACGCGACACTATCCACTCACGTTGAGGAGTGATGCATGCAACTGACGTTC
>NZ_JAJGQM010000069.1 GCF_020784175.1 Xanthomonas campestris pv. asclepiadis
CTTCATGGAACCTCCTCGGGAAAGGGGACGAGAAAATTCCACTTCTGGCGTCAGCTAATGGGCGGGGGGATTACCTGGCTTCTCAGGCCATTCACCTGCATGGGTAGCAAACTCAAGGAACTGAATCCTCCCGCCGTAACCGTAGAGGAGAGTGGTGACACCATCCGGAAGCCCCGCAATCTCAAGATTGAGATCCCCAATTATGAATGTTCCTGGCTCGAGAAGCGGCGACGAGTCGGGCACAGAGAAGTTGATGTAAGCCCCGACACCAGTATGCTCACGGGAAGCTACAACTGCCGCCTCGGCTTGCAGCCGAAGCAACGAAAGTCTTTGATCGTCTCCGGCTAAACAGGCGTCTAGAACTCGCTTCTCAAATGCTGTGAGAGTGCTCATGTGCCGCCTAACGCCTGAATTAAGCAGACCCGCGAAGCGGGTTCGGCTTGAATGAATTGTTAGGCGGCGCGCCAGCTCTACGCGGCTTACCGTAGCGCCGCCCGGGAAAGCCAACGTACTGATCAACAGATCGGCGGCCGTCGACGGTTTGGACAGTGACCAGAAAGTGGGCGCCTGCAGTTAGATCAGTACCAAACCTGGCCGTCATAACAGCAATCTCGTCGTGGTCGATGCCATTGCGGCGAGCTAGCTCCGGCAATTGTTGGCTGTAGCGCTCGATAGCAAATCGAAGATCTGCTGAGACCGGGCTACCAGAGGAAGTCCCTTGTAAGAAATCCACGGTTATGTGACCTATGGTCGAAGCCGCCGCCTCTCCGTGAATATCGACACCGAGCACACCCACCATGAAGCAAGTCCCACTCGCAAGCGAATCTGCGACGTTGTGAGCGAAGGATGTCAGTTCGCCAATTTTCATCGCTACAGCCTCCTAGAACCGTCCTAGCCGCATAAAGCCTGAATTAAGCCGACCCGCGAAGCCGGTTCGGCTTGAATGAATTGTTAGGGCCCATTGGCGGAAGAAGTTCTCGGGCCACAGAAAATCTGGCAGACGCTGCCGGATTAAGTCAGCCTGAGTCTGGTACCCGCACGCCTCGAGCTCGCGGAGGAATACAGGCCATGGCGGAATGTTGCTCATGTACACGTTGGTAGCAGACGTGGACATGCCGCCGCCTTGAGAGCTGGATAGACCGCCGTACTGTGAAGTAGATAGACCGCCGTACTGTGAGGTCGACAAGCCTCCGTACTGGGAAGTGGACAAGCCACCATACTGCGAGGTGGAGAGGCCACCGTACTGCGATGTGGACATGCCGCCATACCGCGACGTGGACATGCCGCCGTACTGCGATGTAGACATGCTACCGTACTGTGAAGTCGACATACCGCCGTACTGGGATGTGGACAGCCCACCGCCTTGAGATGTACTCAAGTTGCGAGGCCACAATCTCATGTTTGGAATGACCGGCCTGCTCAATGGACTCTCCTTGAAGTTTGGTATGGGCCCTAACGCTTGAATTAAGCCGAGTTGCGGAGCAGCTTCGGCTTGAATGAATTGTTAGACCGCGCCCTCACTGCTCATCTTCCGGGCGCAGTGGAGAGTGGGACCAGTCAAAAGCGGTCAGTACGTGTCTGGCCAGAGCATCGAACTCCTCGCGGTAGTGATGCTCATGTGGTGCCGGAACCTCAGGCCACCCCAGGGCAAAGCCCATGGACCTTAGAGTGCAAGAGTACCGCTCAAGTGGGCCATAGCCGAATACTTGGTTGTGACGGTCCCACACAACAGTGGCCTTGTCTCCTGGAGAGTATGCCCAGAGGTCAAAGCGTGCATCTGCGGAGAGAAACGGCGCAAACCTGGCTAGGAACTCTTTGACCTGAGCCAGCGACAAGGCTGGGCTTTGGTAACGGCCAGGCAGCGCCTCTCCGCGAGGAGTGTGAAGCACGTACAGCAAGTGGTACGGTGGGCCCAAGCATTCAACTAATCGTTCAAAAACGACAGGGTCTCCGCCGGGAGCGCCCGCAGTTATGTGCTGCCCGATGTCGAACACGGGCAGGTGCGAGTGGGCAGCCCACTCACCGTTAACAAGGTGGCCGAGACGGTACATAGCGGTCTAACGCCTGAATTAAGCCGACCCGCGAAGCGGGTTCGGCTTGAATGAATTGTTAGCCCTCACTGCGATGACCTGACTAGCACGCGGTCACTGCAGACCCCAACAAACCGAGGTTGTGAGAGTGCCGAAAGCACAAGGTTTTCACCAAGGAAACTTGCGCTGTAGCAGCACCGCTCGGTGCCCGCTTGAATGTATAGGTTTCCTTGCTCGGGGCCGACAGAGCAACTTTTGGGGCCAGCAGTCCAGATACCTTTCTCTATCGTCCCCGGGGCGTTCGTGTAGCCGGGGTTGGCCGTTCGGCGATACTCGAAGTTGTAGCCGTCAGCGAACTCGTAGCTTGCAGGTCCTCTCTTCTCGTGCCAGTTGCCCACAGGGTTGAACTTATAAGTGATCGTTCTAATGTTGGTCGCCCCTGGCGGGGCAGGCTTTGCGCTGTAATGTCTTACGCCATCTTTGGTGTAAGAGTAAACAGTACCGGGCTCACGGTCTTGCGCGATGGTTGGCTCCAAGTGTATGGCAAACCAAATTGCAGCAAGCTCAGCATACTTCATGACGATCCTGTGGAAGTCTGTTGAGGGCTAACGCCTGAATTAAGCCGTGCCGCGAAGCGGCATCGGCTTGAATGAATTGTTAGGCATTGCTGCCCGGAACCTCACGGACCGACTCTACGGCAAACGATATTGGTGCTGACTCAATGGGCAAGCAAGCGCAGATCGCGTCCGAGAACTCGTCTAGGAGGCTTTTCCCTCTGGGTCAAAGTCGTTCTGAGCTTCAAGCACGATGCAATCGCTTTCCCAGCGGCAAGACACGTTCTCGTGCCATGGACGACTGGCGAACTCGTCTGTAATTTCTGAGAGGCCCGCCAACGCAGATTGCTCTGACATTCCCCGGCAAGAGACCGTGATCTTGAACATGCAATGCATAACGCTTGAATTAAGCTGAGCCACGAAGTGGCTTCGGCTTGAATGAATTGTTAGGCAGTGAGTGGTCGCGAAGGTTGGTGGTGCAACCATGCTCCCCAGCACTGCCGCTTGGGCAGAGTGTGCCACAGCTTGCTGGATGGAGCTTGCCCGCGGATGCAGCGGCGAGCGATGCCACCGAAGCCAAATGCAATGGGCGCGGCGCAGTAACAACGTGCGAGTACGAAGCCCCGAACTTGCCGCAGCCCACAACGGTGATGACTGCCGCCCCGAGCCGGCCGCATGCATGCCAGTCAGCGCACCGAAGCAGGACCCAACAACGCGTTTGCTCCACCACTGCCTAACACCTGAGTTAAGCCGAGCCGCTAAGCGGCTTCGGCTTGAATGAATTGTTAGGCCTCATAGCCAGCGCGAGGCCTGCCTGCAGAATGCAGCGTACGTGTCCGGGAAGCGAGCGGACAGATACCGCTCCTCCGGCTGAATTTGGAACCGCGTGATGTAGAGCATGAAGGCAGGAACGGCCATGAGCGTGGCCGCATTGTGGAGGTGGAGCGCCCAGCCCAGGAGGATCACGGAGTGGCCCAGGTACATTGGGTTGCGGGTGTAGCGATAAATGCCAGATGTGACCAGGTGCGTGGCTGAGGCCGGCCTGAGTGGGTTGACCGTAGTACCGACGCGCTGAAAGGCGAGTTTGGGAAGAATGTTGAGCGCCAAGCCCACAACGGCTAGAGCAACAGCGACGGGTGTGCGTAGTGGAAGCTCGAACGAGAGCGCGGGCATGAAGTATGCTGCACCGAACGCGGCAATGCCCAAGAGCACCATGACAACCGGCGGCGGGATTTTTGTCTCAAGCCATTGCATGTAGGTTGGAATGAGGCCTAACAGCTGAGTTAAGTCGCGCCGCGAAGCGGCGTCGGCTTGGACGAATAGTTAGGTGAGCGGTAGAGCCATAATATGCTGCGGCCCGCGCGAACCACCCAGGTATAGCTCGCCATTATCGACAAAGCCACACTTGCGATACAGCGACGCCGCTGCTGTGTTCCGACAGTTTACGGTTAAGAATACCGAGCTTGCCTTTACTCGTTGCGCCTGGAGATAGGTGGCAAGATTCTGGAGTGCGCGTCTTGCCAAGCCTTTACCCTGGTAGTTGCTAGCAATAAAAAATGACCTTAGTCCGACCGATCCGGCGGCCGCAAATGCATAACGTATCGGATAGTCGAAATCGATGATGAAGAAGCCGGCTGGCGCTCCCTCATCTAGTATCACATGGCCTGTCACGCGCTCAGAGACGTCTGCGAGTGTAGATTCGAATGTGCCGATGAAATCCCGCTGATTGTCTTCTACGTCGAGGGTGGCAACGCCGCCAGACAGGTCCTTGGTAAGCGGCACGATCAAGTTCATCTAAATCACCTAACACCTGAGTTAAGCCGCGCCGCGAAGCGGCGTCGGCTTGGACGAATTGTTAGGGCGCAGCTGACGACAGACCATGACGCGCGCTCCACTCGGCGGACCAACTGAAAAGCTTGACGTGGTGCACCTGATGCCAGCCCTCGCCCCGCTCATTATCCAGCATGGTCTCGGTGAGATCGACTCCGCCCCAGGCCTGCGTAAAGAGGTGGCCGTCTTGGCAACTACCTTGCTCGGCATGCTCTCGAAGCCTGCGAATCTCCCGTTCCAGCGCGAGGAGGCCAGACACGTCACCATGAATATGGACGACGTTGCCTTCCGGGTTTGCAACGATGCTTAGCATGAGAAGCGAATCACCTTTGTCTGCGCCCTAACGCCTGAATTAAGCCGCGCCGCGAAGCGGCGTCGGCTTGAATAAATTGTTAGGTGGCAACTACGGCAACTGCACGTGTTCCACCCACCTATCTGCAGTGAAGCCAAGGATAAGCCCAAGAAGGGCCGCAAGAGCAAATCCCTCCGTGGGAGGGCTGAACAATGCAGCGATTGTCAAGGCCACCCCTATGCCCAAAACCGTCTGCCCTGGTAGAGATAGCGAGCGCTTCTTTCCGGCGGTACCGAAGGCGACGATGCCGCAGTAGATGCCGAACAAGAATACGGCGGCAATGCCTTTAGCGGCACGAGCATCAAGGATCTCAAAGCGAAAGACCGCGAAGAGTGCAAAGATGCTGCCGAAGAAGATTGCCCCAAAGACTTCCCAGCGATTCATTGCCACCTAACAACTATTCGAAGTCAAAAAGGTGCGTAGCACCGGGGTGTAGTACGTAATCTCTGACCTCCACACCAAGTGCATTCCCATTGGTTTTACCGCGACATCCCGATCGTGGCGCGTGACCACGGTGCGTAAACATGTCGCATTCCCCTGCGGCGACTCAACGCAATGCGACCGTATCATTCCGACCGAACGGCTTCAATGTCTTCGTCTGCATCGGCCGCCAGGCAGCCGTCTTCGGCAGCGCCTAGCGGGCGACGGCCTGCCAGGCTGTTGGACCGCGTCCGCGATCGGTTGCAGCGGCTGGGCCGTGCCAAGCGCACCGAGGATGCCTATGTTGGTTGGATTCGGCGCTTCATCCTGGCCAACGAAAAACGCCATCCAGAGACGATGGGAGTGCGCGAAGTGGAGGCGTTCCTGACCATGCTGGCGGCGCGCGATGGCGTGGCGCCTTCCACGCAGAATCAGGCACTGGCCGCCTTGCTGTTTCTGTATCGCGAGGTGTTGGGACGCGATCTGCCATGGATGGACGAGATTCGGCGTGCCAAGCGGCCGCGGCGGTTGCCGACCGTCCTGAGTGAGGTGGAGGTCATGGCGGTGCTGGCGCAGATGGAGGGGCGTCACGCACTGATGGCGGCACTCCTCTACGGGACCGGCATGCGCTTGATGGAGTGCGTGCGCCTACGCATCAAGGATGTGGATGTTGCGCGCAACGAGATCGTGGTGCGCGATGGCAAGGGTGGGAAGGACCGCCGCACACTGCTGCCGCAGTCATTGCGCGATGCGCTGCAGCTCCAGTTGGACGAAGCCAAGCGCGTGCATGCGCGGGATCTGCAGGTGGGCGCAGGTGAGGTCTAGCTTCCGCACGCGCTGCTGCGCAAGTATCCCAATGCAGCGCGTGAGCCAGGATGGCAGTATCTGTTCCCGGCGCCGCGTCGTAGCGTGGATCCGCGCGGGGGTGCGGTTCGCCGCCATCATGTGGACGTGAAGGGTTTGCAGCGTGCGGTGAAGGCGGCCTGTCGGCAGGCAGGGCTGGACAAGCCGGCCAGCTGCCACACGCTGCGGCATTCTTTCGCAACCCATCTGCTCGAAGCTGGGTACGACATCCGCACCGTGCAGGAGCTGCTGGGTCACAAGGACGTGGCGACCACCCAGCTCTACACCCATGTGCTGGGGCGAGGCGCGTCGGCGGTGCGCAGCCCGCTCGATCGTCAGCCGCAGGCTTGGCGATAAGTGCTGCTTGCGCGCCTCAGCCGTCCAGCATCGCTTTGTCCCGCACCGCACCCTTGTCTGCGCTGGTCGCCAGCAACGCGTACGCCTTCAACGCTGTAGTGACCTTGCGCGGACGCACCTCCACCGGCTTCCAGCCTTTTGCATCCTGCTCTGCGCGACGACTAGCAAGCTCTTCGTCGGACACCAGCAAATTGATCGAACGATTAGGAATATCGATCAGGATCTTGTCGCCGTCGCGCACCAGGCCGATCGCGCCGCCTGCGGCGGCTTCCGGCGAGGCGTGGCCGATCGACAGGCCCGAGGTGCCGCCGGAGAAGCGGCCGTCGGTGAGCAGGGCGCATTGCTTGCCCAGGCCCTTGGATTTGAGATAGCTGGTGGGGTAGAGCATTTCCTGCATGCCGGGGCCGCCCTTGGGGCCTTCGTAGCGGATCACCACGATATCGCCAGCCTTCACTTCGTCGGCGAGGATGCCCTTGACCGCCGAATCCTGGCTCTCAAAGACACGCACATTGCCTTCGAACACGTGGATGGATTCGTCCACGCCTGCGGTCTTCACCACGCAGCCGTCGCGGGCGATATTGCCGTACAGCACGGCCAGGCCGCCTTCCTGCGAGAAGGCGTGGGCGACATCGCGGATGCAGCCTTCGCTGCGGTCGGTATCCAACGTGTCCCAGCGTGTGGCCTGGCTGAAGGCAATCTGCGTGGGAATGCCGGCCGGGCCGGCCTTGTAGAACGTGTGTACGGTTTCGGTGTCGGTCTGGGTGACGTCCCACTGCGCGATGGCGTCGGCCAGCGTGCGTGCGTGCACGGTGGCCGCGTTGGTGTGCAATAGCCCGCCACGCGCCAGCTCGCCGAGGATGGCCATGATGCCGCCGGCGCGATGCACGTCTTCAATATGGTATTTCGGCGTGTTCGGGGCGACCTTGCACAACTGCGGCACGCGCTTGGACAGGCGGTCGATATCGCGCATGCCGAACGGCACCTCGCCTTCCTGCGCGGCGGCGAGCAGATGCAGGATGGTGTTGGTCGAGCCGCCCATGGCGATGTCCAGCGTCATCGCATTCTCGAACGCTTCGAAGGTGGCGATGCCGCGCGGCAGGGCGGTGGGGTCTTCGCCGCCATACCAGCGATGGCACAGCTCCACCGCCACGCGCCCGACGCGCAAAAACAATTGCTCGCGGTCGGCGTGCGTGGCCACCACGGTGCCGTTGCCCGGCAGCGACAGGCCCAGCGCTTCGGTCAGGCAGTTCATCGAGTTGGCGGTGAACATGCCCGAGCACGAGCCGCAAGTGGGGCAGGCGCTGCGCTCGAACTCGGCCACCTTCTCGTCGGAGGCGCTGTCGTCGGCGGCGATCACCATGGCGTCGATCAGGTCGAGCTTGTGTTCGGCCAGCTTGGTCTTGCCGGCTTCCATCGGCCCGCCGGAGACAAACACGGTGGGGATGTTGAGCCGCAGCGCGGCCATCAACATGCCGGGGGTGATCTTGTCGCAATTGGAAATGCACACCAGCGCGTCGGCGCAATGCGCGTTGACCATGTATTCGACCGAGTCGGCGATGATCTCGCGGCTGGGCAGCGAATACAGCATGCCGTCGTGGCCCATGGCGATGCCGTCGTCCACGGCGATGGTGTCGAACTCCTTGGCCACGCCGCCGACGCGTTCGATCTCGCGCGCGACCAGCTGGCCGAGATCCTTCATATGCACGTGCCCGGGCACGAACTGGGTGAACGAGTTGGCGATGGCGATGATGGGCTTGTGGAAGTCCCCATCCTTCATGCCGGTGGCGCGCCACAGTGCGCGGGCGCCGGCCATGTTGCGGCCGTGGGTGGAGGTCTTGGAGCGGTACTCGGGCATGGCGAAGTCGACGGCTGATCAGCGAGCGGTGGCTGGCAATTAGACCGCGTCGTGACTGTTGCTGCTGCAACCGTCGCGGCGCGCTCCGGTGATCCGGCACGGTAGCACGCGGCCGCTCGGCGCGGTCCTCACTGCCGCGTGCGCGTTGATCGGGGTCCAGGTCTGCAACGGCCCAGCTTCCGGTGGGCGTGGAGCGAGGAGCGCGCTAGGCTGGCGGCATTCGGTTGGCTGCGTTTTCGGGCAGGCGGCCCGGCACGCAGGGGTCTTTCGCCAGCATCGGGCCTGCGCCGCGCCGCTACACTGTGCCGATGTCTTCCACGCTCTCATGCCGCCTGGGCTGCGCTGCCTGCTGCATCGCGCCCTCGATCAGCTCGCCGATCCCCGGCATGCCCAACGGCAAGCCGGCCGGGGTGCCCTGCGTCCAGCTGGATGCGCAGCTGGGTTGCCGCCTGTTCGGCGCACCGACGCGCCCGGCGGTATGCGGCAACTTACGCCCGTCGCTGGAGATGTGCGGGTCATCGCGTGAGCAGGCGCTTGGCATGCTCGCGGAGCTGGAGCGTGCGACCCAGCCCTGAGTGCCGCATCGGCGGGGGCGCTCAGCCGCCGTTGGGCACGCCCAGGTACTGGTCCTTGAGCCGCACATAATGCTGCGCCGAATAATGCAGGCTCTCGATTTCCTTGTCGCTGAGCGTGCGGGCCAGGCGTGCGGGATTGCCCAGCCACAATTCGCCTTCGCCGACGATCTTGCCGGGGCCGACCAACGCGCCGGCACCGACAAAGCCGTAGCGCTTGACGGTGGCGCCGTCGAGCACGCAGGCGCCCATGCCGATCAGGCACAGGTCTTCGATGGTGCAGGCATGCAGGATGGTGCCGTGGCCGACCGTGACGTCGGCGCCGATCACGGTCGGATAGCCGGCCTTGTTGAACGGGCTGTGGTGACTGACGTGGATGATGGTGCCGTCCTGCACGTTGGTGCGTGCGCCGATCTGCACATGATTGACGTCGCCGCGAATCACCGTGCCCGGCCACACCGACACGTCATCGCCCAGGCTCACCTTGCCGATGATGGTGCAGGCAGGATCGACATAGACGCGTGCGCCGAGTTGCGGGGTGTGTTCCAGGAACGAGCGAATCGGGGTCACGATGATCTCCAGCATGTCGGCGTGCCGCCCGGTGCGGCCACTGCCGGCATGATAGCGGGGCGACCGTGGGGATGCGGCAAGCGCTGGCGTGGCTGATGACATATCTGGCTGTGGCCGTGCATGACGCAGCGGCTCGGCGTGTTGAAACGACCGACGCCAGAACCTGTGGGGCTGCGCCTGAATTTTGCTGCAGCTTCGAATGAATCGAGTTGCAGCACTGCGCGTCGAGGTTTGCAGTCATACGCATCTAGCCTCTTTCAAGTGCGCTATCGCGAAATCTCGCATGCCATGCCTGCGCGACGAGTGCAGCATTGAGCTTCGCAATCCTGACTAAATGAACTCGATGGTTGCCCGGCCCGATCGCACGCCAGGTCACGCGCCGCAGCTGCACGCGCGAGGAAGATCGTTTCCGTGCAAACAACGTGCACGACCCAACACCGTTGCGCAGACACCTCAACGAATGCATGGAGAGCCAGGCGAAGCGCTCTGCCGGCCTGTTCGATAAGCGCACACCAGTGCATGCCGCTGTATTGAACGCCATCTGCGATCGGCCTAGCGTGCCGGTGACGTCTTGCACCGCGGTGCTCGTGCTGCGTTGCAGTGCCGATGCATTGCCGAATGCTTTTGCAGTGCGAGGCTTGCTCGCGTCTTCGTCGTGCTGCCGCTACGTGGTCGCATGGCCACACGTGCGGCTGCCAACGCACCTGCCATTCCTATACCAGGATCACCCGATGACCCAGAGTGCCGTGACACCCGCAAGTTTCGCGCTGGAGCGCATGACACCGTTCCAGTGGAGGGCGGTGGCGGTGTGCGTGTTGCTGACCATGCTCGATGGCTTCGATGTGATGGCGATGGCCTTCACCGCTCCGCATGTGTCAGCGCAGTGGCAGTTGTCGGGCAAGCTGCTCGGGGCCTTGTTCAGTGCCGGCCTGGTCGGCATGGCGGTGGGGTCATTGGTGCTGGCGCCATTGGCCGACCGCATGGGGCGGCGCGCGACGATCCTGGTCTGCCTGGCAATCTTGACCGTGGGCATGGGCGCCTCGGCGCTGGCCACCGGCGCCTGGCAACTCGGCGCGTTGCGTGCCTTCACCGGCATCGGCATCGGCGGCATGCTGGCATGCGTTGCGGTCATCGCTGCCGAATATTCCACCGCCCATTGGCGCAGCACGGCACTGGCGTTGCAGGCCACC
Source organism: Xanthomonas campestris pv. asclepiadis (assembly GCF_020784175.1). Lineage (GTDB taxonomy): Bacteria > Pseudomonadota > Gammaproteobacteria > Xanthomonadales > Xanthomonadaceae > Xanthomonas > Xanthomonas campestris_D. The sequence goes on from NZ_JAJGQM010000069.1 coordinate 10,574, forward strand.
GGTTACCCGATCGGCGCGACGCTGGGCGGCGCAATGGCGGCGTTGCTGTTGCAGCAGTGGTCCTGGCATGCGGTGTTTGTGCTCGGTGCGCTCGGGTCGCTGCTCTGCGTGCCCTTGGTGCTGGCGTTCCTGCCCGAGTCGCTGGAATTCCTGATTGTGCGTCGCCCGCCCGATGCGGGCGCACGCTTCAATGCGGTGCTTGCGCGCATGGGCATGCCGCCGCGTGCGGTACTGCCGTCACCGCCGCAGGTCTCCGATCGGGCGCAGGGCTATGCGGCCCTGTTCGTGCCGGCATTGCGGCGGCAGTCGCTGTTGCTTGCGCTGGCGTTCTTTCTGCTGATGTTTGCGTTCTATTTCGTGCTCAGCTGGACCCCGAAGCTGCTGGTCGTGGCCGGCTTGTCGGCGGAGCAGGGCGTGACCGGTGGCGTCTTGTTGAATCTGGGCGGCATTGCCGGCGGGGCGGTCTTCAGCGCGCTGGCCGCACGTGCGCGCCTGTCGCGGCTGACCGCTGGCGCGCTGGGGATCTCGGCGCTGGCGCTGCTGGCCTTTGGCCTCTACAACACCGTGCTGAGTTGGGCGTTCGTCATCGCGGTGCTGAGCGGCGCGGCGTTGTTTGCTGCCATCGCCGGGCTGTATGCGGTGGCGCCGGTGGTCTTCACGGTGGCGGTGCGTTCCACCGGCATGGGCTGGGCGATCGGGGTGGGCCGCTTCGGCGCGATCGCCCAGCCGCTGTGCGTGGGCGTGCTGGTGGACGCGGGCTGGTCCCCGGCAGCCCTGTACCTGGCCTGCAGCGTGCCGTTGCTGCTTGCGGCCATCGCCGTGCTGGGCATGCGCCTGCCGGCACGCTGAACTGCTCAGCTGGCGGTTGCCACGCAGCGCTAGCGAGGTCGACCGGACCAAAGAAATCCTGCGCACTGCCGATACCCCGACAGACCCTCCATCGTCATGGCGGGCTCTTCCGCGGACCATTTGCAGATCAGCGCCGGCATGCTCAGAACCATCGATTCAGATCAACTCCGCCCCGGCATGTATGTCTACAAGCTGCTGGGCGCGTGGGTGCACCATCCGTTCTGGAAGACCTCGTTCCTGGTTGATTCGGACGACGTGGAGAAGATCCATGGCAGCCGGATCGAGCAACTGGTGATCGATACCGCGCGTGGCCTGGACCTGGAAACAGCGGCGCCGGATGCACCCGACCCGGAGCTCGAGCCGGCGGTACCGCCAGCATCACCGACGCCCGAGCCGCCCACCGCCACGCGTACCGCGCGCACCAATAGCGTCACCGCACAGGTCGGTATCGAGTCCGAAGTGGTGCGTGCACGCAAGATCTTCGAAGACGGCCGCGACACGGTCGAGGCGATGTTCCGCGATGTGCGGCTTGGACGCACCGTCGACACCGAGGCGGCGATGCCGTTGGTGGAAGCCATCAACGAGTCGGTCCTGCGGCATCCGCAGGCCTTGATCAGCGTGGCAAGGCTCAAGACCGCCGACGACTACACCTACCTGCATTCGATGGCGGTGGCCGGCCTGATGAGCGGGCTGGCGCGCCAGCTCGGCTTGCCCGAAGGGCAGGTCGTCGAGGCGGCCATGGGCGGCCTGCTGCACGACATGGGCAAGGCGGTGACGCCGCTGGACATCCTCAACAAGCCCGGCAAGCTCACCGACGACGAAATGGAGGTCATGCGCCAGCATCCGCTGGATGGCCACCGCCTGCTGGTGGCCGGCGGCGTGCAGAACGCGGTGGTGCTGGAGATCGCGCTGCATCATCACGAAAAAATGGACGGCAGCGGCTACCCGAATCGGTTGGCGGGCGAGAACATCTCGCTGATGTCGCGGATGGGCGCGGTGTGCGATGTGTACGACGCCATCAGCTCCGACCGCCCCTACAAGCGCGGCTGGGATCCGGCCGAATCGCTCAAGCGCATGGCGTCATGGCAGGGACATTTCGACCCGGCGGTGTTCCAGGCCTTCGTGCGCCGGCTGGGGATTTATCCGGTCGGCTCGCTGGTGCGGCTGGAGTCGCAGAAACTGGCGGTGGTGATCGAGCAGACGCCCGATGCGCTGCTCAAACCCAAGGTGCGCGTGTTCTATTCGGCCAAGCTGCGCAGCCATGTGCTGGCGCAGGACATCGATCTGTCGCGTCCGGACTGCCAGGACCGCATCGCGCAGATGGAAAGCCCCACCGACTGGGGCTTCCGCGATCTTGAGAAGCTCTGGTTGCCGTAATCGGTAATTCGTAATCCGCAACCCGTAGGCCGCAAGTTTGCACGTGGCCTACCTGGCACGCAGATGCATCGAGCGAGCGCCACGCCAGTTGAGGAATCTCGCTGGGCGATTGGGTTGGATGCGCAAGCGTCGCGTGGCGACAACCGCAGCCTTGTCGTCGTGGTTGCCGACACCGCTGCCAGACACGGCATGCCGCACGCATCTGTGCCGGCTTGCCGGCGCAAGGCAGTTGCCGCCACGACCACCAGGGCCATTGGCCCGCCCGGTCAAGCTGGCGAGCGCGACCATGCTGCGCTGCAGCTTGGCAATGTAGTTATGATCCATAACTATTCCGGAACGCAATCACTTGCCGACCCCGGAACCCATGTCTCAGCCGTGCCTGGATGACCGTCACCTCCCATACCTGCCTGTCGATGCAGGCGGATGCGATGTGCCGGCGCCGGACCGGGGCCGGCATGGTGTGGCCCGCCTGCACGGCGGTGCCACGCCCACCTCGGCATGCCTGCGCGCGTCTACAATGCAGCTCACGCCGTGGACCGGCGTTGCGGGCGGTGAGCGTTGCGCGCACCGGTCCGCTCGTCGTCTTCGCTGCGAGAACCGTCATGTCCGTCACTGCCAATGCCGCCCTGCCGCCGGATGCCGTCACCACGGTGGATCAGGCGCGCCTGCTGCGGCTGCTGGGCTACCGCATCACCCGCACCGAGTTGCTGGTGCGGCGGATGTTTCAGGACTGCGTGGCAGCGTTCGATCTCAAGCCGGTCGACTTCTCGCTGCTGATGCTGGTGGATGGCAACCCGGGCATCAACCAGCGCCAGATCGGCGACGTGCTGCACGTGTCGGCGCCCAACCTGGCGATCGTGGTGGCACGCCTGGTCAAGCGCCGCCTGCTGCGGCAGGTGCGCGGACGCCAGGACCGACGCATGCAGCATCTGTCGCTGACCAGCGCCGGCGTGACCCTGCTGAGCGCCGCCGAGGCCGAAGTGCTGCGCATGGAACAGCAGCTCAGCGTGGTGCTGGGCAGCAGCGAGGCGCCGTTGCTGCGCGCACTCGACCGCCTGGACCGTCTGGACACCGCGTAATCCGCCGCTGCCGTGCAGGCGCACGGCCAGCTTTCCTGTTGACCTGCACACGCGCCGTTGCCGGCGTGTCGATCGCGCCTGCCTGACCGTTGTCCCGCCGCAGTTCCCGCTGTTCCTCCCAATGCTGGAGATGTTCGCAGTGAGCTATCGATCGGTCCTGTCTGGGTTGTCTTCCCGCGCGTCGGCGCTGCGCCGCGCAGCGCTTGGCATGCTGTCGCTGCTTGCTGCCGGCACGGCCGGCGCACAGAACCTGCCGCAGAGTACGACGCTGACCAACGGCATTAATACCGGCGGCACCAGCTATCTGGACGGCTTCACCCGCACCACGCCCGGCTGGGCGGTGATCACCTATCTGCGCCAGAGCTCACTGGATGCAATCAAGGATTCCCGCGGCAACGACGTGCCGGTGTTCGATCGCCCGCGCATCGATTCGACCCTGCTGCTGACCCAGGTCGCCTATGTCACGCCGTACAAGCTCTTTGGTGGCGCAGTGGGCATCAACACGCTGCTGCCGCTGATCAACCTGGATGCCTCGTTCGGGCGCAACAGCATTGCCAGCTTGCGTGACAACGGCGCCGGTGTGGGCGACCTGACCTTTGGCCCCTATCTGCAGATGCTGCCGGTGATCCGCAATGGCAGGCCGGTGTTTTCGCAGCGTTTCGAAATCAATGCGATCGCGCCGATCGGCAAGTTCGACCGCGATCGCGATCTCAATCAGGGTGCCGGCTACTGGTCGCTGGTGCCGCAATACGCGTTCACCGTGTTCCCGACGCCCAACTGGGAAGTCAGCGCACGCATCAACTACATCTACAACTTCCGCAGCGAGCGGCGCCCGAACCTGCCGCCGGGCTTTGCGTTCCGCAACGGCCAGGCCGGCGACGCGGGCTGGATCAACTTCGCCACCTCCTGGGAAGTGGTACCCGACATCCGGCTTGGCGTGAATGCCTATTACCTCACCCAGTTCCGCGACAACCGCACCAACGGGCAGCGCGTGGCCGACACCCGCCAGAGCGTGTTCTATGCGGGGCCCGGTGGCGTGTGGCGGATGGATGCCAACAACATGCTGTTTGCCAATGTATATCTGCCGGTGAAGGTCAAGAACGCTGCCTCCGGCAACAACGTCAACCTGCAGTACGTCCATGTGTTCTAGCGCCGGCGCAGCCGGCCTCTTCGGAGAGTGGCAATGAATTTGCAGAACAAGACGATCGTGGTCACCGGCGTGGCATCGGGCATCGGTGCCGAAGTCGCGCGCCTTGCCCGTTTCCATGGCGCCAAGGTGATCGGTGTCGATCGCACGCCGGTGCAGATGTCGCTGCATGGATTCCACCAGGCCGATCTCGGCGATCCGGCGTCCATCGATGCGCTGGTGCAGGCCTTGCCGGAGCGCATCGACGCGCTGGCCAATGTGGCCGGCGTTCCCGGCACCGCACCGCTGGAGGTCGTGGCGCGTGTCAACTACCTGGGTCTGCGCCATTTGAGTCAGGTGCTGCTGCCGCGCATGACGCCTGGCGGTTCCATCATCAACGTGGCCTCCATCCTGGGCGCCGAATGGCCGCAGCGCCTGGAGCTGCACAAGCAACTGGCCGCCACCGACAGCTTTGCGGCCGGCGCTGCATGGCTGCAGGCGCATCCGGTAAACCACGACACCTGCTACCAGTATTTTAAGGAAGCGCTGATCGTATGGACCTTGCTGCAGTCGCGGCCCTGGTTCGCCGAGCACAGCGTGCGCGTCAACAATGTCGCGCCGGGGCCGGTGTTTACGCCGATTCTCGGCGATTTCGTCACCATGCTCGGCGAGGAGCGCGTCAAGGAAGATGCCAAGCGCATGACGCGCCCGGCGTACGCCGACGAGGTGGCCGAGGCCATCGTGTTTCTCGCCTCCGATGCTGCGCGCTGGATCAACGGCATCACTCTGCCGGTCGATGGCGGGCTGGCGTCCACCACTCTGTAACACCCCCCTCAGCAGGAGGCTAGACCATGAACGCTCTCCCCAACACCCCGATTGCCGCGTCCTCCGTCCCGGCGTGGCATGGCTGCATCTTCAATGGCGATTGGGTGCCAGGCAACGGCGGCACCGCGCAGATCATCGAACCGGCCACCGGCAAGCTGCTGCACGAAGTCGGCAAGGCCGATCTGGCCGATGTCGCCGCTGCCGTGGCGCTGGCGAAAAAAGCGCAACGTGCCTGGGCAGCCACGACTCCGCGTGAGCGCGCTGCGGTGTTTCACCGTGCCGCGCAGCTGATGGAAGCGCGCAGCGCGGAAGCGGCGCTGCTGATCGCGCGCGAAACCGGCGGCATCCTGCCCAAGGCCCAGCGCGAAGTGAACGAGTCGGTGGTGTTCTATCAGCAGGCGGCAGCGCTGCCGCTGCAGGCCGTCGGCCAGGTACTGCCGACGGGCGCCGGTCAGCTCAGCCTGGCCCGGCATCTGCCGCTGGGCGTGATTGCAGTGATTTCCCCGTTCAATTTCCCGCTGATCCTGTCGCTGCGGTCGGTGGCTCCGGCGCTGGCGATGGGCAATGCGGTGGTGCTCAAGCCCGATCCGCGCACGCCGTACACCGGTGGCGTGGTCATCGCGCAGGTGCTGGAGGAAGCGGGCCTGCCGAAGGGCTTGTTGCACGTGCTGCACGGCGATGCCGCCATCGGCCAGGCGCTGGTCGAATCGCCGGATGTCCCGATGATTGCCTTCACCGGTTCCACCGCTGCCGGGCGACGCATCGGCGAGATCGCAGGCCGGCACTTGAAGAAGGTGTCGCTGGAGTTGGGCGGCAACAACGCGGTGATCGTGCTCGACGACGCCGATCTGGACAAGGCAGCCTCTGCAGTGGCGTTCGGCGCCTATATGCATCAAGGGCAGATCTGCATGGCCACCGGCCGCGTGCTGGTCCAGCGCGGCATTGCCGATGCACTGACACAGCGGCTGGCTGAAAAAGCCAGGCATCTGCCGGTTGGCGATCCGGTCAGCGGCACCGTGGCACTGGGTCCGATCATCGACCAGCGCCAGCTGCAGCGCGTGATAGATATCGTGGACGACAGCGTCGCCGCCGGTGCGGTGGTGGAAGCCGGTGCCAGCAACGAAGGCCTGTTCTATGCGCCGACGGTGTTGTCCAACGTGCGTCCGGGCATGCGTGCATTCGACGAGGAAGTCTTCGGGCCGGTGATCAACATCACCGTGTTCGACACGGATGATGAAGCCGCAGAATTGGCCAACCACGGTGAGTACGGCCTGGCTGCCGGCATCCTGTCGGCGTCGGTTTCGCGTGCCATGAACCTGGGCGACAAGCTCCATACCGGCCTGTTGCACATCAACGATCAGACCGTGTCCGACGAAGTCATCAATCCCTTCGGCGGTACCGGTGCCTCGGGCAACGGCACCAGTGTCGGCGGGCCGGCCGACTGGGAGCAGTACACCCACTGGCAGTGGCTGACGATCAAGAACGAAGTGCCGCAATACCCGTTCTGACCGGCATGGGGCAAGGGCCATTCAGCAAAACTCGCAGCGTCGAGGGCGCGGTGCCCTCACCGCTCGCGGGACACGCCGTGACTCCGTCCCTGGAGGCTCGGTGGCGGCATCCATGCCGCCACACGGTCCCGCAATCGGCGAGGACACCGCGCCGGACAGTTGGCCGGCACTCATCTGAAAAGCTGTCTCTCGTGCGGTGTGCATCAGACGTGGAGCCGATGCTCTATGGTCGAACAAGGCGCATCCAGCACAGCTCTTAGCCGTGCACACCGACCATCTCGCCTGGTCCTTGCCCGCTCACCGTCGCGGGACCCTGAGCGGCATGGATGCCGCGCCGGAGCCTTATCTGTTCGGATTCTGGCAGTTTGGGCGTCGAGAGCCGGCGTGGGCCACCGTGAGAGCCTGGATCGTTAC
>NZ_JAJGQM010000007.1 GCF_020784175.1 Xanthomonas campestris pv. asclepiadis
GGACCGTGTGGCGGCATGGATGCCGCCACCGAGCCCCCAGGGACGGGTTCACGGCGTGTCCCGCAAGCGGTGAGGGCGCCGCGCCCTCGACGCTGCGAGTTTGCTGCGCGGCCCTTGCCCGCTCACCCTCGCGGGACACGCCGCAAGTACGTCCTTGCAGGCTCTAGCGCGGCATCCATGCCGCTCAAGGTCCCGCGACGGTGAGCGGGCAAGGACCTATCGAGATGGTCGGTGTGCGCGGTTACAAGCAGGGCATGGCGCGCGTTGTTCTTAGGGTCTTGCGACGGTGGGTGGGCAAGGACCCGTCGAGATGGTCGGTGTGTGGTGGCCTTCAAACTACAGCACGTGCCAACCCACCACTCCGCATGCGACGCCGCCTAGCAGCACTGCCAGCCCCGCACTCCAGCGCGGCGCGTAGGCCATGCCCAGCGCCACCCACAGCGCGGCAACGCTGAGAAATCCCAACCACAACAAGGTCCCCACCGTGCCGCCCCACGCGAACACGCACAGCACCAGCGCGGCGATCAACAGACAGACACCCACCGAACGCAGCCACCATCGCTGTGTGACCGACGCAGTGCGGCAACCGGTGAGCTGCTCGTAATGGCGATGCATTGCCACGGCCAACGCCATCATCGCGGCATGGCAGAGCGCGGTGTCCAGCAGCGCGGTGATCAGCCCATCCATGGTGGATGTCCCAGCAACCAGCTCGCACCGCCCAGCACGGCGATGCCCACGCCCAGCCAGCCCCACATGCGCAATGCACTACGCGCACGAAACATCCACAGCACGACGACGGTGTAGATGGCGAAGCTCAGCAAGGTCATGCTCAGCACCGAGACCGCAGGCGACACGCCGGCAAACCGCGACAGCAGCTGCGCCAGCACGCTGCAGCCGGTGGAGGTCAGCGCATAGCCGCCGACGCTGGCAGCGAGCACGCGACCGGCAACCGACCAGCGGTAGCGCGTCACCGACGCGGTGCTCGAAGCAGGCTTCACAACACATCCATCGCGGCAGCGGCACCACGCCTGGCGCGTGTCGGCACCGGTCGCACCGCGCTGCGGTGCGACCGATACGCCGCGTAAGCAAATGCAACGCCGAAGACGAGCGAGACCAGCTCGACCCCGGTGCGCTGCAGGTCGCCCGCAGCCAGGTACACGCCCAGATGTTGCCCGGTGGTGACCGCATTGAGCAGGGGCAAGCCGACACATAGCAGCGCGGTCATCGCCAGTTGCTCCACCCATGCACGCGCGGGCGGGCGCAGCAGCGCATGCAACAGCGTGGCTGCCCATACCCACAGGAATGCGTGGATCTCGATCTGGCTGCGCTCGGCCTGCGCGATCGGCACCAGGCGGTTTGCGTAGAAATACGCAATGCTGGCCAATGAAGTTCCCGCGAGCGCTGCGGCATTGAGCGCTTCCAACACTCGATAGATGCCGGCAGTGGCCGCGCCGAACTCCTGCTCGCTACGCCGACGCCGCTTGATCGAAAACAGCACCGTGCCGGTGGCCATCATCAAGGTGCCGGCCAGGCCGCAGATGAAATACAGCCATTTGCTGGTCCAGCCGCCGAACCCGGCCACGTGCAGGGTCTTGATGACTTCTTCCACATCCTGCGCGTGCAGGTCCGTGCGTGCGGCATCCGCATGCCGCTCCAGCAGCGCGCCGCTGTTCGCGTCGAATACCACGCTGTTGGCTGGGTTGAGCAGGCGCCGCGAGCTGCTGGTTGCGGCCACGCGCGCGATCACACGCAGCTTGCTGCCGGGTTGATCGGGCCGCTCGATCACCAGCGTTTGCGCGGGCGCAGCGTTGAGCGAGTCTGCTCGCTGCACCAGTTCCGGCAGATAGGCGGGCACGTTGTTGACTGCTGCTTCGTCTGCGCTGGTCGCAGGCATTGCCGGCGACAGATCATCGGCGTAACGCGTGTAGGCGTCCTCGTCGCTGCCATATAGTGCGTGCAACGGCGCGGGCATGTAGCTGGTGTAGAAATACGCCAGGCCGGTGTAGACGATCATCAGCAAAAACGGCAGCGTCAGCACCGCGGTGGCGTTGTGCGCGTCCAGCCACGAGCGCTGGCCCTTGCCCGGGCGGAAGGTGAAGAAATCCAGAAAGATCCGCTTGTGCACGATCACCCCGGACACCAGCGCGATCAGCCCGCACAGCGACACCCAACCCACCAGCCAATAGCCGGGAATGCCGCCGTGCAAGGTGTAGTGGAAGCTCATGAAATGCCGGCCGCCTTCGGTCTGCCGGCCCCACGGCGATGGCAGCAGCTCGCCGCTCCCAGGATCCAGCGCTGCCTGATCCTGGCCATCGGATGTCCGCCAGACCAGCGTGAGCGCCTCGCCCGGATGCGTGGGCAGGCTGATCCGCCACATGCGCGCCTGCGGCGCAAGCTGGCGCAGCTGCGCCAGTGCACGCGGCACCAGCGCGTCTTCCGACAGGACAGTGTGCATGCGCGCGCTCGGCAGGGCCGGTGCGGCCTGCATCCAGCTGGTGATCGGATCACGAAACACGCTGAGCGTGCCGGTCAGGAAGATCGCGCACAGCAGCCAGCCGCAGCTCAGGCCGCACCAGGTGTGCAGCCAGGCCATGCTTTGGCGAAAGCCTTCTTTCATCCGGCACGCGCCATGCGCCGCCGCCGCACGAGTGCCCGCATCACAACGCGCCGCGCAGGGTCACCATCACATTGCGCGGCTCACCGTAATAGCGCCCGTTAACGAAGCTCGACAAGGTGGTGTAGTAGTGCTTGTCGAACACGTTGTTGAGATTGACCGCCACCGACCATTGCCGGTTGACCTGATACCGCGCCAACGCATTCCAGACCGCACGCCCCTGGATCGGCGCGGTGGCGGTGCCGATCTGCCGGTACGCCGCGCTCTGCGCGCTGACGCCGCCGCCGACGGTGACGTCCTGCAGCACGCCCGGCAGCCGGTACGTGGTCCATACCCGCAGCAAGTGCTTGGGCGTATAGCTGTTGAAGGTCTGGCCCTGGCTGCTGACATCCTGCAGGTAGGTGGTGCGGTTGAACGTGTAACCGGCAAACACGTTCCAGTCGCGCAGCACCTCGCCGCTGACTTCGGCATCGAACCCGCGGCTGCGCACCTTGCCGCTGTCGATGTAGCAGAAATCGTTGTTGCGGCAGGTGGGGCTGGTGCTCAGGTCGGCCTGGGCGCGGTTTTTCTGCTCGATCTGGAACAGCGCGAACGCGCTGTTGATGCGCCCGTCCAGCCACTCGCCCTTGAGGCCCAGCTCGTAGTTGGCACCGGTCATCGGCTTGAGCATCTCGCCGGCTTCGGTCTGTGCGTTCTGCGGCTGGAAGATGTCCGCGTAACTGGCATAGGCCGACCAGGTCGGGCTCAAGGCGTACAACAGGCCGGCGTACGGCGTGACCTGCCCGGTCTCGCGGGTGTGCTCGATCGATTGCGATGGCGACAAGCCGGTGGTGGTGGTGTTCCAGCGGGTATCGTGCCAGCTCACGCGGGTGCCGACGATGGCTCTCAACGGGTCGCTCAACTGCCAACGCAACGCGCCGTACAAGCCGAATTCGCGCGAAGTGCCATGCCGGGCCTCGCGCGCATTGGCGAAGATTTCTTCGTCGCTGATCGCCCGCACATTGCGCTGCAGATCGAACACATTGAAGGTCTGGAAGTTGTTCTTGTTGCCATAGACGGTATCGACCGTGTTCTCGGCGAAATTGCTGCCCAGTACCAACTCATGCCGGCGGCCCAGCGCGTTGAAGTGCCCGATCACATTGGCATCGAAGCCGAACGCATCCGCATCGGAAATGGTGCGCGCCGCCAACAAGGCGCCGGTGCCGTTGGCCGGATTGATCGCGCGGCTGGAGCTGGCGTATTTCAGATCGTGCAGCTCGCGCACCTGCACCGCACTGAGCTTGAACACCCAATCGGCAGTGAAGCGATGGTCCAGGTCCAGATACAGCCCGCGATTGGACGAGGACTGCCGGTTCCAGGACGCACCCAGATTGGTCGCGCGTGGCAGGCCGATATCGCGGCCATCGCTGAAACTGGGCAAACCGCCGAAGAACGGCCGGCCTTCCACCTGTTCGTAGCTCACGCCCAGGCTGAGCTGGGTCTGCGGCGAGAACGTGTAATCGAGCGTACCGTAGTAGGTGGGCGTGCGGCGCGTGACCCCATCCACGAACGCGCGCTGGTCCTGGTAATCGATCACCCCGCGCGCGCGCAATGCGCCATCGGCAGTGAGGTTGGCGCTGCCATCAATCAACGCACCGTAGCGATCCCAGCTGCCGCCCTGCGCCATCACGCTCACGCCCGGCACATCCAGCGGGCGCTTGCGCACCAGGTTCACCGCGCCACCGGGATTGCCCGCGCCCTGCAGCAGGCCGGCCGCACCGCGCAGCACTTCGGCGCGATCGTAGATGCCCATGTTGGCGCTGTAGTTGCTCGCCCGGCCGTACATGCCGCGATTGAGCGGCACGCCGTCGTACTGCACGGTGGTGATGTCGAACCCGCGCGAATAGATGTACTTGCCGCCCTGCGGGCTCTGCACGATGGTGATGCCGGTGGTGCTGGCCAGCGCGTCGTAGACCGAGGTGATGTTCTGCTCGTCCATCAACTGGCGGGTGACCACGCTGATCGACTGCGGAATGTCCTTGAGTGACTGCTCGCCGCGGCCGATGCTGACCGCCCGCGCGGTATAGCTGCCGGTGCCGCTGGTGGTCGCACTGCGGTTGGCCTGCGCGGTCACCTTGATGGTGGGCAGCAGCCACGCATCCACTTCGCCCCTGGTCGCGCTGGGCTGCGGTGCGGCGCGCAGCACGTAGCCGCCGGTCTGCAACGGCACGGCCTGCAAGCCGCTGCCGGCCAGCAGCGCAGCCAGGGCGGCCGGTGCGGTATAGCTGCCCTCCAGCCCGGCAGTGGTCTTGCCGTCGGTCTGCGTGGCGGTGAAGCTCAGCAACAGATTGGCCGAACCGGCCAGTTCACGCAGCGCCGGCGCCAACGGGCCGGCGGGGATGCGATAGCTCTGGCGGGCATCCTGCGTGGCAGTCGCGGTCTGGGCGATGGCATCGGGCATGCCGGCGCACAGTGCCAGGCTGCACAGCGCAACCGCCACGGCCGTGCCGAGCGGCCGCTGCACGGCTTGCACCACGGCGTTGCGCTGAGACGAGAAAGAAGAAAGTTGGCCGCGGCGGCGGGCAGTGATCGACATGCTGTTCCCACAAAAGGTTTGGTGTCGCACTGACACCGTCATTGGGGAGGTGCCACAACTGCGGCGATCGGGCAGCCCGGGTGCACATTTTTTTCGGCGACGTGCCGGCTGGCAGCGCCTCAGGCCTGCCCGGCCGCCTGCACCGTCACCCAGTAACGGCTGCGCCGGCTCACCCGCACCGGCAGCACACTGGGCAGCATCGCCAGGATGCGGTCGGTGTCGTCCAGCGGGAACACGCCGGAGACGCGCAGGCCGCCCACCCGCGGGTCGCAGCGCAACAACCCGGAGCGATAACGGCCCAGTTCGACGACAAAGGCATCCAGGCGCCACTCGTCGGCGATCAGCTGCCCGCGCACCCAGGCGGAGCCCTGTACATCGACCGGCGCGATGGCGCCGAGCGCGTCAGCGGTAAAACGGCACTGCTCCCCCGCCTGCACGCGCCCGACGGCCTGCGCGGCCGCACGCGGGCGCACCTCCACCGCGCTTTCCAGCACGCTCAGCCGGGTGTCGTGCTCGTCCTGGCGCACGCAAAAGCGCGTGCCCAATGCGCGGATATCGCCCTGCGCGGTGCGCACCAGCAAGGGCCGCGCATCGTGGCCCGCGCCCAGCGCCTGCGCGGTGGTCACCATGATCTCGCCGGACAGCAACCGCAGCAGCCGCCGTTGCGCGTCGAACCGCACATCGATGGCGCTGCGCGTATTGAGGGTGATGCGGCTGCCATCCTGCAGCTGCAGTTCGCGGCGCTGCCCCGTCGCGGTGGCGTAATCGGCGGTGGCGCGCTGCCAGCGTTCTGTGCGCGAGGCCAGCACGCCGGTGGCCCCGGCCACCCCTCCCCACAGCAGCAGGTTCAACGCCTTGCGCCGGCCCGGCGATGCCTGGCCGTTGCTGCCGGCATACGGCGACAGGCTGCGATAGGCCGCCTGCGGGGCCAGCGTCTTCAGCCGCCCGGTCACCGCCTCGATATGCGCCCATGCCCGCGCATGGTCCGGATGCGCATCGCGCCACTGTTGCCAGCGCTGCAGCTGCGCCTGGCTCGCGGTGCCGGACATCAGCACCGTCAGCCACTCGGCAGCCTGATCGGCGACCTGCGCACTGATCGGTTGCCCGCCGGCCAGCGGTGCTCGCTGGTCACCGGCGGCGCGCGCGCGACGTGAGGCGGCATCAGCCATCCGTGCGGCTCACGCCGAGAGGGCGAACAGGCAATGCCGGTTGGCACGCGTGAGATATTGCTTGACCGAGCTGCTGGACACGCCCAGCCGCTGCGCGATCTGCGCGTAGCTCAGCTCCTGCAGATGCGCCAGCAGAAAGGCTTCCTTCACCTTGGGCGGCAGGCCATCCAGCGCCTGGTCCACCTGCTGCACCGCTTCCAGCGCCAGCAATTGCAGCTCCGGCGACGGCGCCAGTTCTTCCGGCAGCGCAGCCAGCAGTTCCAGGTAGCTGGTTTCCAGCAACTTGCGCCGCTGCCGGTGCGCCAGCAAGCGGCGCGCGATGGTGGCCAGGAACGGGCGCGGCTCGCGGATCTGCTCGGCCGCCCCGGCGCTGATCACGCTGATGAAGGTGTCCTGTGCCAGGTCGGCAGCCACGAACGCATCGCCCAGCTTGCGCCGCAGCCATCCCTGCAGCCAGCCGTGGTGGTCGGTGTACAGGCGCTCCACCTGTTGATGAAGCGCGCCTTGTGTGACCGACACGATGACCTCCTGAACGGCTGGGTCCGGAAGGCAAAGCGTCCGGCGACAAATGAGAATTGATCTCATTCTAGCGGAAGCCGGCCGAGCCTGCAGGCGCAGCCACCGGTCGATCTGTCACGCGGGTAGGCGACTTGCGGGCCGTTGGCCCCCGGCCGAGCCAACAGTGGCTTGGCCAACCCCTTGACCGCCGGGCGTTTGGCGGTGAGCGGCGGTGCAATGGCTTGATTCGCCAATATTCGGAAAATAAAAATGACCGATATCAAGCCCGCCGTGCAATTGTGCAGAACTTGAAACCTTATACAAGGATATAAGTCAGCTCTGTCTCGTGTCTCGCATGTATTGCGGTGTACAAGCTGGGAGCTACGTAAGAATCCGGAGAAAGCATGCAGGGTCGCGCTGTGGCGGGACGAGTCGCCTAGAAGTTGCCAACATGTCAGAGTGCTAGAGCCATTCCCTCGCAACCTATCCCGAGCTGAGAATGTGCAGCTTTGAGCTGCACTCGCACCTATACCTTGTCGCTGGCCTCACCGCCAAAATCAAACACCACAGGCTGCCCAGGTTCCGATGACTGCGCGCACGGAGCGAGGTCGACATTCAGGCCGTAGCGGGTGGCCCACTGTAGATGATCTCCGTTACGGTGCCTTCGAGCAGCTTCACGAACTCGGCCGCGATCACGTCGGGATCAAGGGCGCTGCCCCGGGCCGTTGGGCCGTCTATAGTGAGGAGGCCGACCCGCACGCCGCTCCCGGCAAGATCCTCGGCCAAAGTCAGAGCTATCGATCGCATCGCAGACTTGCCGGCGCTTAACGTGCCGAAGCCGTTGCCCATTGGATGCAGCGGCATCGAATTGCCGGTGAAGAGCAACGAGCCTTCGCCTGCCGCCACCAGCGCGGGTGCGAAGTGATAGGCCAAGTGCTGCGCCGCAGCAGCGTTCACCAGCAGGCTTCGCGCGAATCCCGCCGGGGAAACTTTGTGTGTCGGGCCCGCGGGCTGAGACGTGAATGCGTTGAACAACACGACACTCGGGTCTCCCTCCGCCCACTTGCGGATCTCGGGGACGACGGCGTCGATCGACTCACCGTCTCCGCCATCGGCCACAAACCCCTTCGCGGTCGCCCCGGCTGCCTCGAACTGCGCGACAAGCCGCTCAAGCTTCGACCTGGTGCGCGCGACAAGGGCGAGCCGGTAGCCAAGTGCTGCGAACTCGCGGGCGGCAGCTATGCCGATGCCGGGGCCCACGCCAAAGATGACGGCGGTTTTGCTGAGTGACATGGAAATGACATCCTTTGCTTTGATCTGTGTGGTGGAACCAACTGTGCAAAAGCTCTTTGTTCGAATGCGTTAGAAATAACCTCAGGCGAGACTGGAAACAACCGCTCAATTACAAGACCAGAATTCGTTATCTTCCCTTTCACACGTGGAGGATCGCAGTACGTCGCCGCCATGGAAGCCGCATTCCGGCGTTTCAGAAGCTTTGATATTCGAGCGTTCAGAAGTCCGACCAAAGGCTTGCCCAAAACAGGGTGACCCGGTCCAGGGGCAATCACGTCAAGCTGATGTCACATATCAGGCAGCCTCGTCGAGGCCTACAATGGCTTTGGTTTCAAGGAAGTCAGCAATGGCCATCGGCCCCCACTCGCGGCCGTTGCCAGACTGCTTGTACCCGCCGAAAGGCGCGGCAAGATCGAGATTGGCATTGTTCAAGAGCACCTGACCGGCACGCAGGCGTCGTGCCGTCGCCTCAGCCGCGCGTCGTTCGCCCTGTACGTAGGCAGCAAGACCATAGACCGTGTCATTGGCAAGCCGCACCGCTTCCTCCTCATCCGAATAAGCAATGATGACCAGAACAGGGCCGAAGATTTCTTCCCGGGCAATGGTCATGTCGTTGCGCACGTCGGCGAAGACAGTCGGCCGGAGGTAGAAGCCCGTTTCAAGTCCGTCCGGGCGGCCGAGTCCTCCGGTCACGAGCGTGGCCCCTTCATCAATGCCGGTCTGGATCAGACCCTGGATCTTGTTCCACTGCACTTCGGAAGCCACTGGCCCCATCTTTGCATTGGATGAAGGATGACCGACTGACCAGGTCTCGGCGGCTGCCTGGGCGTAACCGATCGCTTCTGTGACCTGATCGACGTGGACCAGCATCCGCGATGGCGCGTTGCACGACTGGCCACAATTCAGCATCATCTGCGCCACACCGCCTTCGACAGCCGAAGCCAGATCAGCGCTGGGCAGGATGATATTTGGCGATTTGCCTCCCAGTTCCTGATGCACCCGCTTGACCGTACCAGCAGCGCTGCGCGCGACCTGGACACCCGCGGCCGTCGAACCGGTGAAGGACACGAGGTCGACGTTGGGATGGCTCGTCAACGCATTGCCGACACCTGGGCCATTACCGTGAACAAGGTTGAATACCCCCCTAGGGACACCGGCCTCGTCCAGGATCTCGGCGAAGACAGTCGCGGAAAATGGCGCAATTTCGGATGGCTTGAGGATCATGGTGCACCCCGCAGCGAGCGCCGGAGCAACCTTCGCGACGATCTGCATCAACGGCCAGTTCCACGGCGTGATCAGGGCGCAAACGCCGACAGCCTCGCGCACGACTTTTGTAGTACCCAGTGTCTCGTCGAAACGGTAGTCGGCCAGAGCGGCACGTGCGATTTGAAAATGAGCGACACCGACCGTCGCCTGCAACTGTTCGGCCAGCCACTGCGGCGCGCCCATTTCTTGGGTGATCGCGAGAGCCACGTCGCCCATTCTCTTTTCATACACTGCGATGATGCGGTCAAAAAGCGCGATGCGTTCCGCGACCGACGTCTGCGAGTATGTCTCGAACGCTTTCCGCGCCGCTGAGACGGCCTTGTCCACGTCGCTGGCGTCGCCAAGTGAGACCTGGCCAACGACGGACTCGTCCGCAGGGTTGATGACATCGAGTACAGCGTCGCTGGCGGGCTGTACCCAGGATCCATCGATATAAAACTGAAGATTGTTTCGCATGAAAAAGCTCGTCCTCGGGTGAGGAGCAATAGTATATTTCGTACACTTGGCGTCAATTAGGCACTTTAGGTATCGCTGGTAGGCCGAGGGATACTGGGCATGCGCGCGCCGTTGTCCGGGTGATCGTTCGACCAGCCCAACGTGTTGTCAACGAGGGGCGGTATCGTCTCGCTCGCGCAGTTTTGCCGTGCAGGTTGGTGATATCAATTCGATGAATTGTTGGCTGTTGCACACCCACATGCGTCGTCGCATCGGAATCCATTCAAATAAAAACGCCGTGCCCAGCGGACACAGTGCGTGACGGAACGAGACAACTCAGATCAAGACTTGTAGCTCTCGCTATTCCGCTTCAACCAGGATTGACTAGGCCAGTGACGGGTAGCCTGTGTAGCCCTCTTCGGAACCGCTGCAGTATCTGGAAGCATCCGGGGCTGCCAGCGGAGCGTCCTGGCGGAAGCGCTCGGGCAGGTCAGGATTACTGATAAACAGTGTGCCAAATGTCACTGCATCTGCCAGGCCGATTTGCAGCGCTTGTCCCGCAGACTTCCGGTCCTAGCCAACATTCAACACGAAAATCCCGGAAAACTGCTTGCGAGCCCCAGGCACAAGAGGCTTAACGCCTTCCGCCAGGACCGCCAGCTCCATGAAATGCAGAATGCCAACGTTTTTTCTTTTCCAGCGCTTCCACCGCCAACATGTAGGTCTGCTCCAGGTTGGAGTTGCCCATGTCATCAGTATGGATTGCGCGGCGACAGCCTCACCGAGACACGGCCGGTCGGAAGACTTTATCGCGGCATCGGTGGCCTACAGCAGAAACCGCGCTCGTTTCTCAACGGTGCCGCCATACTCATCGGTTCGCTTGTTCGAACCGTCTTCCAGCAACTGTGCGGGCAGGTAGCCATTGGCGCCGTGCACCTCGACACCGTCAAAGCCCGCGTCTTTCAGAGCCTGTGCGGCTTTTACGTAATCTTAGAAGTTTCAAGTTTTCCATATTTTCCTCAGACATTGATTGAATAGGTACCCGCCTGCGCTCGACGATTAGTCAGGCGCGGCTTGACCAAATAAATGTTTCCTGTCGACTGGACGATTGGCGGGTTGCAGCGCGCCGGCAAGAGTGACGAACGAGGATGACGACTCGGACCGCGTGCCTCAAATTGACGACAACTGACAAGGCATCGAAAATAACCTAGCGTCAATCAGGCACTTGTCGTAATCCTAGTAGGTTTGAGGAAACCTAATGGCCGAAAACAGGCGCTGGCACTTGGCTGCCGCGCCATCGGTAACAGCCTCGCCCGTAAGAGCAGCGGCGGCACCCTGTCTTCCTGATCGAACGAGCTTGAGCAATCAATGTGTAGATCTGGTCGAGGCAGTCATTGAAATTGACTGCCTGCGGCCGCGTACCACCCCGGACCAAAATGCTGGCTGCGTTTCTGTCGGCGTACCCGGCTACTCTGTTTCACAGCGCATGTGTCCGTTGGCACTCGGACATCGGATTGCTGATGCACGATCGGCCGACGCCGCGTTCATGCCATCGAGTGGAGCAGCCTACCCTGCACACTTGCCGTTCCGCTTGCAGCGGCGTCGAACGACCGGCGGGCGGAATCGACCTCCGGTAGCTTCGCTAGCGTCCATTCGTGCAGCGCCCGAAAAGGCTGCTGTAAAGTGCGACCCAGCGGGGTGATTTGATACTGCACCGCAACCGGCGAAAGAGAAATCACCTCTCGCGATACCAGGCCGTTGCGCTCCAGTCGGCGCAGGCATTGCGTGAGCGCTTTTTGGGTGACGCCTTCCAGGCGACGACGGATCGCATTGAAGCGGTGCGGTCCGTCATCAAGCACGGCTAGCACCATCATCGACCACTTGTCGGCGATCTGGTCAAACAAGGCGCGGCTGGGGCAGTCGGACGAGAAACAGAGTGGTTCAATGTCAAGCATGACAGCTTCCTCTAGATGCCTGGGCGACTGAAAGTTCCCGATTGACGCCAAGTATATAAGATATATCCCGATGATACCTGACGCTACCACTCATCGTGTCCACGCCTTCAGTCCTGCGTTTGAGGCGCAACCTTGCCCCAACCTCTTTTTCTGAATCCCCGATCCCCGGCAATGAGACCTCGAGCGTGTGCGGAATCAGCGCCGTTGCATCGGCCGCCTTGCCATAGGCCTGCGCATGCAGCACGGCGTAACGATCAAGGTCGGCAGATCGGAAGGGCACGCGAAAGCCAGCTTGATGCTTTCGGTCTTGGGCAGCGGCCCCAGCCGCAGCTTCTTGGTCGCGCTCATCGTGAAGTCCCCGATTGAACACCAACGCCTGGCAGTAGGGCCGCAGCACCAGATCGCGACTGGCGATGATGCGCCCCCCAGCCGCTCGGTCAGCGTCGGCTGGATGTTCATGTTGGGCCGGGTCATCTACTAGTCGGCCTGATTGATGCTGTCCTGTACGCCCTTGCGCCCCACCGGCGTATTTGCATAGGGAGCCGGGCACCAGCGTGTTCCGGAGTTCGACGGCCTGTGCCTAGGGTTGCACCGCATCGAAAGCGAACTTGGTGAGTTTGATGTTCGCCAGATGACTCCTCGGAAAGACCCGGAGTCCAAGGCCCGGATAGGAGTCAGGCGGTCGGAAGTCAGGTCAGGTTTCGGAAAGCACTGGCCTATGTTGAACTCGCCTAAGCTATTGATAAACGTGCTGTATCTGGCTTTGGCGTAGTCCAGCGATTTTTCGGTGCTGGAGTCATCGTGAAATAAAAAAGCCCGCTTGCAGCGAACTGCCAGCGGGCTTTGCTCCCTCCCCCACGTCGGGATGCAGGAGCATAGTGCGCGCCCCAAACGCCAGTTGCACGCTGCACTGCAAAACAACACCAGGCAGTACAGAACTGGCGCTTTTTCCTTCACATCACGTTGGCGCGCGGCAGCCTCAGCGCAGCAGATCGGGCTGGGCCTGATACCACTCCGGTGCACGCAGCAGATGCCATTGCGGGGTATTGCCGCGCAAGCCTACGGCCGCGCTCAACACACCCCAGCGCGCAAGCAGGCTGCCGCTGCGTTGGCTGCCTTGCAACCGCAGTCGTGCATCCACCTGAAAGCGTTCGTTGCGCGCCTGCAACCGATCGACGATGACGGTGTCGCCCTGCCAATGCACACGCCCGGTCACCTGCGCCTGGCCTGCATCCACCAGGCGCAGCATCCAGTTCGGAATCGAACGATCGCGCGCGTACAGCGCCATCAGGAACGCCAGGTCACGCACCTGGATGCGCACGCGTCCATCCACGCCGACAGGCTGCCGCCACTGCATGCGGGTGTCTTCCAGCACGATGCGTGCCCACCAGCCATCGCGGCGCTGACCATCGGGCCCGGTGAATCCGACATTGCGCAGCTGGATGGTGCTGGCATCGAGGCGGAAGTTTTCTGCACGCAGATCGCCGCGCTGCAGGCGCAGGTCCGCATCCACGTCGCCACGCAGTGCCAAGCCGGCAAACTGCAGCCGCGCCGCACGTGCGCCGATGCGCAGGCCGCCCTTGCCGATGCGGCCGCCGGGTTCGATCTGCAGATCGCCGCTCAATACACCGTTGCCGCCATCGAAGCGCAACTGCTGCTGCGGCAGATAGCGGTTGTAGGCACGCAGATCCGGCACGCGCGCATTGGCGAACCGCAGGTGCGCGCGCGTGGCGTCGCGCAGCGTGGCCAGGTTGCGTGCGTCGGCGCGCGTCTGCAGATCCAGACGCAGGTCGCGGCCCTGCACGAACGGGCGCGTGGGCGCATCGTTGTGCGCAATGGAGAACTGCTGCATCTGCAACGCGAGTGCAGGCAGCAATTGCCCGTTGGCATCGGCATCGACACGCAGGTCGGCGCTGGCCTGCCCATCGATCGCATGCCCCATCACGCCGACATGCGCACGCACGTGCGGCACCTGCAGGCGACTGCCGGCACCGAGCTGGCCGCGATCAATGCGCAGATCCGCATCCACCAAGCCGTCGCCTTCCAGCGTCAGCCAGTCCACATCGGGAAACAGCGCCGGAATCCAGCTCAGCGAGGACAGCTGCCAGTGCAGGCGCGCGTGCCCGGAGGTGCGCGGCAGCAGGTTGCGCATCGATTGCAGCGGCAATTGCCGGCCTTGCACGCGCAGATCCGCATCCAGCGTCAGCCCGGCATCGGCCGGCTCGGGCATGCTGACTTGCAGATGCATGTCCTGATCCACCTGCAGTTGCGCTGCAAGCTCGCCCAGCAGGGTAGCCGGCGTGCGCGTGTCATCGTGCAGCGGTGCGCGCCATTGCAGTTGGCTGCCGGGCTGCAAGCTGCCACGCGTCCAGCGCAACTGTCCATCCGCACGCCCCTTGCCGGCGCGTGTGGCGAGCGTGTGGCGTCCTTGCGCATTGCGTGTGACATCCAGTGCCGCGGTGTCGCCATGCACGGTCAGCTGCGCATCGGCAAGCTGCAGCACTGCCAGCCCGCGCGCCTGCTCCGGTACATGGCGCGCGATGCTGGCGTCGATCCGCAGCTGGCCGTTGCGCAGCACCTCGCTACCACCCCAGCGCATCCGTGCATTGTCGAAGCGCGCCCGCGAGGGAAACAGTTCCATCGGCCCGCCGCGCAATTGCTTGAACAGGCCCAGCTCCAACTGACCATCACCTTCGATCCGCAGCTGACGCAGCGTCACTGCCTGGACCTGATCGGCGACGATGCGGTCGAATTGCAGGGTCCAGGCCGGAGCGGCCGATGGCGGACTCGCCGGTCCGCCGGCGATGTTGGCAGCCTGAGGCGATGGCGGCGTGCTGGTGGCTGCACCAGCCATCCGTGTGGACGGCTGCGTGCTTGCCGAGATGTCTGTTTTGCCTGTTGACATCTTGCTTTCTGCGGTCGCTGGCGTCGTCGTGCCGGCTGCGCCAGTCAGCGGAGCGGCAGCCTGCGTATTCGGTCCTGGCGCCGGCGCTTGCGGCGTTGCGGTACCGGGCGTGGGCACAGCCGCCTGCATGCCACCACGCACACCTTGCGCATGCAGCTCCGGCACCAGCAACTGCCGGTGCAACAACGGCAACAACCGCACCTGCCCGCTCATGCGCTGCGCGCTGACGTTCCAGCGGGTGCGTGCCGAGCGGCCTTGCAACTCCACCTTCCACAACACCAGACGGCCTGGCCACCAGGTCATTGCCGGCCCCCAGTGCATGGTGAACCTGTCCGGCTTGCGATTGAGCGCTGACGACCCGAGTGGCGTGTTGAGCAACAGGTTGCCGAGCAGCAGATAGCTTGCGTACACCACCAGTAACGCCAGCAATGGCCAACGCACCAGGCGGGGCAATCTTTGCCAGCGGGCGCGAACAGGCATCGTCATGACGGCAGGCTCCTGAAGACCGCGCACGCGGCATGACGCAGTGTGCCAAGGAAACCGTGAGCGCGGTGCGCAGCGGCGAGTGCGGCTGGGCACCGGCAGGCTGCCCGGTGTGCAGTCGATGTTCTACACGCGCGGCAATGCGCGCACTACCTCTTCGAAGACGGCAAATCTGGCCGCGTTACGCAAGCCTCAAACAAGGAACCGCTTACTTCGCCTTCGACACCGCCGGCAGCAATCCCGGCTGCGCGTCGTACCACTCGCGTGCACCGGCCAGGTGCCATTGGCGTTGCTTGCCATCGAGTTCGATCCCGGCGCCCAGCACGCCCCAGCGCAGATACAGGTCGCCGCGCCGCTGCTCGTCATTCAAGGCCAGCCGCGCACGCAGCGACAGGCGTGCATTCTCCGCATGCAGGTCGTCGATCAGCAGTTGCTGCTTGCGCCAACGCACCCTGCCGGTGGCGTCGAGTTCGCCCGAATCCAGCAAGCCCAATACCCAACGCGGGTAGTCGGCGCGTTGCGCAAACACCGACAGCAGCGGCGCGATATCGCGCATGCGGATCGCCGCGTCGGCATCCACCTGGAATGGTGCGCTGGCCTGGATGGTGCCGGCACCGACCTGCATCTGCCCCCACCAGTTGGCATCCGTGCTGTCGTCGCCCACCCGCATATTGCGCAGGCGCACGCGCGTGCCGCTGAGGTCGAAGAACTTGTTCTTGAAATCGGCACGCTGCAGCTGCGCCTGCAATTCGGCATCGCCGCGCATCTGCACGCCGGCCAGCGCCAGATGCGCGCCCTGCCCGCGCAGGTTGGCGTGGCCGCTGCCCACATCGCCGGAGGCATTGAGCGCCACATCGCCGGTCAGGCTGCCGCTGCCGCCGAGCAGGCGCAGGTTCTTGCCCGGCAGGTAACGGTTGTAGACGGTGAGATCGGGCACGCGTGCATCGCTGAAACGCAGCTGCGCCTTGAGCGTGTCGCGCAGACGCGCCAGTTCGGCATCGCCATGCATGGCCAGCTGCAGATCGCGGCCATCCAGCAGGATCTGTTTGGGCGCAGCGCGCGGCGCGGCCTTGAAGACGGGGATGCTCACGTCCAGATGCGCCTGCGGCGTGGCGGCATCGTCGATGCGTCCATGCGCCTTGGCGACACCGGCCAACCGCGTGTCGAACACCTGCGCCACTGCCTCCACCCGCGGAATCTCCAGGCTGCTGCCGCTGGCTAGCCGGCCTTGCGCCAGCCGCAGATCGGCCTCGACCAGGCCACCGCCTGCGAGCTGGAACCAGGGCTTGCGCACGAACAGCTCGGCAATCCAGTTCAGCGATTCGAACTGCCAGCGCCCACGCACCTGCCCGGACAGGCGCGGCAGCACCTGCGCAGGATCCTGGAACGGAATGCTGCGCCCGGCAACGCGCAGATCGGCGTGCAGCTCGCTGCCCGTCTTCTCGTCGCGCGGCAGGCGTGCCTGCACGCGGATGTCGCGCGCCACGTCCAGCTGCAGCGCCAGCATGCCGCGATCGGTCGCGCCGACGCCTGCCATCAACGGCAGGCGCCAGACCGCATGACTGCCTTCCTGCAGGGTGCCGCGGTCCAGCGTGATGTCGGTCTCCACCCGCGCCGCCGACGGCCCGCTGCGGATGTCCACATGCGGTGCGCCGGTGTCGATCTTCAACGCCACCGTAGCGGCCTTCAGCTGCAGGCGCGCATGGGTGATGCCGAGCTTGCGCAGGCCCGGCGCCTGGTCGCGGTAGTGGCGCGGAAACTGGAATTGCGCATCCAGCTGCGCGCCGTTGAATACCTGCACCCCGTCGTAGCTGACCACCGCATCGCGGAAGCCTGCATCGGAGGGAAACAGCTCCGACGGGCCACCCTTGAGCTGCTTGAGGAAGCCGACGCTGCCATGGCCCTGCCCGGCAATCAGCAATTTGCCCAGGCGCGCACTGCGGATGCTGTTGCTGGTGATCGCATCAAAGCGCAGCGTCCAGCCCTGATCGCCGCGCGGCGGTGGCGGAATGGGGGTGTCTGAGGTTTCCACTTCCGCGCTCAGGCCGGTGGCGTGCAGCCACGGCAAGCGCACCTCGCGCCGCAACAGCGGCAGCAAGGCCACGCGCGCATTGGCACGATCGGCGTGAAACACGTACACGGTGCGGTTGGCCTGCCCGCGCATGCGCACGTTCCAGGCCATTACCTGCCCCGGAAACACGGTCAGTGCCGGGCCGGTCTGCATGGTGAATTTATGCGGCTGCCGATTGGTGACGGCATCGAACAGCGGCGTGTTCAGAAACAGGTTGCCGGCCAGCAGATACAGCGCATACAGCGCCACCAGCACGACCACTGCGATACGCCATGGCCGGGGCCAGCGCTGGAAGCGGTCGCGAAGAGAGGACACGGGCGCAGGCAGAAGTCGAGTCTGTCGCCACTATCGCGGTTGCGCTGGCGGCGAGGCGTGAACGTGGCGGCTGGCAGAGTGCTGGACAAGCTGCATGGCAACTGGGGATGCACTGACAATCAGCACCGCAGCGCAGGTGCTGCGCGACAGGGCTGGCCAGCACGGGCACACCAGGCAACCGCATGCCTGCCGCAGGCAAGGACAGTCCGCATACGCAAGTGCCCGGATGCAGTAGCGAAGACGGGACAGTGCAGCAGAGGTGTTGCGCCCCGGCCTGCCACGCAACAGGTCGCTTCGCACGCGTCGGATGCTGTCCGCACAGTTGCATTGCACCAAGGTCGCAGCGCGGCCGACGCATGCAGCGGCGATAATGGCAGTCCCCTGTCCCGCTGTGCCGCCCATGTCCGACGAACGCATCCTGTACGCGCCGCTGCGCGAGCGCCTGGTTTCTGCCGAGGCCGCTGCCGCATTGATCCAGCCCGGCGAGACCGTGGCGATGAGCGGCTTCACCGGCTCCGGTTACCCCAAGGCGGTGCCGATGGCGTTGGCGCAGCGCATCGAAGCGGCGCATCTGCAGGGCCAGCCGTTCCAGATCAAGTTGATGACCGGCGCGTCCACCGCGCCGGAACTGGACGGCGCACTGGCCAAGGCCGACGGCATCGCCATGCGCATGCCGTTCCAGTCCGACCCCGACGCGCGCCAACGCATCAACGCCGGCACGCTGGACTATATCGACATCCATCTCAGCCACGTCGCCCAACACGTGTGGTTCGGTTTCTACGGGCAGATCGATACTGCCGTGGTGGAAGTCTCGGCGATCCGCGCCGACGGCAGTCTGGTGCCGTCCACCTCGATCGGCAACAACAAGACCTGGCTGGACCTGGCCAGCAAGGTGATCATCGAAGTCAACGACTGGCAGCCGGCCGGCCTGGATGGCATGCACGACGTGTACTACGGCACTGCGCTGCCGCCGCAGCGCAAGCCGATCCCGTTGGTGCATGGCGACGACCGCATCGGCGAGCCCGGCCTGCGCTGCGATCCGGACAAGATCGTGGCAGTGGTGCGCACGCATGGCCCGGACCGCAACAGTCCGTTCGCTGCTGCCGACGACAGCAGCGAACGCATCGCCGAGCACCTGATCGCGTTCCTGCGTCATGAAGTGGGCAAGGGCCGGTTGCCGGCCAGCCTGCTGCCGCTGCAATCGGGCGTGGGCAATATTCCCAATGCGGTGCTGGCGGGGCTTGCACGCAGCGGCTTCCGCGACCTGGAAGCGTTCACCGAAGTGATCCAGGACGGCATGCTCGCGCTGCTGCGCGATGGCGTGCTGCGCTATGCCTCGTGCACCGGTTTTGCGCTCAGCCCGGAGGGCAACGAGGAGTTCAAGCGCAATATCGATTTCTACCGGCAGCGCATCATCATGCGCACGCAGGAGATTTCCAATCATCCGGAGCTGGTGCGCCGGCTCGGCTGCATCGGCATGAACGGCATGATCGAGGCCGACCTGTACGGCAACGTCAATTCCACCCACGTGATGGGCAGCCGCATCATGAACGGCATCGGCGGCTCCGGCGACTTTGCCCGCAACGGCTTCCTGTCGATCTTCCTGAGCCCCAGCATCGCCAAGGCCGGCAGCATCTCGTCGATCGTGCCGATGGTCAGCCATGTCGACCACACCGAACACGATGTCTCGGTGATCGTCACCGAACAAGGCCTGGCCGATCTGCGCGGCCTCACACCCAAGCAACGCGCACGCCAGTTGCTCGATCACTGCGTACATCCGCGCTACCGCGATGCGCTGGAAGAGTATGTGGCGCGCGCCAATCGCGACAGCTATGGCAAGCACACCCCGCATCTGCTGACCGAGGCGCTGTCGTGGCATCAGCGCTGGTTGGAGACCGGGGATATGTTGGGATGAGCGGGGATTGGGGAATCGGGAATCGGGAATCGGGAATCGGGAATCGGGAATCGGGAATCGGCAGTTGTAGCCCCATCGCCACGGCGCGATAGGTGGCTTGGAAGAACTTCGATGCTGGACGGTGCTTTGGCCGCCGTTGCAGAGGTCAGAGCGCGGTTGTCATGCTGGCGTTTAACGCTTCGCGAACTTCATTGCTGGCGCCGGCATGCTGCGACATCGGGATGTCACGCATGTGGCGGATAACGTTCCTGCCCGCTCGCATTCGGCGGCAGGACGGCTCTCTCCCCCTCCTGTCGCTGGGCGCGACGGGTCATCACTGGGTGGTGTCCAATCCGTCGGGCCGGCTCCCTGCGCCGGCCCGGCGTTCTTGTTTCGAAGCGGCCATCAACACAACTGTGTTCATCGCCAGGCTGCTCGACAGTTTTGTTAGCCGCTTGTCGCCGCAAGCAAGCGCTGTTCTGGATGCACTACGTTCTGGACGCATTGCGCTTGGCATATACGGAGCATTGAATGGAACGTGCGGAGCGTTGAGTATGCTGCGCGTTGAGGTGCTGCAGTTCGGTTGGAATGCGCTTTGAATCTATCGCCATTCGCCCCGAACGGAGAGGGGCTTCTCCCTTCTCCCTGCGGGAGAAGGTGGCGCATAGCGCCGGATGAGGGTACGCGCGAAGCCGCGTAGTCTCACCCCACTGCCTCGCCGATCACGCAGCTTCGGCAACCCGCCTTGCACGACGTGCACGTACGGCCGTCGCCAGGCGCTCCAGCACCTGCACCGAAGCGTCCCAGCCCAGGCAGCCGTCGGTGATGCTCTGGCCGTAGGTCAGTGCGCAGCCGGGCACCAGCTCCTGGCGTCCGCCGACCAGGTGGCTCTCCACCATGACGCCGACGATGCGCGTCTCGCCGCCTTCCAGCTGCCTGGCGATGTCGTCGATGACCTTGGGCTGGTTCTCGGGATTCTTGCCGCTGTTGGCATGGCTGGCATCGATCATCAGGCGCGCCGGCAAGCCGGATTTAGTGAGCACCTGGCTGGCCGCCTCCACATTGGCCGCGTCGAAGTTGGGCTGCTTGCCGCCGCGCAGGATCACATGGCAATCCGGATTGCCCGCCGTCGCGGCCACCGCGGTGTGGCCGTCCTTGGTGACGGCCAGGAAATGATGCGGGTGCGAGGCCGCACCGACTGCATCCACCGCAATCTTGACGTCGCCGCCGGTGCCGTTCTTGAAGCCCACCGGGCACGACAAGCCCGAGGCCATTTCGCGATGCACCTGGCTTTCGGTGGTGCGCGCGCCGATCGCGCCCCAGGCCACCAGGTCGGCGATGTACTGCGGCGAGATGATGTCGAGAAATTCCACGCCGGCCGGCAGACCGAGATTGTTGATGTCGCGCAGCAGACCGCGCGCCACCCGCAGGCCCTTGTTGATCTGGAAGCTGCCATCCAGGTCCGGATCGTTGATCAGGCCCTTCCAGCCGATGGTGGTGCGTGGCTTTTCGAAGTACACCCGCATCACGATCTCCAGCGCATCACCGAACTGCTCGCGCAATGGGCGCAGGCGGTGCGCGTAGTCCATCGCCGCGACCGGGTCGTGGATCGAACAGGGCCCGATCACCACCGCCAGGCGGTCGTCGCGGCCATGCAGGATGGCGTGCAGGGCGGCGCGCGAATTGGTCACGGTCTCCGAAGCACGCTCGTCGCAGGGCAGCAGCGACAGCAGCTGCGAGGGCGGGGCAAGGGCTTCGATCTTGCGGATACGCAGGTCATCGGTCACAGGCGGCATAACAGTGTCTCGGTGGGCGGTGTTGCATCAGGGAGCCAGGCGCGGCGGCAACAAAAAAGCCGCCAGTGTGCGCTGGCGGCTTTTCGGGAATGCTGCTGAAGATTTCTTCAGGGTGAGCGCAATCCGTCCTCCGCCAGCGGCATCGGAAAACCGTAGTACCAAAAATAAAACTGGCTGCGGGGTGCGTTCATTGGGTGCATTGATACCACGCACGTTTGGCCGTTGCCACTGTTTCATCGGCAACGGAACGTTGCAGCGCTGCGATCGGCGATGCATCAACGCAACTGCGGTCGCGGGTGCATCGCTGCCACTCCACGCCGCATGGGCTGCGCATTACCTCACACATCGCATGATCGTTGGCCTGCATGATTTTGACGTTGCGGGCCCGTAATGCCTGCACGGTGCGTGCGATCACGCGCCCAGCATTGCCGGATGCGGGTTGGATCCGACTGCGCCGGACGCTCTTGCGCAGCGCATCACTCACTGCACCGACAGCCTCGTGATGTCGAACGGTCCCGCGCATGAAGA
Source organism: Xanthomonas campestris pv. asclepiadis (assembly GCF_020784175.1). GTDB lineage: Bacteria > Pseudomonadota > Gammaproteobacteria > Xanthomonadales > Xanthomonadaceae > Xanthomonas > Xanthomonas campestris_D. The sequence continues at coordinate 21,798 of NZ_JAJGQM010000007.1, forward strand.
CGCTGAACAAGCTGCGGCCTGCGCACCTACCCTTTGCCTCGACTGGCTGCCGCAAAGCCAGTTCCATGCCAGAAATATCGTTTCATCGATCAACATCGAGCGGCATCCTGAAGACGAATAAATCGAACTTGATCATTGGCTTAAGGATTGATTTATGCTTTAGTACCGCTTCAAGTATCGTTTCATTGCGAGTCTCTCATGCCTCCTCCCGACGCGGTCGGGCGCCTGATCAGTACGCTGCGCGTCAACGGACCCATGCGTGGGGCCGATCTCGCGGCGCGTCTGGACGTGAGCCGGCCAACCTTGTCTCGCCTGGTCGCAAGCGCAGGCACTGCGGTGCTGCGTTATGGCAAGGCGCGCGCCACCGGCTACGTGGCCACCAGTGCGATACGGGGCGAGCGCGCGTGGCCGCTCTATCGAATCGACGCAGAAGCCCGCGTCGTACCGCTTGGCCAACTGCTCGCGCTCCACAACGACCATTTCTTTGTGGAGCTCCTGCAGGGCAACCCCGTCCTGCTGCATCCGCCATTGGACACCGGCATATTTGAATCGCTGCCGTGGTTTATCGATGACCAACGGCCCCAAGGATTTCTCGGGCGCAACCTGGCGCACCGTGTCGCCGGGCCGTTGCGGCTGCCGGACAACCTGGCGCAATGGTCGCCCAGCGACAACCTGGTGGCCATGCTGTCGGATGGGCACGACCAGCTTGGTGACCTGCTGATCGGCGAGCGCGCGTTGGCTCTCGCCTTGGAAGCGATCGAACAGCCTGGGTACATCGACCTACAAGCTCGCCCGGAGGAATATCTCAGCTGCGCAGAAGCTGCATTACGTGGCGAGGCCGTCGGCTCCTCAGCCGCTGGCGAGCAGCCGAAGTTCACTGCAGTGCTGCAAGAACATGGGGCGTACCGCGCCGTGATCGTCAAGTTCTCCGACCGGACCGATCATCCGACCGGCAGACGTTGGGCCGATCTGTTGTACCTGGAATCTTTGGCGAGCCAGGTTCTGGTTGCCGGCGGAATCCCCGCGGCGGCGACACAGATCGTGCAGGCCGGTGGGCGCGTCTTTCTCGAATCAACACGCTTTGATCGGACGCCTGCATTGGGCAGACGCGGATTCGTTCCGCTAATGTCGCTCTTTGCCGCTTTTTACGGCGACCTGGATGTCAGCAGCTGGCGAACACTCGCCCCACTGCTCAAGCGCGATGGATGGCTAGGTACGGAAGATACCGAGCGCCTGGAAGTGATCAGTTGGTTCGGCACCCTTATCGGCAACACCGACATGCACTTGGGCAATGCCGCGCTTGTGCTTGCCGACACCCTGCCCCTGAAGCTTGCCCCGGTGTACGACATGTTACCAATGGCGCTGCGCCCAGCATCCAGCGGCGAAGTGGTGCACAGAGACATCGAGATTCCACCACCCGGTGTCAGCCAATTTGCACAGTGGCGACGCGCCGCCGCGATGGCCGAGCAGTTCTGGCAGCAGGCCATTGACAACGACAACGTGAGTGAACAGATGCGCGGTATCGCCACACGCGCCTTGGCAAGCCTGCGTCGGACCGCGTCACGCCTTGCCTGACCATGTCGCTTCAACAGCGCAGCACACGCCACGGCAACAACACCGTGACGTGCGATGCGGCTGCCACGTCAATCAGAACGTAAACACGTATTCCGCCGCCACTTCGCGGCCGATCGGGTTGAACAGCGTGGTGTTGTAGAAGCCATAGCCGTAAAAGCGCTCCTTGTTCTCGTAGCCCACTTCGTTGAACACGTTGTTGACGTAAAAGTTGACCTTGGCGTGGTCGGTGATCTTGTAGCCGGTGCTGAGGTTCCAGTAGATCGCCGGGCCGACGCGGCCGAAGTAGCGCTTGCTGCTCTCGCCCAGATGCACGTTGGCGGTATCGGTGACCACGCATTCGTCGGCGGCACTGGGTTGGTAGCCATCATCGAAACGCGCGCAGGTGCCCCAGTTGACCGCGCGCATGGAGCCGAGCCGGCGGAAGTACACCGTCCAGTCCCAGGCGCCGCCGTTGTCCCAATGCACGCTGCCCCGCACACGGCTGCGCACGCGTTCGTCGCGGCGGTTTTCATCGCTGTCGGTGCGGTAGATCTGCTCGCGATAGGCCAGCAGGCTGTTGTAGTCCAGCGACAGCTGGAAGTTGCCCCAACCCGCGGTGACAAGCCGGTATTTCAGCGCGGCGTCGATGCCGGAGGTTTCCATCTGCGCCAGGTTGATCGGGCCTCGCTCGATGCTGGCGATGGTGCCATCGGCATTGCGCAGCACGCGCGAGGTGATGGTGTCGCAATAGCCGGCACCGCCGGGATTGTTCCAGGCGCCGCCGCTGATGGTGGTGCCGGTGCGGCAGCCGGCTTCGGCCGAGAGAATCTCGTCGCGGTCCAGATCCTTGATCATTTCCTCCAGCTCGATGCGGTAGTAATCCACGCTCAGCGACAGGCCCTGCACGATGTCCCACACCACCCCGCCGGTGAACGAGCGGCCGGTTTCCGAGCGCAGATCCGGGGTGCCGCGACGGTTCACATCCACGGTGTAGTAGATGTTGCTGTTCTCGTCGTTGCAGCCGCCGGTCTGATACGCGCCAGAGGTGATGCAGCGGTACTGGTCGATCACGGTCTGGTTGGTGGAGCTGGGTTCGCCGAGCACGTAGTGCATGTCAGGCGCGCGGAAGCTGGTGGCCAGCGTGCTGCGCAACAACAGGCTCTCGACCGGCCGCCACTCCAGGCCTGCGCTCCAGGTGGTGTCGCTTTGGGTGCCGACATCGGTCGCAATCGCGGCCGAGGAACGGTAACTGCCATAGCGATCGTAGCGACCGGCGATGTTGGCGCTCAACGTCGATAGCAGCGGGATCTGGAATTCCAGCCCGGCCGAACTGCGCAGGCGCTCGCCACCACCACTGTCCACCACATCGACCGGGTAGCATTCGTTGGCGCAGGGGTCGGGCGACAGCTGGTAGCCCTGCTTGGCGACTTCGGCCACGGTGGCGAAGCGGATCGGCCCGGCCCAGCCCTGCACCAGATCGCCGCTGAGGCTGAAACTGGCCTGGTTCACCCACGAATAGGCCGAGTTGTGCGATTTGGCCACCAGGTCGTCGTACTCGCTCGAGGACAGCGGCGCATACAGGCGCGCCTGGTTGATCGCATGGATCGGCGTGCCATCGGAGGCGGTGCCGATGGGGCTGCCGAGGAAATAATCGGTGGCGCGCGCGGTATCCACGGTGCGCACGTATTCGTCCACCGTGTAGCGCGAGCGGCCCACGCTCAACTCCCAGTCAAAGCGGTCCGCCCACGCCCCGCGCAAGCCGGCGCTCAGGTCCCAGGACTGCTCCTTGTTGTAGTTGGCCAGCCGATCCCAGCCACCGGCCTCGCGCCGGGTCAGCTGACGGATCAGGTTCAACGATCGCCCGGTGGCCGCATCCTGGAACGGGCCCAGATACGCGTACGGCGGGTCGTAGGTCCAGCGCCCGATGCTGCGGTTGGCCGACAGCGTGGCCCAGGCTTCGGTGTGCTCGCCGAATTTCCAGGTGCCGTAGAGATAGGCCGAATAATCCTCGCTGCCGGTGACCAGCCCCCAGTCGCCGTAGTCGCGCGCCACGCCGCAGTAATCGCCGGCATTGGTGACCACCCCGGTGTTCTGGTCGTAGCTCAGCCGTTGCCCGTCGATGAACTCGCCGCCGAAGCGCGCGCAGGTGCCGGCAGGTGGCGCCAGGCGTTCGCTGGTGTTGGCATCGACCAGGCTCAGGCCGGTGAACGGGTTGAAGCCGTAGCGGCGGTTCTGGCCGGTCCAGTTGGAATAGGACATGTCGTCGGAGTCGTCCATCTGCGGGCGATCGCGCCCGCTCAGCGGATCGCGCCGGGTGGCCTGCAGCGCGTAGGTCAGGCTCCAGTTTTCGCCGGTGCGCCCGCCTGCCCATGACACGTCGAAACTGTCGCGGCCGCCTTCAGTGGCGGTGCCGCCGCGCAGGCGCACCTGGTCACCCTGGTAGTCGCGCTTGAGGATCACGTTGACCACGCCGGCCACCGCGTCCGAGCCGTAGATCGCCGAGGCGCCGCCGGTCAGGATGTCGATGCGCTCCACCGCCGCGGAGGGGATGTTGCTGTAGTTGGAAAAGTTGCTTTCGCCGCCGTACGGCAGCGGGTAATCGGCCACGCGGTGGCCGTTGACCAGCAGCAGCGTGCGGCCCGGCCCCAGATCGCGCAGGTTGATCGGCGAGGCATTGGGCGTGTGCGAGCCCCATTGCGTATCGGCCTCCACCGAGCCCTGCTGGTTCATGCTGTTGAGCACGTCGTAGACGGTGGCAAAGCCCTCGTGCTGGATCTGCTGTGCGGAGATGGTGACCACCGGCTGCGTGCCTTCGACCTGCGCGCGCTTGATGCGCGAGCCGGTGACGCTGACTGCGTCCAGGGTGGATGGGGCGCGTGATTGATCCGGCTCGGCCTGCTGGGCAGCGGCCGATTGCGCGGCGGTAGACAGGGCAAGCGACAAGGAAATCGACAAGGCAAGGCGATGACTGCGGCAGTTCATAAGATCCCCGGGAGAGGCCGGCATGGCCGGCGTGGCGTTCCACTGCAACGACGCCTGCGAGCGATGCACCGCATCGCCGCCCCCTGTCCGATGGCCCCCCGACCGTTCGGCGCAAGCGCCTGCCCAGCGACGCTAGGGTTGTGATGACATCGGTGTCAATACGATGAAATAAATATGTGATAGCCGCCTCAAAACAATCCATCGCTGTTGTGCTGCAGACGTCTGATCGGATCACAGCGTGCCCATCCATGCGCAGCCGGCTGCACCGGAATCGATACGTTAGAGCTTCGCTACCGTTGTCACCGCCTGGTCGGGCACTTCCGGTGGCCGCGCGCCAGTTCGCAGATCCGTTTGAGCCAGGTGCTCTCGTGCGGATCATGAAAGAACACCAAATACCGCGATTTGGTGTCCCCCACCTAACGGAGATATCCGATGGAGATCAAGAAAGCTCAGTCGGCAGGCCCGTCCTCGCCAGCCGAGTTGCAGAACGCTCAAGAGTGCGATGAAGTTACCGTGGAGCTGCAGCCTGCGACATCACCTTCACCAACCCCGGTCAACCCGGCGTTATCGGCGCTTGCCCCTCGCAGCCGGTCAGGCACCTCGTCTGACAATTCCGCGCCGACATCGCCCGTAAAACCATCATCGCCAACACCGCAGGCGTCGCACGCGGCACGGCCGACTGCCCTGTCCACTGCCGCAACGCTTACCGCGCGCGCAAACTCCGCGCTGGCGACCGGCGCGCAACACGCCTCCGCTGCAGTGTCCAAGGCCGCTTCCAACCTCTGGTCGCTGGCAGATCTGCGCACCATGCTGCAGATCCATGCAGACGATCCGGCATTTCTGCAGATGGTGCGCCACACCGATCCGGAACAGGTCGCGCCCCACAGCCTGGCCGCGTGCCGCCAGCAGATCACGCAGCTGCGCGACGCCATCAAAGCGGCGCCCCGTCTGGAAGCACGCTTCCGTCAGCAATTGCTCGGCGACATCAAAGCCGTGGAAGACGCGCTGCAACCGCTGGAACACGGAACACCTGCGCCCGGGCGGGCGCTGAAGTCGCTGGCCAATCTGGTCAATCTCTGGCCCCTCATAGTGCCCAGTCCGCTGCTTGCCAACCAGGCCAAGACCTTCGCCTATTCCATTGCCGCAGCAACCAAGGGCGTGATGAGTCTATCGGCATCGGCGCTGCGCCCCACCGCCGACGGGCTTCCGTTCCCGCTGATGGGCGGGCAGCTGGGGCGCGAAGCCAATGAAATGCATTTTTACGCCATCCTGCTCAACGGGCTGTTCCTCACCACCGAGCTCCCCAAGAAATTCGGCAACCCGTCCATGCGACAGCAGGCCGAAGCGGTGGAAAACAACCTGGGATTTGCCGCAGCCGCATCGACGGCCTGCACAGCGATGGTGCTGACGCCTTTCCTCTGGAACAGCCTCAACGCACTCGGCAATCGAATGCAGCATGGCGTCTCCCACCTGGGCGCGAGTATCGCGGACCGTGTCGGCCTTCAGACGCAAGCTCAGCGGCTGCGCGCGCGCCTGACGCCCGGACAGATCAGCGATCAACTGCGCGCGCGCCTTAACGAGATCTGTGCCGCTCTGGAGAACGGCCGCGACGCTTTTCAACAAGCGCGCCGAAACTTCACCGAACCCGGCACAGGACACGAACTCACCCGCACGCTGAATGCTCAATGCACGCATCTGCTGGAGACGCTCGATCAGTGCAGCAAGCGCCTGAGCACTGCGCTGCAAGTCGACCAGGACCAGCCAACCACCATCCCGCGCCAACCGACCAACCAGGATTTCTCTTCCAAATTGGCATTGGCATTGCTGGGTGCCGGCGTGACCGGGCTGACCGTCTACCTGATCCAACCGGATCGGATCGGCACGGTGGACCTGCTAGCCGACTCCGCGGTGGTGACGACCGTGATGATGCAGTCGGCATTGAACAAGCACGCGACCCGCCAGGACACGATGGAGCGCTTCAAGGCCATGTGCTCCGGGAGCATGGTCATGGCGCTGGCGCTGGGTGTGGAGAAGCTGTCCAAGACATTCGCAGACAAGAGTCTGATCGAAGCATCGTCCGCATCGCCCTACTACGCAGGCGCAATCATGTCGCTGATGTCGATGACGATGCCTGGCCCAATGGCGCGTGGCGCGGAACTGGCGATGAACTGGGGCGGACGTCAGGTCATGCGGGTGTTCGAGGGACCCGATGGCACTCCGCTCGCAACCCGCATGCCGTCCTCGCCCGAAGAGCTGGTCCAGAACTTACAAGACACGGAGAGTTACGTGGCAAGTCTGAAGCAGGAACAGGCGCAGCAGTACCAGCAGATGGTCGGAGATATCGCGCTGCAAGTGATCGAGGACGCGGGTGCGGCTGCGCAGACCAGGCCCGGCAGCAGCGTGACGATCACCGAAATCTCCGAAGTCGCCGAGATGGACGAGGCCGCCGGAGTCGCGGTGCAGACCGCCTCCCCGGAACCGGAAGCGATTGCGCAACCGCACCCACGCAGCGATCGCGCAACAACACCCACAGCGCGTTCGCCCTGACATTCCAAGCAACGGCAATGGGCTGCCAGCACCCACCTGCGCAGCAGTGGGCGCACACAGGAGGCTCCGCCTTTCGGCGGGGTCTCTTGTGTGATGCAACAGCCAACGCGAGGGCTTTGCCACGCGCGATCACCCCGACTACCGCACCGGCCCACTCACACCAGGTATCGCCGGAACCACGCGATGGTGCGATCCCAGGCCAGCGTTGCCGCCGCCTTGTCGTAACGCGGGGTGGAATCGTTGTGGAAGCCGTGGTTGGTGCCCGGATACACGTAGGCCTGATAGACCTTGTGCTGCGCCTTGAGCGCGGCCTCGTACGCCGGCCAGCCGGCATTGACGCGTTCGTCTTCCGCGGCGTAATGCAGCAGCAGTGGCGCACGGATGCGGGCAACCTCGGCATCGGTGGGCTGACGGCCATAGAACGGCACCGCCGCCGCCAACTCGGGATACGCCACCGCCGCCGCATTGGCCACACCGCCGCCATAGCAGAAGCCGGTGATACCGACCTTGCCGGTGGTGCGTTCGCGGCTCATCAAGAATTCCACTGCGGCGAAGAAGTCGTTCATCAGCTTGGTCGGATCAACCTGCGCCTGCAGCGCACGGCCCTTTTCGTCGTTGCCGGGATACCCGCCCACCGAACTCAGGCCATCCGGTGCCAGTGCAACAAAGCCGGCTTTGGCCACCCGCCGCGCGACATCTTCGATATACGGGTTCAAACCGCGGTTCTCGTGCGCCACCACCACGCCCGGCACCGCGCCGGTGACCTTGGCCGGCCGCACCAGATAGCCGCGCACCTGACCATGGCCGTTGGGCGAGGGATAGGTGATGTACTCGGCCACGATGTCCGGGTCGGTGAACTCCACTTGCGTGGCGAGCGCGTAGTCGGGGCTCAGCGATTCCAGGATCGCCGCCGCACTCAACCCGGCCACCGCGAACGCGGCGGCGCGGTCGAGAAAATCGCGCCGACTGAGTTTGCCGTGCACATAGCCGTCGTACAGCGCGAGCAGATCGGGGTGGAAATCCTGAGCAGTCAGACGGCGCATCGGCGTTCTCCTGAGGGATGGCTGGACTGCGTGCGCAAGTGCGCGCACATACGCAGCGCAGCAAGCGGCATCAGTCTTACGACACAACACCGCATCCAGCCGAGCATGCCGATGCGCCTGCAGCGACGCAAGCAAGCGTAGTTCGCAATGGGGCGACAACCCGGAAGACCACCACGGCACGCCCAACGCGATCGGCTAGGCCTCGCCGGCGCAAGCGGACTACTACAAACAGCGCGCGCAGCCCATGTCGTGATTTCAGCGACACATCGGCCTCCCCACATGTCGACGCCCATAAAAAACCCCGCCTTTCGGCGGGGTCCTTTGTGATGCAACAGCCAAGTGGCGTGGATCAGAAATCCATGCCGCCCATGCCGCCCATGCCACCGCCGGCCGGCATCGCCGGCTCGTCCTTCTTCGGTGCATCGGCCACCATGGCTTCGGTGGTGATCATCAGGCCGGCGATCGAGGCTGCGTTCTGCAGCGCCGAACGGGTGACCTTGGTCGGATCCAGGATGCCGAACTCGACCATGTCGCCGAACTCGCCGTTGGCCGCGTTGTAGCCGTAGTTGCCGGTGCCTTCCTTGACCTTGTTCAGGATCACGGACGGCTCTTCGCCGGCATTGGCCACGATCTCGCGCAGCGGGGCTTCCATCGCGCGCAGGGCGATCTGGATGCCGTGGGTCTGGTCTTCGTTGGCACCGGTCAGGTTACCGACGGCCACCAGCGCACGCACCAGGGCCACACCGCCGCCCGGGACCACGCCTTCTTCGACGGCTGCACGGGTAGCGTGCAGGGCGTCTTCAACGCGGGCCTTCTTTTCCTTCATTTCGATTTCGGTCGAGGCGCCGACCTTGATCACTGCAACGCCACCGGCCAGCTTGGCCACGCGCTCCTGCAGCTTCTCGCGGTCGTAATCGGACGAGGTGTCCTCGATCTGGGTCTTGATCTGGCCAACGCGGGCTTCGATCGTGGCCGAGTCGCCGGCGCCGTCGATGATGGTGGTGTTCTCCTTGGAGACCTGCACCTTCTTCGCGCGGCCCAGGTCCTTGATCGTGGCCTTCTCCAGCGCCAGACCCACTTCCTCGGAGATCACGGTGCCGCCGGTCAGCACGGCCATGTCTTCCAGCATCGCCTTGCGACGGTCGCCGAAGCCCGGTGCCTTGACGGCCACGACCTTGACGATGCCACGGATGGTGTTGACCACCAGAGTCGCCAGCGCTTCGCCTTCGACTTCCTCAGCGACGATCAGCAGCGGCTTGCCGGCCTTGGCCACGCCTTCCAGCACGGGCAGCAGGTCGCGCACGTTGGAGATCTTCTTGTCGTGCAGCAGGATGAACGGGTCGTCCAGGTCGGCCGACTGGCTCTGCTGGTTGTTGATGAAGTACGGGGACAGGTAGCCGCGATCGAACTGCATGCCCTCGACCACGTCCAGCTCGTTTTCCAGGCCCGAGCCTTCTTCAACGGTGATCACGCCTTCCTTGCCGACCTTCTGCATCGCTTCGGCAATGATGTTGCCGATCGATTCGTCCGAGTTGGCCGAGATGGTGCCGACCTGGGCAATCGCCTTGTCGTCGGTGGTGGGCTTGGAGATGTTCTTCAGCTCGATGACGGCGGCCTTGACGGCCTGGTCGATACCGCGCTTGAGGTCCATCGGGTTCATGCCGGCGGCCACGGCCTTGGCGCCTTCGCGGATCAGGGCCTGGGCCAGCACGGTGGCGGTGGTGGTGCCGTCGCCGGCGTTGTCGTTGGTCTTGGAAGCGACTTCCTTGACCATCTGCGCGCCCATGTTCTCGAACTTGTCAGCCAGTTCGATTTCCTTGGCGACGGAAACGCCGTCCTTGGTGATGGTCGGCGCGCCGAAGCTCTTCTCGAGCACGACGTTGCGGCCCTTCGGGCCCAGGGTGGCCTTGACGGCATTGGCAAGCACGTTGACGCCACGAACCATGCGGGTACGTGCGTCTTCACCGAAACGAATGTCTTTAGCAGCCATTGGTTGTAACTCCGGAATTTGGGATTGGGGATTGGGGATTGGCTAGAGCGGGGTTCGGGGGAGATGCGGGATCAGCTGCGCAAAGCGCAGTGGCCAATCCCGAATCCCCACTCCCGAATCCCGCCGGCAACGGCTATCAGCCGATGACCGCCAGGATGTCGTCTTCGCGCAGCACCTTGTACTCGACGCCTTCGGACTTGTAGCTGCTGCCGGCGTACTGGCCGTAGATGACCTTGTCGCCGACCTTGACCACCGGCGCGCGCAGGCTGCCGTTGTCCAGGGGCTTGCCGGCGCCGATGGCGACGACTTCACCCTTGGTGGACTTTTCCTTGGCGGAGTCCGGGATCACGATGCCGCCGGCGGAAACTTCGTCGGCTTCGATCGGCTTGACTACAACGCGGTCGTGAAGCGGCTTGATGCTCATAGAGAAAGACCCTCTTAAGTGATTGATTGGTCTGGAAATTATCGGCGATGTTAGCACTCGTATGTGACGACTGCCAGCACAGCGCGCGGAAAAAACCCGACAGAGCGGGTGCGGGCCAGAGATTGTGCTGTGTGGCCAGCTTTCAAGGGCTGGGGGCAAAAATTTTTTCGCCGGGCAGTCCAGTCCAAGAGCGGCAGAGCAGCTGACAAGAGTTGGCGAGCGGTCGCCAGGTTGCTGCGGACAGAGCGGGTTTGGAACGGACTGCGCCTGGCGCTGTGGGCTGTGGGCTGTGGGCTGTGGCTGTGGCTGTGGCTGTGGCTGTGGCTGTGGCTGTGGGCTGTGGGCTGTGGGTTGTGGGTTGTGGGTTGTGGGTTGTGGGTTGTGGGTTGTGGGTTGTGGGTTGTGGGTTGTGGGTTGTGGGTTGTGGGCACTGGGCACTGGGCTGTGGTCTGTGAGCACTGGGCAGCAAAAGCAGTCGCCGGGTCAGCCGCACTAAAAATGGAACCAGGTTCCACCGATTGTCATGCGCACGTCTTACAGTCGGCAACGCATTCCCCGATCACAAGGAGCTGTCGATGAGGTTGCCGTCCCATGCCCGTGTTTCCCCCCTGAGCTGGTCCCTGCGCTGCGCGCTTCCCCTGGCCTGTGCCTTCGCGCTGGCCGCCCCTGCTGCCCACGCGGCGGTGTTCATCAACGAACTGCATTACGACGACGCGGGCGCCTCCGGCGACAGCGGCGAAGCCGTGGAAGTGGTGGCCACCGCCGGCGAATCGCTGAGCGGCTACCGCATCTATCTGTACAACGGCAGCGCGCCGAATGCGGCGACGGTCTATGCCAACACCGCGGTGCCGGCCGGCAGCCTGGTCAACTGCGGCAGCCAGGTGCGCGTGGCCACGGTCAGCTATGCCAGCAACGGCGTGCAGAACGGGCCCAACGACGGCGTGGCGCTGGTCGACCCCAACGGGCAGCTGGTGCAGTTCCTCAGCTACGAAGGCGCCATCACCGGCAGCGGCGGCCCCGCCGCCGGCGTGACCAGCCAGAACCTGCCGGTCAGCGAGAGCAACAGCAGCGCGGTCGGCAGTTCGCTGCAACTGACCGGCACCGGCAGCAGCGCGGCCAACTTCAGCTGGGCCGGCTCGTCGGCGCAGACCTTCGGCGCGTGCAACCGCGGCCAGAGCTTCAACGGCAGCGGCGGTGGCGGCGAGCCCGGCGCCGCACCGACGATCACCAGCACCACCCCGACCCAGGGCGCGACCGGCTTCCCCGCCGCGGGCGACCTGAGCGTGGGCTTCAGCGAGGCGGTGACGCTGGGCAGCGGCGCCTTCGCGCTCAGCTGCGCCAGCTCCGGCACGGTGGCACTGAGCTACCCGACCAGCGGCACCCGCTTCAGCCTGTCCACCAATACCGCGCTGGTGGGTGGCGAGCGCTGCACCCTGGCGATCACCGCCAGCGCCATCCGCGATGCCAACGGGCTGAGCCCGGCCGCCAACCAGTCCATCGCCTTCACCGTAGCCACCGCCAGCGGCGGCGGTACCGGCTATTACGCGCGGGTCAACACCGCCAATGCCAGCCAGTTGCGCTGCTCGCTGCACACCGTGATCAAGGGCCACACGGTCTATCCGTACAGCGGCTCGGGCACCAGCACCTGGACCATCCTGGAAATGGCCGACGAGGATCCCAACAACAGTGGCCGGATCCTGGACGCCTACCGCAACCGCAGCTACGCCAAGGGCAGTGACCGCGCCGGCACCGGCAGCGGGCTGACCTACAACCGCGAGCACACCTGGCCCAACTCACTGGGCTTTGGCAGCGCCAGCGGCGACAAGGGCTTGCCGTATGCGCCCTACACCGACACCCACATGCTGTATCTGACCGACACCGCCTTCAACGCCGACCGCGGCAACAAGCCTTACGCGGCCTGCACCAGCAGCTGCGGCGAGCGGGTCACCGAGGTCAACGACGGCAGTGGCGGCGGCAGCGGGCGCTATCCGGGCAATTCCAACTGGGTGCGCACTCCCGACGGCAACGGCGGCACCTTTGAGGTGTGGGGCAAGCGCAAGGGCGACATGGCGCGTGCGGTGATGTACATGGCGATCCGCTATGAAGGCGGCACCGACGCGGCCACCGGGCAGTCCGAGCCGGACCTGGAGCTCACCGACGACCGCAGCAAGATCGTGCAGACCTCGGCCTCGCCGGCCTACATGGGCCTGCTGTCCACGCTGCTGGCCTGGCACCAGGCCGACCCGCCGGACGATGCCGAGCGCGCCCGCAACCAGGTGATCTTCAGCTTCCAGGGCAACCGCAATCCGTTCGTGGACCACCCCGAGTGGGCGACGTCGAGCCTGTTCACCTCGGCCAAGCCGGCCAGCTGCCAGCTGGCCAATTGATCCAGCCCGGCCCGGCGCGCAAGGCGTCGGGCCGGTCGTCGGCCTGCGGCGGCAACCCACACCATCGCCCACGCGGCGAACGCGCGCGGCCGCCGGCCCGCGACGTCCGACGTTGTACCCTTCATCCGGCACATCGCCATCGCGTCCTTGCACGGTCGGGCCGCCGAGTCGCGGGCATCGCCAGGCTTGGCGAAGTTAACGCCCCGTTCCGGAATCCGCGGTCGATCCCCCGCAGACAGGGGATTACACTGCGCGGTCACATGAGCGCCGCTTCCCTCCATCTGTTGTTCAGCACCTGCCCGGATGCCGTCAGCGCCGAGCGCATTGCGTGCGCGCTGCTGGACGAACGCCTGGCCGCCTGCGTCACCCAGTTGCCCGGCGTGCAGTCGCTGTACCGCTGGAACGGGGCGATCGAGCGCAGCCAGGAAGTGCAGCTGTTGATCAAGACCTGGGAAGACCGCCTGCCGGACGCCATCGCGCGGCTGCAGGCACTGCATCCGTATGAACTGCCGGAGGCGATCGCGGTCCAAGCCAGCGCCGGGCTGCCGGCATATCTCGATGGGTCCGGGCCGAAACCCGCAAGGAAACCTGACGTCCATGAAGTCTCTGTCCCGCTGGATCGCCCGCTGCGCACTGCTGGCCGCGCCGCTGGCGCTGGCGCCCCTGCCCGCGCAGGCCGCCGTCACCGAAGCCGACCTGCTGCCGGTGGATCAGGCCTTCACCCTGAGCGCCACCGCCGACAGCCGCGACAGCATCGCGCTGCGCTGGAAGATCGCGCCGGGCTACTACCTGTATCGCCACCGCATCAGCGTCAAATCCGGGCAGGGGTTCGCCGCCGGCGAGCTGGCGCTGCCGGAAGGCGAAAGCAAGCACGACGAGTTCTTCGGCCAGGTGCAGACCTACCGCAAGCAACTGCAGGCCAGGCTGGCCGGCAAGGCCGAGCCCACGCTGCAGACTGCCGTGTTGCAGGTGCAGTACCAGGGCTGTGCCGATGCCGGCGTGTGCTACCCGCCGCAGCACCGCGAATTGCGCGTGACCCTGCCCGATGCTTCCGCTGTCTCGGCCTCGCCCGTCGCCGCCGCACCGGCCGCACAGCGCGAAAACCTGGGCTCGCTGGTGCCGCGCGCACCGGCGTCTCCGCGCCTGTTCGGCAGCCCCGGCCAGGCCGCCGGCGTGGACGCGCTGCCGCTGCCGGCCGAGCAGGCCTTCAGCTTCGAAGCGATCGTCGGCGATGGCAACAGCCTGCTGCTGCGCTTCACCCCCGCGCCCGGCTACTACATCTATCGCGACCGCACCTCATTGGCCCTGGAAGGCGCCGGCGGCGTGCGTCCGGGGCTGCCGCGCTGGCCGCAGGGCAAGGCGCACCGCGATGAGCATTTCGGCGATGTGGTGGTGTATTTCGACCAGGCCGAAGTCACCTTGCCGCTGCTGCGCGAGCACGCCGACCCGGTCAAGGCGACCCTGGTGGCGACCTTCCAGGGCTGCCAGACCGACGGCATCTGCTACCCGCCGATGACCCGCCGCGTGGCGCTGGAGCTACCTGCCGGCACGGTGTCGCCGCAGAACCAGGCGCAGGCGGCACCGCTGATGATTTCGCCGCTGCCCGCCGGGCAGCTGCCTGCGGAGCCGGCTCCGACGCCCGCGGCGACTGCAGCGCCGGCCGCAGATGCCTCGGCCGACAATCCGCAACGCACCCAGCCACCGCATACCGACAAGGGCCTGCTGGCGATGCTGGTGCTGGCCCTGCTCGGCGGGCTGGTGCTGAACCTGATGCCCTGCGTGCTGCCGATCCTGTCGCTGAAGGTGCTGGGCCTGGCCCACAGCGGCGAAAGCCGCAGCCACGCGCGCAGCCATGCAATCTGGTATTCGCTGGGCGTGCTGGTGTCGTTTGCGGCGATCGGCGCGCTGGTGATCGGCCTGCGTGCGGCCGGGCAGGCAGCCGGCTGGGGCTTCCAGCTGCAGCAGCCGTGGTTCGTCGCGGCGCTGGCCTATCTGATGTTTGCGGTGGGCCTGAGCCTATCGGGCGTGTTCACGCTGGGCAGCAACCTGGGTGGCATCGGCCAGTCGCTGGCGTCGCGCAATGGCCCGCTGGGTGATTTCTTCACCGGCGTGCTGGCCTGCGTGGTCGCCAGCCCGTGCATCGCCCCGTTCATGGGCACCGCACTGGCGTATGCCTTCACCGCCCCGGCGCTGCTGGCGATGCTGGTGTTCCTGGCGCTGGGCCTGGGCCTGGCGCTGCCGTTCCTGCTGATCGGCTTCATTCCCTCGCTGGCGCGGCGCCTGCCCACGCCCGGCGCGTGGATGGAAACGCTCAAGCAGGTGCTGGCGTTCCCGATGTATCTCACCGCGATCTGGCTGTTGTGGGTGCTGGGCAAGCAGCGCGGCGTGGACGCGCTGGCGCTGATGCTGGTCGGTGCCACCCTGCTGGCGCTGGGCCTGTTCTGCTTCGAGCGCAGCCGCTGGAAGAGCCACCGCATCGGCATGGGCCTGGCCGCGGTGATGCTGGTGCTGGCGATCGTGCCGGTGGTCGGGGTCACCCGCCTGCGCCTGCCGGCCGCCACCGCCGCCGAAGGCGTGGTGGCGTTCTCGCCGCAGCTGCTGGACCGCCTGCGCGCCGACAACCGCGTGGTGTTCGTCAACATGACCGCCGACTGGTGCGTGACGTGCAAGGCCAACGAGAAGAACGTGCTGAGCAGCGCCGACTTCCGCGACGCGCTGCGCCGCGTCGACGCGGTCTACATGAAAGGCGACTGGACCAACGTCGACCCCAGGATCAGCGCCTTCCTCGACCAGCACCAGGCCGTCGGCGTGCCGCTGTACGTGGTCTACGGCCCCGGCGCACCGCCGGCGGTGCTGCCGACCGTGCTGACCAACGCGATCACCGAGGATGCATTGCTGCGCGCGGCTAGATGAGCCGGTCGGTCAGACCCGCGGGCCGGCACGCCGGCTCGAACGGCCGCCTGATGCATGGACGGCATGGGTCGATGATGAAGGGAGCGAGCGCCGATCGGCGCTGAAGTGACTGGATGCCGGCGAACACCGGCCGGCGTTGCCGAGCATGCCACGCGACAGCACGACAGATAGCAGCAGGGGCCAGGACGCACGGCAGCGAACGCACCACTTTCGCGAATGGATGCGCTGCACTACGCCCCATGGTGATTCAGCAGATGGTCGGCATGCGATCGACCGACCGGCAAGGCTGGGTGCCTGCCGCGAAACCGCAGCCCCGCAGGGCCTGGCGCACCAACGCGGCAGCGTGCCACCATAAAATTAAAACGATCGTTTAAAACAGACCTAACTTCGCCTATCTGGACAGCATCGGCCACATCGCGCAGACTTCCGGCCTTTCCGCTCTCCCGGATGTCATGGCCCACCTGCTGCTGTTGCATGGCCCCAACCTCAACCTGCTCGGTGCCCGCGAGCCGGAGGTCTACGGGCGCACCACGCTGGCGCAGATCGATGCGGCCCTGGTGGACCGTGCGCAGGCGGCCGGGCATACGCTGGCCTGCCTGCAGTCCAATGCCGAACACGTGCTGGTGGAGCACATCCACGCCGCGCGCGAGGACGGCACCGTCTACATCCTGATCAACCCGGCCGCCTTCACCCACACCTCGGTGGCGCTGCGCGACGCGCTGCTGGGCGTGGGGTTGCCGTTCGTGGAAATCCACCTGTCCAATCCGCATGCGCGCGAGCCGTTCCGCCACCACAGCCATCTCAGCGACAAGGCCGAGGGCGTGATCTGCGGCTTTGGCGCCGACAGCTACCGGCTGGCGCTCGAAGCGGTGATCGCGCGGCTGGAGCGCGACGCATGACACCCGTCTTGCCGACGCCGGCGCCGACCGCCTGACCCCATTCCGCCGGCAGTCGCCGGCAACCTCCACCGATTCACCTCATGAGGCCCGTATGGATCTCCGCAAAATCAAGAAACTGATCGACCTGCTCGAAGAATCCAATCTCGCCGAAATCGAGATCAAGGAAGGCGAGGAAAGCGTGCGTCTGGCGCGCGTGCCCAAGGGCACGACCGTGATGAGCGCGCCGGTGCAGCAGTACGCACCTGCCCCGCTCGCGCAGGCCCCTGCGGCTGCGGCCAGCATGCCGATGCAGTCGCCCACCGAGGCCTCCACCGGCGGCGCCAAGCAGGCTGCCGCCCTGCCGGAAGGCCACGTGCTGCGCGCGCCGATGGTCGGCACCTTCTACACCTCGCCCTCGCCGGACAAGCCGGCCTTCGTCACCGTCGGCCAGCAGGTCAAGGCCGGCGAGACGCTGGCGATCATCGAGGCGATGAAGATGTTCAACCCGATCGAAGCCGACGTCTCCGGCACCATCGTGGCCATCCTCGGCGAAACCGGCCAGCCAGTGGAATTCGATCAGCCGCTGTTTGTGATTGGCTGAAGCGCCGGGATTCGGGAATCGTGATTCGGGATTCGCAAGAGCGACCGCATGAGCGCCTGACGGTGTGGCGCGATGCGATGTCGCTTGTCGAAGCGATCTACCGCCTGAGCCACGATTTTCCCGATTCCGAACGTTTTGGACTGACAGCACAGATGCGGCGTGCGGCAATCAGCGTACCGTCCAACATCGCCGAAGGTGCTGCACGGCGCTCCACCGCCGAATACCTGCGTTATCTCTCGATGGCGCGAGGCTCGCTGGCGGAGCTGGACACGCAACTGCAGATTGCAACACGCCTGCAGTTCGCATCGCCCGGTGCGGCAACTGTCGATCTGCTGAATCGCACGTTTGCCAGGCTCAATGCATTGATCCGCACGCTGGAACAATCGCGCCATCTGCGCGAATCCAGCGCCCTGTACGACTCCCCAATCCCGAATCCCGAATCCCATGCTCGATAAAGTCGTCATCGCCAACCGAGGTGAAATCGCGCTGCGCATCCTGCGCGCGTGCCACACGCTCGGCATCCGCACGGTCGCGGTGCATTCCACGGTCGACCGCAACCTCAAGCACGTGGCCATGGCCGACGAGTCGGTGTGTATCGGCCCGGCCGCCTCCAGCGACAGTTACCTCAACATCCCGGCGTTGATCGCCGCGGCCGAGGTGACCGATGCGCAGGCCATCCATCCCGGCTACGGCTTTTTGTCGGAAAACGCCGACTTTGCCGAGCGCGTGGAGGAATCGGGCTTCATCTTCATCGGTCCCAGGGCCGACACCATCCGCCTGATGGGCGACAAGGTCGAGGCGATCCGCGCGATGAAGGCCGCCGGCGTGCCGTGCGTGCCCGGTTCGGGCGGCCCGCTGGGCGATGACATCGTCGCCAACACCAAGGTGGCGCGCGAAATCGGCTACCCGGTGATCATCAAGGCTGCCGGCGGCGGCGGTGGGCGCGGCATGCGTGTGGTGCATTCGGAGGCCGCGCTGAAGGCTGCCATCGAAACCACCAAATCCGAAGCCAAGGCCGCTTTCAGCAACGACCAGGTCTACATGGAGAAGTTCCTGGAGAATCCGCGTCACGTGGAGATCCAGGTGCTGGCCGACGGCCAGGGTGGTGCGATCCATCTGGGCGAACGCGATTGCTCGATGCAGCGCCGCCACCAGAAGGTGGTGGAAGAAGCGCCGGCGCCAGGCATCACCGAAGAGCTGCGCAACGAGATCGGCAAGGTGTGCGTGGATGCCTGCATCCGCATCGGCTACCGCGGCGCAGGCACCTTCGAGTTCCTGTTCGAAGACGGGCGTTTCTACTTCATCGAAATGAACACGCGGATCCAGGTCGAGCATCCGGTCACCGAGCGCATCACCGGCATCGACCTGGTCTGCGAGCAGCTACGCATCGCCGCCGGCCGCAAGCTGACCATCAAGCAGAGCGACATCGTGCTGCGCGGGCATGCGATCGAGTGCCGTATCAATGCCGAGGACCCGGAAACCTTCATGCCCAACCCGGGCCTGATCACCGCCTTCCATCCGCCCGGTGGCCCGGGCGTGCGTGTGGATACGCACATCTACGCCGGCTACAAGGTGCCGCCGAACTACGACTCGATGATCGGCAAGCTGATCGTGCATGGTCCCGATCGCGAGACCGCGATCGCGCGCATGCGCGTGGCGCTGAGCGAAATGGTGGTGGACGGCATCAAGACCAACATCCCGCTGCAGCAGCGCATCATGCGCGACAAGGGCTTCCAGGCCGGTGGGCAGAACATCCACTATCTGGAAAAGCGCCTGGCCGAGCGCAAGAACAAGTCGATCGCGCTGGTCTGATCGCAGCAGGCAAAGCACAAAAAAGCCCGGGAAACCGGGCTTTTTTGCATTGTTTTGCGGTGCATCGCGCCGGTAGTACCTCACGCAGGCCAGGCACGCGCCCAGCCGACCCGTGCGTAGGAGCGCACCCGGGCGCGACCGCGCCTTATCGGTGGAACCTCGTCGCGCCAAGGTGCGCTCCTACGGGATCCTGGGTGCTACCGGATCCGCTGCGCAGATCTTCAGTCGTCCGCGCGGATGCGCATCGCGCCCGCATCGGAGCGCGATGCGCTGCGTCCCTCAGCGCTGCGGCGCCGGCTGCTGGCTGCCCGGCACCGGCACGATGCCGCTGGAGGAGGCCGGGTCGACCACGGTCATGGTTTCGGTGGAGCCATCCGGCCATACCACCTGGAAGGTGGAGCCGGCCGGCAATGTCGAAAACGGCATCGCGCTGCTGGCGCGGTAGACCGCGGCCACCTGGCTGGCGCCATGCCGTCGCTGCTGTTCGTCGGCGGCGACCGTGGTCGACTTGACAGACAGCGGCTGGTAGCGGTGATCGGCAGTGTCGATCATCACGATGCCCACGGCCGCGGCCGAATACGCCACGAACAACGCGACCCAGAACCAGAACTTGGCGCCATGCGCCAGGCGACGGTAATTCATGACTGCGCTCCCGGCTCGGAGACCAAGCTATCGACCATCTCATCCACTCTGTCTGCCCCCTGCCGCGGCACCGCGGCATCGAATACGAACGACACGAAATCCTGTGCGCTGTTGCGCGAGCAGATGCCCGCGTTGGCGCAATAACTGGTGACCAGGGTGCTGTCTGCGCTGCAATCCAGCCCCAGCCGGCATGCAGCCACCTGCCAGGCCAGCTCGGCGAACTGATCGCCAGCCACGTAGCCGTCGAGGCTGTCATCGCCACTGGCGCGCGCACCCATCGCCGGCGCCAGCGCCAGGTAGGCCTCCGGGTCGCGCGAGGCCAGCACGCGTTGCACCAGCGCGCGCTTGTAGCTGGGCGAGCGCTGCAGCGGCTCGCCCAGCGCCAGCAACGCCGCCTCGGCAGCCAGATTGCCTGCACGCGCGGCCGCCTGCCGTTGCTGCGCCACCAGCCGCGGGCTCAGGCCATCGCTGGGCGCAAAGCCGGCGCAGCGTTGCGCCACGCGCGTGCGCGCCGCGTGCATCGCCACCACGCCGGGCGTGTGTTGCGCGGCGATCCAGGCGCTGTCGGCGGCGTAACCGGCCGGGCTGGACGCATACGGCGCGCAGTAATCGTAGACGCGGCTCAGGCGCCAGCCCGCCTGCGCATCGCCGGCGCGCACCTGCTGCTGCAATTGCTGCGCATAGCGGTACAGGTCCGGCTGCGCGTCCACCGCATCGCGGTAAGGCAGCTGCAGGGCAGTGCCGCGTTCGGCGGGCGCGTGCGCCACCGCTGCCGGCGCGCCGGCACGGGCATTGCTTGCCACCGCCGGCAGCGCGGCGGTGGGCGAATCGCGCGGTTGCGCGCGCACATGCCACCAGGCCGCCGCCGCGAGCGCGACGGGAGCCAGCAACAGCCAGAGATGGCGGGTACGAGCAAGCGGCATGGACAGCGGCGACCCTGCTGCGGAAAGCCCCGCAGCGACGGCGCGGAGTCTAGCACCCGCATCCGCGCACGCTGGCGCGCAAGCGGACGCTGCCGATGCAAACGGCGGACGGTGCATTGCATGAGGACGGTGATCTGCACGGGTGTGGCGTGAGTGGCGCGCAGCGAGCGTTTGGTTGCCGGCGCGCCCGCGTGCTGCGCCGGCAGCGGCCGGCGCCACCGCGCTGCCTGCGCTCATTGCACCGCTCAGGCGACGGCATCCGCCGTATCACGCACGCGATGCGTCTGCTTATTCAGCCCCCGTCGCGCAGGAGTCCGCCTGCATGAATGGTCTACGATGCACCCTTTCGAATTGCCTGACTGCCACGATGCCGTTTCTTGAACTGACCCTGCCCTGCTCCGACGCCACCCAGCCCCGTTACCAGAATGCGCTGGACGACATCGGCGCACTGGCGGTGACGCTGCTCGACGCCAATGCCGACACCAGCAACGAGCGCGCCATTCTCGAACCCGGCGTTGGCGAAACGCCGCTGTGGAACACGATGGTGCTGAATGCGCTGTTCGACGGCGACAGCGATGCGCTGGTGCTGCTCGCTGCGCTGGAGGCGTTCGATCCCGGGCTGGACTGGAGCCAGGTCGCATTCCGCACGGTCGAGGACAACGACTGGGAACGCGCCTGGATGGATCAGTTCAAGCCGATGCAGTTCGGCGCGCGCACCTTCATCGTGCCGTGGAATCACGCGCTGCCCGAGGCCGCGCAAGCGCCTGACGCGGCGGTGATCCGTCTGGATCCGGGCCTGGCGTTCGGATCCGGCACGCACCAGACCACGGCGCTGTGCCTGCGCTGGCTGGACAGCCTGGCAGGCAGCGGCGAGCTGCAGGGCCGCAGCGTGCTCGACTTCGGCTGCGGCTCGGGCATTCTCGCCGTCGCCGCGCTGAAGCTGGGTGCCGCCAGCGCGGTGGGCGTGGACAACGACCCGCAGGCGTTGCTGGCCACTGCCGACAATGCCGAGCGCAACGCCTTGCAGGCGCAGCTGGCGGTGTACCTGCCGCAGGACGAGCCGGTGCAGACCTATCCGGTGGTGGTTGCCAACATCCTGGCGTCGGCGCTGGATGCGCTGGCCGACACCTTGTCCGCACGCGTGGCGCCGGGCGGGCGGATCGCCTTGTCGGGCATCCTGCACGGCCAGGAAGAGGAGTTGCTGCAACGCTACGTGCCCTGGTTCGAGCAACTGCGCTGCGAACGCGACGAAGACTGGATGCGCATCGACGGCGTGCGCCGCCACTGACGCAAGCCCCGCGTCAGCGCGGTGGCCGGCCGGCGCGGATCTGCGCGGTGGTCACCGCATCGGCCACGCTGATGGCACGCAGCCGGGTCACCGTCTGCCAGCCGGCACGCCGCAGCGCCGCGCTGCGCCATGGCCCGGCCTGCCGGGCCACATGGACACGCAGGCCCAGCTCGGCCAGCAGCAACGCTGCCCAGGCCGGCAGCGACCACGTCCGCAGGCCCAGGCTGGCCAGGCCGCCGGCCAACGCCAGCAAACCCACACTGAGTGCCAGCAGCCGCCAGTGCCGCTGGCGCAGCGCCCACCACCGCGGCGCCAGCCCGGCCGACCACTGCGTGCCGTCGACCACGGCGGTCCACGCATCCTGGCGCCGCCAGACCTGGTAACACGGCGCGCCACGAAAGCGGCTGATCGCCGGATCCAGCGGCGAATGTGCCGGCCATGCGGCATTAGGGGGAGCGTCCGGCGGGGTTGCCGGCGCGGCGGCGCGGGCGGATTTGGGAGCGGCTGGCTCGACCATGGACATCCTCCTTGAGTTCGCTGTGACCCCGTCATCATTGACGTGCCGACAGTATCGCAAACATATCGACATATGAAAGGCATACGAACTATCCCTGCTTGCTGCTAGGGCTATATCTCCCGGCCCGTTCCCCCTCACGGTGCCGTGTGAGCAAGTTGTACGAACGAGTCCGCGAAGCCCGCGCGCTGACCAAGCTGACCCAGGAAGCCCTGGCCGGCGAGCTGGGCGTGACCCGCAGCGCGGTGGCGCAGTGGGAGATGGCCGAAGGCACCGCACCCTCGGTGGACAACCTGATCGGCTTGGCCAGGCGCAGCGGCATGGCGTTCGAGTACCTGGCCACCGGCCGCGGCGAGCGCACCTTCGGCCCACCGGTACCGACGATCGCCGAAGAACCCGCGCAGTACCGCCATCTGGACGAGCAGCAACGCGTGCTGCTGAACCGCTTCGACACGTTGGCGCCGCGCCAGCGCAGCGGCCTGCTCGATCTGCTGCTGGCCGAGGGCAAGACGCGGCGCAGGCGTTGATTCGGGATTCGGGATTCGGGATTCGGGATTCGGGATTCGGGAATCGGGAATCGGGAATCGGGAATCGGGAATCGGGAATCGGAAGCAGGCTGCTCGGGGTGTCATTCGCACGGCAAGCTCCGTGCTGACTGGTCGCCCAGCCGGATGTGGATGATGCGGTGCCGGGACTTCCGCCTTTTTGCTGGCAGGAATGCCGCCCTTGGCCGCAACTTCGTGGGCACGCTCAGAGTTGCCAGCTAATCCAATCGGATTCGGATGACGGGGCGCCGGCGATTCCGTTTGCACGTTGCCAGGACTGCGGCCTTTGCTGGAATGCTGCCCTTGGCTGAGACAGGGCGGCAACAGCGGCGCGACGGTCGGCCACCCATGGATGCGTGCCCGCAGTCGATGGAAGCGGCATCGGCGCCTGCAGTTGCGTGTCGCGCACACGCATGACGCACCCGGGTTCGCCCCCTTGGCGTGCGCGTGGTTGAATAGAGCTCTTCCCGCTGCACGCCTGCCGATGTCCGAGACTCCGCCACCGCGCCGCCCCCTGGCCACGTTCCTGCGTGCGACGCCGGCGGCTCCCTCGCTGATGCCGACCCCGGTGGTGCCTGCTGCCGAACCGCCGCTGCCCGCGCCGCCGCTGCCGGCCAGCGAACTGGCACCGGCGCCGTCAACCGAGCCGGTGGCCGCACCGGCGGTGCCGAGCGTGTCGCCGCCCTTCGAGCCGCTG
This sequence comes from Xanthomonas campestris pv. asclepiadis, assembly GCF_020784175.1. Taxonomy (GTDB): domain Bacteria; phylum Pseudomonadota; class Gammaproteobacteria; order Xanthomonadales; family Xanthomonadaceae; genus Xanthomonas; species Xanthomonas campestris_D. The sequence goes on from NZ_JAJGQM010000007.1 coordinate 45,538, forward strand.
GTGACCGCACCGCGCAGCGACACTGCACCGGTCGGCATCCCCCTGCCACACGGCGATGCCGGCCAGAGCGCCGCGGACGCCGCCGAGCCGGATCGGCCGGCGTGGACCACAGCGACAACGCGGCATTTGCCCGGCAATCCTGCCGAAGGCTCCGCGGCCGGCCCCAGCGACACCCGCGCCGCGATCACCGGTGCTCCCACTGCAGATCCGACTGCTGCAGATCCACGTGGCGTGGCGGCCGGCGGCATTGCAGGCGTAGACCAGCAGCGCGAGCACGGCATTGCGCCCGGCTCCACATCCGGCCTGGCGGCCACGCCAGCACCTGGTCCCGATCCTTACACGGACGCCGAGCCAAGCGGCAGCGACGCAGACGCTGCCAAAGCAGCGGCGCCTGCCCGGTTCCAGCCACTGCCGGCCCAGGCCGCGCCCGCCTTCGCACGCCGCGGGCTGAACCGGCCACGGCTGCGCGCCAGCGGCCGTCAGTGGGCCTTGCTGGTCGGGTTGGTCGGCCTGCTGGCGTTACAGATCGTCATCGCCGACCGCGCGCAGCTGGCCGCCGATGCGCGCTGGCGTCCGCTGGCCAGCGCGGCCTGCGCGGTGGCGCGCTGCACGCTGCCGGCCTGGCGCGAGCCGGCCGCGCTGACCTTGCTCCATCGCGATGTGCGCCCGCTGCCCGGGGTGCCGGGCGTGCTGCAGGTCCAGGCCAGCTTCCGCAACGAGGCGCGCTGGGCGCAGGCCTGGCCGTGGCTGCAGCTGTCATTGTCCGATGCCGACGGGCGGGTGATCGGCACGCGCGTGCTGGCGCCGCAGGAATATCTGGGCCAGCCGCCGGCCGCGCAGGACACGCTGGCGCCAGGCCAGGCGGTGCAGGTGGCGTTTGCCGTGCGCGAACCGGCCGCGAGCACGGCCGCCTTCAGTTTCGACTTCCGCTGAGCGAACGCGACCTGCACCGATGGCCACACGGGCGTGGCGAGCGATGAGGTCACGCGCTAGACTCACTCCCCCTCGCCGGCCACGCGTCCCGGCTTCGTGACACTGGGAAACCTCCTTTGAACGCAGCCCCCTCTCGCCCTGACCCCGGTCGTGGCGCCCCGAAGTCGCCGCTGCGCGAACACGTGGCCCAGTCCGTCCGCCGTTATCTGCGTGACCTGGACGGCAGCGACGCCGACGATGTGTACGAGATCGTGCTGCGCGAGATGGAGATCCCGTTGTTTGTGGAAGTGCTCAACCACTGCGAAGGCAACCAGAGCCGCGCGGCGGCAATGCTGGGCATTCACCGTGCCACGCTGCGCAAGAAGCTCAAAGAGTACGGGCTGACGTAGGCGGGAATCGGGAATCGGGATTGGGGAATCGTTGGAGCGTTGGGGGTGCGCTGCAGGCTAACAGTGCGCTGGCTGGCACGCTTGGTGATGAAGCGGCCGGTGGCCGATTTCGTTGCGTGTTGTGGAATGCGCAGCGTGTTGATGTCGGGTCGGGCTGCCCAAAGTGTTCGCTCTTGATCCCGCGCCTCGGCGCAGGACTTCCGTCGCGCCCAGCGTGCCGCGCATGGCGCGCCCTCTTCATCTGATTGGGCCAACCGCCGCGTCTCCGGCGGTTGGCTGCAGTGCTGGATCGGCAATGCCGATCGCCTGGGCGAGTGGATTGCTCAGTTCGGCAATTGCGTCACCGCTGCATGGTCGCCTGCGGACGCCGGCCCACTGCCATGGTCCAGCACGATGGTGGCGAGCGTGTCGAACGGATCGTCGAACTTCTCCACCACGTTCTTGTCGTCGTCGATCTGATAGGCAGTGTCGGCCTCGACGCCCTCTTCTCCGGTCTTGGCGATGATGCTGGTATAGCGCTTGCCGTCCCAGCAGCGGAAGATCAGGACCGAGTCTTCGCCACCGGTCAGGGTGGAGCCCAGGCTGCCGATCAATCTGCTGTTGGCGCCGGCCGTCAGGATGCTGTTCTTTCCGGCGGTCAACTTGCTGCGGTCGCCCGCCATCAGCGTGCAGTCATCGCCTGCGGTGAGCCTGCTGCGGTCCCCGGCAGTGAGGAAGCTGTTGCTGCCGGCCAGCAACTTGCTGCGATCGCCGGCGATCTGGGTGCTGTCGGCGCCCGCGATCAGCTTGCTGCGGTCGCCCGCCGTCTGCACGCTGCCCATGCCGGCGATCAGCGTGCTGCGCGAACCGGCCGTCTGCGAACTCAGCTTGCCGGCAATCAGCATGCTGCGATGGCCGGCAATCTGGGTACTTTCGTGGCCTGCGATCAACGAGCTGCCATAGCTGGCGATCTGGTTGCTGCCGTAGCCGGCCGTCAGATAGCTGCGCACGCCGCTGGTCAAGCTGCTGCCATAGCCGGCAATCAGCGAACTGTCCTGCCCTGCGGTCTCGGTGCTGCCGTAACCGGCGGTCAACGAGCTGTTGTCCTGCGCGATCAACGTGCTGCCGTAGCCGGCGATCAGGGTACTTTCGTAACCTGCCGTGGAATTGCTGCCGTAACCGGCGGTCAGGATGCTGCCATGGCCCGCCGTTTGCGTGCTGCCGTAGCCGGTGGTGAGCCAGCTGATTTCCTGTGCGGTCTGGGTGCTGCCGTAGCCGGCGGTCAAGGTACTTTCGTAGCCGGCCGTCTGCGTGCTGCCATAGCCGGCAATCAACGAGCTCTGGAAGCTGGCGGTGGACGTGCTTCCGTAACCGGTGATCAACCAGCTGCTGCTCTGCGCGGTCTGGGTACTGCCGTAACCGGCCGTCAGGAAGCTGTCGTAGCCGGCGGTCTGGGTACTGCCATAGCCAGCGATCAGCGAGCTGTCCGGGCCGGCCATGGAGGAACTGCCGTAGCCAGCAATCAGCGAACTGCTTTCCTGCGCGGTCTGGGTACTGCCATAGCCGGTGGTGAGAATGCTTTTGTAGCCGGCCGTCTGCGTACTGCCATAGCCGGCAATCAGCGTACTGTCATGCCCTGCCGTCGATGTGCTGCCGTAACCGGTGGTGAGCGTGCTGCTCTCCTGCGCGGTTTGCGTGCTGCCGTAGCCGGCGGTGAGGATGCTCTTGAAACCGGCCGTCTGCGTGCTGCCATAGCCGGCGATCAGCGAGCTGTCCGAGCCCGCGGTGGAAGAACTGCCATAGCCGGCAGTGAGCATGCTGCCCTCTTGCGCGGTCTGGGTGCTGCCGTAGCCGGTGGTCAGGATGCTTTTGAAGCCGGCGGTCTGCGTGCTGCCATAGCCGGCGATCAGTGAACTGTCCGAACCGGCGGTGGAAGTGCTCCCGTAACCGGCGGTGAGGTCACTGCCCTTGCGTGCGGTTTGCGTACTGCCATAGCCCGCAGTGAGCGAGCTGTCGCCCCCGGAGGTCTGAGTACTGCCATAACCGGCAATCAGCGTGCTGTCGGCACCAGCCGTCGAGGTACTTCCATAGCCGGTGGTGAGGTCGCTGCCCTTGCGTGCGGTCTGCGTGCTGCCGTAGCCCGCGGTGAGCGAGCTGTCGCCGCCGGAGGTCTGGGTGCTGCCGTACCCGGCGATCAAGGTGCTGTCCGCACCGGCGGTGGAGGTACTGCCGTAGCCGGCGGTCAGGTCGCTGCCGCTGCGCGCCGTTTGCGTACTGCCGTAGCCGGCAGTGAGCGAACTTTCCCCGCCGGAGGTCTGCGTGCTGCCGTAACCGGCGATCAAGGTACTGTCCGCGCCGGCCGTGGAGGTACTGCCGTAGCCGGTGGTGAGGTCGCTGCCCTTGCGCGCCGTTTGCGTGCTGCCGTAGCCGGCGGTCAGCGAACTTTCCCCACCGGAGGTCTGGGTGCTGCCGTAACCGGCGATCAAGGTGCTGTCGGCACCGGCGGTGGAGGTACTGCCGTAGCCGGTGGTGAGGTCGCTGCCCTTGCGCGCCGTTTGCGTGCTGCCGTAACCCGCGGTCAGCGAACTGTCGCCGCCGGAGGTCTGCGTACTGCCGTAGCCGGCGATCAGCGTGCTGTCGGCGCCGGCGGTGGAGGTGCTGCCATAGCCGGTGGTCAGGTCGCTGCCGCTGCGTGCGGTCTGCGTGCTGCCGTAGCCGGCAGTGAGCGAACTTGCACCACCGGACGTCTGCGTGCTGCCGTAGCCGGCGATCAAGGTGCTGTCGGCGCCGGCCGTGGAGGTGCTGCCATAGCCGGTGGTGAGATCGCTGCCTTTGCGCGCCGTTTGCGTGCTGCCGTAGCCGGCGGTCAGCGAACTGTCGCCACCGGAGGTCTGCGTGCTGCCATACCCGGCGATCAAGGTGCTGTCGGCACCGGCGGTGGAGGTACTGCCGTAGCCGGTGGTCAGGTCGCTGCCGCTGCGCGCCGTTTGCGTACTGCCGTAGCCGGCAGTGAGCGAACTGTCACCGCCAGAGGTTTGCGTGCTGCCGTACCCTGCGATCAGGGTGCTGTCGCCACCGGCCGTCGAGGTGCTGCCGTAGCCGGCAGTCAGGTCGCTGCCTTTGCGCGCGGTTTGCGTACTGCCGTAGCCGGCGGTCAGCGAGCTTTCGCCACCGGAGGTCTGGGTGCTGCCATAACCGGCGATCAAGGTGCTGTCTGCACCGGCGGTTGCGGTGCTGCCATAGCCGGCGGTCAGATCGCTGCCTTTGCGCGCGGTCTGGGTGCTGCCGTAGCCGGCGGTGAGCGAACTGTCACCGCCGGAGGTCTGCGTGCTGCCATAGCCGGCGATCAAGGTGCTGTCCGCGCCGGCCGTGGAGGTACTGCCGTAACCGGCAGTGAGGTCGCTGCCGGTGCGGGCGGTTTGCGTGCTGCCGTAGCCCGCCGTCAGCGAGCTGTCGTTGCCCGATGTCTGCGTACTGCCATAACCGGCAATCAGCGAGCTGTCGGCACCTGCGGTACCGGTGCTGCCATAGCCGGCGGTGAGGTCACTGCCGTCCTGCGCGGTCTGCGTGCTGCCATAGCCGGCCGTCAGCGAGCTTTCTCCGCCGGAGGTCTGGGTGCTGCCGTAACCGGCGATCAGCGAGCTGTCGGTGCCCGCCGTGCTGGTACTGCCGTAGCCGGCGGTGAGGTCGCTGCCGTTCTGCGCGGTCTGGGTGCTGCCGTAGCCAGCCGTCAACGAGCTGTCGCCGCCGGAGGTTTGCGTGCTGCCATAGCCGGCGATCAGCGAGCTGTCTGCACCCGCAGTTTCCGTGCTTCCGTAACCTGCGGTCAGCTCGCTGCCATGCCGCGCGGTCTGGGTGCTGCCATAGCCGGCAGTCAGCGTGCTGCCCCCGCCTGCGGTCTGGGAACTGCCATAGCCGGCGACGATGGTGCTGTCGGATCCGGCCACGCCGGTGCTGCCGTAGCCGGCGATCAACTCGCTGCCGTTACCGGCGGTCTCGGTACTTCCATAGCCTGCGATCAGCTGACTCTGATCGGCACCAGTGAGCGTGCTGCCATAGGTGGCGATTTCGCGCGTGCGCAAGATCGCATTCGAAGGCTGTGCGGCCTGTGGGTTGATGCCGCTGGCCGCTGCTGGACGTGGCGCGGTGGAATGCGCACCGCTTTCGGCTGCTGGATGTGGCGCGGTGGACGGCGCGCCGCTTTCAACGGCCGGCGCAGTGAACTGCGCCTGCGCTGCCTTGGGAATGAAGTCCGCGGCAACGACTACAGGCAGCTCCGGCTGGGGCGGGGTGTGCTGCGCAATACCCGCAGCAATGCATTGCATGGCGCCGGCACGATTGCCTGCGTAGACCACCTCGGCACGGGGAAACTTGATCATTCCCTCCTCGCCCAACCAGATGATGTCGGCGGTATCCACCATGCAGACCACCCAATGCGCATCGGCATGCATGTTCAGATGCGCATTGGCTCCCTGTCCCCACAACAGGCCGGTCAAACCGTTTTCCTGCTTGATGGTGGGTTGCCAATGCCGGCATTCGACACTGCCTGACTGCGGCCAGATCAGGCCGCAATGATCGGACATGTTGTTCGTGCAAGTGCGTAAGGCCAGGACTTTTTCGCGATTTATAGACTTGATCTCATAGGGATGTTCCGAGCAGCGGCGCAAACCGGCGTGCATGCCCTGGCCAATCGAGGGATGCGGATCATCCCGCCGCCATGGCGAGACGGATCCGCCCCTTGGCGAGGGCAGTCGCGGTACTGCGACGGTTGGTCATCGACGAACGCCACCAGGCGCACGTGCGCTGCGGTGTCTTGCTTGAATCGCAGGGTCATGGACGGCCGTGACGGCAAGACGCAGCGGGGAGTGACGGCAAGGCTGGCTCCTGCGCGACAGCCATTGCAGCAATTAGCGACGGGACGCCTCGCCGAAAGCGTCGTTGCTGGTGAACCGGTTGAGTGAATCGATCAGCGAGCACAGATCGTCGGTCAGCCCCGCGTGGCCACTGTCGCCACAGCAGAAGAAAGGTTCGCATTACCGAAGAACAGGTGGCTGCCCCACGCCCGGAAACCGGTTTTTTTGATCAATCTGCGACCGGCTTCGGATTGTGTTCGTCAGTGCACGACCAGACACAAAAAGAGTTTCGCGCAGCCATCGAATCCCGTCGCGGCAGCATGCCGGAATGAAGTGGAACGCCCTCGCCATGCACACCATGCATTGTGGCAATGTCGTGCGAGGCTTTAAAATGAGAAGCACGTTATTCAATGTGCGTGATCTATCGTCGCCTTCAGACGATGCACCGTTGGCAGTTTCATCCTGGCGATGACGGCCCGGAGCAGTAACTGGCACCGGGCAACACGCGCAGCAACGCGCAAGCAGCAGCAACCCGTTGCGACGGGCTGCCTGGCCGATACATCGCAGCGCCGAACGTGTCGATCGTTGCGACGCATCGCATGACGATCGAAACCCGGGCACTGCTCTGGCCGGAGTGCGTCGTCTTCGTCATCGGGTGCACGGCATCGCTGCAAGCCGTGCACCGAAGTGCGTCATGCACTCACGCCCAGCCGTAGCGGATCGGAAGGAACAACACCGGAGCGGCGACGCACACCGAGGCCAGGCGATCGCGCACGCCACCATGCCCAGCGCGATAGACCAGCGCGGCCACCAGCAACGACACCGCAGCCGCAGCGAGCGTCACCTGATTGGCGGTGATGCCGTGCGTGCCCAGCATCGGCCGCGGCAGCGCCTGGGAGCGTCCTTTCAGGGCATGGATCGACGTCAGCGCGGGGACTCGGGTCCATTCGAGCGCCGGCGCGGCCTACAATATGGGCTGCCCCGCCTAGATATCCCCCACCGATGGCCTCTGATTTCCTGCCCGTGCGCCGGGCCCTGCTCTCCGTTTCCGACAAGACCGGCCTGGTCGATCTGGCCCGCGCGCTGGCAGCGCGCAACGTCGCGCTGCTGTCCACCGGCGGCACCGCCAAGGCGATCCGCGAGGCGGGCCTGCCGGTCACCGACGTCGCCGAGCTGACCGGTTTCCCGGAGATGATTGACGGCCGCGTCAAGACCCTGCACCCGCTGGTGCACGGCGGCCTGCTCGGCCGCGCCGGCATCGACGAAGCGGTGATGGCCGAACACGGCATCGTGCCGATCGACCTGCTGGTAATGAACCTGTATCCGTTCGAGTCGGTGACCGCCAGGGCCGATTGCACACTGGCCGATGCGGTGGAAAACATCGATATCGGCGGCCCGGCGATGCTGCGCAGCGCGGCGAAGAACTTCGCCCGCGTGGCGGTGGCCACCGACCCGGCGCAGTACGCCGAGCTGCTGGCCGAACTCGATGCCAACGACGGCCAGCTGTCGGCGGCCAAGCGCTTTGCGCTGTCGGTGGCCGCGTTCAACCGCGTGGCGCAGTACGACGCGGCGATCAGCAACTACTTGTCGGCCGTGGCCGACAGCGCCGAAGCGGTGCCCACGCGCAGCCCGTTCCCGGCGCAGATCAATTCCAACTTCGTCAAGGTGATGGACCTGCGCTACGGCGAGAACCCGCACCAGGCCGGCGCGTTCTACCGCGACCTGTATCCGGTGCCGGGCACGCTGGCCACCTTCCAGCAGTTACAGGGCAAGGAGCTGAGCTACAACAACCTGGCCGACGCCGACGCGGCGTGGGAATGCGTGCGTCAGTTCGATGCGCCGGCCTGCGTGATCGTCAAGCATGCCAACCCCTGCGGCGTGGCGGTGGGCGCGGCCTGCGGCGATGCCTACGAGCTGGCCTATGCGGCCGACCCGACCAGCGCCTTCGGCGGCATCCTGGCCTTCAACAAGACCCTCGATGCGGCGACGGCGAAAGCCATCCTGGACCGCCAGTTCGTCGAAGTGCTGATCGCACCGGACTACGAGCCCGGCGCGCTCGACTACGCGACCAAGAAGGCCAACGTGCGCGTGCTCAAGATCCCGCACGGCAACGGCCTCAACAACTACGACACCAAGCGGATCGGCTCGGGCCTGCTGATGCAGTCGTCCGACAACCGCGGCATGTCGCTGGGCGAGCTGAGCGTGGTCACCCAGCGCGCGCCCAGTGAGGCTGAGCTGGGCGATCTGCTGTTCGCCTGGCGCGTGGCCAAGTACGTCAAATCCAACGCGATCGTGTATGCGAAGGACAGCCGCACCATTGGCGTGGGCGCCGGGCAGATGAGCCGCGTGGTCAGCGCCAAGATCGCCGCGCTCAAGGCCGAGGAAGCCAAGCTCACGGTGGCCGGCTCGGTGATGGCATCGGACGCGTTCTTCCCGTTCCGCGACGGCATCGATGCCGCCGCTGCGGCCGGCATCAAGGCGGTGATCCAGCCCGGCGGCTCGATGCGCGATGGCGAAGTGATCGCCGCCGCCGACGAACACGGCATCGCAATGGTGTTCACCGGCGTACGGCATTTCCGGCACTGACGTGCCGGGAATGGGGATTGGGGATTCGGGAGTGGCAACGTCGCTCTGGTCTCTCCTGTTTCCGGTCTCTGCCTTGCTTCAACCAATCCCAAATCACGACTCCCCAATCTCGGCACTTACATGAAAATCCTCGTCATCGGCTCCGGCGGCCGTGAACATGCCCTGGCCTGGAAGATCGCGCAGTCCGCGCAGGTGAGCGAAGTGCTGGTGGCACCCGGCAATGCCGGCACTGCGACCGAAGCCAAGTGCCGCAACGTGGCGATCAAGGTCGACGACCTGGATGGCCTGCTCGCCCTGGCGCAGCGCGAAGCCGTGGCGCTCACGGTGGTCGGCCCGGAAGTGCCGCTGGTGCTGGGCGTGGTCGACCGTTTCCACGCCGCCGGCCTGCGCATCTTCGGGCCCACCGCCAAGGCCGCGCAGCTGGAAGGCAGCAAGGCCTTCGCCAAGGATTTTCTCGCCCGTCATGGCATCCCCACCGCGTATTACGCGGTACATACCGAGGTGGACGCGGCGCTGGCCTACGTGCGCAGCAAGTCTGTTGAAAGCGGTGGCGCGCCGATCGTGGTCAAGGCCGATGGCCTGGCCGCCGGCAAGGGCGTGATCGTGGCGATGACGCTGAGCGAGGCCGAAGACGCGGTGCGCGACATGCTCTCGGGCAATGCGTTCGGCGATGCCGGCGCGCGCGTGGTGATCGAGGAATTCCTCGATGGCGAAGAAGCCAGCTTCATTTCGATGGTCGACGGCAAACACGCCTTGCCGATGGCCACCAGCCAGGACCACAAGCGCGTCGGCGATGGCGACACCGGCCCCAATACCGGCGGCATGGGCGCGTACTCGCCAGCTCCAGTGGTCACGCCCGAGGTGCACGCGCGGGTGATGCGCGAGGTGGTCGAGCCGACCGTGCAGGGCATGATCGCCGACGGCGTGCCGTTCACCGGTTTCCTGTACGCCGGGCTGATGATCGACGCGCACGGCGCGCCCAAGGTGATCGAGTTCAACGTGCGCTTCGGCGACCCGGAGACCCAGCCGGTGATGCTGCGCCTGCAATCGGATTTGGTGGATCTGCTGGAAGCGGCCCTCGACGGCGAACTCGACAAGACGCAGGCGCAGTGGGACCCGCGCCCATCGCTGGGCGTGGTCATCGCCGCCAAGCCGTATCCCGAAGCCCCGATCACCGGCGAGGTCATCACCGGCCTGGACCAGGTGCCGACCAGCGCCAAAGTCTTCCACGCCGGCACCGCGTTGAATGCCGACGGGCAGGTGATCAGCGCCGGTGGCCGCGTGCTGTGCGTTGCCGCACTGGGCCACACGGTGCGTGATGCGCAGCGCAACGCCTATGCCGGCCTGCAGCCGATCCACTGGGCCAGCGCCTTCCAGCGCAGCGACATCGGCTGGCGTGCGATCGCCCGCGAGCAGGACGCACAGGCCTGAGCCCCGTGCTCCGGCAACCGGCATCACGCGGCTACTGACAAAGCACTAGCCGCCCTCCACCCCAATGGCGCGTGCCTGCGGCAATAATGCCCGGGCACCTTGCCTTGCAGAGACTGTGGCCACTCCCTCCTTCGAAACCCGCCTGAGCCGCCTGTGGGCCCATGAAAAAGCCAGCTATGGCCTGCGCGTGTTCATCGCGCTGGCGGTGGCGATGGGGGTGTGCTGGCACTGGCAGCAGCTCACCGCGGTGCCGGCGCTGTTCCTGGGCGCGATCGCCAGCGCCATCGCCGAGACCGACGACAACTGGCTGGGCCGCATCAAGTCGGTGCTGCTGTCGCTGCTGTGTTTCGCCGCCGCTGCGGCGTCGGTGGTGCTGCTGTTTCCGTATCCGCTGGCGTTCGTGACCGGCATGGCGGTGGCGACGTTTTCGCTGACCCTGCTCGGCGCACTGGGCGAGCGCTACGCCTCGATCGCGCAGGCCACCGTGGCCTTGTCGATCTACGCCATGATCGGCATGGACCAGCACGGCAGCCACGATCCGTTGATCGCCTGGCATGGCGCCGCACTGCTGCTGATCGGCGCCACCTGGTACGGCGTGCTGTCGATCCTGTGGACCCTGCTGTTTGCCAACCGCCCGGTGCGCGAGCGGCTGTCGCGGCTGTTCTTCGAGCTGGGGCGTTATCTCAAGCTCAAGGCCGACCTGTTCGAACCGGTGCGGCAGAGCGACCTGCATGCACGCCGGCTGGCGCTGGCCGAGCAGAACGCCAAGGTGGTCGGCGCGCTCAACGCCGCCAAGACCGCGATCATGAGCCGCTTTGGCCGCTCGGGGCGGCCGGGCGTGCAATCGGGCCTGTATTTCCGGCTGTACTACATGGCGCAAGAATTCCACGAGCGCGCCAGCTCCTCGCACTATCCCTACGAAGCGCTGACCGACGCGTTCTTCCACAGCGATGTGCTGTACCGCTGCCAGCGCCTGCTCGCGCTGCAAGGCAAGGCCTGCGCCGCCTTGGGCGAGGCGATCCGCCTGCGCCATCCGTTCGATTACGGCGACAACAGCCGCCTGGCCACCGAAGACCTGCGCCAATCGCTGGACTATCTGCACGCGCGTGCCGACCCCGCACTGGCGCGTCTGCTCGGCGCGCTGGAATTGCTGGTGACCAACCTGCAGAGCATCGAGCGCAAGCTGTCGGAAGCGGCGCAATCCGATTCAACCAGCGATAACCTCGACACCCGCCTGCGCGACTCATCGCCGCACACCTTGCGCGAAATGGGCGCGCGTCTGCTGCAGCAACTCACGCCCGGCTCGGTGCTGTTCCGCCACGGCCTGCGCATGGCCATCGCGTTGGTGGTCGGCTACGCCATCATGCAGTCCATCCATGCCGACAACGGCTACTGGATCCTGCTCACCACTGCCTTCGTGTGTCGGCCCAATTACGGCGCCACCCGCCTGCGGCTGGTGCAGCGCATCGCCGGCACCCTGATCGGCCTGGTCGCCACCTGGGCACTGATGCAGCTGTTCCCAGGCACCGAAGTGCAGCTGCTGCTGGCGCTGGCCGCTGCGCTGATCTTCTTCATCACCCGTACCGATCGCTACATGCTGGCCACCGCCGGCATCACCGTGATGGCGCTGTTCTGCTTCAACCTGCTTGGCGATGGTTTCGTGCTGATCTGGCCACGCCTGATCGACACGCTGATCGGTTGCGCAATCGCCGCGGCCGCTTCGTTCCTGATCCTGCCGGACTGGCAGGGCCGCCGCCTCAACCAGGTGATGGCCACGGTGCTGGCCAGCTGCGCGCGCTACCTGGCCCAGGTGCTGGAGCAATACGCCAGCGGCATGCGCGACGACCTGCCCTACCGCATCGCCCGGCGCGACATGCACAACGCCGATGCCGCATTGTCGGTGGCCTTGTCCAACATGCTGCGCGAACCGGGCCGCTATCGGCGCAACCTGGATGCGGGCTTCCGCTTCCTGGCGCTGTCCAACACCTTGCTCGGCTATCTGTCCGCGCTCGGTGCGCATCGCGCCGCGCTCGATGGCGAACACGATCCCGCCATTGCGCAGGCCGGCGACTACCTGCAGCGCGCGCTGGGCGAAATCGCCACCGCCTTGCGCGAACGCCAGCCGCTGCCGGTGCACGACGAAAGCCAGGAAATCACCACTGCCGAAGCACTGGAACAGCACGCCGTGCAATTGCCGCCCAAGCAGCGCCTGGTGCGCGACCAGTTGGCGTTGACCCTGCGGCTGTTGCCCAAACTGCGTGCCGCCGCCCTGGCGGTCACCACCGCGCCGGCAGAGGGCGCACCACGCCTGGCGACCAGCAAGGCCTAGTGCGTCGTCGTCGGTGCGCGACGCGCAGCCACTGCCGCATCTACGCAGACCAGCGGTGCCGAAACCTACGGTGCGGGCACACGCCATAGCGAACCGGTGGCTACGGTGTCGTTCCGTCCGCCGCGCCTACTTCCACTGCTTCCGCGCCACGCTCAGCCCCACCCAGCCCAACGCTGCCACCGCCAGCACCGCCCCACCGATCACCACACCGTTCCAGCCGGCCTGCGCATACGCGGCCGTGCCCAGTGTGGAACCCACCGCACCACCGATGAAATAGCAGGTGATGTAGGCCGAGGTGATGCGATTGCGTGCGTTCGGATTGCGCTGGTAGATCACGCTCTGGTTGGCGATATGCACGCCTTGCACCGCGATATCCAGCAGCAGCACGCCGACGATCAGCAGCGCGAGCGACTGCGGTGCAAACGCCAGCAATCCCCATGACAGCAGCAGCATCACCAGCCCGCCCCAGCTGACGCGGTCGCCATGGCCGTGATCGGACCAGTGGCCGGAACGGTTGGCCGCCAGCGCGCCGGCCGCACCGATCAGGCCGAACAGCCCGATCACCGCCGTGCCATAGCCATACCCAGGCCCGGACAACAGGAACGCCAGCGTGGTCCAGAACATGCTGAAGCCGGCAAAGATCAGCCCGCCCAGCACCGCGCGCGAGCGCAGCACCGCATCGTCGCGCAGCAGCGTCAGCACCGAGCCCACCAGCTGCAGATACGACAGCTGCGCATTGCCCGGGTGCCGCGGCAGCCCGCGCCACAGCAGCCAGGCGGTGACCAGCAACAGGCCGGAGGCGATCCAGTACACCGTATGCCAGCCACCGACGCCGGCCAGCACCCCGGCCGCGGTGCGCGCCAGCAGGATGCCCAGCAACAGGCCGCTCATCACCGTGCCGATCACCCGCCCGCGCTCGTGCGGGGCCGCCAGGGTCGCGGCGAACGGCACCAGGATCTGCGCCGCCACCGAACTGGCACCGGTGACGATCGTGCCGGCCAGCAACATGCCGAAGCTGTGCGAGGCGGCGCTCACCAGCAGGCCCAGCGCACTGAGCACGAACAGGCCGACGATCAGCCCGCGCCGCTCCAGCCGGTCGCCCAGCGGCACCAGCAACAGCAAGCCGGCGGCGTATGCCAGTTGCGCAGCGGTCACCACCGCGCCGGCACTGCGCACTTGGATCCCGAACGCCTGCGCCAACGTCTCCAGCAAGGGCTGCGCGTAATAGTTGCTCGCCACCGCCAGCCCGGTGGCGGCGGCCATCAGCAGCACCAGCCGGCGCGGCAATGGCGGGGGGGCAATCGGTTCGACGGTCATGGCAGGTGCCTGCTGTAGGAATGGGCGCAGTGTGGGCAGCGACGCGGCATCTTTCCAATGTATTGTTTTCACCGTGTCCATCGCGTTTTGAGATCGCATGCTGACCCTGCGCCAACTGGAGTTCGCCGTGGCCGTGGCCGAGGAAGGCGGCTTCACCGCCGCCGCGCGCCGGTGCAACACCGTGCAATCGGCGCTCAGCCACCAGGTCGCCAAGATCGAGGAAACCCTCGGTGCGCGCCTGTTCGAGCGCGGCACCCGTCGAGTGCGGCCCACCGCCGCCGGCGAGGTATTCCTGCACAACGCCCGCGCAACCTTGCGCGCGGCCGAGCGCCTGCACGAGGAAATGGCCCAGGCCCTGGGCACGGTGCGCGGCCGGCTCACGCTGGGGCAGATCTCCTCGCTCACCACCGTGCAACTGCCGACACTGCTGCGCGCGTTTCGTAGCGCGCATGCGCGGGTGGACGTGCACCTGCGCACCGCCATGAGCGAGGCCCTGCTGCACGACCTGAGCGAAGGCAGGCTGGATGTGGCCCTGGTCGGCGTCGGGCCGCAGGTCGCGGTGCCGGAACAGCGGCTGCTGCTGCACGAGGAAGCCCTGTCCTTGATCGTGGCGCCCGGCCATCGCTTTGCCACGCGCAAGCGGGTGGCGCTGGCCGAGCTGGACGACGAACCGATGGCCGGGCTGATCGCCGGCGCCGGCGTGCGCGGCATCGTCGATGCGGCCTTCGCGCAGGCCGGCCTGCGGCAGCGCCAGCAGTACGAGGTCACCCATGCCGATCTAATGCGCGAACTGGTCGCCGCCGACCTGGGCGTGGGCATCGTGCCGCAGACCATGGCCACGGCCATGCGCGGGGTGGTGACGGTTGCGCTGAAGGAGCGCTTCGGCTTTCTGACCTATGCGGTGTGGCGGCCCGATCCCACCCCGGCCGCACGCGCCTTCGTGGCGCTGCTGCGCGTCCAGGCTGCGCGGCGCGCGTCATCGGCACGCGCGCCGCGCTGAGCGTAGCGGCATGCACCAGCCCACCGGGGAAGCCTGCTAGGCTGCGCGCGTTCGCAAAGGAAACTGCATGTCCGGTCACAGTCAGTTCGCCCTGCTCAGGCAGCGCCGCTTCTTGCCGTTCTTCGCCGTGCAGGCGTTGGGCGCATTCAACGACAACGTCTATCGGCAGGCCATCATCGGCCTGTTGTTCTACCTGGGCATCGATGCGGCGCAGCGCACGCTGTACACCAATCTGGCGCCGGCACTGTTCATCCTGCCGTACTTCCTGTTCTCCGCGCTGGCCGGGCAGATCGCCGAGAAGCTGGAGAAGCACAAGCTCATCGTGATCACCACCACGATGGAAATCGCGATCATGTCGCTGGCGGCGGTGGGCTTCATCACCGAGAACATGGTGATCCTGCTGATTGCGCTGTTCTGCACCGGCCTGCAGTCCACGCTGTTCGGGCCGGTGAAATATTCGATCCTGCCTTCGGTGCTCAAGCCCGAGGAACTCACCGGCGGCAACGGCCTGGTCGAGATGGGCACCTCGATCTCGATCCTGTGCGGCATGATCTTCGGCGGGTTGATCGTCCAGATCGCCGGCAGCCACGGTCCGATTGCTGCGGCCACTGCGGTGATCGTCATCGCCGTCACCGGCAACCTGGTGGCACGCCTGGTTCCCAAGAATGTGCTACGAAAACAAATGGCTGCATTCCGCGTGAGTCCCTGTCGACCCTCAAGCCCCGGTGGCTGCTGCGTGGCTTCGCTTCCTCGGCAAAATGCTCGCAATTGCAGTGCACCGCGCACGTGCGCAGCCGAAAGATATTGGAGCAGCTCAACGTGACTGCATTGCACCCATCAGGCGAGCGAATACCTCCCACACTTTAATTTTTCCAATCCAAGTATTCCGCCCCGGCGGTCAGGCAACTTTCCTACGCATACCGTCATGCGGCGATCAATCACTCGACTACAGGTGAACAGATAATGGGACTTTGCGCATCCAAATCCCCCACATTGAATGCAAGCCCCTCATATGGCACGCATTCCTCATATGATAGCGAAGGGTCTTCGCGAGCATCCACTGCGCCCGTCGTTGAAAGCAACTCGCTACCGCAATCGCCGCAGGTGTCAGCGCTGAGGGTCGCCTTGGGTACGCGACCCGAGAGGTTGCGGACAGGCGGAGATGCGGCTCTGGAGCAACATCAGATTCAACAGGCCGCCTACCATATGGGGGCGTATGTCGTAGGTGACGAGGTCACGAGTCCGACAAGATTCGCGGCAGCCGGGCAAACCGTTCACGACGTCCGCCTGCTGCTCAAGCATGGCCGGGGAAATGTGAAGGCGGACGACATTCCCTCGCACAGCCACAACGGGATCGGATCGTCGGTCGCAAGGATGGCACCCGACGAAGCCGTTAACGTTGCAACGGCTGTAGTGATGGGAGCGGCGCTCTGCGATCAGTCCGCTCCCCTCTGCGCCATCGTCCACGCTCCACACATGGCTGCCGACGAGTTGAGTGAGACCGTTGGCGCTTACGTGCCAATGAAGCAGGTGACCAACGAAGGTCATGAGATCACGGTCCAAGCAGGGCACGCTTGGAACGAACTACGGCGAGGAGGTCGCGACCCTAGTTCGACCGTGGTCATGGATGCCTGGGCCAACGGTCCAGCTGTTCGGTTGAAAGACAGCGCATGGAGCGGAGCGACGATTCAGAAAAATCCTTGGTCAATGGACAAGGGCGGCGCTGAGTCCTTGAAAGAAAGCCTTGAGCACTGGATTCCGTTACTGCATCCGGACAGGAGCCAGTCCACTGCCGCGAATCTGAGGGAGAAGCAGAAGGAACCCACGTCATGGATAAAATATGGAGAACCACAAGTTATCTCACCCGAATTCGCTAGCCGAGTACGCGAGGTATTGTCCCGTTGTCCTGAAGAGCAACGACGGAAAATCGCATCACGGATGATTCAGGAAACTTACGGAATGGATACCGATACTTCCGCGCACCAGTCCGCAGTGGAATCCGTTCTGGCAGCAGCAACCCAGCTGGACTCACTGCCCCGGCCTCCTGTCGTGCCGCCGGAGCACTGAACTATCGAGAGGATCCAGTCTTCCCTCCGCTGGATCACGGGGCGCCGGTATCGATGACGATACCGGCGCCCCCGCCAGAGCAGACGAGCAAGGCCATGTAAGAGGATTTGTTGGGATTCATGCGGAAAAGAGCCAGTTCGTTAGAAACCTCCGGACTGCATAAACAGTCCGACAATCAGCCCGGGCCGCTCCAACCGGTCGCCCGGCGGCACCAGCAACAGCAGCCCCGCCGCGTAGGCCAGCTGCGCGGCAGTTACCATTTCCCCGTCACTGCGCACCTGGGTCCCGAGTGCCTGCGCCAACGTCTCCGGCAACGGCGGCGCGCAATGTTTGCTCGCCGCCGCCAGTCCTTTGGCCGCCCCCATCTGCAGCACCAGCCGGCGCGGCAATGGTGGATGCGCAGCCGATTGGACGGCCATGACAGGAGTATGGTTGGGAGAGACCCGCAGTGTGGGCAGTGACGCGGCATGTTCCAAGCGCGCCTAGCAGCATCCACCAACCCACCGTGGAAGCCTGCTAGGCTGCGCGCGTTCGCAAAGGAAACTGCATGTCCGGTCACAGTCAGTTCGCCCTGCTCAGGCAGCGCCGCTTCTTGCCGTTCTTCGCCGTGCAGGCGTTGGGCGCGTTCAACGACAACGTCTATCGGCAGGCCATCATCGGCCTGTTGTTCTACCTGGGCATCGATGCGGCGCAGCGCACGCTGTACACCAATCTGGCGCCGGCACTGTTCATCCTGCCGTACTTCCTGTTCTCCGCGCTGGCCGGGCAGATTGCCGAGAAGCTGGAAAAGCAGAAACTCATCGTGATCACCACCACGATAGAGATTGCGATCATGTCGCTGGCGGCGGTGGGGTTTGTCACCGAGAACATGGTGATCCTGCTGGTCGCGCTGTTCTGCACCGGCCTGCAGTCCACGCTGTTCGGGCCGGTGAAGTATTCCATCCTGCCTTCGGTGCTCAAGCCCGAGGAACTCACCGGCGGCAACGGCCTGGTCGAGATGGGCACCTCGATCTCCATCCTGTGCGGCATGATCTTCGGCGGGCTGATCTTCCAGATCGCCGGCAGCCACGGGCCGGTCGCCGCAGCCACCGCGGTGATCGCGATTGCCGTCACCGGCAACCTGGTCGCGCGACTGGTGCCCAAGGTCGATGCCGGCGCGCCCGAGCTGAAGATCAACTGGAACCCCATCCCCGAATCGCGCGCCATCATGCGCCTGACCCGGCGCACGCCGGCGGTGCGCAACGCCGTGCTCGGGGTGTCGTGGTTCTGGTTCGTCGGCACCGTGCTGACCGCGCAGTTGCCCACCTACGCGCAGGTCAATCTTGGCGGGCAGCAGGATCTGTACGTGTTCGCGCTGGCGCTGTTTTCGATCGGCACCGGTGTCGGCTCGCTGCTGTGCGAGCGGCTGTCCGGGCGCACCGTGGAAATCGGCCTGGTGCCGCTGGGCGCGTTCGGCATCAGCGCCTTCCTGCTGGACCTGTACTTCGCGCGTCCCGGTGATGCACCGGCCACCGATCTGTCGATCGGCCAGTTCGTGCAGCAGGCCGGCAGCGTGCGCCTGATCGTGGACCTGGTCGGCATCGGCCTGTTCACCGGTCTGTTCGTGGTGCCGTTGTTTGCGCTGATCCAGAGCCGCACGCCCAAGGCCGAACTCTCGCGCGTGATCGCCGGGCTCAACATCCAGAACTCGCTGTTCATCGTCACCGCCGCCATCATCGGCATCGCGCTGCAGTTGCCGCAGCTGGTGCTGTTCGGCGTGCGCATTCCGCTGCCCGGCCTGAGCATTCCGCAGGTGTTCCTGGCGTTGGCGCTGGCCAATACGCTGGTGGCACTGTGGATATTCACCCTGGTGCCCGAGTTCCTGATGCGCTTTCTCAGCTGGGTGCTGGTGAGCGTGTTGTACCGGCTGCGCGCGCACGACATCGACCGCCATGTTCCTGACGAAGGCGCCGCGCTGCTGGTCTGCAACCACGTCAGCTACATGGACGCGCTGATCCTGTCGGCGGTGATCCCGCGCCCGGTGCGCTTTGTCATGTACTACAAGATCTTCCGCATCCCGGTGATGCGCTGGATCTTCCGCACCGCCAAGGCGATCCCGATCGCCGGCGCGCGCGAAGATCCCGCGCTGATGCAGCAAGCCTTCGACCGCATCGACGCGGCGCTGGCCGACGGCGAGCTGGTGTGCATCTTCCCCGAGGGCGCATTGACCAAGGATGGCGAGATCGCGCCGTTCAAGTCGGGCGTGGAAAAGATCCTGCAACGCCGCCAGGTGCAGGTGATTCCGATGGCGCTGCGTGGCATGTGGTCGAGCATGTGGAGCCGCCGCGACACTCGCCTGGGCCGCATGCGCGTGCCGCGCCGGATGCGCGCGCACATCGAAGTGGCCGCCGCGGCAGCGGTTCCCGGCAACGCCGCGACCGCCGCGTTGCTCGAACAGCAGGTTCGTGCACTGCGCCAGGATCAGCCGTAGGCGCGGCAGGCGCGGGCTTTGCGTCCGCCGCGTGCCGCGAGTAGCCTGTGCGCCATTGCACGTATTGCCGCCGCGCTCGCCTAGCGGGCGCGACAAGAAGGACCGGGGGAAGTCGCCGTACGCCACATCACCGTGTCAGACGCGTTCGCCATGACCGGTGGACGCTGCCTGCGCGGCCCATCGCTGCCTTCCCCACGCGCTGCAACATCTCGCTGTTGTTTACCACTTGCTGTTGTTTACCACCCAAGGAGCTTCACCATGAGTGCCATCCCACCGCCGATCCATCCCTCGTCCAGCGCCGCACCCGGCCCGGTCCCCAATCACCTGATCTGGGCGATCGTCTCCACTGTGCTCGGTTTCTGCCTGTGCTGCCCGGCCCTGATCAGCGGCATCGTGGCGATCGTGTTCTCCAGCAAGGTCAACGGCCTGCTCAACCAGGGCGACATCGACGGCGCACGGCGTGCCTCCAACACCGCCAAGACCTGGTGCATCGTGACCAGCGTGCTGGCCGTGATCGGCCTGCTGATCAACATCGGCATGGTCGCCACCGGCGGCATGCAGGGCTACATGGACTACATGCAGCAGTTGCAGCACATGCAGTAATGGAATTGCGTCCACGCCACTGGCTTGGACTCGGGGCGGCCACCAGCGTGGCCGCCTTCGGCGTATCGTTGCTGTATCGCTTCGATCCGAACGCGAGCAACAGCCCGTTCCCGCCCTGCGTGTTCCGTGCCGTGACCGGCTGCTATTGCCCCGGTTGCGGCATGACCCGCGCGCTGTATGCACTGGTGCACTTCGATCTCCCCGGCGCCTTCGCCATGAACCCGGCCGCCGTGCTCGGCCTGTGCACCCTGCCCGGCCTGATCGCCTGGAAAGCCGGCTGGCGCGCGCGCTGGTTCGCACCCGTGGTGGCCGTCATGTCCGAGCCGAAGTTCTGGTTGTGGGCGTTGCCGCTGTACTGGATTGCACGGAATTTGCCGTGGTATCCCTTCACCCTGCTGGCCCCGGGTTAGCCGCAAACCGCCGATTGATGCGGTGATATTGCAACTCGCGGCGGCGCGCCTACATCGGGCCTACCGCACCCAGCCTGCAATCACCAGCAACGCCAGTACCACCATCCACAGCAGCAGCACGCGCCAGACCAGGCTCATCGCATCGCGCACTTCCGGCAGGCGGCGCCAGATCGGCACCAGCCCCGCATCGGTATAGTTGTGCGCTTCCTCGCGCAGCTCGGCGCTGACGCTGGCACGCGCCACCGCACCGAGAAAATGCGGCTCCAGCGACCAGCGGTTGCCATGCGCCTGGCGCCAGGCGCGAAACACCGTGTCGAAATTGCCCACCAGCGCCATCGACACCGTGATCAACTGCGCCACCGGCCATTCCAGCGCGGCCAGCAGCCAGCGCGCGCCGGCCAGGTTGCGTGGCGGCAACAGTACCGACAGCGGGCTTTCCACCGCCAGCGCCGTCAGCCGATACAGCACCGCACCGAACGGCCCCAGCAGCAGGAACCACCACAGCACCGCGAACCAGCGCCGCAGCCCGTTGACCACCACCGCTTCCACCAGCGACGGCGCATCTTCGTGCACGCTGCCGCCGGCGGCCTGCAGGTGCGAGATGGCTTCACGCCGCAACGCAGGCTCGTCGGCGTCGATCACCGCTTCCACATCGCGGTCCAGATCGCGCGGCCCCCAGGTCCAGGCCAGCACCGCCACGCCAAACAGCAAGGCCCAGAAGTCGCGCCACACATCGTCCAGCAGCCATTGCAGCAGCACTACTGCCAGCAGGGCAGGCAACAGTGCCAGCAGCACGCCATAGCGCCCCTGCCACGCACCGCGCCCGGCCGCATGGCTGTCCAGCCGGCGTAGCCACTGGCCGAACCATTCGAAACGCCGCAGCCGCGCCACCTGGGCGGGCACCAGATGGCCCAGCGCAAGTGCGACGACGACAGCAACCAGGGTGGTGAACATGGGTGGGCCTCCTCAGCCGAGTCTAGCCGAGCCGCTGCACGCGCACCCGATCTGCCTGCGCTGCGCCGCTCGCCCCGGCTCAGCCATGGACGCGATGCCAATGCTCGATCAGCGCACGTGCAATGGAAATGCGCGGCGGCAGCCCGATCTCGCCGTCGCCGGCCAACGCCGCGGTGACCTCGGCATGGCTGACCCAGCGCGCGTCTTCCAGTTCACCGGTGACCTGCGGCACTTCGCTTGCCGCAGCGCGCGCGCTGAAGCCCAGCATCAACGCGCCAGGGAACGGCCATGGTTGCGCGCCCAGGTAGCGGCAGTCCTGCACCTGCACGCGGGTTTCCTCGAACACCTCGCGCGCCACGGTCTGCTCCAGCGACTCGCCAGGTTCGACAAAGCCGGCAATCACCGAGTAGCGCCCCGGCGCCCAACTCGCCTGGCGCCCCAGCAGCAAGCGCGCGCCATCGCTGACCGCCACGATGATCGCCGGGTCCACGCGCGGGTAATGCTCGGTCTGACATTGCGTGCACTGGGCGATGAAGCCGGCCCGGCGGAACGCGATCGTCCCGCCGCAGACACCGCAAAAGCGCGTGCGCGACTGCCAGTGCAGCATCGCGCGCGCGTAAGCGAACGCGGTGGAGATGTCTGCCGGCCAGTCCGCGGCGGCCTGGCGCAGGTCGATGCGCTGCGGCGCTTCCACACCCGGCACATCGGACGGCAGGCAGAACCAGCCGACCTCATCGCGCAGCCCCAGAAAGATCGCTCCGTCCGGCGCTTCGCCAAGCGCGGCACCGTCCATCAGCAGCGGCTGGCCATCGGCATCGGCCAGCGCGGTGCCCTTGGGATCGAGCAGCAGCACGCGGCCTTGCGGCCACAGACGCGCCAGCGCATCGGCATCGTCACGCAGCAGATCGCCGCGATCCAGCGGCACATGGGTAAAAGCAAAACCGGAGGTGGAAAAGGAAGACTCTGACATCGGCGCAAGCCTGCCGATAATCGGCATCGCCTGCAACCGGCGCACCAGGGATGCAGGCCCGGCCGGCGGCGCGCGTTCAGACGTTGCCACGGGCCGGCGCTCGCCGGGCGGTGCTGACTGCGTCACATTGCGCGCTGCGCCCCACGGCAGGCCACGCGCGATCGGCACGGGGTTGCGGCAACCAGGTCGAATCCCGGCATCCCTCAGCCTTGTCGCCTGCAACAGCGACAAGGCGTCAATCGGATAGTGACGCGTCCAGGTTGACCCCGGACGCGACCATCATCCAGCGCGGTCAGCGACCCGCCATCCGGCCTCAGCGCTGCTTGTCCAGCAGCTGATGCCGTACTGCGACGATGCACGGTTCATTGGTTGTCAGATGCACGAAGGCCGAGTTGTCGTTGGGATCGCCACTGCCGATGTCCACCAGCGCTGCCTGGGTGCTGCCGCGACGCTTGAAGCCGGCAATCGCGGTCGCCGCATTCTTCAGCGGGATGGTCGCGTCGTTGGACGAACCGCATAGCAGCGTCGGCGTCTGCGGCGCCCAGTCCAGCACGTCGTTGCGCGCCAGATCCCTGCGGAACGGATTGTTGGGGTTGCTGGCGAAGTCACGATAGAACCCGGGCTGGAAATACGCCTTGAGCTGATCGATCCCGGGCAGCGTATCGCCCAGCACCAGATCGGTCAGGCCCAGCTTGCCGGGGAACAGCCCCTCGACCCTGGCCGCCCACGGATCCTGAAACACCTGCCCGGCCGCCAGATAGAGATTGCGATACGTGTGCTGCATCGCGACGATCGCGTAGCTGCCCAGGATGATGCCGAAGCTACTTTCGCCGACCGCGTTGCTCCCGCTCCAGCTGTCCACGAAGGTCTGCTCCAGCGCGTAAGGCCCGGAGATCGGCGCGCTGGCCACCAAGTGGAATTCCCTGGACAGATGCGCCTCGATTTCCCGCTGGGTTGCCAGTGCGGTATGGCCGCCTTGCGAATACCCCGACAGCATGACCTTGCCGGATAACGGCGTGTTCAATCGCTGCAGCACGCTGCGTGCCGCGCGTAGCGCATCGATCGTCGCACTGGCCTCGGATGCGCTATGCAGGTAGGGATGGAAACCGTAACTGGATTTGCCCAGCCCCAGGTAATCGCTGCTGACCACCACATAGCCCTGGCTGGCCAGACGGGTCACCAGCGGGTCGTCGCCCTTGGCGTCACGGATGTCCTTGGCCTGTTCCTCGTTGCGGATCGTCGCTGTCGACCGCCCCCAGCCCAGCAACGGATACGGACCGGCGCAACGCTCGCCACCTGGAATCAGCACCACGCCCGACGCCGTGGCCGGTTCGCCATCGACACCGACGGTGGCATAGGTGAACTCGGCCACGCGCACGTTGCATCTGGGCTGTTCGGCCTGCGGCTCGGAGGTGAGCAATGCGGCAATCGCATCACGGGTGTAGCTGGTCAGGAAATTGCTGCTGAGCAAGCTGCCGCGTGCGGGCGATGCCTGCGCGCTGGGTGCAAGCACTGCGCTGGCGATACCAAGCATGGCCAGCAGGCCCAACATCGATCGGGATCTTATCTGCAACATGGTGAGACGCTCTCTCGTAGATGGATGCAACGGACGGGGGACTGGCGCGACGAAGGATCGAGAGCGGTTGTCCGATCCACGCACGCAAGCTTGGCGATGCGGTTTTTGCGCCATGGTGTGGAATCGGCGTTGCGCGGGGCATGCTCGGTCAGCGCAGCGGCGACCACCCGCATCCGTAACGTAAGACAAGACACGATGCATGAATCTCACAAGCATGTCCTGGCACCAGCGCTGGGCATGCGTGCAGTATCGCCGTCGCCGCACGCGGCCCAGCTCGCGCGCACGAAGCTTGCGCGCGCATGGCGAAACCCGCAGCACGGAAATGTTTACAGCGCGTTAGACGTGCACATCGATAGCGCGTAGCGCTATACCAACCCCTTGGCGATCATCTGCGCAGTGCATGGAGCACATTGATCGCGTTTTAACTTCGCCCGGCTGACGGTGTCGGGGACGCACACATCGCATCCAAAAGACACAGCGCATGCGAGCGAATTACAGCGTAAGGCTCTGTGGCCACACTCACGCCACTGCCGCAGTCACCACACCGCGTTAAACATGAGAACGCTGCAAGCAGCAGATCGCCCGTGGCTCGACCGCAGCATCAGACACAAGCATCCAACTACCGGAACCGCATTGACTCAGACGCTGAAGCTGCTGCCGCACCCACAGGTGGTCTTGGCGTTCGGATTGCGGATCACGAACTGCGCCCCGGTCAGGCTTTCGGTGTAGTCCACTTCCGCGCCCATCAGGTATTGCAGGCTCAGCGGGTCGACCAGCAGCGTCACCCCGTCGGTGGCCACGGCCAGGTCGTCCTCGGCGCGGTTCTCGTCAAACTCGAAACCGTACTGAAAGCCGGAACAGCCGCCACCCTGGATATAGACGCGCAACGCCAGCTCGGCGTTGCCTTCTTCCTGGATCAGCTCGCGCACCTTGCTGGCGGCGGCCACGGAAAAGTTCAGCGGCCGGTCGATGGACTGATAGTCCGGGGCCGGGGCGGCGGTGGGAAGCGAAACGAGCGTACTCATGGCGTCAGCATGGGGGCCAGGCGGCCCCACTTCAAGCGTTGCTTGCCAACCCGACATCCCGCTTCAGCCGCAGGCCACGCGCTCAGGCGTCGGCAGTCTCAGCCTGCAAGGCCTTGACCGGCTCGGCGCGGCCGGCCTCCGGCGCCGGCAACGCGGCGGTCGCGCCGGCGGTGGTGGCATGGATCAGGCGGCCGGTGAGCTGCGCGCCGGCGCTCATCTCCACCACCTGGTAATGCACATTGCCCTGCACCCGTGCGTTGGCGGCCAGTTCGACCCGCTCGGCAGCATGCACGTCGCCGGTCAGCTGGCCATTGATGATCACCACCGGCGCGCGCACCTCGCCCTCGATGCTGCCCTGCTCGGCCACCGTCAAGGTGGCGCTGGCGCCGTCTTCGGCAATCACCTTGCCCAGGATGCGGCCTTCCACATACAGCCCGCCGCTGAACATCAGGTCGCCGCGGATGACCACCTGCGGCCCGATCAAGGTGTCGACCACGGTCTGCGCACCACGGTTGGATTTGTTTCCGAACATCAGCTACTCCCCCGCGCCATTCCCGGCGACTTTCCAGTCGAATGTCTGATTGACCGGCGCCCCATCGCCGCTCAGGGAGATTTTGACACGTTGCGGAGTGAAATCCTTCGGCAGGATCACGCTGCCGTCCAATTGCTGGAAATAGCGAAACGAGTACGGCTGCCCGGCCGCGTCCGGCTTCTGGTGCAGCTCGTTCCAGCTCACCGTGACCAGCTTGCCGGCGCGCACGCCTTCCACCGCAAAGCGCAGCTGGCCCTGGCTGATCGCGCCGCGGTTGAGGTTCTGGGTCAGCACCACGCTGTAGTTCCAGGTACCGCCGGCCTCTGCGGTGAATTGCACCGAGTGCGCGTTGAGCCCCTTGCGCTGCGCGGTGGAGCCCACCAGGCGCTCGTAGAACGCCACATCCGCGCGCAGTGCGGCGATCTGCTCGTCGCGCTCGGCCAGCGAGGCCTGCACCTCGGTATTGGCGGCGCGGCTGATCTTGTCGGACATCGCCAGGTTGACCTGGCGCTGCTGCAACTGCGCGATCTGCCGACGCTGCTGGGCCTGGTTGCGCTGCGCCTGCTGCAGCGCCGCCTCGGCCTGGACCAGACGCGGCGCGGCGGTGCGGCTGGCCATCCACCACGCCCCGCCCAGCGATGCCAGCCACACCAGCGCGATCACCAGCCACAGCCAGCGGCCGCTGGAACGGCCACCGCCGGAGTCACGTTTGACGATCTGAACGCGTGCGGCTGGTCGCATGGGCATCGGGTCCGGACGGGCCGGCGCAGTCATGGGCGGCGTAGTGTGCCAGAGCGCCACTGACCGTCGTGCTGGCGCTGGACCGGCGGTTATCCCAAAGTTCTGCGATAGTTCTGCAATTGTTTGCAGGATCGACAACGCCATGAGCGAAGCCCATCTGTTCGTGATCGGCATCCTGCTGGCCTGGCTGGCCGGCATCCGTGTCTATCTCACCGTGTTCGGTGTCGGCCTGGCCGGCCTGCTCGGCTGGATCGAGCTGCCGCCCGCCCTGCACCCGGCACAGTCGTGGTGGGTGCTGGGCACCTCCGGTGCACTGGCGGTGGCCGAGTTCTTCGCCGACAAGATCCCCGGTGTGGATTCGGGCTGGGACCTGCTGCAGACGCTGGCACGGGTGCCCGCCGGCGCCTTCCTGGCCGCGGCCACGCTGTCGCCGGACGGTGACCTGAGCACGGGCGTGCTGGCCGCAGGCGCCGGCGTGGCGCTGACCAGCCATACCCTCAAGGCCGGCACCCGCGCCTTGCTCAACACCTCGCCGGAACCGGCCAGCAACTGGGTCGCCTCGCTAGCCGAAGACACCATCACCACCACCGCACTGGCGCTCGCACTGGCGCACCCGTGGCTGGCACTCAGTGTTGCGGTGGGCTCCAGCGTGCTGGCCACGCTGGTGGTGTGGTGGGTCTGGCGACTGCTGTGGCGGGGCATGCGCCGGCTGGTCGCGCCGATGCGTTCCACCACCACGCCGGCTGCACGTCACTCCCCGCTATCGTGAAGTTCATCGCATAATCATCGCGACTGCAGGGAGTATCGATGGCCGCCCGAGATCCGGTTCCTTTCACCCGTGACGACACCGCCACGCGCAATCGTCCACTGCGCGCCGAGACGCCGCCGGCCGACTATTGGCGCCGCTGGGCCGACGAGGCCGCAGCGGCATCCAACGCGGCTGAGCCGGTGAGTGCAGTCATCATTCCGGCGCCAGCGCTCGCTGCCGTTCCCGCACCAATCGTGCCGATGGCGCCAGCGCAGGCGGTCGCGCCAGGCAGCAGCGCGCGCGCCACTGCCGCAGCGCCGACGCCGGCAAGTGTCTCGACGCTGCGCGAGGGCGATGACAACGTGGCTGCCGATGCGCCGTACCGCGTGCTGATCGTCGAGGATGACCGCTCGCAGGCGCTGTTTGCGCAGAGCGTGCTGCATGGTGCCGGCATGCATGCGCAGGTGGAAATGGCCGCCGCCAGCGTGCCGCAGGCGATCCAGGACTACCACCCGGATCTGATCCTGATGGACCTGCACATGCCCGAGCTGGACGGCATCCGCCTGACCACCCTGATCCGTCAGCAGCCGGGCCAGCAGCTGCTGCCGATCGTGTTCTTGACCGGCGACCCGGATCCGGAGCGTCAGTTCGAAGTACTCGACAGCGGCGCCGACGATTTCCTGACCAAGCCGATCCGCCCACGTCACCTGATCGCGGCGGTGTCCAACCGCATCCGACGCGCACGCCAGCAGGCGCTGCAACAGGCCGGCGAACAGATCAGCGTGCGCAGCAATCCGGAAACCGGCCTGCCGACGCGCAGTCATGTGATGGAACTGCTCGCCGACGCGCTGGCGCGCAAGCAGGCCGGCGGCCTGTTCTTCATCGAAATCGCCAGCGCGCTCGGCTTGCGTGAGCGGTATGGCTATGCCGCCTATGAGCGCCTGATGACGCAGGCCGGGCATCGCCTGGCCAGTGCCGCGCACCCGTATCCGCTGGCGCGCCTGAACGACAACAGCTTCCTGCTGCTGGGCGTGGACATGCCCGAAGCCAGCCTGGAACAGCACGCGCTGGAAATCCGCCAACGGCTGTCGGCGCATGCCTTCCCGGTGCGCGAGGAAGAATCCGTGCACGTGCGCTGCGCCATCGGCGTGGCACCGCTGGGCCTGGGCTTCGACGACACCGGCAGCGCGCTGGAAGCGGTCGAGCGCACCGCGCTGCAGGCGCGCCTGCGCAGCGACGGCGTGCAGGCCTATCTGGCACCCAGCCAGGCCGAACAACAGGAGCAACTGCGCCTGGTCGAAGGCCAGCTGGAACTGGCGTATCAACCGATCGTGGCGGTGGCCGGCGGCGACACTGCGCAATACCAGGTGCTGCTGCGGCTGCGCCAGGCCGACGGCACGCTGCTGTCGGCCGGCCAGGTGATTCCCGCCGCCGAAGCGGCCGGACGCATCGCCGATCTCGACCAGCAGGTCATGGACCACGCGCTCGGCCTGCTGCATCTGTACCAGCACGCCCACCCGCCACTGCGGTTGTTCGTGTCGCAGTCGCCGCGCACGCTGGCACGCGATGCCTTCGCCGACTGGCTGCTCAAGGCGCTGGTCGAGCGTGGCGTGGCCGGGCAATCGCTGATTGTCGACCTGCGCCTGGACGATGCCCTGATCCATGCGGTCACCGTGCAGCAGTTCTGCGCTAAATTGATGCAGGCCGGCGTGCAGTTCTGCCTGAGCCAGTTCGAGCCCGGCGACGAAGCCAACGCGCTGCTGAGCCAGCTGCCGCTGAGCTTCGTGCGCATGGCCAACCGCTTCGCCGATGCCCATGGCAACGCGGCAGTCCGCGATGAACTGCGCAGCGTGATCGATATCGCCCATCAGCGTGGCTTGCTGATCATCGGCCAACGCATCGAGGATCCGCAGGCCGCCGCGGCGATGTGGATGAGCGGCGTGGACTTCATCCAGGGCAACCTGGTGCAGACGGTCGGCAAGGAGCTGGACTTCGACTTCACGAACGCGGTGCTCTGAGTGACAGCGCGGGCAGGAGGCCTTCGCGCCTGGAGCAGCCTGGCCGTGTTGACCGCGCTGGTCGCAGCGCTGGGTGCGGGCCTGCAGTGGTCGGCCATCGGCGGGCCGTGGCGCACGGTGACGGCGGCATCTGCAGCACTGGCAGTGGTGTTTGGTCTATGCGCCGCAGTTGCCGCCTATCGCAGCGCGCGCGCGCAGCACGCCCTGTCGCAACGCCTGGAAGAAGCCGACGTCGCACGTGAGCGGCTGCAGCAGGAGCTACAGCGCCACGGTGAGCTCGAACAGGAACTGTTGCGCGCCAAGCAGGCCGCCGAGGCCGCCACGCTGGCCAAGGGCGAATTCCTGGCCACCATGAGCCACGAGATCCGCACCCCGCTCAACGGCATCATCCCGATGCTGGAGCTCATTTCCAGCGGCCAGCTCAGCCTGGACCAGCGCGACATGCTGCAGACCGCCACCGGCAGCTCGCTGCAGTTGCTGCGCATCGTCGACGACATCCTCGACTACTCCAAGCTCGAAGCCAACAAGCTCGAGCTGGAGATCACCACCTTCAACCTGCGCGAGCTGCTCGACGGCGTCGTGCAGCTGTTGCAGCGTACCGCCGAAGGCAAGCAGCTGCGCCTGGCGCTGGATATCGAGCCGTCGGTGCGCCTGCTGGTGCGCGGCGACCCGATCCGCCTGCGTCAGGTGCTGGGCAACCTGATCGGCAATGCGATCAAGTTCACCGAGCGCGGCAGCGTCGATATCCAGCTGCGTCGCCTGGGCGAAACCCGCGCCCAGCACCTGCTGCGCTTCCAGGTGCGCGATACCGGCATCGGCATCGCCCCGGATCAGCAGGCGCGCCTGTTCCGCTCCTTCGCCCAGGCCGATGCCTCCACCACGCGCCTGTACGGCGGCACCGGCCTGGGACTGGCGATCTGCAAGCGCATCATCGATCTGATGGGCGGCCGTATCGGCGTGGAGTCCGAGCCCGGACGCGGCGCCACGTTCTGGTTCGAGATTCCGCTGCTCAAGGTGATCGGCGACCTGCAACAGACCACCGGCGCCGATGCCGCGCGAGTCATGGTGATCAGCTCCGACACCCGCCTGTCGCAACGCCTCAAGCGCCTGCTCGACAGCTGGGGCGTGTCGCACGTGCTGATGGAAACCACCCAGGAAGCGCTGGAACGGGTGCGTCGCCACAGCGACGGCGAAGGCTTCCGCTGTGTCATCGCCGACCACGACACGCTGCGCTACAGCGCGCGCGCCCTGCATCGCGCACTTGCGCGCCCGGACGACCTCAGCGGCGCGCGCCTGATCTGGTTGTATGGCGACGAGCCGGTGCCTCCCGAGCTGCACGACAATGCCACCCTGGTGCCGCGCCAGAGCCCGGACGAGACCCTGCGTTCGCTGGTGCTGCCGCCCGATCCGAAGCCGGCCCACGCGGCCACGCTGGCCGCGGCGATGATTCCCGAGCCGATGGCACCAGCGCTGGCCAATGCGCGCGAAGCGCGCATCCTGCTGGTGGAAGACAACCCGGTGAACCTGCTGGTCGCGCAGAAGCTGCTGGCCGTGCTCGGCTTCGACGCCGACGCCGCCACCGATGGCGAAGCCGCGCTGAGCAGCATGGAGTCCACCCGCTACGACATGGTCTTCATGGATTGCCAGATGCCGGTGCTGGACGGCTATGCCGCCACCCGCCGCTGGCGCGCGATGGAGACCGAGAGCGGCGGCCGCCCGGTCCCGATCGTGGCGATGACCGCCAACGCCATGGCCGGCGACCGCGAACGCTGCCTGGCTGCCGGCATGGACGACTATCTGTCCAAACCGGTGGCCCGCGAACAGCTCGACGCCTGCCTGCAACGCTGGCTGCCGCGCCAACCGCTGCCAGCTGGCTCGACCACTGGCAGCCAGGTCGCAGTCGACCCCGAAAGCGCCAGCAGCGCCGCACAGGCGCGCGCCTTGCCGATCCTGGACAACAGCGTGATCGATGAGTTGTACGAGGTGGCGGGCGCGGACACCATCACCATCCTGCAGCTGTTCCTGGAAGATGCGCCGGGCATCATCGAACAACTGGAAACCGCAGCCACCGACCGCGACAGCATGCGGCTGCGCGATCTGGCGCATACGCTCAAATCTTCCAGCGCCAATGTCGGTGCCCAGGCGCTCGCCAATGCCGCACGCCGGATCGAACTGGCCGCGCGTACCGGCACCATCGAACGCCCTTCGGTGATGGTGGCGCTGGTCATCGCAGAATACGCACGCGCCCGCCTGGCACTGCTTGGCCAGGTCGCCCGCCTGCAGACCAAGGCCCGCGCCGCCAACTGAGAACGGCCAACAAAAACGTAGCGAGCGATCGTCAGGTAGATGCGGAGGACGCGCTCGGAACAGGAGTGTGCGCGTGGTACATGCAGCTTCCGAGCAGCGGCCGCGCCCGCCCGAAGGCTGCGCAGCAGTTTTTGCAAACCGCTCCAAGCGTCACGGCGGCGGCAGCCACGCTGACCGCTCGCATGACCTCATGCGCGCTGGCGTTCTTCTTGCGATGGAAGAGGCCGAGGACCCGACCAGAGAAAGAGCCAGGATGCAGTGAGCCGAAGCCACCAATCAACGCGCCGCCTGCCGGCAGCGCTGCAGCCCGGTCAGCGGCCCTCAGTCGTCCAGCTTGGTCAGCAGGTAGTTCGGCTCGCCGATGCGCGCCACCAGATCCAGCTGTGTTTCCAGCCAGTCGATGTGCTCTTCTTCCGACTCCAGGATGTCCACCAGCAGCTGGCGGCTCACGTAGTCGTTGACGGTCTCCGCATAGGCCACGGCCTCGCGCAGCACCGCAACCGCCTCGCGCTCCAGCGCCAGATCGCAGCGGAACATCTCGGTGGGGTTCTCGCCGATGCGCAGCTTGCCCAGCGCCTGGAAATTCGGAAGTCCTTCGAGAAACAGGATGCGGTCGGACAGCTTGTCCGCATGCTTCATCTCGTCGATGGATTCCTTGTACTCATGCTCGGCCAGTTCTTTCAGGCCCCAGTTCTTCAGCATCTTGGCGTGCAGAAAGTACTGGTTGATCGCAGTGAGTTCGTTGTAGAGCACCTTGTTGAGGTACTCGATGACCTTGGTATCGCCCTTCATGCGATGTCTCCGAGACAGTGAGCCGGCCGCACTGTAGCGCGTTGCCGCGGCGCATGAAGGAACGCGAATCGTGATCAGTTGCGCGACGCCTGCCCGATCCCGGGTGGGCCGTCATCCGGCCTGTCGCAACAGCGGAGCGCCCATCCACCATTTGCCAAACGATCGCTTACAGACTGTCGATCGAACCATGACTGCAGCCGGCCCCGAACCGACCGCGTGACCGGCAGCCAGGGAGGCGTCCCATCAATTGCGTCTTGGTGGCGCGAGGGGAAAACGGCAGTGGGAGCCAGCAATCCGGCAACCCGGCTGCGGCAATCTGTTATCGACAGCGCGCGAGCACGCTGGAAGGCGCTCAGGCAGCGCTGGCAAGCCCCAGCATGGGGAGCGGCAGGGCGCGGCTCGCATGGACCTGGTTCAACACGTCGCCCGCCATCTCCAGGCACGAACCACAGTTCGAACCACAGCCGGTGCGCATGGTCAGTTCGGCCAGGCTGGCGCAGCCATTCTCGGCCGCTTCGCGGATCTGGTGGTCGGTGACCCCATTGCAGATGCAGACGTACACGGTATCGGTCGGGTGCTGGCGATCCGGAGAGGACCGGCGCTGATTGCACCGCAAACGAGAATAGGTGTCAATTCCAAACGTTAATCATTATTAATCCGCACCGCACGAGGCCCGCCCCGCTTGCGTGGACGCTTGCGCGGGCTGTCATGCCCGGCCGCGCTGCTGCCCGGCAACCAGGCCTCCAGCGCACGCTCGGGCATCACCCCGACCGCCGCCGAGCCAGCGATGGTCTGCGCCAGTGGAGCCAGATGACGCAGCGCGCGCGCATAGACCCCGCGCTTGAACATCACTACATGCTCGACCGGGTACCAGAAATCCACCCAGCGCCAGTGATCGAACTCGGGCGTGTCGGTGTGGTCGAGCTTGAGATGGGATTCGTGGCCGGTGAACTGCAGCAGGAACCACACCTGCTTCTGGCCAATGCAGACCTGACGCTCATTGCGCCGCACTGCCCGGCTCGGCAGGCGATAGCGCAGCCATCCAGGGGTGGCACCGAGCAATTCGACATGCTCGGGCAACAACCCGGTTTCTTCGCGCAACTCGCGGTACATGGCTTCCACGGGTGTCTCGTCGGTATTCATGCCACCTTGCGGGAACTGCCAGCCGTCCCTGCGCACACGTCGTGCCCAGAACACCTGACCATCCTCTCGCATCAGCACGATGCCGACGTTTGGCCGGAAACCGTCCGGATCGATCACGATGCGGACTCCTGAAAATCTACTGTCACCGACTCTGCCACGGCGACGGCCGGCTCACAAGCTGAAAACGAAATGCTTGACAACACGCAAGCGCTTGGTAAGAATTGCCGGCTCCCTAGGCTATGTAGCTCAGCCGGTTAGAGCACAGCACTCATAATGCTGGGGTCGGTGGTTCGAGTCCACCCATAGCCACCAAGGTGTTCATGCGCTCACGGGCATGCAATAATCTTGGCCCAACACGTTTTATTGCCCCGTCGCCAAGCGGTAAGGCACCTGACTCTGACTCAGGCATCGGTGGTTCGAATCCATCCGGGGCAGCCAAACACAGAAGGTCCGATCTTACGATCGGGCCTTTTTTGTTGCATAGCGATCGCCGCAGGCGACGCCCCACCCCGCCCTCGTCCGGAAGGGATGCTGCGTTAGCCAGGCGCCAAGCAGAAGCGCCACCGTAGAACTGGCCACTCGCAGGCAGCACCCCGGCCGCCGCGCGCAGGCGCCGCCACCGATGGCACTTGGTACGAGATGGCCATCCAGCGTTTGCGGAAGCCGCCAGGCCCGGCCAAAGGAAATCTGCCTCGCAACACAGCACATCGCAGGCCACCGACTGCAGGCGCCCACTGCGCAGCTCCCAAAACGACAAAAGCCCGGCATGGCCGGGCTTTTGAAGCAGGCGCCCCGGCGAACCGGGACGCAACAAACGCGATGGATCAGCGCTTGGAGAACTGGGTCGCGCGACGGGCCTTGTGCAGACCGACCTTCTTACGCTCGACTTCGCGGGCGTCACGGGTCATGAAGCCGGCCTTGCGCAGCTCGGACTTCAGGGTTTCGTCGTACTCGACCAGTGCACGGGCGATGCCCAGACGGATCGCACCGGCCTGACCGGTGGTGCCGCCGCCGGAGGCGGTGACCAGGATGTCGAAGCTTTCGGTGTTCTTGGTGAGTTCCAGCGGCTGACGCACGATCATGCGTGCAGTCTCACGGCCAAAGAACTCATCCAGCGGACGGTCGTTGACGGTGATGTTGCCGGTACCCTTGCGCAGGAACACGCGAGCGGTGGAGGACTTGCGGCGGCCAGTGCCGTAGTTTTGCGTGATAGCCATGATTAGATATCCAGAACTTGCGGCTGCTGGGCGGCGTGCGGATGCTCGGCACCCGAATAGACCTTGAGCTTGCGGTACATGGTGCGGCCCAGGGGGCCCTTCGGCAGCATGCCCTTGACGGCGATTTCGATCACGCGCTCCGGGTGGCGCTGCAGCGCCTGCTCCAGGCTCTCGGTCTTCAGGTTACCGATGTAGCCGGTGAAGCGGTGATATTTCTTGTCTTTCAGCTTGTTGCCCGTGACCACGATCTTTTCGGCATTGATCACCACAAGGTAATCGCCGGTATCGACGTGAGGGGTATAAACCGGCTTGTGCTTGCCGCGCAGACGGCGGGCCAGTTCGGTGGACAGACGGCCGAGCGTCTTGCCGGCGGCGTCAACGAGATACCAGTCGCGCTGGACGGTCTCGGACTTGGCGGTGAACGTAGTCATGAGAAAACTCTTGAGTGGTCGGGCGGATTGCAGCGGCAATGACCGCTGGAACTTTGCCACGCGTTGTGAAGGCGAAACAGAAGAGGCGGGATTGTACGGGACGATACAAGGCCACGCAAGTCGCCGGCTGGCCGGAGCGCTGGCGGTTGGCAGCGGCTCGGTCCGGGGCCAGAATCGGCGCATGACCCAGATCTCCTCTTTCCGACTGCATGGCCCGCTCGACCGGCTGCTGGTCGAAGCCCAGCGCGCGCTGGACACGGTATTCGGCAATCCGCCCGCCGAGCGGCCCAACCCGGCCGCCGACACCCCCGACGTCGCACTGGAACCTGACCAGCGTCGCCACGCCGCCGGCTTGATGCGGATCAACCACGTCGGCGAAGTCTGCGCGCAAGGCCTGTATTTCGGCCAGGCCGCGGTCGCCCGCGATGCCCACACCCAGCAGCATCTGCTGGAGGCGGCGCAGGAAGAAACCGACCATCTGGCCTGGTGCGCCGACCGCCTGCACGAGCTGGACAGCCGCCCCAGCCTGTTCAACCCGCTCTGGTACGCCGGCAGCTACGCGCTCGGCGCCCTGGCCGGATTGCGCGGCGACGACTGGAGCCTGGGCTTCGTGGTCGAGACCGAGCGCCAGGTCGAAGCCCATCTGGACGAACACCTGGAGACCCTCCCCGAGGTCGACCAGCGCAGCCGCGCGATCCTGCGCGTGATGAAGATCGACGAGGCCCGCCACGCCGACCAGGCCGAACAGGCCGGCGCGCGCATCCTCCCGCCCCCGATCCCCAGCGCCATGGCCCTGGCCTCCAAGCTGATGAAAGCGGTGGCCTACCGGCTATAGCCGGCGGGATTGGGGATTGGGGATTGGGGATTGGCGGCACCCGAGCAAACCAGGCCCCACCCTCGCAATACCCACCTGGAGCAGAGCCCCCTTTGTTAGAGCCCCCTTTGTTAAGGGGGCGCGCCGAAGGCGCGGGGATAGGATGCTACGGAGTGGGGCCCAAGGTTTGCATAGCAAATCTTGGGAGGCAGGCCCACGCAGTGGGACTGACTACGCGTGGGGCCCAAGGTTTGCGTAGCAAACTTTGGGGGTCAGGCCCACGCAGTGGGGCTGACCACGCAGGACTGACCACGACTACCCCACCAGCTTCAGCCCGATCACCCCGGCCACGATCAGGCCGATGCAGGCCAGACGCGACCACGACGCGCTGTCGCCGAACAGCGCGATGCCGGCGATGGTCACGCCCAGCGCGCCGATCCCGGTCCATATCGCGTAACCGGTGCCTACCGGGATGGTCTTCAGCGCCTGCGTCAGAAACCACAGGCTGATGCCCGCCAGACCGATGGTCAGCACCGTCGGCCACAGGCGGGTGAAGCCGTCGCTGTACTTCAGGCCCATGGCAAAACCGATTTCGAACAGGCCGGCCAGCAGCAGATAGATCCAGGGCATCGCAGTACTCCTCACTTGAAAAACGCACAAAAAAAAAGCGACCCAGTGTTTGCACACTGGGCCGCCGTCGGCTGTGGAACGCGAGGTCATCGCGTGGCGGGCCGTCCCGCCTTGGTTCTTTCGCGCGCCTGCAGGCAGCCGCGCAACAGCTCGCTCGCTGCGCTTACTCGCTCAGGTTGCGTCCGTGGAACAGTTCTTCGATCTCGCGCTTGAGCAGCGTCTCGATCTTCATGCGCTCCTTGAACGAGAGGTTCTTGGCGCGCTCTTCGAACAGGTACTGGTCGAGGTCGAAGTCCTTCAGGTGCATCTTGGTGTGGAAGATGTTTTCCTGATAGACGTTCACGTCGAACATCTCGTAGCGCGACTTCACGTTCTTGGCGAGAAAGTGCTGGATCGAGTTGATCTTGTGGTCGATGTAGTGCTTCTTGCCCTTCACATCGCGGGTGAAGCCACGGACGCGATAGTCCATGATCACGATGTCCGACTCCAGACTCTCGATCAGGTAGTTCAGCGCCTTCAACGGCGAGATCACGCCGCAGGTGGCGACGTCGATATCGGCGCGGAACGTGGCGATACCTTCCTGCGGGTGCGTCTCGGGGTATGTATGGACAGTGATATGACTTTTGTCCATATGAGCAACCACGGCATCGGAAATCAGCTCCTTACCAGCCTGCTTCTTGTCGATGACGGGCTCTTCCGAGATCAGGATCGTGACCGATGCGCCCTGCGGATCGTAGTCCTGACGTGCGATATTGAGGATGTTGGCGCCAATGATCTCGGCAACATCGGTCAGGATCTGCGTCAGACGATCGGCGTCGTACTGCTCATCGATATATTCGATGTAGCGCTGACGCTCCTCTTCGGTACGCGCGTAACAGACGTCGTAGATGTTGAAGCTCAACGCCTTGGTGAGGTTGTTGAACCCCTGTAGCCTCAGGCGAGGCAACGGCTTGACCACGTCGGTCTGTCCTTATGGAAGGCGGGAAAGGAAACAATTATGAGCCAAAGATCCCAGCAACGAAATGCCGATGTTAAGAATGGTTTACCTTGCATGACTCATGCCGTTAAGCTTCAGGAATTACACGCGGAACTACCATGAGCCCAGGAAACACGACGGTTGTGACTACGACGGTACGTAACGCTACCCCTTCTCTGGCGCTGGACGCGGGCACGATCGAGCGTTTCCTGGCGCACAGCCATCGCAGGCGCTATCCGACCCGGACCGATGTATTCCGGCCAGGAGACCCGGCTGGCACCCTCTACTACGTGATCAGTGGCTCGGTGAGCATCATTGCCGAGGAAGATGACGATCGTGAGTTGGTGCTGGGCTACTTCGGTAGCGGCGAGTTCGTCGGCGAGATGGGGTTGTTCATCGAATCCGATACCCGCGAGGTGATCTTGCGCACCCGCACCCAGTGCGAGCTGGCCGAGATCAGCTACGAGCGGCTGCAGCAGCTGTTCCAGACCAGTCTGTCACCGGATGCGCCCCGCATCCTGTACGCGATTGGCGTCCAGCTGTCCAAGCGGTTGCTCGACACCACAAGGAAAGCCAGCCGCCTGGCGTTCCTGGACGTGACCGACCGCATCGTGCGCACCCTGCACGATTTGTCCAAGGAGCCGGAAGCGATGAGTCACCCGCAGGGCACCCAGCTGCGCGTGTCGCGACAGGAACTGGCACGGCTGGTGGGCTGTTCGCGCGAAATGGCCGGGCGCGTGCTCAAGAAGCTGCAGGCCGACGGCCTGCTGCATGCACGCGGCAAGACCGTCGTGCTCTACGGCACCCGCTAAGCGGTTATGGTCGCGGCTGGTGCAGCACTGCACCAGCCGCACATTGAACCGCATGCCGCACGGTATGCGGACTGCTGCAGTCGGGCGCGCTCCGCCGCCGCGTGCTGCGTGCGTGCTGTGCATTACTAGCTGCTTACCCTTCCCCTGCTGCTTCGGCGGGCTTGGCGTGACCAGTAAATCTCCGCGAACAGCCGCCGGATGCACGCGAATCAAGCCGTGTGTCTGCGCGGTAGCTGCCGAGTTCGAATACCTGCCGTGCCCGCCAGGCTGCGCGCCGCTACTGGCGCCAGGCGCTACAGCGCCTTGCCACCGCGATCGCGACACCCCCAGTTGAGGATCGGCGTGCCGGCCGGCAACACCTGCCGGAACAGCGCTTCGCGATTGGCCTTCGGATTGACCACCACCGGCGCGCGCGCGGCCTTCAACAGCGGCAGATCCGCAGTGCTGTCCGAATAGGCGATGGCGATGTCGGCGTAGCCGCGCTCGCGCAGCATGCGCATCTTCTCTTCGTTGTGGCAGTGACGTCGCGCGGTGACCGCGCCCAGGCGTGGACCGACCAGGCTGCCGATCACCGGCACGTCCTGATGCGCGACAAAGCCGAGAATCGCGCGGGCCAGTTCCGGCGGCGCGCCGGTGGCCACCACCACACGGTCGCCGGCGGCGCGGTGGTCGGTGAACACCTTCAAGGCGTGCGGCAACAAGCGCTGCCGGATCTGCGCTTCATGCTTGAGCACGTACGCATCGATGAAGCGGTTGAATTCGCGCGTGCGGTGCAGGCCGAAGGTGGCGATCCACACATACCCGGACACGCCGCGGCGGCGGGTCGGCAGCATCGCCACCATCGGGCCGAGGATCGGCGAGGCCAACAGCGCCACCAGCAGACGCAACGGGTTGCGCTTGATCAGCCAGGCGAACAGGTGGCTGCCGGAGTCACCGTCATACAGCGTGTGGTCGAAATCGAAGACCACCAGCGGTGCGTCGTCGCGCGGTACGGGATACGCCTCAGTCATGCGCGAAGAATAGCTGACGCAGCGACTCGCCGGGTTCGGGCGCGCGCATGAAGGTCTCGCCGACCAGAAACGCGTTCACGCCGTGGCCGCGCATCAACTGCACATCGGCCGGCGTGACGATGCCGCTTTCGGTCACCAGGATGCGGTCGCGCGGCACGGCGGCGCGCATGTCCAGGGTGGTCTGCAGCGTCACTTCGAAGGTGCGCAGGTTGCGGTTGTTGATGCCCACCAGCGGCACCGGCACCTGCACCGCGCGCTCGAGCTCGTCGATGTCATGCACTTCCACCAGCACGTCCAGGCCCAGCTGCATGGCCAGGCCGGAGAGCTCGGCCAGTTGCCCATCGTCCAGTGCCGAGACGATCAGCAGGATGCAATCGGCGCCGAGCACGCGCGCTTCGTAGACCTGGTACGGGTCGACGGTGAAGTCCTTGCGCAGCACCGGCAGCGTGCAGGCCTCGCGCGCCTGGCGCAGATAGGCATCGGCGCCCTGGAAGAAGTCCACATCGGTCAGCACCGACAGGCAACTGGCGCCGCCGAATTCGTAGCTGACCGCGATGTCGGCCGGGTGGAAGTCGGGCCGGATCACGCCCTTGGACGGGCTGGCCTTTTTCACTTCGGCGATCACCGCCGGATCGCCGGCGGCGATGCTGGCCTGCATGGCGGCAGCAAAACCGCGCGTAAGCGGCAGGTCGGCACTGCGTGCGATCAGCTCGGCCAGCGGCACGCGCGCACTGCGCTCGGCGATTTCTTCGGCCTTGCGGGCAAGGATGGTGTTGAGGATGTCGCTCATCGTATCGGGTCCTGGCGGGCGGGCATTATCGGTCAAGACGGCCGCAACTGACCGCCACGCGCCAGCGCGCAGCATGCCAGCGGGATTGTGAGGATGCCGAGGCCATGCCTGCCGGTGCGGTGGAAGGGTCAGGCCTGCGGGGCAATCTGCCGGGTGAAGGCGACATAGGCGTCCAGCTTTGCACGCGCCGAGCCATCGGCCAGGACCGCACGCGCACGCACGACGCCGTCGGCGATGCTGTCGGACACGCCTGCCACGTACAGGGCCGCACCAGCGTTGAGGGCGACGATGTCCAGCGCCGGGCCGGGCACGTTGTCCAGCACCTGCAGCAACATCGCACGTGACTGCGCAGCATCGGCCACCTTGAGGTTGCGGCTGGCCGACATGGCGATGCCGAAATCCTCCGGATGCACTTCGTACTCGCGCACCTGGCCATCGCGCAGCTCGCCGACCAGGGTGCCGGCACCGAGCGAGAGCTCGTCCATGCCATCGCGGCCCCACACCACCAGCGCGCGCTCGGCGCCGAGTTCCTGCAGCACGCGCGCCTGGATGCCGACTAGATCCGGATGGAATACGCCCATCAGGATGTTGGGCGAGCCGGCCGGGTTGGTCAGCGGGCCGAGGATGTTGAAGATGGTGCGCACGCCCATTTCGCGGCGCACCGGCGCCACCACCTTCATGGCCGGATGATGCACCGGCGCATACATGAAGCCGATACCGGTCTGCGCCAGCGAGGCGGCGACCTGCTCGGGCTGCAGCTCGATCGCCGCGCCCAGTGCCTCCAGCGCGTCGGCACTGCCGGACTTGGACGAGACGCTGCGATTGCCGTGCTTGGCGACCTTGGCGCCGCCGGCGGCAGCCACGAACATCGCGCAGGTGGAGATGTTGAAGGTATGCGAACCATCGCCACCGGTGCCGACGATGTCGACCATGTGCCGGCGATCGCTCACTTCCACGCGGCGCGAGAACTCGCGCATCACCGTGGCTGCGCCGGCGATTTCGCCGATGGTTTCCTTCTTGACCCGCAACCCGGTGAGGATGGCCGCGACCATCATGTCCGAGACCTCGCCACGCATGATCTGGCGCATCAGCTCGACCATTTCGTCGTGGAAGATTTCGCGGTGTTCGATGGTGCGCTGCAGGGCTTCTTGCGGGGTGATGGGCATGGACGAGGACCGTGGCAAAACGTGGGGAAGATGTGCGGGAGTGAGAGTGATCGATCAATCCTGCCGATGCAGTCGCGCCTGGCGGCAATGCCACGCAGCAACGCGGTACGCGTCGCTCACTGGCCCGGACGCCGCATGCGGAAGCGCGCCTGCGCCTGCACTTCGAAATAGTCGGCGGCACCGCCCGCGCGCAGAATCGTCTGCACGGCCGCGGGATCGTAGATGCCGTCCTGCAATGCCGCGTGCGCCAGATGCACGCCGACCACTTCGCCCAGGACCAGCCAGGTTTCGATGGCCTGCCCGTCTGCGCTCTGCAGCGGCAACAGCTGGCTGAGCCGGCATTCGAAACTGACCGGGCTGGCCGCCACGCGCGGGGCACCGATCAGCCGCGACGGCGCCATCTGCAGCTCGGCCAATGCGAACTCGTCGACCTCCGCCGGCACCATCGCGGCACTGGCGTTCATCGCCTCGGCCAATGGGCGCGTGGCCAGGTTCCAGGTGAATTCGCCGGTGGCTTCGATGTTGCGCAGGCTGTCTTTGCGGCCGATGCTGGCAAAGCCGACGATCGGCGGCACGTAGTTGAACGCGTTGAAGAAGCTGTAAGGCGCCAGATTGGCGATGCCCTCGGCGCTGCGCGAGCCGATCCAGCCGATCGGTCGCGGACCGACGATGGCATTGAAGGGATCATGTGGCAGTCCGTGGCCCTGGCCTGGTTCGTAGAAGTGGAAACTGTCGCTGGCGGTGCTCATCGGGATCCGGATGCAGGTGTGGACGAAGCGAGGCGGGAAACCCGCTGCACGCTGGCGCGCAGCTGATTGCGGGCACTGCGCGCATGGGTCGCCGGTGTATCAATGGTGCTGACGACTGCATCGAAACTGACGCAGGTTGCAGCGGCCCTTGCGACGCACGCGGTGCGCATTGCAATCAACGCTGCAGGAAGTTTTTCAGCAAGGCGTGACCGTGCTGGGTCAGGATCGACTCGGGATGGAACTGCACGCCTTCGACCGGGAACTGGCGATGGCGCAGGCCCATGATCTCTTCGATCGAGCCATCCGGATTCTCGGTCCAGGCGGTGACTTCCAGCGCGTCGGGCAAGGTGGCCTTGTCCACCACCAGCGAGTGATAGCGGGTGGCCTCGTAGCTGTCCGGCAGGCCGGCGAACACGCCCTTGCCCTGGTGGCGGATCGGCGAGGTCTTGCCATGCATGATGTTGTCGGCACGAATCACCTCGCCGCCGTAGACCTGCCCGATGCTTTGATGCCCAAGACACACGCCCAGGATCGGCGTGGTCTGACCCAACTGCTCGATCAGCTGCAGCGAGATGCCGGCCTCGTTCGGGGTGCACGGGCCGGGCGAGATCACAATGCGCTCGGGCCTGAGCGCGGCGATCTGATCCACGCTCATCGCGTCGTTGCGCACCACCGTGACCTCGGCACCCAGGGCCTGCAGGTACTGGACGAGGTTGTAGGTGAAGCTGTCGTAGTTATCGAGCATCAGTAGCATTTCAGGCCTATCTCTTTGTTTTTAAAGGGCAATAGCCCAAAACAACTTACCGATACC
Organism: Xanthomonas campestris pv. asclepiadis; assembly: GCF_020784175.1. Classification (GTDB taxonomy): domain Bacteria; phylum Pseudomonadota; class Gammaproteobacteria; order Xanthomonadales; family Xanthomonadaceae; genus Xanthomonas; species Xanthomonas campestris_D. The sequence continues at coordinate 88,117 of NZ_JAJGQM010000007.1, forward strand.
CGCTCTGACACCTGTCAACCTGTCTGATACCCAAGTGGCCGGGGAGCGAGCAACACTGAAGCATATCTTCGCACGGGCTCGCTCAGCGCTCCTGTACCGAATCACCGCGATCAGCCATGCAGATGCGCGATCCACTCTGCCCCTCTCACGAACCACAGTGTTCCGACAGGTCCGGACCGGCTAGACAACTTGCACCCCTCGCGCGGAACGCCCGCTGTCTCCAGCTTGGATCCAATGTGCGCCGTCATGTGCCCTAACGATGCGTTCGGCGTGACGGCAGTTCGCATCCTCCGCTCCGGGCAAACTTGAAAGACGTGATGCTTCGAGAAATTGGCAGGCGTGGAGGTGTTTCTAGACAACCGCGCTCAGCTGAACTCCATCACGCAAAGGCTTCCCATGGCTCTGTCGTTTCGTTCGCCGTCCCCCATGCTCATCGCTCTTTCCGCGTTGCTGGCAGCGCTGACGGCCTGCGAGAGATCAACGCCGTCGGCGGCATCGGCGCCGCCCGCGGCAGCAACGCGGCCTGCAACGGCGCCCGCGATAAACTGGCATGAGGGAAATGTAGAGAAAGCCCTGGAAGAGGCCAGGAACACCGGCAAACCACTCCTGTTGTACTGGGGCGCCATCTGGTGCCCACCGTGCAACCGGCTCAAGGCCACCACGTTCAAGGACCCGGGTTTCATCGCGCAGACGCGGCAATTCGTGGCAGTGCATCTGGACGCAGACCTGCAAGAAGCCCAGACCTGGGCCGAACGCTTCGGCGTCAGGGGGTATCCCACGGTCATCCTGCTACGCCCGGATCGCAGCGAAATCACCCGGCTGGTGGGCGACAGCAGTACCGCCCAGCTTGTCGATAGCCTGCGCGTTGCAGCTCAATCCACCGCGAGTACAAAGCAGATCCTGGAGCGGGCGCTCAACGCTCCACAAACGCTAAAGCCGGACGAGTGGACTCTTCTCGGCAATTACAGCTGGTTGCAGGACGACCAACTGGTCGATGCAAAGGCTGCGCCCGACACCCTGGCTGCACTGGCGAAGGCGGCACCACAGCCGGCCTTGCAGCGTCGCTTCCAGCTGCTGGCAGTAGCTGTCACCAGGCAGAAGCCCGTCGCAAGCCCGGCGACGTACACGTTGCTGCAAACCGTGTTTTCCAATCCATCGGAGGTGCGCAACAATCTTGATGTGCTGGTGCGTGGTGCTGCCACGCTGGTTGCTTCCGCGACCGACGATCCGGGCAAACGTGCCGCATTGTCAGGGGAGTTCAATCAGGCGTTGGCAAAGGCCTATGCCGATCCCACCTTACCCATCGTTGATCGTTTGCGGACCGGGTATGCCGAGATCGACCTTGCTCGCCTGGCACAGGGACAGCCGACCAGAGCGGAAATGAATAAGCCGCAACCTCCGCTGCCCGCAGACGTGGTCAAGACCGTGCACCAGCGCGTGCAGTGGGCGGTGACGGAAGCCAAGACCGATGAAGAGCGTCAGTCCACGATCACAAGTGCTGCCGGCTTGTTGGCGCTGGTGGGCGATAACAAGGGATCTGCGCAATTGATGCAGGCCGAGTTGACGCGTAGCAAGACACCGTCCTACTACATGCCCTACCTGGGTATCCTGGCCGAACAGCGCGGTGACACCAAGGCTGCGCTGTCATGGTTCAAGAAGGCCTACGATTCGAATGGTAGCCAGGGGACCGTGATTGAGCGGGGCATGACCTATCTGGATGCGCTGGTCCGGCTCAGCCCGGAGGACGGTACAGGTATCGAGACGCTTGCAAGCCGAGTGATCGGCGATCTGGCGCGTCAATCCGATGGCTATCTCAAAGATAATCGCCAGCACTTCGAGGAAGTCGGCGCATCACTGAAGACGTGGAGCAAGCAGAACCCGGCAGGCAGCGCAGTCCTGGCCCGCCTGCGCCAGAAGGCGCAGACACGTTGCGCCGACGAGAACAAGCCGGCCGCCTGCGCCGACTGGCTGGGGTGAGGCGGGGCGTAGTCCTGATGCGCCTGCGAAGGTCGGCACAGGCACGCCCCGCGCAGGTGGTTCGCCCATCAGAAACCCAGCCAATGCCATCCCGTCCTATTCGGCCAGCTCACGCATGACCTTGATCAGGTCGGACTTGCCCTCGAAGCCGATACCCGGCAACTCCGGCATCACGATGTATCCGTCCTGGACCTTGACGCCATCCGGAAACCCGCCATATGGCTGGAACAGGTCCGGGTAACTCTCATTGCCGCCCAGACCCAGGCCTGCGGCGATGTTGAGCGACATCTGATGACCACCGTGCGGGATGCAACGTGCGGGCGACCAGCCGAACTGCTCCAGCACCTCCAGCGTGCGCAGATACTCGACCAGGCCATACGACAGCGCGCAGTCGAACTGCAGGTAATCGCGGTCCGGGCGCATGCCGCCGTAGCGCAGCAGGTTGCGTGCATCCTGGTGCGAGAACAGGTTTTCGCCGGTTGCCATCGGCCCCGGATAGAATTCGCTCAGGGCGGCTTGCAGCGCGTAGTCGAGCGGATCGCCGACTTCCTCATACCAGAACAGCGGATAGTCGCGCAGCATCTTGGCGTAGGCGATGCCAGTCTCCAGGTCGAAGCGCCCATTTGCATCCACCGCCAGGCGGGCCTGGCTGCCGATTTCCTCCAGCACCGACTCGATCCGGCCGCGATCCTCCTCGATGGACGCGCCACCGATCTTCATCTTGACCACGGTGTAACCACGGTCCAGATAGCCGCGCATCTCTTTGCGCAAGGCACTGTTGTCCTTGCCCGGGTAATAGTAGCCACCGGCTGCATAAACGAAGACGCGGGGATTGGCTTGCCGGCCTTTCATCTGCGCCAGATAGCGGAACAGCGGCATGCCGGCGATCTTGGCGGTCGCATCCCAGATCGCCATATCCAGCGTGCCCACTGCGACGGAACGCTCGCCGTGACCACCCGGCTTTTCGTTGGACATCATCGCCTTCCAGATCCTGGACGGATCCAGATTGTCGCCGGCGTCGTTGCACAGCGATGCACTGTCTGCCTCCAGGATGCGATCGCGAAAGCGCTCGCGTATCAGCCCTCCCTGTCCATAGCGCCCATTGGAGTTGAATCCGTAGCCGACGACCCGGCGACCGTCGCGCACCTGATCGGTGACCACCGCCACCAGACTGGCGGTCATCTTCGAAAAATCGATGTAGGCGTTACGGATCGGCGAGGAGATCGGCTTGGTGATTTCAACGACATCGATGATACGCATTGGGTGGTCTCCCGCAGGTTGGTGTGAGTTATGGATCGGTTGAGGAGGCTGCGACAGGCATGGGCTCGCCCGCTTGTTGACGACGCATGATTTCCCGGGTCTTGGACAGATCCAGCGCGCCATCCCACTTGGCAATGGCAAGCGTGGCGACACTGTTGCCGATCAGGTTGACCACCGCCCTGGCCTCGTTCATGAAGCGGTCGACGCCCAGCAGAAGCACCAGCCCTGCAACAGGCACCGTGTCGATGGTGGAAAGCGTCGCAGCCAACGCAACAAAACCCGCGCCAGCGACGCCGGCGGAACCTTTCGATGTCAGCAGCAACACGCCAAGCAAGGCAATCTGTTGATAGACCGGCAGCGGCGTGTTGGTCGCTTGCGCCACAAAGATGGCTGCCATGGTCAGATAGATACAGGTGCCGTCCGCATTGAAGGTGTATCCCGTGGGCAGAACCAGGCCAACCGTCGACTTGCGCACGCCGGCCAGTTCAAGCTTCATCATCATGCGCGGCAGGACAGCTTCGGTCGAACAGGTTCCGAACGTGACAAGGAGTTCGTCCTTGATGAACCGGAGAAGTCGCAGCAACGGAAAGCCGGACCACCGTGCGATCGCTCCCAGCACTACAAACACGAACAGTGCCGACGTCACGTAGACCGCCAACATCAAGTGCCCGAGCGACCACAGGGTGGCAAGACCATATTTGCCGATCGTGAAAGCGATGCCCGCACCGGCGCCCAGTGGCGCGAGCCGCATCACCATGTTGATCATCTTGAACAGCGCCTGCAGCCCGTTATCGATGAGATCGACCAGGGGTTTGCCGCGCTCGCCCAGCTGCAACAGCCCTACCGCAAACAACACCGACACCAGGATGACCTGCAGCATGTTGCCTTTGGCAAAGGCATCCACCAACGTGGTGGGAATGATGTTCAGCACGAAATCCACCATGCCCGCGTCGTCTTTTGCGCGATCGACATACTGCCCGATCGCGCTGCTGTCGATCGATGTGGCATCAATGTTCATGCCATCCCCCGGCCGGATGATGTTCACCACGACAAGACCGATCGCCAGCGCCAGTGTCGACACGATCTCGAAGTAGACCAGCGCCTTGATGCCGGTTTTTCCGACCTCTCTGATGCTTCCCATCTTGGCGATCCCGACCACGACCGTCCCAAAAATGATCGGCGCCAATAACATCTTGATGAGTTTGATGAAAACCCTCTGCAACAGGTTGCATGACCACGCCCAGATGCGGCCAGACATAGCCCACCAGGCCGCCAATGACGATGGCGATCAGCACCTGCACATAGAGTTGGCTCAGCACCCCTCTTATGCCACTTCGTTTCTGCATGATCGCCCGCTCCCGTCGACATGCGAATTCACGGAATTGCCGCTTGCCGGACACCTGCGTGTCGTGGTGTTGCAAGCTCGGTTCAGAGCGTAAGGGCCAGCTCCCAAGCGCTGCCAATGCCTTTTTTATGCGCTTGATGCACAATCGGCATCATGGAACTGACATGGCTCGAAGACTGCCTGGCGTTGGCGGAAACCCTCAATTTCTCGCGTGCCGCACAGCGTCGCTTTGTCACCCAGCCGGCCTTCAGTCGGCGCATTCACGCCCTTGAGGAATGGTTGGGCACGCCGCTATTTACGCGTTCGCGCAAGGAAGTGCTGATGACGCCGGCGGGCGAAGCGTTCGTTCGCAAAGCATCCGGGTTGGTCTCGGGCATTTACGCTGCGCGGCAGGAAACACTGGAAGTGGCCGGGCGACACCGGCCTGCGTTGGCGTTCCTCGCCACCCATGTTCTTTCTTTCACGTTCTTTCCGGCATTTGTCAGGCGCATCGAATCAAACACCGGTATCGGTGCGTTTCAGCTGGTCTCGGACACGCTCAGGGCGTGCGAAAAATTGATGCAGCAAGGGGCAGCGCAATTCCTGCTCTGCCACCATCATCCGCGGATGCGTCTTGGGCTGGACACGGAACAGTTCGAGCGGGTTGTGGTCGGCAACGATGTGCTTCAGCCCTTCAGTGCACCGAAGGAAAATGGCGACGGCAGCCCGCGTTGGTCGCTTGCCTCAACCGATGCAATGCCCTTGCTGTCCTACAGTGCAGATTCCGGCCTGGGCCGCATCATCGCCGGGCATCCAGCGTTCAAGGATGTGGAACCGCGCCTGACACCTGCGCTCACTTCCGATCTTGCAGCGACCTTGCTGGCCATGTGCCGCTCTGGTGCCGGGATCGCGTGGCTGCCGCGCACACTGGTGGAAGAGGACCTCGCCAAAGGGCTGCTGGCCCATGCAGCGCCCGGCGACACGCACTGGGATATCGGCATGGAGATCTGCCTGCTACGTCACACCGGCGGCTTACCCCAGCAAGCCGAAGACATGTGGGAAAAGCTCAAGCAAGGCAAGCTGGAGACCTAGCGGGTGCGGCATGCGCGCTGCTGCGCGCTTGGAATCCGGGCGCTTGCCGCCGCTATCCGCCTGCGGGCCGTCCTGGCGCTCCCGCGCACAATCCTTCCATCACCGTCTCCATGAGCCAGGCCAGGCGTGGCTGCCAGTTCTCGGTGGCGTCGATCTGCCAGATCCCTGCGATCGCCAGGAAAAACTTGTCGGTGGTGATCCCTGAACGAATCGTTCCGGCCTTCTCGTTGGCGTCCAGCAGCAGTTGGGCGGCAGCGCTCACTAGGCATCGCCTGCTGCGGCTTTCGCTGCATCAAGGTTTTGTGATGACCGCCGCTAAGGAAGGACAGGGCAAGCAATCTCTACCGATCTGAACAGGTCCGCTGCCAGGGCGTCGCGTCAGGCTCCCTTGCCGTCCCGCCCGTCCCATCGGTTTCCCCACCCCCCCTCAGCTGCATCACCAGGCCCGTCATGCTAACTACGATCAAGAGTAAATTTTTATTGGCATTGTTGGGAACGCTGATCCCGAGCATCCTGCTTTGCCTGTTTCTACTGAACAGCCTGCACACCTCCAAAAACAATGTCGGCACGCTCTACAACCGGGACTTCATCGGCTCTGCGCTTGCCAGCAGCATCGACGGCCAGCTGACACGCGTCGACATCAACATCTTGCGCATGATTGCCATCGGCACGCCTGAGTTGATCGCGCAGTGGAAACAGGAGAACGAGAAGCGATTCACGCAGGTAGCAGCCAGCATCGTGGAACTCGAACAGATGCTGCACAACGAAAAGCAACACGCCGCCCAGTTGCAGAAGATCAAGACGAGCTACGCGGCCATGCAGGCCGGCATGCAGCGCCAGATCGAGTTGATCGAGGCAGGAGATATCGCGGGCGGCGCGGAAGTCAACCGCACCCAGGTCAAGGACAACGCGAACGCCACGTTCGCCGGGCTCGCCACCTTGCGCGATGAGCTGGGCAGCTCCGCCAAGCTGCGTTACCAGCAGCAGCAAGCCACCAACACGCGCGCCATGACCCTGTCGGCGATCGCCCTGGGCTTGATTGCGCTGGCCGGCGTCAGCCTCGCACTGATCCTGGGCAACGCCATCTCCGCCTCGATTCAGCGGGCGGTGGCCGCCGTTGAGCAACTGTCGCGCGGCGTACTGGATATCGACGTCAAGGTCAGCGGCAAGGACGAAACCGTGCAGCTTGCCAGCGCGGTCTATCGCATCCGCGATCGTCTGCAGGGGGTCATCGCGGCGCAGCTGGAAATGGCGCGTCGACATGATGCGGGCGAAATGAGCTACCGCATGGATGAAGGCGCATTTCCCGGAGAGTATGGCCACATGGTGCGCGATGCCAACGCGCTGGTGAGTTCGCACATCGCAGTGACGATGCGCCTGAGCCAGATCATCGGACGCTACGCGATTGGCGATCTCTCCGACGAGATGGACCGCCTGCCGGGCGAAAAAGCCGTGCTTACCCGGACCATGGACGAGGTGAAGGCCAATCTGACCGCGATGAATGACCAGATCAAGCAGCTCGCGCTGTCCGCCGCCAACGGCGATTTCACCGCGCGCGGCGACGCCGACCGTTTCCAGTACGATTTCCACGTGATGGTCGACAGCCTGAACCAGCTGATGGCCACTGCCGATGGCAATCTGCAGTCGCTGTCGTCGCTGCTGCAATCCATCGCCGCCGGCGATCTGACCGCGCGCATGCGCGGCGAATTCAACGGCGTGTTCGCGCAGATGCGCGACGACGCCAACACCACCGCCGCGCAGCTTGCAGACATTGTGGGACGCATCCAGCACTCGGCGATCTCCATCAACTCGGCCGCCAGCGAGATCGCCGCCGGCAACCAGGACCTGTCGCAGCGCACCGAACAGCAGGCGGCCAACCTGGAAGAAACCGCCGCCTCGATGGAAGAGCTGACGTCCACGGTCAGGCAGAATGCCGAGCACGCGCGTCAGGCCAATCAACTGGCGATTGGCGCGGCAAGCGTGGCATCGCAGGGCGGGGAGATCGTCAACAAGGTCGTCGGCACCATGGCCGGCATCGAAGCCTCGTCCAGGAAGATCGCCGACATCATTTCGGTCATCGACGGCATCTCGTTCCAGACCAATATCCTGGCACTGAATGCCGCCGTGGAAGCGGCGCGTGCCGGCGAACAGGGACGCGGCTTTGCGGTGGTCGCCTCTGAAGTGCGCACCCTGGCACAGCGCTCCACCGCTGCGGCCAAGGAGATCAAGGGGCTGATCGACGACTCGGTGCATCGCGTTGCCGAAGGGTCGGCCCTGGTGCATACCGCAGGCACCACGATGGCGGAGATCGTGGCCAGCGTGCAGCGCGTGACCGACATCATGGGCGAGATCTCGGCCGCCTCGCAGGAACAGTCCGCAGGCATCGAGCAGGTCAACCTCACCGTGACCCAGATGGACGAAACCACCCAGCAGAACGCGGCACTGGTGGAAGAAGCCACTGCCGCGGCGCGTTCGATGGAAGAACAGGCCGGTCAACTCACGCAGGCGGTTGCGGTGTTCAAGATAGAAGAGGCCAATGTCCGCACTGCGCGCTCCGTGGCGCGGGCAACACCAGCCCCTAACGTCGCCCAGGGGAAAAACCCGGCACCTGGCAAGACGCCGACACGCCGAGCGGTTGCGCCACAAAAGCCGACCGCTCCCACCGCCATGGACGCAGCCAACTGGCGGGAATTCTAGGCCTCAGGCAGCCGGAGGGCCCGGTGATCCCGGCCCTCTTGCGACTGGGGTTGTTGGGTTGGAGCAAGAAGCGCTGCTGCCGAGCCGGCAATGCCATGCGCATCGCCGATGCGCTGGCCGTCCATGACTGGATGGTGACAACCCGACCCCGGCTATCCGGATACGAACACACGCCTACAACGCCCGGCAGATTGATGTAGCGCCGGCCCTCCACGCAGGCGATGCCGAGTGCCGCGATGTGCACCGGCAACCGCCGGCGAAGGAGCGCGCGATGCCGGGCGATCGTATCCGTTCCATTTCCGTTGATCGGATCTTCGCGCACCACGGGCGCCATGCCCCGTGCGTCATCGAGACCTTGACTCGCATCGCTGCGCTGGCGCCAACGCCACTTCGCATCCAGTGACGCTGCCGGATTGCCGGCAGCGCTAAATAGGTGATGACGTCATCCAGCGCAGGCGCAATGCCGCGCGTTCAGTCATTCGATCCTTCCCTGCTCTTCACCTGGTGATTTCTCATGCTGCTGTCATTGCAACGCCCTTGGCCCTTATCGATCGCGCTGTTGGCGGTGCTGGCAAGCCTGACCGGCTGCGGCAAGCCGGACACACCAGCGCCGCCGGCGCAGACCCGGACCGCTGCCCCACCTGCCGCCAACGCCAGCATCGCCTGGCGCGAAGGTGACGTTGAGGGCGCCTTTGCCGAGGCCAAGGAGAGCGGCAAGCCACTGATGCTTTATTGGGGCGCCATCTGGTGCCCACCGTGCAACCGGCTGCAGGCCACCTTGTTCAAGGATCCTGCCTTCATCGAATTGACCCGTAAATTCGTGGTGGTGCATCTGAACGCCGACCTTGAAGATGCCCAGAAGTGGGGAGATCACTACAACGTCAAGGCATATCCAACCATCATCGTGCTGCGCCCGGATCGCAGCCAGATCACGCGCCTTGCCGGTTACAGTGACAATGCCCGCCTGGCCGACGCGCTGCGGGTGGCTGCCACGCGGACCACGACCTCGGAGCAATTGCTCGAGCGGGCGTTGCAGACGCCGAAGGAACTGAGCTCAGACGACTGGACCTTGCTGGCCGGCTACGAGTGGTGGGGCATGGCGCGCGAGCCGACAAGAACGCACAGTGCAAGCGACGTGCTTGAGCATTTGGCCGCCTCCGCGCCGCAGCCTGCATTGCAGCGCAGGTTCGCGCTGCTGGCGCTGTCCATTGCAACAACGCCGCCGGTGACCAGCCCGGCGCATCTCACATTATTGAAGACGGTGCTGGCCGACCCGGCGGAAGTGCGCGCAAATCGAAGTGAGCTGAGCCGCTTTGCGCCGCGCCTGGTGGTGGCGTCCACCCGCGATCCTGGCGAGCGCGCTGCCCTCTCCCTGGCGCTGAATCAGGCGCTGGACAAGGTCTACGCCGACGCCACCCTTCCGATCGCGGACAGGATGATCACGGCCTCCACACAGGTCGATCTCGCTCGCCTGGCACAAGGTCAAACATCGGACAGCGCGCCACAGAAGTCGCAACCACCGCTGCCGGCAGCGGTGCTCGACACCGTTCGCCAGCGCGTGCAATGGGCTGTGCAGGCGGCAAAGACCGACGAAGAACGCGAGTCCGTCATCGCCGGAGCCGCCGAACTGCTGGACGCAACAGGCGACAACGCCGGTGCAGAACAACTGCTGCTGGGCGAACTGACGCGTAGCAAGACGCCTTATCACTACATGCAGTTCCTGGCCTATCTCGCCGAAGAACGCAACGATCCGAAGACAGCGGTGACGTGGCTGAAAAAGTCCTACGAAGGATCCCAAGGCCCTGCAACGCGCGTGGAGTCGGCGTTGCGTTACGCCGATGGGGTGCTCCGGCTCACTCCGCAGGACACCGCTGCTATCGAATCTGCCAGCGCGCAGGTAATCGCTGAAGTGGCGGGCCAACCGGATCGATACGGTCGGCGTAACCGTCAAGGCATCCAGGCGCTTGGTGCCTCGCTCAAGACCTGGAGCAAGCAGCATCATCAGGAAGGCAGCGCGGTGCTGGCGCGGCTGCAGCAGAAGATGCAGGCCAGCTGCGACAGCAAGGCCACCAGCACGTGCAGCAGCTGGCTGAGCTGAGCAGGCACGCACCGGCAGGCAGGCAGCTGCAGGGCGGCGATGGCGCTGTCTCGGATGCCTGTCGCCCTCACCACCCTGCACCCGATTCCGGCGCCATGATTCGGTAGGGATCCTCCTGCGCCAACCGTGGAACGTGGCCCGGCGACATCATGCTCCGGTAGCTATCTCCGGCTGCGATCCTCAACCACGTCTGCCTGGGTGCGCAGGCAGCACCGCACGCCAGTTCAATTCACCAATTCGAAGCTCGCCGTCACACCTGCAGCCTCGGCCGACGGCGCCACCCACACATCGAAGACACCCGGCTCCACCGTCGGTTTCAACGCCTGACCGATGAACAACAGGTCCGCACGCCGCAGCACGAACTCCACTTGCGCGCTGCCGCCTGCAGCCACCGTGAGCTTGCGGAAATCCTTCAGCTCCCGCACCGGCCGGGCGACGCTGGCGCTGCGGTCGCGTACATATAGTTGCACCACTTCGTCCGCATCGCGCGTGCCACGGTTGTGGATGCGTGCGCTGATGCGCAGGCTGCCGTTGGCTGGCAGGCGCGTATCGCTCAGGCTGAGCTCGGCATAGTCGATGCGCCCATAGGTGAGGCCGTGGCCAAACGGAAACAGCGCCGCGTTGGGCGCCGTCCGGTAATGCGTGGTGTAAGCCTCCAGGTCGTCCGGCTGCGGATTGGGACGGCCGGTGGGTGGGTGGGCATAGGCGTACGGCACTTGCCCGAGCGCATGCGGAAAACTCACCGGCAAACGGCCGGACGGTGCCTGTGCACCGAACAGGATGTCGGCCAGTGCAACGCTGGCGGCCGAGCCCAGAAACCAGGTCACCAGGATCGCCGCGCAGCCAAGCAGCGGGCCTTCCAGCGCAAGCGCGCGACCGGTGCTCAGCAGGACCACGACAGGCGTGCCGGTGGCGACAACTGCCGCCAGCAACTGCCGCTGCGGCTCGGGGATGCAGATCTCACTGCGCGACTGCGCTTCGCCCGAATAGCTCAGTGGTTCACCGATCGCCAGCAGCGCGACATCGGCACGCCTGGCGGCCGCCTCCGCGGCCTGCACGCCGCCTGGCAGTGCCTGGTCAAAGTCGCAGCCGTCCACCACCTGCAGTGACTGCGGATCCTGCAGCGCATTCGCCAGTGCGGCGGCCAGCGTATTGCGCCTGTCCTCCTCGTCGAACAGGCTCCATGGCCCGGCGTGATTGATCCAGTCGCGCGCCATGGGCCCGATCAAGGCAATGCGCTGCCCGCTGCGGCGCAATGGCAGCAGCTCGCCGTCGTTCTTCAGCAACACCACCGATTTGCAGGCCGCTTCGCGGGCCAGTGCCAACGTGTCGGTGGTGCGCTGCGATGACTGCACCCGTGCGGGCCGGATGCGCCGAAACGGGTCGTCGAACAGCCCCAGCGCCGCCTTGAATGCCAGCACGCGTCTTACCGACGCATCCAGCCGTGCCATCGGCACATCGCCTGCGGCAACCAATGACGGCAGGTGCTGCAGATACAGGCCGCTTTCCATGCTGATATCCACCCCAGCCAGGAAGGCCAGTCTTGCCGCATCACGGTCGTCGAGAGCAACGCCGTGCGCAATCAGTTCCTGGTCGGCCTTGAAGTCGGACACGACCAGGCCGGGATAGCCCCATTCCTGGCGCAACAGCGTATCCAGCAGCCACGCGTTGGCGGTGGCGGGAATGCCCGACAGTTCGTTGAAGGCGGCCATAGTCGTGACCGCGCCGGCGGCAAACGCCGCCTGGAACGGCGGGAAGTACACCTCGCGCAGGGTCCGTTCGGACACATCCACGCGGTTGTAATCCAGCCCACCCTCGGCCGCGCCATAGGCGGCGAAGTGCTTGGGGCAGGCGGCCATCGCCTCGGGATGGGCCAGCCCCGCATCGCCCTGAAAGCCGCGCACCCTTGCCTGCGCAAACAGCCGCGCCAGCAGCACGTCTTCGCCGGCGCCTTCCACGCCACGGCCCCAACGTGCATCGCGGGCGATATCCACCATGGGCGCGAAGGTCCAGTCGAGACCCACAGCACTGGCCTCGATCGCCGCGGCACGCGCAGTGCGCTGTGCCAGCGTTGGCTCGAAGCTGGCTGCTTCGGCCAACGGCACCGGGAACACGGTGGTGTAGCCGTGGATCACATCGGCCGCGAACAACAGCGGAATGCGCAAGCGGCTTTGCAGCGCCGCCTGCTGGAGTTGCTGATGCCAGCGCACGTTGGAACCGTTGAAGACGCCGGTCAGCCGCCCGGCGCGGGCGGCAGCCAGTTGAGCGTTCCCGTCGGCGGTGCGCGTCAGTGGATTGGCGACGATCGCCTTGCCATCCTGCTGCGCCGAACTGAACAGGCTGAGCTGGCCCGCTTTTCCTCCACGCTCATGCGTGCGATCAATGCATCGATGAAGCCAGGCGGCCGTGCCGGACCGGTCGGCAATGCCCAGCCAGCGGGGATGCGCGCGAGCAAGGCAAGTGTGCTCGCGCCACGCAGCAGCTGGCGTCGAGTGGTGCATACGGACATAAGGATGGTGCTTGGCGGCGTCAGCCAACGCTACAGGATGGGCAAGCCCGGGCGCAGATCCCACGTTCGCATTTGCGGCGCACCCTTCGGGATATCTCCATCCTGCTGATTTGAATGACCAACTGGAGAACATGCAAGAGCAACCCCATCAGTCGCCGCACTACTGCAGTGAGCATTCAAGATATCTGCCGCACTACCGAGCCATACGCACCGATGGGTACGGGCGCGAAGGCCCATCATTGGCGGCCTACCAACATGCGTGACACTGCAGCAGCGGCGATCCACATCGCGCCGGCCTTTTCCCGGAGAATTCAATTCGACGGTGGTCGTCGCTGCGAGCACGACGGTGTGCTCGGGTAGGCGAAGACACGGCCAACGGCAGACACATTTCATCGGCTCAGGGAATGCTTTATTCCGTTGCGGAATGATCATTTCGCAGTTGAAGCGTCCCGGATCTGCGGCTTGATGGCATTTTCGAGTCGCTGACGACGATGACGCATGCCACACAAGGTGGCCGTGGATGCCGGGGCGCGTCCAAGCACTGCGATTGCACGCTGGAAAGTTCGCACTGTCGTTGACCGGATCGTTGATGACGGCACGTGCGCCAGACCGTGTCTGCGTGCCGCGCGTCGGCCAGGCGACGCCTCGATCGACGCATCACCCGGCCACCGGCACCCCCTGCGCTGCAATCGAGGCTGGCACCGCCATGCGTCCGTCGAATGATGTGCTGGCCGTCAACGCCGCACGTCGGCAGCCCAGCAAGCCCGGCGGCAGCGCGCCGCCCTTTCCCCACAGCGAGGACATGCCGTGATGAATATCCCCTCAGCCAGTGCTTCCCAGCCATCGCAATCGACGCATAAAGACGTTGTGATCGACATGCCGCCGCTGCAAGAGCGCAACCAGACGCCAGCAACGACGGCAGACCCTGCACTGGCGGGCCTGCCTCGCAGGCCGTCTGGACGACGCAGCAACCCGCAACACAGCACCGGATCTGGCAGCGCTGCGGACGGAACCCAGCACACCGGCAAGAGCCCGCTGCTGCATGCCGCTAGCGCATCGGTACTGCACGGCGAAGAGAGTTCCAGCGAGCACTTCTTCGACGCCGACCACCCCTTTGCACCACCAGACCCGTCTTCCATCCCCCACCAACAGACTGCACCACGCGATCCGCCGGTGCACACACCCGCAGCCACCGCCGCAACGACACGTACCGAGCGCCTGGGTGCGCTGGCTGCATCGATCGGGACCGGTGCAGTGCGTGGCGCAAGCACCGTCCTTGGACCGACAGCTACCGCCGTGGCGGCGGCAGCGCGCGGCATACTCCCTGTCAAATTCGACGGACAGTACCTGGGTGCTGCGCTGGGGCATCTGGTGCACCAGGCCAGCTCCGTGGGACCGACCACATTTGCGCGTGAGTTGCTGGGCGAGGGATTGTTTGCCGCTCTTCGCAAGCTTCCACCCGAGGCGGTGGTCGCCATGCAAGCCGTTGCCGGCACGCTGCAGATGGCGCTACATACGCTGCGGAGCAACCGCGAGAAGCGCAACCCCGACGCGGCTGCGCGAGGCTTCCACAATCTCAGTCTCGAACAGTGGGATGCATTATCCAGCGACGAACAGGAGGACAAGAGAACCGAGCAGCAACATTACTCGGATCTGGTCACCCGGCTCGCGCTGGGCGGCATCCTGAGCAACATCGCCGTGGGTGCGGCCGGCAAGGCATCCGGCCAACCGGAGATGGCGGCCAGGCTGCTGGCCAGCGACCTGAAGATCGCCGCCTACGCCGCAGCCCGCGACACCATCCAGGCCACCTTCAAGATGGTGGGAATGCAGCACCCGGCCCGCTCCAATGGTGGCATCAGCGATCCGCACATCACCAGCGCCGGCAGGTTCTACGGCATGGCCAACGTGCTGGCCAACCTGGCGTCGAACGAGCTGGCGTCGCCGGACTTTGCAGCGGCCCGGCAGCGCTGGGCCGGCCTGAACTCGCCTTTCACCAAGGGCGAGGCAACCAGCGTCATCTTGCGTCAATCGGCGATGACGGCGGCCTTGAATGTCGGCCTGGAAACGGCGGACTGGATCAATGTCACCCAGCACGAAGCCGACCAGGCCGGGACAAAGCAGATCTGGGAGCCCGAATGGAAAGGCAAGCGCGAGGATTACGAGCGGGTCATGGATCACTCGGTCGCACGCACAGCCGCCATCAATTCCAATATCGCGCTTGGTACCGCCATCAACATGATTGGCGCCTGGGTCGGGCTGTCGCCCGCACGCAGCGCCCTGCTCTCCAATACGGTGTCCGGCGTGGCCGCCGGCATGCAGTACAAGACCATCGGCGCCACCTGGCAGGCCGATGGGGCCGTTCGCGCAGCCGAGGCGGCTCGCCCGCAGGCCGGGTAAGCACGGCGATCAAACCCACCGCGCTCGCCACCCGGCGGGCGCGGCTATCGCTCGGCAAGGCACTGCCACTCGGGCGCACGATGCGGGCAAGCCGGCAGCCCATTACGCAGACGCTGCGGTCGCAGTAGCGTTACTCGGCAACCACCCCGCGCTTGCTCAGAATCGCGTGAATGGCATGCGCATACTTGTCGCGCTCCGCGGGCGTTTCGGAATGATAGGCGCCGACGGCAGCCCAGGTATTTCCGTATTTATTGGTCATCTCGCGCAGCCGCCAGGCCGCCACATACACGCTGACGCACGGCTGCATCAACGCATCCCTGGAGATGCCGTAGCTGGAAAGACGCCGCAGATGGATTGAATTGATCTGCATCTTTCCATAATCGATGGTGCCGTTGTTGTTGCGGTGGATCGCGTCGGCACGGCCACGGGATTCCTGCCACGCAATGGCGCGTAACACCCAGGGATTGACGTGTTGATAACCGGCGGCTTCTTCAAAACAGTCTGCGCGTGCGAGCGGCGCGGCGCACAGCAATGCCGCCGCAAGCCACACGCGTCGCCGAGGCGCGGCGGCACGGCTGGACTGGAGCGCGCACCATCGCTCGTCTGCGGGCATGTTCCTGGAGAGCGTGGCCCAATGCTGTGGACGCCACATACCCGTGCCGTGCGCAGACGCACACGTGGTCGGCGTATCGGTCTCTGTCATCTCTGTCACCTGATCGTCGTTGATTCCAGCAACGCGGCGGAGTGGACACGCATCCCCGGTTGATCCAACGTCCCCCGCTCGATCGCGCCACCATAACGGTGCTGTGCACACGCCGGCACATGCTGGACGAAGCGTCTATGACATAAGCGAAATCACCGCGTACAGCGGTGCAACGCAGCTGTTTTCCAGCGGTTTCCCGAGATTTTGCCGTCCTCACGTTCGCAAGCAAAAGCGCGCTTTCGCGTCCTGGCAGATGCATCGCGCTTGCCTCTTCTACCTTGCCGACGGGGCAACACAGCGTCCCAGTTGCGAGCTTGCCGTTGCAGCTTTCCGGCAACCGCGATGTCCCCAGTCAACCACATGAGACGGGAATCACCATGGACTCATCTATCGGAACCAACTTTTCGAATTTCAGCAACGTGCACACGATGGGCATCGGGCCCCAGCAAACTCAGAACTCCGGTCAGCACGCGTCCTCGGCTGGCTCCGAGCAGCAGCTGGATCAATTGCTCGCCATGTTCATCATGATGATGCTTCAACAGAGCCAGGGTAGCGATGCCAATCAGGAGTGCGGAAACGACCAGCCGCAGGATGGTCAGCAGGGCCTGAGTCCGTTGACGCAAATGCTGATGCAGATCGTGATGCAGCTGATGCAGAACCAGGGCGGCGCCGGCACGGGCGGTGGCGGTTCGCTTGGCAGCAGCCTGGGCGGCAACAGTCTGGGTGGCGGTTTCAATGCCAACCTGTCGAGCATCACCGGCCAGGCCTGATGGGCAATGCGTGCAGGCTGCCGGTCCACGCGGCAGCCTGCACGTTCCAACAGCATCGGCAGCCCCTTGAGGCGCTGCTCAGGGCGAGACGATATGCGGGGTCAGCAGGAACAAGCGCTGCAGCCGCGATCCGCTCTGCTGGCGATGCTTGAACAGGTTGCCGACCAGTGGAATCTTGGACAATCCGGGCACCTTGTTCAGATAGGTCTGGTCGCTATCGGAAGCATAACCGGCGATCAGCAGGCTCTGACCCTCGTTGACGAATGCCTGCGTGGTGATCTCGCTGGAGGTGATGACGGGAATGCCATCGACGGTGTTGGCGCCCAACTGTCCGTCTTCGATACGCACATCCAGGCGCATCTGTCCGTTGGCCGAGCCCGGCACCACACTCGGCAGGACGCGTAACGACACACCGGCGGACAGGTTGTAGAGGTCCGCGGATGCGTAGCCGCTGACACGCACGAATGCCTGCTGCTTGTGATCCATCACCGCTTCCACGTTGTCCAGCGTCGCCACCTGCGGGGTGGAGACGATCTTGGCCTTGTTGGTCTGCTCCAGCGCCGACACACGCGTCATCAGGTAACGTCCTGCATCTCCCAGGACCGCCGTCAAGGTGCCACCCAACGGAGCGCTGGCACCTGCTGCCGCCGCACCGCTCAAGGTGCCATCGTAGCCAAGCTGACCGCCACGCCCGTCGCCGGTCTGCACATCGACACGCCGGCTGTGGAAACGCCAGTCCACGCCCAGATCCTGCATGGCGCCATCGCGGATCTCGATGATGGTGGCATCGATCTGCAGCAGCTTGGGGCGGTTGTCGAGCTGCTGGATCAACGTGCCATAGGCCGCCATCCGCTCGGGGCGGTCGCGAATCAGAATGGCGTTGGTGCGCGGGTCGGCCTCGATCACCGGCGCGTCGGAGGCCAGCTCGCCGCCGCTGCCTGCATCCACCGCCAGCGGCGTGTCGCGCCGGGCCTGGCTCATCTCCGGCCAGACGCTGGCCGGCGCATTGGTGCCAGTGCCCGGCAACGGCGGGCTGACCGGCACCCGATCGGACGGCGAGCCACCGCCGAACCACGACGCAGGCAAACCGAGAATGCCGTTGTTACCACTGCCGCCGCCAGTCTGGCCCTGAGCACTGTTGCCGAAGGTATTGGACGAGCCGCCGCCGATCGGTTGCACCCGCCCGAAATTGGCGCCCGGCCCGGGCAGCACCGCGGTGGGAGCGCCACGCACGCCGTACATGCTGCGCAACAGGCTGGCCATGCCCGGCACCTGGACGTCCTGCCCACCGATGCGGGTGCTGTGATCGGCGGCCTGCGCATAATGCAGCTGGAACACCTGCACCTCGGTGGCGTCGCGTTGGCGTGCGCCCTGCTCGACCTGTTTGGCGATCGCGGCGACGGTATCCACATACCCCGGCGGGCCGGACACCACCGCCACGTGCGCCGCCTCGTCGTAACGGACCGGAAAGCGCGGATCGTCCAGGCGCATGCGCGCAAGCGCATCGCGCAGCGCATTCGTCGACGCAGCGCCCAGATTCAAGGTTGCATTCTTGGTTTCGTTGGCGCCCCAGATCCTGAGCACGGCACCGTCGTAATACGAGACGAAGCCGAACGTCGCAGACAGATCGTCGAGGAATTTCTGCGGGCTGGCCTCGAACTTGCCACTGAGCGTGCCGGTCACTTCCGGTGAAATCCAGGTGGTGATGGATTGGCTGGCGGACAGGTCGCGCAGCACTTCCTTGAGATCCTTGTGGTCGGCGACGTATTTGAAGCTGCGCGAATGCCACGGCACCTGCGCGGCATTGGCATGCGGCGGCAGCAACGGCAGCAGGCTGAGCAACAACGCGGCGGCCAATGGCGCACGTCGATGGCGGTGAACTGGAGGACAGGCATATGCCATGGCGTTCCCTCTGCGAGGCAAGTGAAAGAATCGATGGGGTGGCGCCCGGCAGGCAGGCGTCGGCCGGGAATTGCGTGCCGCGTGCAGCCGGGCTGCAGACACGGCGTCGGGCAGTGCATCGGTGGCGCGTGCGGTCAGTGTAGGCAGCGCACGGCAGTGGATGTCTCAACAATGATCAATTCGCGGCGCCCCCTTTGCCGCCGATGTTGGCGGCATCGTGCAACTGCTGCTGGAAGTGGAGGAAGCCGAGTGCGTCACCGGATTGCGTAATGAACACGCTGGTCAGCAATGCGAGCAGCAGCAATGCCAGTACCCCACGGATCGGCTGACTCAGATTCGATGGTTCCAGCTTGTCGGCGGCGCGGGCCACAAAGCCGATGGCCAGATCCACCAGCACCAGCACCAACATCACCGGCGCGGACAGCTTGACGATTGCGGTCATCATGTCGTCGGTCTGCTGGATGACGAAGGACTCGGCGACCGCTCCCATGTCCGGCGTGAGCTGGCTCAGCGGCCACCAGCGGAACGATTCGAACAGCGCACCGAGCAGCATCAGCATGCCGCCCAGCGCGTAGAAGGACACGATCGCCAACTGCATCAACACCGTGGACACCGGCGTACTCTGCTCGCCGCTCAGCGGGTTGGTCATCTGGACATTGTTGTAGCCGGACACATCGTCGATGAGCAGGCCCACGCTCTCGGCAACCCAGAACACCATGGATGCGGCAAACCCGATCAGCAGGCCGATGAAGGCTTCCTTGAACACCAGCCCGACCAGGCCGGCTGCTTCGATCCTGGCCAGCGCATCGGCCGGCTGTCCGTAGGCGATGAACGAACTGAGCACATAGATCACGCCGTTGCGCGCCATCCCCGGAAGACTGTCCTGCGCCGTGGCCGGCAGCACGAAGAACATCACGAACACGCGCACTCCGCACAACGCCAGCAGGGTCAGCAGCGACACCCCCTGGGATGACAGTGCCAGCAGCGCGTTGGCGGTGTCGCTCATTGCCGCACTCCGCGCGCGGCACGATGCCGGCGCAGGCCGACCAACGCCTCGATCGCGTCTTCCTCCTCGGCCGCTTCGCGTTGGGCTTGCCAGGCACGCTGCGCGCTGGCGGCTTTTTCCGCATACATCTGTGCCTGTGCCTGCAGCCTGCTCACGGCCTGTTGCACCGCTGCGGCCTCGTCGCGTGCGCTCTGCAACGCCTGCGTCGCTGCGACCAGCGCCTGCTCTGCGGCGCGGCAGCGCTCTTCCAGCACGGCGCGGAAGCGCTGGTACTGCAGGATCGCCTCGATGCCGATCGACTCACCCGCGCCGGCCCTGTCGGCCAGCGTGGCATCGAACGCGGCCAGACGCGCCGAGCAAGCGCTGGCCTCCTGACTGCAACTGGCGCATTCGCGGTCGCACTGCTCCAGCGCACGCCTGCAGTCGCTCAGACGGTCCTGCATCCGTTCATGACGGCGCGTCTTCAGCTGCTGCAACGTGATCCAGGTGCCGGCATGCTCACGCATCGTCGATCACGCCGGCAAGCTGCTCCAGGGTGGTGTCATAGTCGCTGAGCTGATCGGTGGGCTGGCTGAGGAAGTCGCGAATGGCATCGATCCTGGCGATCGCCTCGTCGGCGACCGCGTCGCTGCCCTGGCGGTATTCGCCGACCTGCAGCAAGGTTTCCACCTCGTTGTACTTGGCCAGCAGACGCCGCAGCTGGCCGGCGTACTGGCGTTGCTCGGCAGACACGATCTGGCTCATCACCCGGCTCAGGCTTCCCAGCACATCAATGGCCGGGTACTGGTTTCTGGCGGCGATCTCGCGCGACAGAATCAGATGGCCATCCAGGATGCCGCGCACTTCTTCGGCGATCGGATCGCTGCCGGTGTCGTCCTCGGCCAGCACGGTGTAAAACGCGGTGATCGAGCCCGTCTCGCCCATGCCGGCACGTTCGAGCAGGCGTGGCAGCTCGGCGAACACGGACGGCGGAAATCCACGACGGGTGGGCGGCTCGCCAGCGGCCAGACCGATCTCGCGTTGCGCGCGGGCAAAGCGCGTCAGCGAGTCCATCATCAGCAGAACGCGCATGCCCTGATCGCGAAAATATTCGGCGATGGCGGTGCCGACATAGGCGGCCTTGGCGCGCTCGATGGAGGAGCGATCGGAGGTGGCGCACACCACCACGCTGCGCGCCAGGCCGTCCTGGCCAAGAATCATCTCGATGAATTCACGCACTTCGCGTCCGCGTTCGCCGATCAGCACGATCACGTTGACATCGCACTGCGTGCCGCGCGCGAACATCCCCATCAAGGTGCTCTTGCCGACGCCGGCCGCGGCGAAAATGCCCATGCGCTGGCCTTCGCCCAGCGTCATCAGGCCATCGACGATGCGCACACCGGTCGGCATCGGTTGTTCGATCAGGCGCCGGCGCATCGGATCCGGCGCCTGCGCCTGGATCCGGACCCAGCCGTCGCCGGCGAGTGGCCCCTGGCCGTCCGCCGGCTCGCCCAGGCCATCGAGCACGCGTCCCAGCAACGCCGAGCCGACCGGCACCGCCAGTGGGTGCCCCGACCCGATCACACGCGTCTCGCGCGACAAGCCCACCAGTTCGCCAAACGGCGCCAGCAAGGCGAGATGGCGGCTGAAGCCCACCACCTCGGCACGCTGCAGCAGCGTGCCGTCGCGCTGGCGCAGCTCGCACACCTCGCCCAGGCTGACCTGCACCCCGGCGACCTTGAGCATGGTGCCGATCACCTCGACCACCTTGCCGTAGCGACGACCGAAGGCCAGCGCAGCCAGTTCGCGCTCGAGCGTTGCCTCCAGCACCGGCAGCTCAGCCGTCATCTTGCACCGCCTGTGGCGCGGCCAGGACGCGGCGGATCACCCGCTGGATGCTGCGTAGCTGATCGCGCAGATCGGCCTCGAACACACCGGTATCCCATTCGCACACGCAGGCGCCCAGGGCCAGACCCGCGTCGCCGCACAGTTCCACCGGCATGGGCCAGCCGGCGGCGGCCGCAGCCGCATCGAAGGCGCGCCGGGCGTCGTCCAGCGCATCCGGATGCACGCTCACCCGCAAGGCCTTGGCCTCGTCCAGGGCGCCGTCCAGCGCCTGGGCGGCGCGCGCGTACAGCGCAGCGGGGTCGTGCCCGTGCAGGACCTGTGCGCAGGCGTGCGCGACGACTCCGGCCAGACGCTCGCGTGCGCGGCGTGCGGCGTCCTCGGCCGCGAAGGCATGCCGCACGCCGCGTTCGTTCCACGTGTCGAGCTGACGGCGCAGGCCGGCGGCATAGCCCAGTCGTGCGCTGCGCTCGGCCTTGTCCCGGGCATCGTTGAGGATCGCCTCGGCCTGTTGTTGGGCGTCGTCGATGAGCGCCTGCGCACGCGCCTGGGCGTCCGCCAGCGTCTGCGCGCAACGCGCGTGCACCTGCGCAGTCGCGGCGTCCAGTTCCAGCACACGGGCCAATGCCTCACGGGGGATGACCTCGCCGTCCAGGCCGACCGCCTCCGGTGTGGACCTCAGCCACAGACGCATGGCAGCTCCGGCAACAAGGTGGGAAGCGCCTGCAGGAATGCATCGCTCGCGCCATCTGTAGCGATGGGCGCCACCTGGGCAGCGCCCAACGGCAAGGACAGCGCGATCACTTTGGCGATGCACGGGTCGGGCCAGGCGCCATCGGCCGCCAACCGACGCCAGCCATCGCCGACCCATGCCGCCTGGTCGGCGTCGCGCGGCAACAGTGGCGCTGTCATGCCGGTGACTGCGCGATGGCGCACATGCTCAAGGACCGCCGGCCCCACCCGCTGCTCGAACCAGCTCAGGCGCTCGCGCTCGATGCAGCGGCGCAGCGCCAGTGCGCGCGAAAACAACGCGCGGCTCATCAATACCTTGGAGAGCAGGTCGGGCGCCAGCACGACCAGCCGGTTGGCCGGCGAATCCAGCGCAGAGACCTGCATGCGCGAGCATCCCGACCAGGCCTGGATCACGCGCACACGGCGCTGCGCAGGCGCGCGTTCCCAGCCCAACGCAGCGACCGGACCCAGCCAGTGCGCCACCCGCTCTGCCTCCAGCGATTGCGCCAGGGCGGACACCGCCGCCGTCCATCGTTGAAGCCACCGTGCCGCGTTGTCGATGCGTGCCTTGTCCATCGGCCGGCCTCACCCAGCAGGTTTTCTGGACAACTCGCGCAGGCGCTGCCAGCCGCCCCAGCGGCGTGCATCGGCGTTCGGCCACCAATACAGCGCTGCCGCACCGACCGCCACGCACAGCGCCAGCGCGCATCCGGCCAGCCATGGCCACGCCCAGGCACGTGGCGGCGCCGATGCAGAGAGCTGCGCATCGCTTTCCGCCCCGCCTGGCACCAGCGTGACGCTGACGTTCTCGTAGGTCAGTCCTTCCACGCTGTGCATCACCAGCGTCTTGATGCTGGGCACCAGGCTGGTCAGATCGCTACCGACGCGAAACTTGATGAACACCGCGGCGCTGGAGGGTTTGACCGAGGTGGACAGCGGGTCGTTGTTGGGAAGCACGATCTCCACATCGGCCGCGATCACGCCATCGATATTCGACAAGGTCTGCGACAGCTGCTGCGACACGCCGTAGATGAAACGCACGCGTTCTTCGGTGGGGGTGGAGATCAGGCCGTCCTTCTTGAACATCTCGCCGAGATTGGCGTGCCGCGCGTGCGGCATGCCATGCGCGCGCAGCACCTGCAACGCGTACGCCACCTGGTCATGCGGCGCGTTGATCGCCCAGGTCTTGCCGTCGTCGGGCGTGAGCTTTTCCGCATCCACATCGGCGGTCAGCAGCACGGCGAGCATCTCGTTGGCGTCGTTCTCGGTCAGCCCGGAATACAGCTGCTGGTCGCAGCCAGACAGCAGCAGTGCCAGCAGCAACACCACCAGATATCTGAGCGTTCGCATGCTATTGGTTCTTGAACAAAGTTTGCACGGCGTTCTTGCCCGACTGCGCCACGCCGACGCTGACATTGAGGTTGAAGCCGACCATGGTCAGCTCGTGCATCAGCTTCATTTGTTGCGAGGCCATCTCCTGCAGGCCCATGGTCGGCGCCTGCAGGCTGAAGGCATCGATATGCTCGGCGATGGTGCGCACGCCATCGTTCTGCACGTCGACCATCCGGCTCACCATGCTGGGCTCTCCCACGCGCTGCATGGCCGGCGGCAGCGGGCTGGAGGATTGCATCAGCGCCTGGAAGCGGTTGACGAGCGCCTGGTTCGGCGCGGCCGTCGGCGATATCGCGGGCGTGGACAGGCCAGAACTGGCAGTGATCGGGGCAACAGGAGGAATGAGCGTCATGGCATGTTCCGCAGGCTGGGTAACGTCCGGGTCAGGCGCGCAGATACTGCGCGTTGGGAACTTCCATCGGCGCGGTGGATTCGGTCGCCGATTCCGCTTGCATGGGTGCCGGCGTGTAGCGTCCTGACAGCGCCTTGACCAGGCCAACGGCGTCGGCATCGGCGTCCTCTTCGATCAGGCCGTCTGCAATGCCATGCCACGAGGGGTCGCCCACCGCAAACAGGCAGCACGCGTACAAGGCTTTGCACAAGGGCTTGGAGCCGGCATCGGCCTCCAGCTCACGCAACAGGCGCGCACCCTCCAGATAACTGCCGCGCTTGATCGCGATCCAGGCATCGAAGGTATCCAGCGCCTTCAGCTCCGGCCGCATTACCCGCACGGCGGCCAGTACCGCTGCGGCCTCTTCGAGTTTTTCGTGCGTCAGCCCCACCGTAATCAGTTCGATCAGCCCACTCACGACCGAACCGGGACATTCCATCTTTTCCATACCGCACCTCGTCATTCAATGGCTGTGGACAGCATGCGTGCGTAACGTACGCGTCGGCGCCAACCAAGACTTTTCAGAAGCGAACATCGGAATACCCTCGCGAACAAACACAGCGTGCTTCGTCCACCCATGCACACGTTCGCCCTGGAAGCGGATCGCCTGGCGATGGCTCAACCAGAATCGGCATGCAGCAACCGCGGCCGGAGATCGCCATGTCGGATGAGAAGACCGAGAAGCCGACCGAAAAAAAACTGCAGGATGCGCGCAGGGATGGGGAAGTGCCGGTCAGCCCGGACGTCACAGCCGCCGCCGTGCTGCTGGCCGCGTTGTTGGTGATGAAACTGGCAGGCAGCTATTTCGTCGAACACCTGCGCGCCTTGATGTCGATCGGCTTCGATTTCAGCGCCAATACGCGCGATGCCACCGCCTTGCACCGTGCACTCGGTCGCATCGGCATCCAGGGCGTATTGCTGACGCTGCCGTTCGTGGTCGCATGCCTGGCTGCCGGATTGATCGGCAGCTTTCTGCAGACCGGGCTCAATGCCTCGCTCAAACCGGTCACGCCCAAGTTCGATTCGCTCAATCCCGTGAACGGCGTCAAAAAACTCTTTTCGTTGCGAAGTCTCATCAACCTGCTGAAACTGGGCATCAAGGCCGCGGTGATCGGCGTGGTGCTGTGGTACGGCCTGCGCGCACTGATGCCGACGATCATCGGGCTCGCCTATCAGCCAACGGCTGACATCGCCCAGATCGGCTGGCGTGCGCTGGGCATCCTGTGCGCCCTGGCGGTGCTGGTATTCGTGCTGGTCGGCGCGGCGGACTGGAGCGTGCAGCACTGGCTGTTCATTCGCGACAAACGCATGAGCAAGGACGAGCAGAAACGCGAACACAAGGACAGCGAAGGCGACCCGGAACTGAAGGGAAAGCGCAAGGAATTCGCCAAGGAACTGGTCTTCGGCGACCCGCGCGAGCGCGTCGCCAAGGCCAAGGTGATGGTGGTCAACCCGACCCATTACGCCGTCGCGCTGGCCTACGAACCGGACGGCTTCGGTCTGCCGCAAGTGGTGGCCAAGGGTGTGGACGACGGTGCGCTGGAACTGCGTGCCTATGCGCACAAGCAGGGCATTCCGATCGTGGCGAACCCGCCATTGGCGCGCGCGCTGCATCAGGTCGAACTGGGCGAGGCGGTTCCCGAATCGCTGTTCGAAACGGTGGCGGTGGTGCTGCGCTGGGTCGACGAGCTGGGCCGCGACAACGATGACGGCAGCGGTCCGCTGCCCTGCTAGGAGATCGCATGCGCCTGACACGGTATTTCGCATACACCGGTGAAGTGGCGATCGCCGCCTTGGTGGTGGCGGTCATTGGCTTGATGATCCTGCCGCTGCCCACCCCGCTCATCGACACGCTGCTGGGCATCAACATCACCCTGAGCGTGGTGTTGCTGATGGTCACGATGTATGTGCCCGACTCGATCTCGCTGTCGTCGTTTCCCTCGTTGCTGCTGTTCACCACGCTGCTGCGGCTGTCGTTGAACATCGCGTCGACAAAATCGATCCTGCTGCATGCCGAGGCCGGCCACATCATCGAGAGCTTTGGCGAGCTGGTGGTCGGCGGCAACCTGGTGGTGGGCCTGGTGGTGTTCCTGATCATCACCACGGTGCAGTTCATCGTGATCGCCAAGGGCTCCGAGCGCGTGGCGGAAGTCGGTGCGCGCTTCACCCTGGACGCGATGCCCGGCAAGCAGATGAGCATCGATGCCGACCTGCGCGGCGGCAACCTGAGCGCAGACGAAGCACGCAGCAAACGCGCGCGGCTGGCGATCGAGAGTCAGCTGCACGGTGGCATGGATGGCGCCATGAAATTCGTCAAGGGCGATGCCATCGCCGGCCTGGTGATCACCATGGTGAACATCCTGGCCGGCATCGTGGTGGGCGTGACCTACCACGGCATGAGCGCAGGCGAGGCGGCCAACCGCTTTGCGATCCTGTCGGTGGGCGATGCGATGGTGTCGCAGATCGCCTCGCTGCTGATCTCGGTGGCGGCCGGCGTCATGATCACCCGCGTCGCCAACGAGAACGAGGCCAAGACCAGCTCGCTCGGGCTCGAGATCGGCCGCCAGCTCACCGGCAATGCGCGCGCCTTGATGGCGGCGAGCGTGCTACTCGCCTGCTTTGCGTTCGTTCCGGGATTTCCTGCGGTGCTGTTCCTGCTGCTGGCGGCGGCAGTGGGCGCAGGCGGCTATACGATCTGGCGCAAGCAACGCGATGTCAGCGGCAGCGATCAGCCCACGCTGCCATCGACCAGCCGCAAGGGGGCAAAGGGCGATGCACCGCATATCCGCAAGAGCGCGCCGGATTTTGCCTCGCCCCTGTCGATGCGACTGTCGCCGCAACTGGCTGCGCGGCTCGACCCGGCACTGCTGGACCAGGCGATCGAGAACGAACGCCGGCAGTTGGTGGAACTGCTGGGCCTGCCGTTTCCGGGCATTGCGATCTGGCAAAGCGACGCCCTGCAGGACCTGCAATACGAAGTACTGATCCACGACGTCCCGGAAACCCGCAGCACCTTGAGCGATACGGCCGACCTGCAGAAGGCGCTGGCCCAACAGGCGATCGCGCCGCTGCGTGCACGCGCGCATCTGTTCGTCGGCATCCAGGAAACACAGTGGATGCTGGAACAGGTGAGCGCGGACTATCCCGGGCTGGTTGCAGAAGTCAACAAGGCCATGCCCGCACAGCGCATCGCCGATGTGTTGCGGCGGCTGCTGGAAGAACGCATCCCGGTGCGCAACATCAAGAGCATCCTGGAAAGCCTGGTGGTGTGGGGACCGAAGGAAAAGGACCTGCTGATGCTGACCGAGTATGTGCGCTGCGATCTCGGCCGCTATCTTGCGCACACTGCGACCGCAGGCACCGGGCAGCTGCCTGCGGTGATGCTCGACCACGCGGTGGAACAATTGATCCGGCAGTCGATTCGCGCCACGCCGGCGGGTAATTTCCTGGCCCTGCCACCGGAGCAGGCCAACCAGCTGGTCGAGCAGGTGGAGCGCATTGTCGCAGATCAGGCGCAGCATCCACTGGCGGTGGTCGCATCGATGGACGTGCGGCGTTATGTGCGCCGCATGATCGAGGCGCGCCTGAACTGGCTGGAGGTCTATTCGTTCCAGGAACTGGGCGCAGAGGTGCAGCTACAGCCGATCGGCAGAGTGGTGGCCTGATGCGCAAGCCACCGGTCCGCCATGTGCGCATCCTGCCGATCGCCGGTGCACCGTTGCCGCCGCACGCAGCGCCCACACCGGTGCGTGCCACGCAGCGTGTCAGCTTCATGCAACTGCGCCGACGCCTGAACAGCGTGCTGCGCGGATTGCCGGACATGGTGGTGCCGGAAGATGGCGACGACGCTCCGCCGCTGCCAGACGATGCGGATGCTGCCAGCGACGGTCACGACGCTGCGCCGCTGCCAAGCGCGCCCCCCTGCCTGGATGACGGCAATCGTGGTCAGATCGCCCGAGGCGACGACAGCGACGCCTTGGGTCGGCAGATCGCCGCCGAGTGGATCCGCACCCAACGCGCGCAGATGGCCATCCACCACATCGCGCTGCGGGTGGCCGAATTCTGCAATGCCACGCCGGTGCGCGGCGCAGGGATCTGGGAGGCGTGGCTGGAGATCAACCACGACATCCTGCCGCAGACCACGCTGTTCTTGCGGCTTTCGCCAGACCAGCTATCGCTTCGCTTCGACAGCGGCTCGCCCGAGACGCGCGAGGTACTTTGCAATGGAAGAAAGCGTCTGGATACCGCATTGAAGGCCGCGCTCAGCGACACGCTGCAGATCAGCATCGAGGTCGTCTAGCGCCGCACACGCAGAACAGCCATATCGAGGGACCCCGCTTTGTCAACCGAGCCGAGCCCGACGCCAACGGCACGCGACTTGTCGCAAGCGCTGACCCACGTGCCTGCTGCGCGCGTGCAGCTCGGCAGAATGCTGTGCGACCCGCGTACCGCGCGCCGCTGCGGCTTTACCGCGCAACGCCGCGGCATCCGGGCCGCGGAAGCGGCGCGCCTGCAGCTGCAGTTCGATAGCGGCATCCTGGAGCTGCGGATCGCCGCACGCGACGGCCTGGCGCTGCTGTTGAACGAAGCCGATGCCGCCCTGCGCACCGCGATCGCCGGGGTGCTGTTGAGCGATGCGCTGCACGCCTTCGCACCGCTCGGACTGGGTACTGCCGAGGTCGTCGCCTTCGAGCGCTGCGCGGACGCAGCCAATTGCCTCGATATCGGCATCACCCTCGGCGACATCGACGCGATCGCGGAGACCGCCAGTCCATTGCTGCTTACCGCGCTGCACACCGCGACCGCTGCGCTGGCGACACCATCGCCACTGCCGGCCTGGCTGAGCGCACTGCGGCTGAGCACGCGCCTGCGCATTGGCCAGCGCACGGCAGCGGCAACGCTGCTGCAATCGCTGCGCCCGGGCGATGTGCTGCTGCACGCGCTTGGCCCGGCTCCGATGCGCAGCGGCGAGTTGCTCTGGGGCATCCCCGGAGGTGCGGTGTTGCGCGCACCGGTACGCCTGAACCTGCAACAGATGATTCTGGAGACCGCCCCCGCCATGCAGCACGATACGCCCGAGTCCGATTCCTCGCCGTCCACCACCGATGTGGCGGCACTGGAGCTGCCTGTCCAACTGGAAGTGGACCAACTTGCGCTATCGCTGTCGGTGCTGTCGGGCCTGCAGCCCGGCCAGATCCTCGAACTGTCGGTGCCGGTGGATCAGGCCGACATTCGTCTGGTGGTCTATGGCCAGACCATCGGCATCGGCAGGCTGCTGGCGGTGGGCGAACATCTCGGCGTGCAGATCCTCAGCATGTCGGAGACTCCACATGCAGATGCCTGATGTCGGCTCGCTGCTGCTGGTGGTCATCATGCTGGGCTTGCTGCCCTTCGCAGCGATGGTGGTCACCTCCTACACCAAGATCGTGGTCGTGCTCGGCTTGCTGCGCAATGCCATCGGTGTGCAGCAGGTGCCGCCCAACATGGTGCTCAACGGCGTCGCGTTGCTGGTGTCGTGCTTTGTGATGGCGCCAGTAGGCATGGAGGCGTTCAAGGCCGCGCAAAACTACAGTCCCGGTGCCGACAACAGCCGCGTGGTGGTGCTGCTCGACGCCTGCCGCGAACCGTTTCGGCAGTTCCTGCTCAAGCACACGCGCGAGCGCGAAAAGGCTTTTTTCATGCGCTCGGCGCAGCAGATCTGGCCCAAGGACAAGGCCGACACGCTCAAGCCGGACGATCTGCTCGTGCTGGCACCGGCGTTCACGCTCAGCGAGCTGACCGAGGCGTTCCGCATCGGATTTCTGCTGTATCTGGTCTTCATCGTGATCGATCTGGTGGTGGCCAATGCGTTGATGGCAATGGGTCTTTCGCAGGTGACGCCGACCAACGTGGCCATTCCGTTCAAATTGCTGCTGTTCGTGGCGCTGGATGGCTGGTCCATGCTGATCCACGGCCTGGTCTTGAGTTATCGGTGACGCCATGGACCATGACGATCTGGTGCGGTTCACCTCCGAAGCCTTGTTGCTGTGCCTCAAGGTGTCGTTACCCGTGGTCGGGGTCGCCGCGCTTGCCGGCTTGCTGATTGCCTTCATCCAGGCAGTGATGTCGTTGCAGGATGCGTCGATTTCGTTTGCGCTCAAGCTGGTGGTGGTGGTGGCTGCCATTGCGGTCACCGCGCCCTGGGGCGCCTCGGCGATCATGCAGTTCGGCCAGGCGCTGATGCAGGCGGCCTTTCCATGATCCGGCGCATTTCCCCAGGCGCTGTGCCGCCGTCGCTGCCGACCACGCCCGGCACCTCGCATCACCATGCCGATGCGCCGGGCGCTGGCGCGCAGCCGCTGGACACGCCCCATCATGCACCCCGTCTGCGCCCCGCTCCGCCACGCAAGCGGCGACGCGGCATGCGGTCACTGGATGGCATGGACGACGAGCTCGACGCCACCGACCAGGAAGATGCCGAAGCGGCGCGCGTGTCGGCGCTACGCGGCCGGGTCAGCATCGCAGTCGCTCAGCCCCAGGAGCAGGGACACAGTCAGGACGATCAGCATGGCGCCGGTGGTCGCGCACATGCCGGCGATCCGCACGCAGGGACGTGGCCCAGCGCCTCGCCGGTACAGTGGGACGAGGATGTGCGTGCGGGTGTCCAGGCAGTCATCGATCGCTATGCGGCAACGCGCGCCGCCGACCCGACGGTCAGACGGCACGCCCTCACCGCCGCGTTCGTGGAGTTGCGTGACATCGGCATTGCCCATCCGGTCGCCGCATCGCTGACCACCATGGTCTGGATGTTGATGCGCGAGCACCTGCAATCGGTCCAGGCGAGCACCTTGTCCGAAAGCATGGACACCTTGCGCAAACGCCTGGCGGAGATGGTGCGCGCGCAACCCGAGCCGACACCGGCGCTGCGCAGCTACAACTTGCTGGTGCCGCTGATGCTGATCAGCGCGGGAAAGCCGCGCAAACCCGCTGATTGTGCGCGAGGCGTCACACGTTTGAACACGCTACTGATGGAACACCAAGACGGGACCGCTCAGGGGATTCGTGCATGATCATGCAACTTCGCATACTGACGGGAATACACGCCGGCGCGCGATTAGATTTGCAGCCAGGCAGCTACACGTTAGGCGCCGATCCCCAGGCCGAGATCCGGATCGAAGACTGGCCTGATTGCCCGCTCATCATCGAGGTGGATGCAGATGGTCAAGTTCGTTATCGCAGCGACGCGTTGCCAACGACACCGTTTGTTGCGCTGCATCCAGTGCGTTTGGGTCCGTTGGTGCTGTGCGTCGGCGAGGCTGCTGCCGAGTGGCCGGACGATGTGGCGCTGCTGGAGCGGTTGCTGTCTCCAGCCGCGACGCCGGCAACACCCCCATCACGCAGGTCCAGGGGCACTGCGATGCGCGCAGTGGTGGGCGCCATGCTAGCGCTGGCCGCCGCAGCGCTGCTGCCCTCCCTGCTACCGGCATTTCTCTCCGATGCCGCTCCCGCTCGCAGCCAGGACAACCAGCTCAACCAGGTCAGGTCCGTGCTGAAACGGCTGGGCTTGCGCGAAGTGCGCGTGGAGCAGGTCGGTACGCACGTGCGCGTCGAGGGTTTGGTGGCGAGCAGCGCGGATGCGGCACGCCTGCGCGTACAACTGCACCGGTACCAACATGCGGTCACGGTCGATGTGGTGGTGGTGGATGAGGTGCTGGCAACCCTGCGCGACACCTTGGCCGACCGCGATCTGAACGTTCGCTACGACGGTCAAGGCGTGTTCTCCATCGCCGGCAGCAGCGACAACGCAGAGCGTGCAATCCGAAGGATCGCCGATCTACGCAGCGATCTGGGCCCGGAGGTCCGCAAGCTGCATGTGGACATCACCCAGCAGGACCCGTCGGTAAAACCGCCCGCCAATTACGACGCCGCGCTGCTCGCCGATGGGTTGCATTACGTCGAGACCCCGGACGGCACCAAGCACCTGACTTCCCTGCCGCAGCACGCGGCGCCATGAGAACCGCACCATGTTCGATGCCATGACCCACAAGGTCACCCAGGATATGAGCAAGATCTTGCAGACCAAGGCGGAGGATCTCTCCGGTGAGCGACTGCGCAACATCGATGCAGCGCTGCACACGACAGCGCAACAACTCCGTGTGCACTGGACTGCAGCGAGCGATCAGGCTACGCGCAACAATTTCACCGTCTTGCACGACGGTATCAACGCCGCGCGCGACATCGTCGCGCACATCGCCAGCATGCCTTGATCATCGAGTTCCTTGGCCACGTTGGTCAAGCAAAACGCGCCGACAGGCGCTCCACGTTACTTCATCTTTAGCTAAGGAGTATCCATATGTCAGATTTACAATCGATTGGGCCGCGATTGGGCCAGGGCGGGGATCTGTTTAAATCAGACTTTTCAAGCAGATACGACAATCATATGAGCAGCCAGACTTCGGACAATCAGATGGATAGTCTGATGGGTGGCATTGGCCATTCAGCCTCAGCACAGGAGCGCATGAACAACTACCTGACCGAGAAGAAGAACGAACTTGACTTCAACGTAGCGCTCAACAAATTCATCGGCAAGGCAGGCGACAACGCGAAGCAGCTGGTTGGCCAGTAATGGGCCCTGACATGACGCAGGGCCGGTGCATGGCCCTGCGCATGTCGTACGACAGATGAGCAGCACCCGATTCGAAGCGATCGTTCAGCAGATGTGCGAAGCACTGGACCTGCCGGATGTGCAGACGGTGCTCAGCAAACGCGTGCTGTGGGTGGACGGGTTTGAAGTCTATCTGCACATGCCTGCAGCCCAGACCGACGATGAAGCACAGCAAGCGCCGGAAGAAGAAGCGCTATATCTACGCATCTCCTACGGCCTTGCTCCTGCGGGACGCACCTTGACGGTCTTCCGGCTATTGCTGGAAGCCAACCTCTCGGTGTACGCGCAGGACCAGGCGCAACTGGGATTGAACGACGCCGGCGTGATCGTGCTGATCGTGCGCGTTCCGCTGGACGACGACGTCGACGGCGCATGGATCTGCGATCTGCTCGCCCACTACGCCGAGCATGGCCGTTACTGGAACAACAATATCTTCATTGCACACGACGAAATGTTTGAAGGAATCGCAACAGGGAATTATCTGTGGCTACGCGCCTGAGGTGTTCGACCTTGCATGCAAGCTGATGCTTGCAGCGAGACAGGCACGACTCAGCAGCACGCTGATCGGAGCCTTGCGCATCCGCTGCGCTGGGTCATATCGCCACGCTGTCGCGCCGTTATTCCCCTCGCAGGATTTCTTACGCCATTCATCACTCGCAAGGACACTCGCCAATGAATCTCGCCATCCCCTCACACACCACTGCGAGCTTGCAGCCGTCCTCGTTCTCCCTGTCGCAGCAGCAAGCCCTCACCGCGGTGATCATGAGCATGCTGGCGTACTGCATGCAGCGCATGATCAGCGACATGCTGCAGTCACAGGATCAGCCATCCAGTGACGGTCAGTCACCGACCAACCCCAATCCGACGCCCTCGATGCCGCCATCGAACCCGCCGAGTTCCACCAACCCTGGCGGACAACACGGCAGCGGGACTGGCAATGGCAGCGGCGGCAATGGCAGCAACAACAACAAAGGCAACGGAAGCACCAGCGGAACAGGAGCCGGCAACGGCACATGCCACAGCAACCCGGGTCAACCGGCAACGCCGCCTGGCACCGGCCAGCCGGTAACGCCCAGCCCCAACGGCACGCAAGCGCCCCTGCCTCCCGGCAAGGTCGTCACCGCACCACCCGGCGTACAGAACAAACCCATCGTGGTGCATAAGGGCGAGGTGTTCGACGGCAAGAATCAGACCTATATCGGCGGCCCCTGCCTGGGCAAAGGCGATCAGGACGAGCACCAGCAACCGTTGTTCGTCGTCGAGGACGGTGGCTGCCTCTGCAACGTCAACATGACGGGCGGCGGCGACGGCGTGCATTTCATGGGCAGCGGCAAGATGGTCAACTGCGTCAACGAAGATGTCAGCGAGGATGCGGTCACCATCGATGGCCAGGGCAACCGCGAGCATGATGCGGGAATTGCAGGTTGTAGCTCTGAGGTCAGCGGCCGGCCGAAGGTCGAGATCATCAATTGCACGTTCAAGAATGCCGCAGACAAGGTCGTGCAGGACAACGGTGCTGCCGACGTGGTGATGTCGGGTGACACCGTCGAGGGTGCCAGCAAGGTCTTCCGCACCAACGGTGGGCATGCCGATATCAATACGAGCCTTCAGGTCGAAAACTGCGATTTCAATCAGGTCAAGGAAGCAGTGTTCCGCACCGACGCGCCAGGCGCGACGGTGAAGCTGGCAAACCTGAAGACCGATGCGCCCAACGAGGTGATTGCCCCCAACGCGTCCCAGGCCATCGGCGCGACACGCATCGGCCATAAGGCCTACAGCGGCTGACCACACCCTGCACCGTTGCTGTGCGTCGAGCGCGCCCGGCAGATGCACTGCGTTGACGCATCTGCCGGGTATCGGCGCCCGGTGGTGTCGAGGTCCACATGCGAGGAGTCGAGCGTGACCCGTATCCGCCCTTCCACCCTGACATTCGGGCTGCCTGGCAACAGCCATGGCGCGGCGCATGCGGGTACGCCGTCGCCGCACAAGCAGGCCCATCACCGACTGCATCAGCTGGATGGGCCGGCGGCCGAGTCCGAAGCACGCGCTGCAGAACTGGATGTAGCCGCACGGGTGTATCGCTACACCGCAGCTGCTGCCGACACCGGACGGGGCACGCCTGCGCCACGCGAGACAGGCAGGCTGCGGGGCGTGCGGAAGTCGTTGCAGAAGCTCGCCCGGCTCGCCGGCACGGCGGTGGGCATCGCGCGGCAGGCCACTCCCGACCATACGCGCCTGCTGCGCTACCAGGGCACATCTGCGCAGCCTGCACCGTCCGCTCGGGCAGAGCCGGGCCACTGGCACACACTCGCTCCTTTGCAGACAGCGACATTCGCCGCCTCGCAACGGCTAAGCGACGCCCGGATCGCCGTGCGCAAGGCCGCAGCGCTGGAGCGCCTGGTGGTGCTGCATATCGATCGCCTGGAGCGGGACACAAGCCTGCAGGCCAGACGCGCACCGCGCCTGGCCGACCGTGCCAACGCCACCCGCAAACGCCAACAGGTGCTGGCCACCTGGAATACGCTGCTCCGCAAGCACATCGCCAGCTGCAGCGAGCGCCTGGCGCGCACCGAGCAACAGCTGCAGCAGCAACTGGACCAGCTCACGGCCATGCCGGCGCCTGCTGCAAACGAGCGCCGACCGCGCTTGCGTGACCTGCTCAAGCACGAAGCCGAGCTGGAGCGCATCCGCCAGCAGCACCAGCACGCGCAGCACCTGTCCGCCCTGCGCGAGAAACAGCAGGCCTTGCTGCAGCGCCTGGAAGCGCGCGCCGCCAACCTCGACACCACACTGGCACAGGCGCTGCAGTCAGCACTCATCGTGGCCGGCGACCTGTTCGAGACCGCTGCGCGCGCCGACGCGTTGCGTGCACTGCTGCCGGCGCTGGCGGATCTCACGCAATCGCTCGAGGAGGAGGTTGACCGCGCGGCGGCCGACGATCTGCGCGCCAGCCAGGCGCTGCGGGCCGCGTCGGACGCACTGATTGCCGCGCAGATCGCGCAGACCGCCTCCAGCACAACCGATGCCGCCGCGGCCACCGCATTGCGCAACCGCTTGTCGTCCTGGGCGAGCGGGCTGTCCACCACGCGTTTCGCAGACCAGGCCGTGCCTGCAGCGGGGATCGTGGCCATCGCGCTGGGCGCGCTGCGCGCGGCAGTGGCCGGTGTGCTAGGCGACAACCGCGCTGACGCCGCGGAGCTGCTGTTGGCCACCTTCGACCGTGTCCACGACAGCACCTGGAGCGCGCTGATCCCCGCCGATCCGGAACGGCCAGGAGACCCGCCGGGCACGACGATGGGCGAGCACTCCGCCATTGCCCGCGCAGCGATCGAGGCGGCGACAACGCATTGGCTGGAGACCCTGGGACGTGTGCCACGCGGCCGTCAGGTACTGGGCCAGTTGATCCAGGCACGCCACGAGCGTGCCGCCGACCCCGGCCGCCAGGACATCGCCCGCATTGCGTTGCGGGCCGATGCGCTGCTGCGCGCCGCACCTGTGGACGATACCGCCACGCGGTGCTGGCTGAGCGGTGCGCGGCGCGCCGCCGGTGTCGCCCTGCACGCGGCCGACCCGGCAGATGCGTTGCGCACCTGCAGCAGCGACGAACGCGCGGCCTACCATGCGCTGCGCAACGGCTACGAGTCGCGTGCTCCCGATTCGGCGTATGCGCGCGCAAACGCCCACCTGCAGGCGTTCGGCGAGGCGGTGCGTACTGCCACCTCGCCGCACCCTGCCGGCGCACACGCGAGCGCTCCCAATCCACTGCATGCCTTGTCGGAGGGGCTTGAGGTCGCATCGGCCACCGCACTGCCGACACCGCGTCGACGCGCCAACCTGGCCCTGGAGCACGCCGCGGCTGCCTTGGCCGGCTACCTGGGCGCATTGCATGCGGCCCGACCGCAGGGCAGTGTTCCATCACAGGCCGAGCTGCACTGGCAGGCGGCGGCCGAGCTGCTGCAATGGGTCGATGAGGACGTGGACCGCAGTTGCGTGGTCTTCGATGCCGCCACCCTTGCACGCATCGCCGAACGTGCCGCAGCGCTGCACAACCACCATCAGGCGCAGGCATCCCGAGCCCCGGGCGGTGCAGCGGTGCAGGCAGCGCCACCGGAAGGATTGCGGCGTGCCTGGGAGCAGGTGCGAAGCGGCCGCTGCACCGCGCCAGCCGCGTTCGATCTGTTGCGTACCTGCCTGTCTACCGTGCGGGCGGAGCACGCAGAGCAAGCGGCCGAGCTGCAAGCAGGCGATGTTTCGCCACAGGCCGCCTTGTGGCTCGCACATGCGAATGACTGCCTGGCGCATTTCGACACCGCCATCGACAAGACCTTGCAGTTGGCGAAGCAGACCGGTGCCGGCGCCCTGGCTCACCCCGAGGCATTGCTGGACCTGCTGCGCGACATGCTCTCGCACCTGGAATGGCGCGACCGCTGGCGGATGACCTGCCAACAGACCTGGGGCGCCAATCTCGCACCGCTTTCGGCGGCAGCTGCGATTGCGGGGTCAGCGTTCGGCCTGGGCACACGACTGATCGCCAGCATGCAGTGCAATCGCGATGCCTCGCTGGAGTTCTACATGGGACGTACCGGCCTGTACCTGCAGATCAGCCGCCAATCCGCGACGCAGCGCCAGCTCGGTGCGGGCCTGACTGTCGGCTATGGCATCGATGTGGAAAGCGACTACGCGGCAGCCGGGGTGTCGGCCGCCGTGGACTGGCGCTATCGGCGCGAGACCGGCGTGGAAGACGGCCTGCAGATCCGTATCCCCCGGCTGGGCAAGGGCCGCGAGCCGGAGCTGCTGCAGGCATTTTTGCGCATGCTGGAGGATCTGGTACGCCGCGCAACGCCCGACCCTTCCGCACAGCCCCCCGGCGCGGACTGGATGCAGGCATTGCTGGCCGAGCATCCGGACGCCAGCGTCGGGCTGATCGACCAGGCCGCACGCGTCAGCCAGGGCACCGAATGCAGCGCCAGCGTCAGCGCCGGCCTGCGTGCAGGCGATGCGCACGGCCGCCGCGCGGGCGGTGCGCTGGGTCTCGGCGTCAAATCGCGTCAGGACCTCGGCTGGACATCGACGACCGTGGCCGGCTACATGACCACGCACTACTGCGACGCCACCGCCGCACGCCGGGTGGAAGCGGCCGCACGCCTGACGGCCGGCGTGCAACTGGCGCTTGCCCAGCATCGACACGGAGGCGCATCGGCGACGCCTGCGGCCAGCACCACGCTCTCGGCACTCGATGCCGGCTATGCCGCCGAAGTGAGCGCGGACGTGGCCACCGCGTTCTGCACGCTGTTCCAGTTCGGTGGTGAAATCGATCCGGTCCGCAGCGACCGCGCAACCGACTTCGCGCAATTCGCCGCGTTCGAGCGCCTGGTCCGCACCCAGTGGGAGCGCTGGGCCGACTATGGCCTGGTCAAGCTGGGCAACGATGTCGACCAGACCTTGCAGCCGGTGCTGGCAGAGCTGCAACTGGAGCATTTCATGCAGCAGGCCAGGCGCTTTGCCGATGGCAACGCGCTGGCTGCGCTGTTCGCCGACGAGGCGTTGCGCAGCGAAGCTGCACCGCTGCTGGACGTGCACCGTGCACTTGCACTGGTGGCGCAGGACGCAGGTGACGACACGGCTGCACTCGCCGAGCGCACCGCCTTCGACGCGTTGCTGCAGCAGCCCGCCGTGTGGGAGCCGACGTTGCTGCTGGTCCGCGAGAAGGCAAAACTGACCGAAGAACGTGGCGTGGACTTCATCGTCAAGCGCCAGCGCAACCGCATCGCCGAGGCCATGCGCACGGTCGGTCAATGGCCAGCGTACGAAGCGGTGCCGCGCGCCGCATCGCCCCGTTCCACTCCCACTGCTCGTACGTAAGCCGCGCACCGGGCTGGCCCCGGGACCGCCAACAAGCGACAGACGCAACGGCGGTTGCGTCTGTCGTGGCGGCATGCGCGACGCAGTGGATCAGCTGCAGGATCGATCGCTCATGGCCTGCCGTTTTCCCACTGGCGAAGTTCCTGGCTTTCGTGCACTGCCTGCCTGAGCCTGTGTAGCTCGGTCTCCAGTGTCATGGTCAGGTCGTTGCGTGGCACGCCGCCGATCATCGCCGCCTGCCCGGCGTGAAGGCGGTCGAGCACGGTGTCGATGATCGCAATCGAGACGGACTGCGTGCCGATCTCCGTGCGCAAGTCCTCCAGGGCTTCACGCAATCTCCCCGCAAGCGGCCCAGATGCAGGCGCAAGCGGCTGTCGCCCCTCCTCCAGGGCGCGCGCAATCTCTGCCTCTGCCGATGTCGGCGCCGAAAACAGCGCGATCGCCGCGTCGATGGGTTCGGCCAGCGCCTGCAGTGTGCGTGTGATGGTGCGTTGGTGGCCGGCGGCGCGGGCGGCGCGTTCCTGGTCCAGGCGCGTCGCCTGGGTGGTGTTGGCGCCGTTCTTGGCCTTGAGCGCATTCCAGACCGTATCGTTGAACAGGGTCTGCGCTGCCTGTTGCACGACCGTCGCGGTGGAGTTGGCGGCTTCGCCCGCAACGCTGCCGTTTTCGTTACCGCCACGCAAGGGCGCAGCGATCAGGCGGCCGGCCCCGAGCGAGGCGAAATTGGCCAGCACGTTGCTGAGCATGTGACGGCCCAGCACATCGCGTACCGCAGTGGTGATCGCGTTGGTGGTGCTCAAGGCCTGCCTGGCCAGCGCCAGGCCTTCCTTCCCGGTTTCCAGCAGATAGTTGGGGAAACGCACAGCGTCGGACCATTGCGCGGGCCGACGCGTCTTGTCCGGCAATGCCAGCGCAAACAGATTCAGCCGCTGCTGTCCGCCAAGCAGGTCGGGCACGTGCATCTGGCCGGTACGCGCAACCGCCTTGCCGGTTTCGAGCATCGCCTTCTGCACCACCCCTGCCCCGCCAATGGCGAGCGCGCTCAAGCCCAGTTGGCCGGCCGGCGTGCGCGTGCCCGGGTCGTCGGAGGTCCGCCGCGCCGCGTTGAATCCCGCGTTGATCGTCGGCTTGAGCAGCAGGGTGTCCAGGGACTTGTCGTCCAGGGTCGATTGCCACTGGGTGATTCCCTGGCGGAGGTCGTAGGCCTGCGCCTTGAGTTCGGGAAGCGTTGCGGCGTTGCCCTCGCCGGGACGCGTGAAGCGTTTGCCTTCGGCAGTGATTTCCAGCAGGGCCGGCGGCGGATCGGGCACCAGGATCTTGGGGTCGATGGCCTGGAACCGCGGCAGATTGGCAACGCGGGCACGCCGATCCATCGCCGGGATCAGCAACGTATCGCTGGTATAGGACATCAGGCCCGCCACCGCGCCAGACAGCGTCGTCGTACTCAGCGTTTCCGATCCTGGCGCACGCGTGCCATCGTAGGCTGCACCCGCGGCGAGACCGAACGGGGCCCGCATCGAGCCGATGACGAAGGCCCTGAGGCACTCGTAAGCGATCGGCCACGCTGCCTTTGCGCCTGCCGTCTTCATATCGCCGACGATCTGGTATTCGGCATCCGGCCCGAACGCCGCGATGCGTTCGTCCACGCGCGCGTCCGCCCATTCCAGATACGCGGCCTGCAGTGCCTCCTGATCCTCCGAGGGCTCTGCAAAGCGCAGATCGCCCAGGTGAGTCCGTAGCTGCGCCTTCAACTCAGCGGCCGCCGCGGCGCTGCGCTGCGCATAGGTCGTTGCAACGGCAGGCGCATGCGGCTCATCGATGACCGAGGACGCGGGGCTTGCGTGCGGAGTGTAAAACGCTGCGTCCGTCGACTCGGAAGAATGCGATGACTGCCAGGACTCCGAGCGATGTGGTGCACCATGCGAGGACTCGGCATGACTTGCGTCGGTGGTCACGCGACGTGAAACCGGTGCGCGGCGACCGCGCAATACCGGGCCCGAAGAGGGCAAGCCGGCGAGCGGCCCGGTTGGCACTCGCGTCTGTGGCAGGGCGACGGCCTCCTCGGCATGCGTCGGACGTGCGGGTGCAGGAGACGTTGCGCGGCTGCTGGGAGAGGTACCGATGTTGCTGGAGAGCTTCACGAGGCCACCTCAGCCGTGCTGCCGGCCTGCGTCACCAGCGCGTCCAGCACCACACGGGCGACCACCTGCCCGCGCTCAAGCGCAGTGGCCACGGCATCGGGCGTGCGTTCGAGCAACAGCGGGCAGACACAGAGCAGGCCAAGGTCCGAGAGCGTGAGCCGCCAGCCGTATTGGGTCAGCAATTGTTCCTGCAGTGCCAGCAGCGTCACCACCTCCTCGCCGCCGAGCTCGCGTGCGGCCAATGGCAGGATCACTTCCGGAAACGCCGTCATCTCGCCCTGCTGCATCTGCGCGTGGATACGGCACAGCATGCCCGCAGGACCAAGGATGGTTTCGCCTTGGC
Organism: Xanthomonas campestris pv. asclepiadis; assembly: GCF_020784175.1. Classification (GTDB taxonomy): domain Bacteria; phylum Pseudomonadota; class Gammaproteobacteria; order Xanthomonadales; family Xanthomonadaceae; genus Xanthomonas; species Xanthomonas campestris_D. Next base: position 129,181 of record NZ_JAJGQM010000007.1, read on the forward strand.
CAAGTTGCTGTGCAAGCTCCTCAGGCAACCCAAGACGGACGCCCAGGCTGGTGAAAAATGTGTCGTTCGCTGTGTGGAGACTTCCCAATTCCGACATTGTCCGAAATCCTCGAGAAAGTATGCGATGGGTACCGATACACCATTTCGGTAGGACGCAGTGTCTGGCTGGCGATGCACCACCGCGCAAGACACCGCGATTGACTCGCGCCGCACACGAAGTTCGCCTGGTGGAAATCGCGCAATCGAGACCTGTGTCATACGCAGCCTATGTCCGCGGAGCGACAGATGAATCGCTTGAAAGACCGCGGGTAGCGGAACAACACGCATACTCCGTAGCGGCGTGGGCAAGCGCTTTTAAGCAAGCGTGCCATTTTGACTGTCTCGCCAGACGCGTACCTACCGCACACGCCAGAGATCTTCAGGTCGAGCAGCCCGGAAATCGCAGGCAACATGTCCCCTTTGCGCTTTACCTTGCTCAAACACCGATATCGGATCAGTCAGCAAGTCTGCTCTTACAAAACGACATCTTTACTTGACTGGCGCTGGCACACCTCCGGTTCCCCAAACGCGTACTTGCAGAATGCGTCGAACAGCCCCTGACGCATCGGGCGATCAGGTTGATCGCCCGTCCGTTCGCGCAACAGGATGCCGATCAGGAGCGATCATTACCGACGCCGCCCACCCCTCAAACTCCTGAGATTTTCCTTCGTGTCCGCCTCGAAGTTGTCTGCAATGGGCTTGGGAATGCTTTGTTTGCCCAGCGGCACCCCGCCTGCGTCTTCCAGATTCTGGCGGATCTCGCCTTTCTGCTTCTCCTTGTCCAATCGCATCTCTTCGTAATGCAAACCTGCCAACACGGGCACTTTGAGCATCTCAGTCGATTTGCTGATGCTGCTACCTACTAAATAACCTTTAACCGCATCAGTTGGCTTTTGCCGCTCGGCTGCCCCCTTGCCTCCTCCCTTGGCTGCGCCCTCGGCTGTCCCCTTGGCCACGCCTTCGCCTGCGCCCTTGGTTGCCCCCTCGGTCGCCCCCTCGGTCGCCCCCTTGGCCGCGCCTTCGCCCGCGCCCTTGGTTGCACCCTCGGCTGCCCCCTTGCTCGCCCCCTTGGCTGCGCCCTCGCTTGCCGCCTTGGCGGCGCCCTCGGCGACCCCTTTGGCGGCCCCCTTGGCTGCGAGCCTGGCCGTAGGTCCGCCGACAGCGCCAACCACCGCCCCAGCCATGTTGATGCCGGCGAGTTTCCACGCGAGCGACATGTCGCCCCCTTGCAGTGCAGTGTCGAGCACCTGTGCCGCCTGCGCTTCGCCCTCCAGCGCCAGCGCTGCTGCATCGGCGAACTCGCCGATGACGGGGATGCCGTTCAGAGCACTCAGTCCGACCGAGGCCCAGTCCAGGATCTTGCTGTCCCACTTCAGGAACTCATGCAATCCCTTGCCGACGGTACCGATGTCCTTTTTCTTCTTCTTGATCTCGGGTTGATCGGCCTTGCCCATCAACATGTCCGCGACGGCCTTCTGCTGGTCGGGTGATGTGGCCGCATGCGTGGGCGATTTCTCCACGGTCTTGTTGGCCGCCGTCATATGTTCGTAGAACTGCTGAAAGTCCTTCTTGCTGATCTTGCCCGAGTCGACGACATGGCCACCGCCGAAGAAGCTGTGGGGCTTCTTGTAGCCGGTGATCGAATTATTCAACACGCCGAACAGCAGCGGGTCGCCCAACAGCTGTTTGGCAGCGTCGCGCACGGCGGGGTCGGCTTTGTCGTCTTTGGCGATCGTGTCGAGCTTGTCGCGGGTCACCTCCTTGCCGTCGCCGAAAAACGCGTCCTGGTGGCTGTTGATGGTGTCCAGCGTTTTCAGTTCGGGCGCGGTCAGGTGCATCTGCGATGCGGATTTCTGCAGGAAATCCGGGGTGCTCATCGAACCCGAGTCTCCCGCCAGCGCCTTCCACTGATCGGGATGCTCACGAAAATACTGCGCGGCAGCGATGACCTGCGGCGGGCGCTTCTGGGTCTTGTCGTCGCCTTCGACCAGGTGCTTGAACGCGTCCTGGTTCAGATCCTTCGGCAGATAGTCCGAGTAGCGATAGAACTCGCGCATCGCGTCGCTTTCGGTCATGACCGTCGGCTCGGTCTTGTCCGGGCTGTCCGAGGCCACATAGTTCTGCGTATAGCCCTTGGCTTGCTTGTTGGCGTACTCCGCGACCTGCGCGTGGCCGGCCGAGAATTTGCTCAGATCGCCGGCCTTGATCTTGCCGCCGCACTTGCCATCGCCCTGCGAGCCGATGGCAAAGAACAGCCGCGGGTCCTTTTGCAGTTCCGTCAATGCCTTCTTCAGATCCGGCGGTGTCGCCGGGTCGTTGATCTTCGCATCGAGATCGGCCCACGCGAGCGGCAGCTTGTCCTTGTGGCGATCGAGCGTGGTGACGATCTCCAATTCGTTCTGGGTGAGCGTCCCGCCATCCCACGTGACCGAAGAGCCGTCCACCGGCGGCGGCAGGTCGCGCCCTTTCATTTTTTCGGGATTGTAGGTCGCGTTCTTCCCGCCCAGCGCCGTCACCTGCGGGTGACGGTCGGCAAAATCGTAGAGGTTGGCCGCAATGAGCGTACCGTTGCACTTGCCCTGGTCGTCATGATGGTGCTTGCCGTGCCCCTGAGCCGCCATCGCAAAGAACAGGCCGGGATCCTGCTGCAGGCCTTGCATCGCCTTCTTCAGGTCGGGTGGCGTGGCTGGATCGTTGATCTTTTCGTCGAGCTTGGCGAACTCGATCGGCGTCATGTCGCGATGCTGATTCAGCGTGGAAACGATGTCGAGCTGCTGCTGCGTGAGCGTGCCGCCATCCCAGGTCACCGTTGAACCTTCTGCGGCAGGCGGCGGTGTCGCTCCCTTGATGTTTTTGGGATTGAACTCGGCATTCTTCCCGCCCAGATCGGTCACCTGTTGATGGTGGTCTGCAAAATCCCACAGGTCGTCGGCCTTGATCTTGCCGCCGCATTTGCCGTCACCCTGCGAGCCGATCGCGAAGAACAGGCGCGGGTCTTTCTGCAGGCCTTGCAGCGCGCTCTTCAGATCGGGGGGAGTGGACGGATCGTTGATCCTGTCGTCGAGTTTTGCGAACTCAAGCGGCATCTTGTCCTTGTGCTGATTGAGTGTCGAAACAATCTGAAGCTCCGATGCGGTGAGCGTGCCGCCGTCCCAGGTCACCGACGATCCATCCACCGCAGGCGGCAGCTTGGATCCCTTGATGTCCTTGGCATCGAAGGGGGTCGGTAGCGTCGGCCAGGAGGTGCGTTTCTCGATCGGCTGGCTGGCTTGCATGTCGTCAGCCGAAGGCGTGGACAACCCAGCAATGCCGCTGCCTGATCCATCGTTTGGCGTGTTGCCGTAGATGGCGGCAATCAGCTGGTAAATCTGCTGCAAGAACAGATTGTCCATCGCCAGCAGCAGATCGGAATCGTTCATGGCTGAATCGGATCCGGTCGCTTCCGGAGACGACGTATCATCGGTGAGAGGGAGAAACAGACCGGCGGCACTCCCGGTCGAAAGCGTGTTGAGCGACATGTGCGGCCTCGCAGTGACAGAGCAGTGACAGAGCAGTGACAGAGCAGTGACAGAGCAGCTGCATATGAGTACATGCTCATACGGTCACACGGGCATGTCTCATGCGGCGAGCACAAATGGTGCCACTCCTGCTACGCGACGCACGCACCGATGAACTATTTTGGCGAAAAAAGCGCAGGAAACGTGCATGGACAACACCCTCACCCGACATCAGCTCAGGGCGGTCCATCAATGCTACCGGAGCGCGCATGGCGTGATCAGTTCGAGCGAATGCGGGTCATCCTGCTCGGAGCGAATGCCAGGCCTCGAAGCCAGGCATACATGTCGACCGCGTTCTCCATCAGGGCAGTGGCACCTGCCCGTTGAAGCCGGCTGATGTCCGGCCGCAACCCACTCATTCCGATGGAAGCGGAAGCTGCGTCAGCAGTTTGTCCAGCGTGATCGGATATTCGCGTACACGGATGCCGGTGGCGTTGTAGATGGCATTGGCGATGGCCGGTGCCACACCCGTCAACCCCAATTCGCCGACGCCCTTGGCCTTGAGCGGCGACATGGTGGGGTCGACCTCGTCGATGAAATGCGCTTCCAGATGCGGAATGTCAGCATGCACGGGGACTTCATAGCCGGCCAGATCGTGATTGACGAAAAAGCCCAGGCGGCGATCGACCGCCATCTCTTCCATCAGCGCGGCGCCGACGCCCATCACCATGCCGCCGATGATCTGGCTTCTGGCAGTCTTTGGGTTGAGAATGCGGCCGGCCGCACACACCGCGAGCAGGCGCCGCACGCGGATCTCGCCGGTGTAGCCATTAACGGCCACTTGCGCAAAATGCGCGCCGAAGGTCTGCTGGGCGTAGCGCTCTTTCAGGCTAGCGAACTCCATCGCATCCTCGACCATGATGTCGTGCTGCGCTGCCGCCTGGCGCAAGGGTACGCGGCGCGTGCCGGCCGTGACCATGCCGTCGGCAAACTGCGCCGCGTCCACCGGCATGCCAAGCCGCTGGGCGATCGCCTGACGCAAGGCGACGCACGCTGCATACACGCCCGCAGTGACCGAGGCCGCGCCCTGCTGACCGCCCGACCCTGGCGTCTCCGGGAAACTGGAATCGCCCAGGCGGACGACGACCTGATGCAGTGGCACGCCCAGCATCTCCGCAGCGGTCTGCGCCACGATGGTGTAGCTGCCCGTACCGATGTCGGTCATGTCGGTCTCGATGGTCACCGTGCCGGTGCGATCCAGCCGCGCACGCGCACCCGCCTTGGAAATCGGCGCGCCACGCACCGCAGCGGCCATGCCCATGCCGATCAGCCACTGCCCGTCGCGCAGGCTTGCCGGCCGCGCCAGCCGTTGGCTCCAACCGAAACGTTCGGCACCCACCTGCAGGCAGTCGACGAACGCGCGCGTGGAAAACGGCTTGCCCGGGTTCTCCGGATCCACCTGGGTGTCGTTGAGGATGCGCAGCGCAACCGGATCCAGGGCGAGCCGTTCTGCCAGCTCGTCCATGGCGATTTCCAGCGCCATCAAGCCGGGCGCCTCGCCGGGCGCGCGCATCGCATTGCCTTCGGCAAGATCGAGTACGGCAAGACGCACCTGGGTCATTCTGTTCGCACCTGCGTACAGCACGCGGGTCGAGAGCGTGGTGGGTTCGGTACGCCCGCCGGGCAGATTGCCGGACCAGCTTTCGTGCCCGATGGCGGTGAGCCGCCCATCGCGTGTGGCGCCCAGCCGGATCCGCTGGATCGTTGCCGGCCGATGGATGGTGCTGTTGAACATCAGCGGGCGTTGCAGCGTTACCTTGACCGGCCTGCCGACCGCCTTGGCAGCCAGTGCGGCCATGACCAGATCCGACTGGACCGTGCCCTTGCCCCCGAAGCCGCCGCCGATATACGGCGAGAGCAAACGAATGTGGTGTTTGGGAATACCGAGGATCTTGCCCAGATCGCGCCGGCCCCAGTTCATCTGCTGGATCGAGGTGTGACAGGTGAGCTGATCGCCCTGCCAGCTGGCGATGCTGGCATGCGGCTCCATCATCGCGTGCGCCTGGTCCGGCGTGGTGTAGCTGGCATCGACCTTGACCGGTGCGGCCGCAAAGGCCGCATCGAAGTCGCCTACCGCGGTTTGCGGTGGACCGCCAAACGGCGCCTGCTGGGCGATCGGCGCGCTGTCCAGCTGTTGCGCCAGATCGTAGCGGCCGGTCTCGCGCACATATTCCACGCGCACCAGCGCAGCGGCCGCACGCGCTTGCTCGAAGGTATGGGCCACCACCACCGCAACGGGCTGGTGATAATGCTCGACCTCGGGCGCTGCCAGGAAGCGTTGCACGTAGAACTCGCCGGTGCCAAGTGCCTGGGTGTTTTTGTAGGTGAGCACATGCAGCACGCCGGCAGCTTTCGCAGCGGCGGTGGTGTCGATGTGCGCAATGCGCCCCTTGGCGATTGCGGCGCCGACGATGTAGCCATACGCCAGCTCCTGCAGGTTGTCATGCCACTCGTAGGCGTAAGGCGCGGTGCCCGTCACTTTGAGCGGGCCTTCGATACGGTCAACGGACTTGCCGACGACGGTGAGCTGGTCGATGGGAGTGAGGCCTGCCGGCGTGTCGAACTTCATTGAGCGTATCTCCAGCGCAGCAGTCGAGAGCTGCGTATCGGGCAGTGCGATCGCGTGCTGTGGTTCTCCGCGCGGCAGATGGCTGGTCTGCCAACAGGGCTGGGATGGGCACACGAGCACATGGCCAGCTGTTGTACCAAACCCCAGGAGCACCGACGCTGGCCAGGCCGGGATGCGCTTATGAGAATTTTTCAGCAATCACTTATCGCGTCTGGGCATCAGGGGAAGGATCGCAGACAACCATCGTAAAACGCTGCCCGATTACCCGGAACCTGCGGGAACATTCCTCAGCGTCTGCCGAACATGTGTTGGCGCTCCTCGTCACTGAGCGGCTTTCCGGCATTCGGGTTGACCTGTTCCTTGAGCGCATAAGCACGTTGCACTGCCGGGCGTGCGGCAATGGCGCCCTGCCAGCGCCGCAGATGCGGAAACGCGTCGTAATCGGGCTTCAGGTCGCCGTAGACCTCGAACCACGGATAGCTCGCCATGTCGGCGATGCCGTACCCGGCACCGGCGACAAAGCTGTGCTCTGCCAGGCGCTGGTCGAGCACACGATGCAGTCGACGCACCTCGGCCTTGTAGCGATCGATGGCATAGGGAATGTTCTCCTGCGCATAGACGCTGAAGTGCGCCATCTGCCCGCTCATCGGACCAAGGCCGCCCACCTGCCAGAACAACCACTCCAGCGCGACAAGGCGGCCGCGTGTGTCAGCAGGCAGGAACCGGCCGGTCTTCTCGGCAAGATACAGCAGGATCGCACCGGACTCGAAAACGCTCAGCGGCGCACCGCCATCGGCCGGAGCGTGATCAACAATCACCGGCATCTTGTTGTTGGGCGACATCCGCAGGAACTCAGGCGTGAACTGGTCGCCCTTGCCTATATTGACCGGCTTGAGCGTGTAGTCCAGACCGGCCTCTTCCAGGAACACGGTAACCTTGTGGCCGTTTGGAGTGGGCCAATAGTAGAGATCTATCATCGTCTGCTCCTAATGGCGTGGCCATTCAAATGCTGACAAACCCATGGCCAAATGCAGAGCGCGCCTGTACTTCCGGCGGCAACTGGCCAGGCCTGCATCGCTAAGGGATCAAGGCCTGGCCGGCACAAGGGCGAGTACCGAGCGTTGCTGCGCTGCTGCAAGGCTCAAGCTCAGCCGAAGGTCACAACGAGCCGTCCGGTGACATGACCCTGGGCACTCAGGTCATGCGCCGCTGCAAGGTCCTGCAGCCGGAAGGTCTGCGCGACCGGCAATGTAAAGGCTCCAGCGACACACAGCGCTGCAACCTGCTCCAGCACCTTGGTCGCACTCTCCTTGTCCATAGGCTCAAAGGAGGTCTTCGCCCCATATTGCGGTGCACTGAGATCGGAGATCGACACCACCTTCGACGGGCTACCGGTGATCGCCACCAACTCCGGAATCATTCCAGAGTCGACCACATCGAGCGCGGCGTGTACCCCTGCTGGTGCGAGCTCGGCAACACGTTGGGAAAGGCCCGGGCCGTAGGTGGTCGGGATCGCTCCCAACGAACGTAGATAGTCATGCTTTGGCTCGCTTGCTGTGCCAATGGTGCGGATACCGGCAACACGCGCGAGTTGAAGTGCGGCAGAACCCACGCCGCCGGCAGCACCGCTGACCAATAGCGTCTCCCCAGGCTTGACTCCCACTTGATCGATGATACGTGCAGCCGTTTCGACGGCGACCGAGAGGCCGGCCGCCTCCTCGAACTTCAGTGCGTCAGGCTTGGCAGCCCACTCATCCAGGATGGCGTATTCCGCCATCGTAGCGTTGCCCTTGCCAAACACGCCCCTGCCCAGCAGATCGGCCGGGATGCCGTCACCAACCGCATCGATCATGCCCGAGGCCTCGCACCCGCTTCCTGCGGGAAACGCAAGCGGCATCATTGCATGCATGTATCCGGCACGCAGTTTCCAGTCGATCGGATTGACTGCTGCCGCCCTGACCCGGATACGAACTTGACCGGGACCCGGCACCGGCTTGTCGATCTCTTCGATCTTGAGGACCTCGGAGCCACCATAGGCGTGGAAACGTACTGCTTTCATGCGAGCATTCCTTGAAGACGTGAGTGAATGAAGTGACAACCCAAAGGGCACCATGGACTGAGTGCACCCGTGAACCCCGGGATCCTGTCGACGCCGCCATTGTTCGCCCGCCCAAACCCAGCGCATAGTCCCGAATACCTGGACATGATGTCTTGCAAATGGAACATCCCTTGGATATCGCAGCCCTCGCAGACTTCAACCTTGTCGTGATCCACGGCGGCTTCGGAAGCGCAAGCCGTGCCAGTGGGCAACCCAAGGCCACCTTGTCTCGTCGAGTACGTTCGCTTGAAGAGAGCCTTGGCATACGCCTGGTTGAGCGGGGCGGCCACACGCTACGGCTCACGCCGGAAGGCGAAGTTCTACACGCGAGAACGTCCGACCCCTTCGGCGAAATCGCCCAGGTGGTTGAGGAGCTGAGATCGGGCATCGGTCGGCCACGCGGTGTGCTACGCATCAGTGCACCGCTGCTGTTTTCGCATATCGCCATGGGGCGCATCGGCGCAGCCTTCCTGCGCGCGCATCCGGATGTACAGCTGGAGGTGACTGCGGAAGACCGCCTGGTCGACCTGGTGGAAGACGGTTACGACATCGTGATCCGCTTCAACCCTCCGACGGACGACAAGCTGGTCGGCCGGCGCTTCCTCAATGACCAATTGGTGCTTGTCGCTCCGCCGGACTTAAGCCGCCCTCAAGCCGGCGAAGCGGCTGCTTCCGGTATAGAACTCCAGGTCATCACACGCATCGGCCGCAAGGTCATTCCTGCGTGGAAGGTCGTCGATAAAGACGGGCACCTGTGCACCTACCTCCCCAAGCCGGTGCTCTGGTACTCGACGCCGCTCCTGATCAGAAACGCGGTGCTGGCTGGGGCCGGCGCAGCCGTGGTGCCGCGGTCCGCCGTGGCTGAAGACATCGCCAGCGGCAGGGTCGCCGAATGGGGCGTCGTGCAGGCACCGCTGCTCGAAGGCTGGGTGTTGCATGCCTCACGCCGCCTTGTAAGCCCCAAGGTGACCGCGTTCGTCGAGTTTCTGTGCGGACATTTTTCCAAAGACACGCTTTAACGGCTTCCGGTGTCGACACATCCGCGCTCAGAGGTCGAATAGACGTTCTGGAATGCGTGCTCGTTGATACGCAAACTACAGCTGCGATCCAAGTAGAGGCTCGCGTGCACCGAAGCCATCGCCCTCATGCAACGCGTTCCTTCACCCCTGGGTTTGTTGAATGCCGCAGGAGAAGAGCAGTTGTAGCGAAAGAAGCGCCATGGTAGAAAGCCGCTGTCGAAAGAGTGCTGACCGGATGGTAGCCCGGTCGCCGTTCAAGTGAATGGCAACTCCTCCCGCTTCAGGGTATCCGCGACACCTCAGCCCCGGCATGCCGGTAGCGAAGGTGTGGCCGCTGATGCCTAGTTCATCGTCGACATACCTTCTACATTTTTTTGCGAAGGATCCAAGACGATGAAGCTCACACATAACACCATCCTCATCACCGGCGGCGCGACGGGAATCGGTCTTGCCCTGGCAAGGCGCTTTTCCGCCGACGGCAACCAGGTCATCATCTGCGGTCGCACCGCATCCTCTCTTGCGCAGGCAAAGGCTGAAGTCCCCGGCGTGATCACGCGCATCTGCGATGTGGCAGATCCAACCAGCCGCGACGCACTGGCACAATGGCTGCAGGATGGTAATCCCCCCACTTCTAGCGGTCGCCAGAAGTGGAGCTAAGTGGCCATCGCCAACTTCATGGCAGGCGTGATGCC
>NZ_JAJGQM010000070.1 GCF_020784175.1 Xanthomonas campestris pv. asclepiadis
TCTTCATGGAACCTCCTCGGGAAAGGGGACGAGAAAATTCCACTTCTGGCGTCAGCTAATGGGCGGGGGGATTACCATGAGGGCTACGATGGAAAACTAATCTCGGATTTTCTTGAGCGTCAATTGTCTTGGCTTGGCCAAAATGCCACGCTCGATAAAGAAGCCACGCTAAAAAAGCTTTGGGCACTGTCTTTTCGTGAAAGAAAAACGATTGCGGAAAAGGTTTGTGAGGCGCTCCGCCAAGGCGTTTCGCTTTGTATTTATGAGAAAAATAGGGAGGGAAGTCGAATTCGAGAATTGAGCCTGCTTGACTTCAATGCCTATGACATTATGCGTGGGATCGAGCTCTTTCTTTCTTCCAAGCTTCTCCAGCCTCCGACTGCGGCCGGTCCAACTATCAAATCCAGCCTGTAGTCGTGTGCGCTAATGCCGGTCAGCTGGATTACTGAGGGTCGGCAGGGATTCGTGAAAAGTTCTTTACTGACAGCAGGTTAGCTCACTTTTGGCTGTTTTTTACACGAATCCCTGCCGACCCTCAATCCCTGCCGACCGTCTTCCGGCTTACAACCCTGTTAGAGAATTTTTAAAGGAGACGAACAGTTGCCTGCGGGAAAGACGCGAGTCTCCGGATGTCCGTTCTGAGACCTCCACGGGAGAGAAGATAAGCTGCAACTTGGCCTGCTCGATCTTGGACAGAAAATAAGGGCCCCACACCGTCAATTCGTGGTTGTCCGCCACATTGATCCTGCTCGCCGGCTGGTCTGTAATGGTGACGAATTGCGCGAAGCGCTCGCCGCTGGCGCTGCCGGCGCGCTCGCCAGTGGCTGCCCTGTCTTGATTCCAGTGCGGGTGATGCATGAAAAAGGGCATGGACTGGATCGGATCCAGCGTGCGAGTGAACTGGCGCAGCGTGAAGTGCAATGCGCTGCGCTCCGATGTCAGGCTGTCCCTGTAGCGCCTCACGATGCCCGCTTGCCCCAGCCGTGGCGGGTTGAAGGCATACACGCTGACCTTGCCACTGGCCCCGGCCGCACGCAGAAAGTGCGCGATATCGAAGCCGGCGACCATGGCCCCTGACGCGCCCAAGCTATGTCCCGTCAATGACATCAATAATGCCTTGCCGCTGTCCCGCGCCAGGTTCGAGTAGCGTATCAGCACGTCCTTCATGATGGCTCCTTCGGCGCGCGGCAGCTGAGCTTCGGAGTGCCACCATTCCTGCCAGCCTGCGCCCACCTTGCCCAACGTGGGAAGGCGTTCGTCCAATATGTTGACGTGCGGCTGGGCGATCTGGCTTCTCATGTCGCACAGCAGATCGTTGGTCGCATCCAAGCGAGTGCCGGAGAAGCCCAGCACCACCACGATAGCGTCGTCCGTCGCACCCTCCCACAATTTCAACCGCGGCGTGGACATCGGCGCATCAAGATGGAGCCCGCCGATGTCGGCCACCGTCGCCAGATCGGCTGTGTAGGATTCGCCCGCGCATGCGCGCATGCATTCGAGGACAACACGGCAGTGCATCTCCCATTGCTCATCCTGCCTGGACGACTGTGCCGATGCACGATCCACCTGTGCAATCGCACTGGCGAGATCGGAGGTTTGGGCATCTATCTGCAGCAGAGGCATGTGACATGATCGCTCTGCCTTTGCCACGATCGACTGCAGCGTCTTGCGTATGCGTTTGACCGGCGCAGCATTGAGGCCGGCGAACGCCCCCGCGCTGTCGCGCACCTGACAGGGGGAAGCGGTAACGGACATAGGCGCACCGACGTCGGCGACGACAGTCTTCGCGTGCGGAAGACTTAGCAAAGACATTGAAGCAGTTCGCATCTCGTCAGATTCCAAATGAGTCCGCAGGGATTAGACCTCGCAAAGGCGATCAACTGAAACGTCTGCGGCGGATCTGCTCGCGTTCCTCTGCGGTCAGATCATCAATGTGGATGTAGTGGACGCCTAGACCGCGCGGTGCGCTCAGAAGCTGCGATTCGCTCTCGTCCTGGCTATGGTCGGGCGAAGAGATCAGCCCAACGATCGTTCCATGCGGGGCCACCCGCCATAGGGCCACGCGCTGGAAGACGCGTGGCTCATCGGCCTCGGCAGCTTTTGAATAGGTGGCGTACCAACCATCGGCAGGCAGGTAGCGATAAGAACCGTAGTCGTTCATAGCGTCTCTGGGCGATGCGGGATGACGCTCTGATTGTCGATATGCGCCGGTAAGCGGGATGCGGGAGTTTCTGATTTGGCGCTGCAGCTACGCACCGGGTCATCTGGGCTTCGCTGCTGCGGGAAGGGTTTCGCGCACTACGCGCAGTGCACCGGATGGGCTGCGAGAGCTAACAGCTACCTGTGGCGGGGCGTTGGGACGGCCAAGCCGCACCTGAGCGGTCGGCGCTGACACCCTGCTCGCAATGCCATTGCTAGCGTGCTACACCCAGTTCACAGGGAACCTCTGCAGCACATCAACCCGTAAGGCTGATTCGACGTCGCCATGAATACCACAGGGTTGGCAGGGATTCGTGCAAAAAACAGGCAAAAGTGGGATAACCTGCTGTTAGTAAAGAATTTTTTCGCAGATTCCTGCCGGCCCTCAATCCCGGCAGCGTGTACTGCCGAATAGTCCTTGCGTGCTCTGCTGTGAAGCAGGCGGCATCCGTCTATTACCCACCCTGCGACCACTGGTCTCGCACAGTCGCCGCAAGACAGTTGCAGCGTGCCGAACCTCGAAAGGGACGAGGTAGTGGATGAGCGATGGAAGCGCCGTTTTATCCGGCAACTTCATGTTTTCAAAAAAGAAATTGGATTCTGCGAGTCATTTTTACACGTATGTCGGCTGAACCCCTATTGCGCAGGCGTCAGTTAGTAGTAATACTACTAACCATGGACCTGACCGATACCCAGCAAGCAATCCTGGCCTTGATCGCCGAGCGCATCGATGCCGACGGCGTCCCGCCCTCGCAGACCGAGATCGCGCGCGCCTTCGGCTTCAAGGGTGTGCGCGGCGCGCAATACCATCTGGAGGCATTGGAGCAGGCCGGTGCGATCCGTCGCGTTCCAGGGCAGGCTCGCGGCATCCGCCTGGCCGGGCAGGGCGCTCCGTCGCGTACACCGCCTGCCGCAAACGAGCCGATGCGCGACGATGTCCTGCGCTTGCCGGTGCTGGGGCGTGTGGCGGCAGGCCTTCCGATCGGCGCGGATATCGGCTCGGACGACTTCGTGGTGCTGGACCGGGTGTTCTTCTCGCCGTCCCCGGACTATCTGCTCAAGGTGCAGGGCGACTCGATGCGCGACGAAGGCATCTTCAACGGCGACCTGATCGGGGTGCACCGCACCCGCGACGCGCGATCGGGCCAGATCGTGGTGGCGCGGATCGATGAGGAGATCACGGTCAAATTGTTGAAGATCGGCAAGGACCGCATCCGCTTGCTGCCACGCAACCCGGACTACGCGCCGATCGAAGTGTTGCCGGACCAGGATTTCGCGATCGAGGGCCTGTACTGCGGGCTGTTGAGGCCGAATCGTTGAGCACTGCGCCGATGGCAGCACTGGCGTTATCCCGAGCCGGTACCACAGGATTTTCCGCTGCCATCGCCATGGCCACCGCTCTAATCTGAGTGTGTCGCAGCCAGTCTCAGCCTGTGCGATACACCGCCGTTACATTAGCCCTACACCGAAATCACTGACAAGGATCACCCAGATGGATGAGAACAAGAAGCGCGCCCTTTCCGCCGCACTGAGCCAGATCGAAAAGCAATTCGGCAAGGGCTCGGTGATGCGCATGGGCGACCGTGTGATCGAGGCCGTCGAAGTCATTCCGACCGGCTCGCTGATGTTGGACATCGCACTGGGGATCGGCGGCCTGCCCAAGGGCCGTGTTGTCGAAATCTATGGTCCGGAGTCGTCGGGCAAGACCACCCTGACCCTGCAGGCGATTGCCGAATGCCAGAAGAAGGGCGGCACCGCTGCCTTCATCGATGCCGAGCATGCGCTGGATCCGATCTATGCCGCCAAGCTGGGCGTCAATGTCGACGACCTGCTGCTGTCGCAGCCGGACACCGGCGAGCAGGCACTGGAAATTGCCGACATGCTGGTGCGTTCCAGTTCGGTGGATATCGTGGTGGTCGACTCGGTCGCCGCGCTGACTCCGAAGGCGGAAATCGAAGGCGAAATGGGTGATCAGTTGCCGGGTCTGCAGGCCCGTCTGATGAGCCAGGCGCTGCGCAAGCTGACCGGCAACATCAAGCGTTCCAACACGCTGGTGGTCTTCATCAACCAGTTGCGCCACAAGATCGGCGTGATGATGCCGGGCCAGAGCCCGGAAGTGACCACCGGCGGCAACGCGCTGAAGTTCTACGCATCGGTCCGTCTGGATATCCGTCGTATCGGCGCGATCAAGAAGGGCGACGAAATCATCGGCAATCAGACCAAGATCAAGGTGGTCAAGAACAAGCTGGCACCTCCGTTCAAGCAGGTCGTGACCGAAATCCTCTACGGCGAAGGCATTAGCCGCGAAGGTGAGCTGATCGACATGGGCGTGGAAGCCAAGTTGGTCGAGAAAGCCGGCGCCTGGTACAGCTACGGCGAAGAGCGCATCGGGCAGGGCAAGGACAATGCCCGCACCTATCTGCGCGACAACCCGCAAGTCGCGGCACGGCTGGAAGGCGAACTGCGCGAGAAGTTCCAGCCGGCCGAGGCGCCGCGCGAAGCCGGCGACGACGTCGAGAAGGAATAACGGCAGCCCGCAGTGCGAGCTGAGCCGTGATCAGGCAGGTGCCGGCGACAAGCGCGAACCGGGACGCCCGAGTGGCCATCCCCGGTTCCGCCTGCTGGCCGCGCTCGCCTGATGGCAGAGCGGCCGAGCTGATGGCGGCGGCAAGTTTTCTATCGCGGGGACGGCGGAGTCAGTGCCGTCGCTTCCCGCGGTAGATCTATCGAAGGCCAGGAGGGCAGGCGCCACGGACGGCGCATTGATGCAGCATGTGATTTTGTTACTCGGGACACCCACGATGGACGAGCAACAGCCCGCGCCAAAGCGGGGACGCCGGTTCAAGGAACAGACCCCGGTCCAACGTGCACTGGGATTGCTGGTGCGGCGCGAGCATTCGCGCAAGGAATTGAACCGCAAGCTGCTGGCACGCGGTATCGAGCCGGACGCCGCGCAGGCGGCCGTAGAGCGCCTGGCTGACGAAGGTTGGCAGGAGGACACCCGGTTTGCGGCCTCGGTCGTGCGCAATCGTGCAGGCTCGGGCTACGGTCCGCTGCATATCCGCGCCGAGCTCGGGACCCATGGCCTGGACAGCGATGCCATCAGCGCCGCAATGGCGACATTTGAAGGCGACTGGACCGAAAACGCGCGCGATCTGATCCGCCGTCGCTTTGGCGACCAGGGCCCTACCGATCTGCCGCAACGGCGCAAGGCCGCCGATCTGCTGGCCCGGCGTGGTTTTGATGGCAACAGCATTCGTAGCGCCACGCGCTTCGACCTTGAGGACTGAGGGCGTCAGGCCTGCTACCCTTCGTGGTTTCAGGTTGTTCCGCTCATCTGCGCCCACATCTCATTGGGTGACCGGGACTGCCGCCCGCCCAATGCCAGCACATGAACGCACCCGCCAAATTCAGTACTTCCCAGATCCGCAGTGACTTCCTCGCGTTTTTCGAGGGGAAAGGCCACACCATCGTGCCATCCGCGCCGCTGGTGCCGGGCAACGACCCGACCTTGCTGTTCACCAACTCCGGCATGGTCCAGTTCAAGGACGTCTTCCTTGGCGCGGAGAAGCGCAGCTACGTGCGCGCGGCCGACGTGCAGCGCTGCCTGCGTGCCGGCGGCAAGCACAATGATCTGGATTCGGTGGGCTACACCGCGCGGCATCACACCTTCTTCGAGATGCTGGGCAACTGGTCGTTCGGCGATTACTTCAAGAAGGACGCCATCAGCTGGGCCTGGGAGCTGCTGACCCAGGTCTGGAAGCTGCCGGCCGAGCGGCTGCTGGTAACCGTCTACCACACCGACGAAGAAGCCTTCGCGCTGTGGCGCGACATGATCGGCATTCCGGAAAGCCGCATCGTGCGCATCGGCGACAACAAGGGTGCGCCGTACGCGTCGGACAACTTCTGGCAGATGGCCGATACCGGCCCGTGCGGCCCATGCACCGAGATCTTCTTCGACCATGGCGATCACATCGCCGGTGGTCCGCCCGGCTCGCCGGATGAGGATGGCGACCGCTTCATCGAGATCTGGAACCTGGTGTTCATGCAGTTCGACCGCCAGCCCGACGGCACCCTGGTGCCGTTGCCGGCGCCGTGCGTTGACACCGGCATGGGCCTGGAGCGTCTGGCTGCGATCCTGCAGCACGTGCATACCAACTACGAGATCGATCTGTTCCAGGCCTTGATTGGCAAGGCCAGTGCGCTGACCGGGGTCGCCGATCTGGAGAACAAGTCGCTGCGGGTGATCGCCGATCACATCCGCGCCTGTTCGTTCCTGATCGTCGATGGCGTGCTGCCGTCCAATGAAGGCCGTGGTTATGTGCTGCGCCGGATCATCCGGCGTGCGCTGCGGCACGGCTGGATGCTGGGGGTACGCCAGCCGTTCTTCAGCAAGATGGTGCCGACCCTGGTCGAGCTGATGGGCGAGGCCTATCCCGAACTGATGGTCGCGCGGGAGACCGTCGCGCGCGCACTGCTGGCCGAAGAAGAGCGTTTTGCCGAGACGCTGGATGCCGGCATGAAGATCTTCGACGACGTCGCCGCGCGCTCGCAGGAAGTGATTCCCGGCGCCGATGCGTTCCGCCTTTTCGATACCTACGGGTTCCCGGTCGATCTGACCTCCGACATCGCACGCGAGCGTGGCTTGCGCGTGGACATGGAGGGCTTCGAGTTCGCCATGGAGCGTCAGCGCGAGACCGCGCGTGCCGCCGGCAAGTTCGGTGGCGGCGTCGCATTGCCGGCCGATCTGGTCGCCACCATGTCGCCGACGGTGTTTCTGGGCTATGAAGCCTACGACGCCGATGCGCTCAAGGTGGTGGCGTTGCTCAAGCAGGGCCGGCCGGTCGAACGTGCGGAGGCCGGCGACGAGGTCATCGTGTTCACTGACCGCACGCCGTTCTATGCCGAATCCGGTGGCCAGGTCGGCGATAGCGGCCAGTTGAGCGGTAGCGATGTCTCCATCGAGATCGCCGACACGCAGAAGTTTGCCGGCCAGTTCCATGGCCATGTGGGGCGCATCACCGAAGGTGCGCTGGCAGTGGGGGATGTGCTGGCAGGCGGCATCGACGTGCAGCGTCGCGGCAAGACCATCCTCAACCACTCGGCCACGCATCTGCTGCATGCGGCCCTGCGCGAGGTGCTGGGCACGCATGTGCAGCAGAAGGGCTCGCTGGTTGCGCCGGACCGCTTGCGGTTCGACTTCTCCCACTTCCAGCCGATCACTCCCGAAGAGCTCGCCGTGATCGAACGCAAGGTCAACGCAGAGGTGCGCACCAACCACAGCGTTGAAGTGCACAACATGGCCATGCAGGAAGCGCTGGATTTCGGCGCGATGGCCTTATTCGGCGAAAAGTACGGCGAGAACGTGCGCGTGCTGAAGATGGGCGGCTATTCCACCGAGCTCTGCGGTGGCACTCACGTCACCCGCACCGGCGACATCGGCTTGTTCAAGATCACCTCCGAAGGCGGTGTGTCTTCGGGCGTGCGGCGCATCGAAGCGGTAACCGGGCAAGGCGCGTTGGACCATGTCGCCGATGAAGAACGGCGTCTGTTCGAAGCGGCCAGCCTGCTCGGTGGCAACGCCACCGAGGTGGTCGACAAGGTTCGCGCGCTCACCGAGCGTCAGAAGCGGCTTGAGCGTGAGCTGGAGTCGCTCAAGGCCAAGCTGGCCTCCGGAGCCACCGCAGACCTGGGTTCCAGCGCTGTCGATGTGGCAGGCGTCAAGGTGGTCGCCGTGCGTCTGGAGGGCTTCGACGCCAAGGCGTTGCGCGATGCGATGGACCGTCTCAAGCAGCAGTTGGGCGATTCGGTCATCGTGTTGGCAGGTGCTGCTGGCGGCAAGGTTGCGCTGGTGGCCGGCGTGAACGGCAGCCCAACTGGCAAGGTGAAGGCAGGGGAACTCCTCGGGCATATTGCCAGTCAGATCGGGGGCAAGGGCGGCGGTCGTCCGGATCTCGCCCAGGGTGGTGGCGAGGATGGTCCCGCCCTTGCGACCGCGCTGGAAGGCGTGCCCTCCTGGGTCAAGCAACACTTGGGCTGAACACTTGTCCTGGTATGCCTTGCTGGTTGGCAGGGTGTCCCGCTACCATTTCTGGTCTATTCCCTTTACCTAGGGCGCGCCTCGTCAGTAGGCCGCCGATGCTGGTGGGAAACCCACCGGTCCCAGGAGATTTGCAAAATGTTGATCCTCACTCGCCGGGTAGGCGAAACCTTGATGATCGGCGACTCGGTCACTGTGACCGTACTCGGCGTCAAGGGTAATCAGGTGCGTATCGGCATCACCGCACCGAAAGATGTTGCTGTACACCGCGAAGAAATCTATCAGCGGATCCAGCGTGGGGATGAGCCGGTCGCTTCCGGTGCGCATCACGGTGACGATTCTTCGAATTGATCGTCATAAAGGGTTTACGTTAGCCCCTCTTACCCGGTATTCTTCGCGGCCTGCAACGGACACCGCGGCAGGACGCAAAAACTGGAGCGATGCCCGAGCGGCTGAAGGGGCTCCCCTGCTAAGGGAGTATAGGGTCAAAAGCTCTATCGAGGGTTCGAATCCCTCTCGCTCCGCCAATGTCAAGAAGAAAGCCCCCGTAAAACGGGGCTTTTTTCGTTTCTCAGCCGGCGTGCCCCATGTTCTGCCCCACACTCTGCGATCCGGTCTGTTCGATGATCCAGGCGTCCAGCTGTGTGGACAGCCATAGCGACCGCGAGCACACCTTGTGCGGCTTGGGGAACTTGCCGGCCTGCATCTGGCGGTAGATCGTCGCCGGGCTAAGGCCCACCTTGGCGCGCACGTCCTTGATCGGTAATAGGCGCAGCTCAGTCTCGGTGTCAGGCATCGGGTGTCTCCTTCAGCAGGTACTTCGTGTCGATGTTCCAGCCGGCCTCGCGCGCGCCGAGCAGGCGCAGCTCGGCCGCGTCGAATTCGTCCAGGCGCAGGAACGCGATCGCGGCATCGATATGGGCCGGCGCCAGCACACGCCCGCGCGACAGGCGGTCGTAGACGTTCTGCACGCAGCACTGCCACGGCTCGGCCAGGTCCTGGATGCGCTTGCCCTCCTCGAGGAGGTGGCGCTTCAGCACCTGGCGCACGGTGGCCTTGCCGACCGGCACGCGGATGGGCCGGCCGCCAACGGCAAGCCCGTTGTTGCGTGGCTGCCGGGGCAGAGAGCGGGAGCCGTCAGCCATTCCGCACCTCGATCTGCACCGCCGCGCGCTGGGGGAACGCGAAGGCAGCCGCCAACAGCACGAGCGCCAAGCCATCGGCGAACAGCTCGGTAGTGCTACCGGGAGTCGCGTTCCAGCCGAAGTAGCTGGTCTCCAGTCCCCACCAGTAGAGAGCGATGAGGGCGATCGGCGCGTTGAGCTTGCGCATCACGGCTGCACCTCGCCTGCCGGCTTTGCCTGCTGGTCGATGATCTGCAGCACATCTGCCAGGACCAGGTCGGGATCGGTCTCCTCGGCGGGAACTCGCATGCATCCATGTCCGGACACGATGCGGTTGATCGCGGCCTCGATTCGTGGGCGCATGGCTGCCAAGTCCTTCGCCGCTGCCGGCTGGGGGTGGATGGCGAGGGCTGCTGCCTCTTCGTCCGCCATGAGCTCATAGTCGGTGTTGTCCCATATGGCGCCGATGCCACCGCATTCGACGCAACCGGTCCCAAGGTAGCAACGAAGCCCCGCGCTATACGGTCCTGTCTCCACGCCTTCGTTCAATTCATGGCAGCCGCTGCATGCGCGCCAGAATCCGTTGCCGGCGCTGATCTGTTCGGACACACCAATAAACTCCACCGGCACAGCAGCAGGCGCGGGCGGGGCGGTGTAGAGCGGCTGTGTGAATTTGCCGGCCACCGACTTGCGCGCAGGCAGATAGTGCCCACCCTCTCCGCGCATCGGATCGGCGTGCACTTCCAGCTGCTCCGGACTGACAAAAATAGCCGGCTCATGCCCCACGGGCTGGCGGGCGGCGAGGGCGCGCACTTTTTCCGGCAAGTCGTGGTAGCTCCAGCGAGCGCCTGCAGGCTCAGGGCCGTTAACGATCACAGCTATCTCTGCAAGAAGATGCGCCAAGCGATCAATGACGTATTCGTCTTCGTCGGCATCGCGGAGCACATCCACCGGCACAGCAGCAGGCGCGGGCTGTCCCAGATCACCACCGAAGCCGTGCGCGATTCGCAGCGACTCGTTGGCTTTTTCCTCGGCTACGAAACCGGCCGCCACCAGCAGCTTGATCGCCATCCGATCATGCCCGGCCGGAGTAGCAGGCGCTGGGTGCTTCACCGCCTCAGCCCGCGCCATTTCCCAGAACGGCGCAAGCCAGTGATCTGCAGGCGGTGGAGTGTGGTTCTGCGCGCCAACCATTATGGTGCCGGCGATGCAGTCGGCAACTCGGGAGCGGATGCCTGCTGGATCCGCATCAAGCGAGTAGGGCACGTTCACCGGCGCGGGCGGGGTAGTGTGCTCGGTGGCAATCTGTAGCAACAGGCGATTGGCGGCCGAGAATTCGTCTTCATCTAGCACGCGCCCCAAGTACTCCCCCAGCTCACGGAGAGCATTCGGGCTGCGGGCAATCTCGGCCCGCACGAACTGTTCGAAACGATCTTCTGCGGACCGCAGCCGGCGCGGCTCCTGCCCCACCGGCTGGCGGGCGGCGAGGGCGGCTTCAAGTTCCTCCGCGCAACGAATCAGAACGGCCCGGCCAGCTTTGTGCTCGCTTGCCTGTTTGCGCCAGCGGGTAGCGATGGCATAGGCCGCCCGCACGTCCAGCACTTCCCCCGCGCCACGCTGCTCGGCCTGCAACTGTCCGGAATTGCCGGATTGTTCGTTCAGGGCCGCCGCGTGCAGCTTGCCAATGATCCGGCCGGCGTCGACGTGATCCTTGGCGCCGAGCATATCGAGCAGGTGCTGGTGCAGCTGTGCCATAGGTGAGGGATGGGCAGGGCAAGGCCAGCGGAGAGAGCCGTCGCCCGACGGGCAGGTGCATTTGATTTCCATCGACATGGCTCAGCCCTCCACCTTCGACAGGCGCAGCGCCTGTTCGAGCACCAGGAACAGGCGGCGCATCTCGGCCGACTGCAGCGCGAAGCGAGCATCAAGCTCGGCGCGCGCGCCATCGCCCTCTGCGGTCTCCAGTTGATCTATGGCGCCGTCCAGCAGCTTGAATTTGCGCACCACCAGATCCTCGCCCAGGACGAACGACTGGTTGTCGTCCAGCACCAGCGCCAGCTTGGTGACCTGCTTGCCGGCCTCCAGGTGCTTCTCGATCTCGTCGCCGCGCAGCTCCTGGTGCTGGCACTTCACGATGGCGCCGCCCTCGATCGGGTCGCGCAGCTCGGCCTCCTCGCCGATGCTCAGCGATTCCGGCAGCGGCTCGCCGGCAATCCAGCCGGTGAGCACGGCGCGCGGCGCGACCTCGGCGTTGAGGGGCAGGGCCGGGAAGCTGCCGAGCATGCCGCGGATCTCCGACACCACGCTTTCGCCGACCTTGCGGCTGGATGTGTCGACGATGGCCACGCCGTGTTCCAGGTCGAGGATCACGTCGGTGCGCGAGTTGCGCACGAAGGCCTTGGGCAGCAGCTCGTGGATGATGTCGTCCTTGAGGCGCTTGCGCGCTTTGCCGCCCGGGCGCCGGCCTTCCTTCTTCTCGATGTCGGCGCACTTCTGCTCGAGCGCGTCGTTGATGACGGCGCCGGGCAGCATCTTGTCCTGGCCGCCGACGGCCAGCCACAGGAAGTCGCCGATCCGGTGTGACAGCTGCTCGGTCTCCTCGCGGCCGAAGGGCGAGACGAAGCCGCGCGAGGCCATCTCCAGCGGGCCGACGGGCTTGAGGGCGCACTGCGGCAGCAGCTCCTCGACGGCGGACAGGTCGAGGGAGGCGGGGAAGCGGAACATGGTGAGGTTGCGAAAGAACATGGTCACTCCGTGTCGGTGTGGAACGCCGCGAAGTGCTGCGGCAGCTGTGAGAGGTCTGGGCGCTGGCCGTTGCGCCAGGCGGTCTGGTAGTGGCGGCCGAACTGCTCGCGGAGCTGTTCGATTTCGCGGGCTTCGGGCGACTGGGTGGCGCGGCGCAGCTGGCGGGCGCTTTCGTAGCGCTGGAGGCGCGCCGCGGCGGTGATGTCCGGCGCCATGCCGGCGAGGTCGTGCTGCACGATGGCGTCAAGGCCGCGGCCGAGGAGGGCGATAGTCATGCGACTCCCCCAGCGGCAGGCCGGCACTGATGCCGCGCAGGCGCTCCTGGGCGATGTCGGCATAGGCTGGGTTGAGCTCGACGCCCAACCATTGCCGGCCCAGCCGCTCGGCGACCACTGCGGTCGTACCGGCGCCCATGAAGGGATCGAGCACCACGCCGCCAGCGGGCGCGCCGGCCAGAACGCACGGCTCGATCAGCTGCTCCGGGAAGGTGGCGAAGTGCGCTTCGCGGAATGGCTTGGTGGCCACCGTCCACACGCTGCGCTTGTTCCGCGTCTCGGTGTCGAATGTGGCCTCCGGGCGGTCCGCACGATGTTGGGCGGCCTGCTGGCCAGGCAGCACGTGCTCGGCAACGGCGCCTGCGCGAGCGATGGTGTCGCGCTGACTGCGGCCGCCGACGGCCTTCATGGTGCCGTTGGACTTGCCTGGTACACGGTCGCTGCCGGCCTGCTGGTCCAGGTCCTGCGCCCAGCGGGCCACGCTGCTGGCGGCGGCCTGTTCGCGGATCGCGCCCTGGTCGAAGTAGTAGCGCGGCGACTTGCTCAGCAGGAACAGGTATTCGTGCGCCTTCGTGCAGCGGTCGCCGACGCTCTCCGGCATCGGGTTGGGCTTCGCCCAGATGATGTCCTGCCGCAGATACCAGCCGGCCTCCTGCAGCGCAAATGCAACGCGCCACGGGATGCCGACGAGATCTTTGTGCTTCAGGCCTGCTGGGACGCGCGAGGAGCGGCGTGCATGGGCTTGGCGAACCGAGACGTGTGGAGACAGTCCGCCTTGCAGTCCGGTGGCCCCGATACTGCCGTTCGGCTTGCTTGCATAGCTGTCGCCCAGGTTGAGCCAAAGCGTGCCGTCATCGCGCAGCACGCGATGCACTTCAGCGAACACCGCAACCAGGCGCGCGACGTAGGCCGCCGGCGTTTCCTCCAGGCCGATCTGCCCCGCCATGCCGTAGTCGCGCAGGCCGTAGTAGGGCGGGCTGGTGATGCAGGTCTGCGCCGAGGCCTTGGACAGGGTGGGCAGGATGCTGAGGCAGTCGCCGACGTGGATCATGCGGCCACCTGCAGCGGCAGCGGCTTCGTGTCGAGGTTCGCCCGCGCCAGCGCGACCAGCGGCGGCGGGCTGACGGAGTTGCCGCACATGCGCACCGCCGCGCTGGTGCTGATGGCGCGCCCGTCGGCGGTGTGCGTGATCCGGTAGGTGGCGGGGAAGCCCTGCGCGCGGAACAGCTCGTGCGGCTTGAGCATGCGCAGGCCGATATCGACGATGACGTAGGGCGTACCCTGGATCGTTACCGTGACCAGCGCCATGCGATCGCGCGTCGTCGCGGTATCCAGCGGTTCGCGCAGATCCACGCCGATGCCGGTGCCGTAGTACTTCACCAGGAACGCAGCGACCTGCAGAGCGCCTGCGTGCTGCTCGGCGCTGAGCGTGCACTCGATCATCCCGTGGTGCACGGTGCTGGCGCACACGGTGCCCAGCGGCTCGTCTGCTGCCTGCCCGTGGGTGTTGTTGCGCATCGTCACCACGTGCGCGGTCGCGAGCTGCTGCTGGCTTCCGGTCGCGGTGATGGTGCTCATCGGCTCACGCGCATCGCGGCCGCCGCCTTCGTAGAATCCGCCGTTCGCCTGCTCGAGGAACGCCGATACAACCCCGAAACGCGTAGCGCCGGCCAGGACGGTCGGAAGCGGCTGCCGCACGTCATTTCCGACCACGTTCTGCGCCATTGCGGTGAGGTGAACTGCGGCGACCGCATGTTTCACGCCGCCGGCAACGACAGTACCGAGAGGCTGCTGCAGGTCCAGTGCGCGCGGCGCCTGCACGTCGTTGACGCGGTCGGAGCCCTGGTGCGTGGCCGGCACGATGAAAGGATCGGCCGACTGCAGCACGTGACGCATCACGCCTTTGGCGATGCGGCGCAGCGTGGCGTCAGCCAGCGGCCGCTTGCGGGTGAAGATCGACGGGCAGGGCAGGGAGAAGTCCAGACAGTCAGCGGCGCGCACGCGCGGCTGCTGCCCGGGCGCGGTGCCGTGCGTCGGGGCTGGCCACACGATCGGCTCACCATCGCGGCGCGCGATCAGGAACAGCCGCTCACGGCTCGTGCCGGCGCCGTAATCGCTGGCGGTCAGCTTGCGCCACTCTACGCGGTAGCCCTTCGACTCCAGCGCCGCGACGAACTGGCGCCAGGTGCGGCCGCTGTGGCGCTTGTCCGGCACCAGCTGCTGATTCGCTACCGGCACTCGCTCGCCGCGCGCCGCAACGGTGCCGTCCATCTTCAGCACGCGGCCGGTCGCCTTGCAGCGCTTGGCCACCAGCGGACCCCAGGTGAGGATCTGCCACACGTTTTCCAGCGACACGATGCGCGGTGCGTTGCCGGCGCGGCCGAGTTGGCCGACCCACTTCAGCACGACCCACGACAGGGCGCGCGTTTTGCGGCTGCGCGGCTGGCCGCCCTTGGCCTGGCTGAAGTGCGTGCAGTCCGGCGAGGCATGGAACCAGCCCACCGGGCGGCCGGCCACGTCTTTGCGCGGGTCGGCGTGCCAGATGTCCTCACGGTGGTGGATCGTCAGCGGATGGTTGGCCGCATGCATGCCGATCGCCCACTCATCGTGGTTGTAGGCCAGCGCCGGGTCGACGCCCAGCGCCTGCTTCAGCGCCTCGCTGGCGCCGCCGCCGCCGGCGAACAGATCGACCACGATCTCACCGGGGCGCAGGCACGAGACCTGCGCAACGGGGAAGTTGAAGGAGTGCGAGCCGTCAGCCATGGGTGCGTGCGTCCTGTGCGGTGGAGTGGAAGGCGCTCACTTCGTGATCAACCTGGTGGTGTAGGGGACGATGGTTTCGGCGCGGCGCGCGACGGCGCGCTCCTGGCTGGCGGTGCCTTGCCAGATGCGCCACGGATGGGCGCGGGGCCTCTTGGCGCGCTCAATCGCCGCGCGCTGTGCCGGGGTCTGCGTGGTGCTCATGCGCACGCACGCTGTGCGTAGGGCGCCAGCGGCGGCGCGATCGGCGGGAGGTTGCGCGGCAGGTCTTCCGCCGGAAGCACCGGTGCGACTGCATCGGCGATCGCCTCATACCAGCACTTCAGCTCGCGCCAGCTTTCTTCCGGCAGGTCGATGAAGGCGCCGCGCACGTAGATGTAATAGCCCTTGGCGACGTCCGGTTCGGGCGCCACGAAGTCGATACCGTGGGTGCGGCCGATGACGATCGACACGGACGGCACGCACGAGCGACTGCAGCAGCCAGCTGTTGCTGGTGGCGTCCCAGCGCAGGTCCACGTCGTAGTGGAAGCCCTTCACCGTGTGGCGGTAGGACTGGCGGCTCATGCAGCACCGCCGGCGGCGCGCAGCGCCTCATCGAACTGGTCGATCGCCACGCGGATGGGGTGGCGGACGTGCACGGCTTCGGGGCTGCTGACGTTGGCGATCGCGATGGCGTGCTCAAGGTCGGCGGAGAGCTGGCGGCCTTTCTCGAACAGGTCGGTCACCGCTGCGCGTGCGGCGATCTGAGCGATGGTGGCCTGGCCGGCATCGGTCGCACGCTGGATTGCCTGATCCAGCACCGACAGCACATCGACGGACACGCTCACGGCTGCACCTCGACGAAGGCCAGGCCGTGCATGACGCACTGCGCGTGCGCGGTGGCCGGGAAGGCAGCGGCATCGGCCGGCATCACCGCGTTGGCGCGGGCGCAGGAGTCTGGCAGGGCGTAGTCGCCGGAGCCGACCGCGTCTACGGCGTCGAGTGCTTCCTGCCAGCGGCGCGGGGTGAAGTCGCCACCGGTGAGCGCAGTGTCGACTCCCCCTAATTCAATGCCAGCCAAAACTAGAGGTCTGCGGTTGATGTTGATCACGGAACTCGGCGGGC
>NZ_JAJGQM010000071.1 GCF_020784175.1 Xanthomonas campestris pv. asclepiadis
CGCCCGCCGAGTTCCGTGATCAACATCAACCGCAGACCTCTAGTTTTGGCTGGCATTGAATTAGGGGGAGTCGACAAGGGCAGATAGTCGGTCAGCATCTCGCCGACCTGCACGCGGCATCGCGCGTTGACCAGATTCACCTCGGCGATGGTGCCGAGGCGAATGGCGTTACTCAGTGCGGAGGATGCGTTGCCCATGCAGCCATGGTCAGTGGCGGCAACGTCTTGCGCACTGCAATTGGTGCGTAAAGCACTTGGCTACACGGCGGCTGCATCGGGCGTGCTGGGTTGAACCGACCAGGCCTGTCCACCTTCATCCCACACCAGCGTGCCGTCAACGGAAATCGGTGGCGCAACCGTGGTCAGTTGCCCTGGCAACGCGACGCCAGCGGCAAGGCGCGGGGCGATCGTACCGGTGGACTTCTCCCAGACCAGCGCCGTGCTGTAGTCCGGATCCGCACGCCAACTCGCGCGTGCATCGTCCCACACGTTGCGGCGGTAGTCGCTGGGAAGAAATGCGATCGGCTGCGAAGTGGTGTAACCCTGTGGGAGTGCATCGCCCAATGCAAGCGTGTTGGCGACTGGCGTGGCGGTGTCGGTGCTGTAGAGCATCACGCCGCGATAGTCCGGCACCAACTCCCAAGCGCCAGACGTTGGCGACAGGCGATGCCGCTGATACAGCCCAGCAGGCGGTGCTGGCGCGATAGCAACCGTGTTGGGTGGCAGCGGGTAGCGCCCTTCCAGCTCGGAGAGATACACGGTCACCGGGCCGGTGTATTCACCGGTGGTAGCCTCGTAGGCGTAAGCGATGTTGGTGGGTGGCAATGGGTTGGTCATGCTCGGTCCTCAGTAAGCGATGCAATAGGTCATGCGCAGGCCGGCCGGCAGGTTGTCTGCGCCACCGTCGGCGTTCACGGTGATGGCATGGGTGTGCGCGCCGGCCCCACGATGATCCACGTCATGGGCGTGGTTGCCGCCTTCGCCGATGCCAATGCTGTGGCTGTGATTACCCGCGCCGTTCATACCGATGTTGTGGGTATGGTTGCCCGCGCCATCGGTGCCGAAGGAGTGTGCGTGGTTACCGGCGGCACCGGTCCAACCGTCCGAGGGCGATGCATCGTTATCGCGCTCGCGGTAAACGCCGTAACCATTGATCGGGCTGGATGGTATGACGCCGGGGTGTTGGTGATCGCCGGAGGCGCTGGTACTGCCGCTATGCCCATGCCAGCCCTGCGTGTCAGTCCATGCACCATGAGCATGGTCGCCGGAGGCACTCGCACTCGCACCGTGGGAATGGTTGCCGGCGCCATAGAGGGCGATGTAGTGCGCGTGGTCGCCCACAGCAGCTGCACTGGCACCATGCGCGTGGGAGATGACCTGGCCGGCGCCATACGAACCGACCGAGGTCGCGACGCTGGTATGCGTGATGACGGTGCCGTCCTTGATCCTGGGCACGTTGAAGGTGGTGCTGCCGTCGCCTGCGCCGTAGACCGTGCCAATGGCGGCGAACAGCGCCGCATACTTCACGCGCGAGATCGCCGCGCCATCGCAGACGAGCAGACCGGTCGGCGGATAGAGCGAGGCCATGACCACGATCTGGCCCGGCAGCAAGAACGAGCTTGGCACGTTCTGCAGATTGCGGAAGTCGCGATACCACGCGCCCTCCTGTCCATCCAGAAAATCGGCATCCAAGCCATTGCCCGGACCAACATGAAACGTCGACGCTGAGCGAAGGCCGAGCATGTTGCGCGCTGCTGCCGCAGTCGGCCGGGACAACAGCCCTTTGATGAAGTCAGTCGGCGCAGCATCGCCCAGGCGCGCGTTCAACACAGCAATCAGGTTGGCCGGCGACAACGCTCGCTCTTTGTCGAGTCCTTCGATCGCTTGAGCATCAGTAGCCAGACGCACCACACCCGGTACATCCACCGTCGCCGCAGGATCGGTGAAGTTGGTGTCTCCGAAGGTGATCTGCGCGGTGTCCACGTCGGCCAGCACCACGTCGATCGCCAGCAGCACCGAGGCGGCGCCAGACTTCTCCACCAGCAATGCCGGCTGGCCGTAAGCGGCAAACAGGGTGCCATCTGCCAGATACAGGCCGAATCCATAGCAGCTATAGACGGCGGTGGATTCATCGCGCACGGACACGTGCATCGTGTCCTTGGCCGTGACCGCTCCGCCGATGGTGGTCAGGCGCTTGATTTCTGACGGTAGCGCTTTGAGCTCGGCGTTGGCCTGAAACGCCGCGCCGGCCAGCCCGACAGCGGCAATGGTCACCGCCTGTGTGCCGGTCTGCTTGGGATCGACCAGGGCCTGGCGGCCGGCGGTGGTGATCTTGAGTTTAAGTCCGGGCATGTGTGCTCTCTAGCTTGCCTCGCCCTGCAGGCGCAGGAACAAGGTGGTCCTGCCGCGCGCCACGACGTTGAGTCGGGCCTCGGCCTGAAATCCTTGGGTGAAGTTGAAGTGCGAGCGCACGGGTTTGGTGCGCTCGACCTCTGCGATGACTTCCTCGACGAACCGTGCGCTGGCGCTCTGCCCATCGGCACCGGTCAGCGTCAGCGCCAACTCGAAGGTGTGCGGCTGGCCGCGCGGCTCCTGCTGCCACCACTCGCGGATGGCCACCGCACCGCCAAACGACTCAACCACCATGCGGACGCTGTTGGCAGTGCCCTTGCGGCGCTGAATTGCCATGGCGCTACGCAAGCGCGAGCGCTTGACCGCATCGCTCCAGTCGGCTTTCCAGTCGTCCACCGATAGCGTCCACGCCAGCCACGGCAGATGACCGGCCGGGCATGTGTCCGGATTCCACAGATCCGGGTACGGCAGCGGGATCGCTTCCAGGCGAGCGGTGACCGCCGCCAGGGCGCGCTCCATCGGCGTGGCGTTGGGCGGCAGCGGGGAGTTACTCATCGATGCCGGCGTGCACGATGTCGATCGAGGTGCAGTACGCAGCCTGGGTGCGGCTGATCCGGATGTCAGCGGCAGGCGAGTCCAGCTCAACACGCTGCACGCCATCGACAAACAACTTGGCCTTGATGGCGGACTCGGGGACGTCGCGGCCGATGCGGTGGGCCTCGGCGAGATAGGCCAGCAGGCTGCGCATCGCCTCGCGCATGACCACCGCCGAGTCCGGGCCAGCATAGGTGTAGACGCGCCCACGAATGGCGTACAGGACGATCTCGGCGCTCTGGACCGCCACCTCGTCTGTCAAAGGGCGTACGTCGGCATCCGTCAGGACGGCGGCTACCTCATCGAGCAGTTCCTGCGGCGCGGTGCCATCGCCGGTGCGCGATTGCACGGTGACCAGCACTTGCCCAGGCGCGGGGCTGGTGGCGCTGGCGTCCATAACATCGGCCGACGCGCTGAGCGCGTGATAGATGTACGCGCCCTCGGGGCCGGCAACGCTGAAGCCCTCCGGCGCCAGCTGGATGCGGCGGCGGAAGTCCACGTCCGACTCAAGGGTCGGTGCAATGCCGTTCTCCGGCAGCCCTGGATCGAGCACCAGGCGCGCGACGCCAAAC
Source organism: Xanthomonas campestris pv. asclepiadis (assembly GCF_020784175.1). Classification (GTDB taxonomy): domain Bacteria; phylum Pseudomonadota; class Gammaproteobacteria; order Xanthomonadales; family Xanthomonadaceae; genus Xanthomonas; species Xanthomonas campestris_D. The sequence continues at coordinate 3,518 of NZ_JAJGQM010000071.1, forward strand.
AATGCGCCCAGGTGATCGAGGTTGGTGCCGGTGGCGAAGGCCAGCATGGTCTGCTGCGCCTTGTCGTTGGCGCGCTGGCGGATCAGCAGCTCGCGGGCCGCGAACAGCTGCAGGAGCTTGTAGACCGGATCCGCTTCGGTGAGCGCGGAGAACTCCGGCATGAGCCGGCGGAACTGGGCGAGGGCCTCAGCGAAGATCGTCTCAAAGTCCAGCGCTTCGATCAGATCTGGTGCTTCAAGTTTGGACAGGTCTACAGCAGTGAAGGAGGCCATTAGATTATTGCGTCGAACGGTACGCAATGATCTCGTGCCACCTGGGGAAATCTGCAGGCAGCGACTTGTTGGCTCTCGTTCTACAAAAAATTGATGGCTGCTCTCAAATCGCAAGCAGCAACAAATTTTCGCATATTTGATGCAACTGAGTTGCGCGACCTGAGAGAATTTTTGTCCACATGGGAGCAGTCATGAAAAATAAAATTTTACTAGGATTTAGTGCCGCGGCAGTCGGTTTGCTCTTTTCTTCGGCCGCATTTGCAGACATCGGCACAATTAGTTTTTATGGAAATAACGCCCGTCGTGCCGCAGACCTTGTCCAGGGTTGCAATGTACCGGAAGATCAAGTCAGCGGGCGAAACTACCAAGTAGTGACGGTTTCGGATGGCCTATGGGATAACGGTGCTTCTTGTGGGAGGCGCTATCGCATGCGCTGTATTTCTACGCCAGTTAAGCGTTCCTGTACTGCCAGTAAAATTGACGTAATCGTTGTTGGCCGTTGCCCCAATGGCAAGTGCACTGTTGGCGGGAAGGATGTAACTATGAAAATTGCATTCAACCGATATCCGTTATTGGTTCAAGCAAGAACAGCACCCTGGGCAAATATCGAATTTATTCAAATATAAATATAAATATAAATATAAATATAAATATAAAATAATTAAAAATTATATTAAAATGGGCCGCAGATGTAATATGCGACTGCGGTGCCACCGCAGCATTTTGCTGGAGCGCCCTCAACGGGCGCACCAGTCGGGGGGCGTCCTCGTAACGTCTGAGCAACCCCGGCCTAGCCTAAGTGGTTCAAGAGTTGGTCTCGGATGAGGTGCCGGTCTTGCTCAGTGAGTCCCAATAGCACGCGCCTCTCGTAACGTGCCCTTGGACCACCAGGTCGTACGCTTTCGCTTAAGCCTTCTTGGTGCGCGCGCGCGATTCGTGACACGCGCCCCATAAATCCCACGCTCACCTGGTTAGGGCTGGCGCTGACCTTGAAGTACTTGGCTTGCCGCAGCTTGGCGAACATCTTCTTGCGCTTGACTCTGCCCGCCTTGTCCCGCAGTTGTTCCTTGCGCGGCGCATACGGTGTGCCATCGGGCGCCTGCTGCTTGCCGATGCGCTGGCTCTGCGAGCGCCTCAGTTCGGTTCCGATCTTGCGGGCCAGCGTGCGGCGTTCGCCTGGCTGCAAGCGGGCCAGCAACGGCGCGGCCCAATTCTCCAGCGCGGTCAGCTCATCCATGGATCGATCACGGGTTCGGGCGCATGGGCCATGTCATAACCGCCGCCATCTTTCGCCGTCACGACCACGCGTTCGGTCAGCGGCAGCTTGATCGACAGATCCACCGCATCGTTGGCGAGGATGTCGGCCTCGAAGGCGATCTCGCCGCGCCGTGCCGTGTTGGAGAGCAGTTCCGACTGATTGACCTGCACCCATTCCAGTAGCGGCAGCATCACGCTGTCGGGGTGGCCGGCGTAGTCGGTCACGATCAGGTTGAGCGTGTACTGGTACTCGAACGACAGCCCCGGCTGGAACGTGCTGACCAGGCTGCCGGCGTCGATAAACACCAGCAGCCGGTCGGCATCGCGTGCCAGGTCCGGCAATGCCGCGACCAGATGCGCGCGCAGGCTGGCGGGCTTGATCATGGCGCCGGCTCCGGTGCGTGCAGGTCGATCCAGTCCTGCAGTGCGCTCAGCTGCGCGGCGGTGGCGTGGCAGCTGGTGTAGTTGTCGGTGACGGTGCCAGCGATGGCAGAGAGCGTAATGCCGGGGGCCGGCGCATCAGGATCTCCGGTGGGCGGCCCGGCAGGGTTGCCCGTGGCGGCGGCGTCATGCAGCCGCACAAAGCCAGCAGGGATAGCGCAAGCAGCATCGGCTTTCTGGGTGACATAGATGGGGATCTCGCGGGTGATGGTGGCGCCGGCTTCGCGCACGATCTGCACGCGGTCGACGTACTGCGTCACAACGGTGGTGGAGCCTTTGGCGCTGTCGCGTTCCGCCTCGGCCCGGCGCTTGGCCTGCAGCGCGGCATCGCGCTCTGTCTGCGCGGCGCTGACGCGCCGCTCCTGCCACACGCAGCCACCGACGAGCACCGCAATTAGCGCCAGCAGGATGATCAGGCGCGTGACCATCAGCTCACGCCCAGGATCTGCAGGGCGCGCTGCGTGCGCGTGACGCGATCGCTATGGCCTTCGGGCAAGCGCTTGGCGCGCACGTTGCCCAGGTTGATCTTGCGGCCCAGGCCCAGCACATCGCCGGCATCGGCCAGGACATTCAGCCCGTTGTCTTGCCAGTACGCCGCCGCACCCAATGCGCTTGGCTCGATCTGCAGCAGCAGGTCGGGCTGCTCTTCGACCGGCAAGCCGATCAGCACACCGATACGGCGGTAGTTGCCCCGGAAGGTGTGTTGCATCGGACCACGGCCCCGGTGGCGATAGCCATCGCCGCTGGCTTCGTTGCCGTTGCCCAGGCGGTCGGCGTAGACGAAGTTGGCCAGGCCCACCGGATTGCGCAGGAACTTGGGTGCCTGTGCCGGCGTGATGCGTGCACCGAACACTTCCAACAGCCGTGCGCTGGTGGTGTACGTCAGCCCTTCTTCCATGCGCGACAGGCTCAGGCTTTCGTGGCCGACCTGGCCGAGCCAATGCGCGGCGCGGCGCTTGGTGGTGATGCCAAAGCGGTTGGCGGCGGCAATCAGTGGGCCGTGCCAGCGCTGTGCGCGTTGGGCCGAGCACTGCATGATCGAGGCGAGCTGGGTATCGGTGAACATCAATCGACCTTCAGGATGCGCGCCACATTGCCCTGGGCGCGGTAGGTGAGCACCGCCAGCACGATCAACGTGCCCAGGTGCCAGAGACTGACTTGCGAGCCGGCACCCGCCAGCAGGATGTGCAGCGCCTGGCCGCCAGTGCTGGCGATCAGCAACCACGCGCACCAGCCCGCGCCGCGTCGGTGACGCGCATCGACGGGGCGGTGGTAGGTAAGCAGGCGGACGCAGATGGCGAGCGAGGCCATCAACGTCAGGACGGTGACCAGGCTATGCACTGGGCGGACCTCCACGACGTAGGAAGGAAAAGTCGAAGGACTTGCTCTTTTCGATCAGGCCCAGCGTGACGGTGATCGCGCACGCCGCGCTGGCGAAGGCGGCCACGCCGCTGGACTTGATCGGCAACCAGCGCAAGATTTCCGGCGCCAGCTGGTAGCCGGCGATCACGCTCACCGGGAAATAGATCAATCGCGCCAGCAGCGGTTGCTTGGCGGCGGACACCACGAACAGCGCGCCGCCGGCGAAGGCGCCGATCAAGGCATCGCCGTCGATGCCAGGCAGCACGGAGGCAAGGCCCACACCGGTGGCGATCAAAAAGCCGCTCGATACGGAGGTGGGTTCGGTCATCAGATCAGTCCCATAGCTGCACAAGCGGCGTCATCGCCGCTGTAGTGGTGGTTACCTCGGGCAACTCCACTGGCGTGCCATGCGGCAGCACGGCGCCCAGTTCGGCCAGGCCGGGATTGAGGAGATAGGTGCGCTCGACCAGGCCAGCCGTGCTGCCCAGGTGGCGCCAGCACAGCAGGTCGACGGTGTCGCCTTGCATGGCGTGCACGCGCATCAGATGAGCTCCACCGTGCTGCGCGGCAGGTTCTGCAGATCGCGCACGGCCCAGCGTTGGTCGCGGCGCAGTTCGGTGATGCTCGGCGACAGGTCGTCTGCGCGCTGGTTGGCACTGTCGGTGGCGTCGAAGCTGCGGTAACGCTCTGCCACCTCGACGGCAGTGGCACACGCGACGGCGCGCAGGTACAGCTGTACGCGGCGCGAGACGCCATCGACGGTGGTGCTGGGCACGTCAGCCAACGCGACGTAGCCGGCCGCCTGCTGCGTCTGCGCCCAGGCATCCAGCTCATCGTTCACCGCGAGCATCGCTGCGACGATGGCGTGGCGCAGACGCGCATCAGTGACGGTGCCATCCAGTCGCATGCTCGCGCGCACGGCACCCGGTGCGATCGCCGGCCAAAACGGCGCATTGGCGATCGCATCGAGCGTGGCGCTGGTCGTCCCGGTGGCAGTGAATCCGCTCATGGATGGCTCGGAATAGATCGCCGGTGGTCGGGGCGTCACCTCAGCGATGCATTGCTGTGGATCGGCGCCGAGCCGGCGAGGGTTGCGGGGACGCTCGGTTATGCGCTGTCGCCTGCAGGCTCAGCGCTGAACTTCTTCAGGAGGCGCTCGGCGCGCTCCAGATCCTTCTTGCCGCCGCAGCTGCCGTGCAGTGCAATGGCGCGCTGCAAGTCGGCAACAGCGGCGGCGGCGATGGGCTGCGCCTGGTCGGCAGGCGTCTCATCGGTGATGCCTGCCAGCGATGCGCGGGCCAGTGCCAGGTGCAGCTTGGCGCGCACCTCATCGGGCATGTCCTGCTCGGCAGTCAGCGCGGCTGTGTCGGCCAACACAACCGCATCGAACGCCTGGCCGGTCTTCTGCGCCGACAATGCCGCCTCGGCAATTTCCTCGGCCAGCACGCAGCCCACCGTGCGCGAGAAGCGGTCCGGCATCTGCAGGCCATGCTTGAGCACATAGGCGCCCAGCTCCAGCGCGCCGGCATAGTCGCCGGCATCAATGCGCCACACCATGCACGTCATGACGACCTCGTCCTGCGCGCCCTGGCCGCCGGCCAGCACGCCGGCCAGATACGGCACGTAGGTCGGCAGCAGCTGCACCTTGAGTGCGGCCTTGCCCTGGGTGGACTGGATCTGTTTCAGCCGCAGGCGATCGCTCTGCAGCTGCGCCATGTGCTGCTCGTAAGCCGTTGCACCAGCCATCAGCTGGTGCGGTGCGCGTTGGGCGGCTTCCAGCTCGGCGAGCACGCGGCTGTGGTGACGCTTGGCGGGACTGTCGGCCATGGTTTAGGCCTCGATCTCGATGTGCTCGACCACGCAGCCCAGGCCGTAGTCTTCGACCACGTAGGCATCGTTGGAGGACTCGTAGTTCTCGATGCGATCGCGCGCGGGCACTTCCTGGATGTAACGGCGACGGCCGCCGGTCTGGTAGTAGATCGACAGGTTCGCCAGCGAGGTGACCATCAACGCACCGTCCGGCAGGTACGGCACCTCGGCGACCTGCAGGCCGCCGACGCGGCGCTGGCTCAAGATCAAATCGGTGGCGATCTTCTCGCTGGCCGGCTGATCCTTGTTGATCATCGGGAAATACTTGTCGTGCATCAGGTCGCGGCCGAGTACTACCACCAGGCTCGGATCCTTGCGATGCCACGGGTCCAGCAGGTTGCTCACCACGTCGTACACCAGCGCGTCGAGGTTGCGGTAGTCCGCACCATCGCCGGCGCCGATGACCATCTTGTCGGCCGTCTTGCCGCTGCCCAGCACGCGCTGGGCAGCGTTGGTGCGGTACTGCTGCAGCCAGCCGATGTTGACGTCTTCCAGCAGCGGGAACGTGTCGCGGTTGGTGTCAGCAGCGGCGTGCGTGCCGTTGAAGCCGATCTGCAGACGATCCAGCGCCTGACGCTTGACGATCGCATCGCGCAGGCGCGCCTGGAAGTCTGGGAACTTGGCCCAGGTATCGAGCAGCGCATACGGGATGGCGGTGTCGAAGTCGGTCTTCTTGGCGACGTACTCGTTCTTGTCGAGTGCGGCGACATTGCGTGGGGTGCGGGTCTTGCCGGCGCCAGTGTCGGTGCGGCTGGCGATGCTGCCAGTGACGCCGATGCCCACCTTCTGGCCGGACAGTTCGTCCACCGGGACGATGTTGATCTTGGACAGGAACTCGCTCGATTCCTGCATGCGCGTTTCCAGCTTCTGCTGCACGGTCGGATCGACAGCGAAGGAATGGAACGCGGAGGTGATGCCGTTGAGCTTGGCGATCTGCTCGGCGAACTGGTTGAATTGCAGGCGGGTGGCGTTTTGCATGGTGGCTCCGAAGGTGGGGCGCTGGCGGCGTGTGTGTGGTGTGCGAAAGGCGTAGGGATTAGCAGTCGGTCAACACAGCCGCGCCGCTGCCGGTGACCACCGGGCGCGCCGGCTGCGCGGGATCCGGCTGCTGCGACAGCGACTCGCGCAGCCGCGCCAGGTCGTTCGCCAGCTGCTCGTGCTTGGTCTTCTGCTCGGCGTGCTCGGCCTGCAGGCGGTTGAAGCGTTCGTCCTGACCGCGCACGTGTTCGGCGATCTCTTCGACGCCTTCGCCAAGCTCTGCGAACTGCGCGGCGGTGATGCTGGTGGCGTCCTCGCTCTTGAGGGCGGTGCGGATCCGGCTGAGCAGGTTGGCGACCGGGCCTTCGCTGACTTCGCTGAACTCCAGCGCGGTCTCCTCGGCGGCAGTGAACAGGTTGCCCGGTGACTGTTTGCGATCGGCCAGCGGATTGGCGTCGGGGTTCTGGCTGGCGAAGCTGAGCATGGAAGTGCCCAGGCTGGCCGGCGAATCGGTCACGGCCAGGCCGACCAGATAGGCCTGGCCGGTGTTGGCGAACTTCTCCTGCACCTCGATGCTGGTGTAGAGCTTCTGCTTGGACTTGTTGATGGTGATCAGGTCGGCGGTCGGCTCGATCTGGGCGAACAGCGCCAGGCGCTTGGTGCCGTCGATCTCCACCTCTTCCGCCTTGACCGCAGTGACATCGCCATACGCACGGAACGGCGAGTCCGGCAGCAGGCTGCGCATGTGCTCGATCCAGATGCGGGCGTTGTAGGTCTCGCGGTTGTAGGTGGCGGCCATGTCGTCGATCCAGCTGCGCTGAATCGTGCGGCCATCGGTGGTGGCGCCTTCGACGGCCACGCGGAACCAGTTGGAACGGAACTTCTTGGTCTTGCCCGACATGGGTGTCCTCTGCGCTGGATGCGTTTGCGATGACCCATGGTCAAACGCGACGCACAGCGCAGCAACGAAACCACCATGTAAACAAGGCGATTACGCGTCGTTCAACTGTCGAGATTAAGAGGTGAGCCGCACCCTGGTCGGCATGCAAAGCGTTGCCACCCAGCTCCCGATGGATACCCGCAGACAGGCCAAGTTCCTGTACTGGATGGGATGGCGCGTGACCGAAATTGCGCAGGCCATCGGCGAGAACGAGAAGACTGTACACAGCTGGAAGTCGCGTGACGAGTGGGATCGCGCAGATAACGTCGAGCGCATCGGCGGAGCACTGGAAGCACGCCTGGTCGTGCTGATCATGAAGCCGGAAAAATCCGGCGGCGACTTCAAGGAAATTGATCTGTTGCATCGGCAGTTGGAGCGCCAGGCGCGCATCCAACGCTACCAGGGCGGCGGCAACGAAGCCGACCTGAATCCGGCTGTGGCGAACCGCAACGCCGCGCCGAAGAAGAAGCCTAAGCGCAATGACTTCACCGAGGAACAGATCGAGCAACTGACCACCGCGTTCGTCGATGGCTGCTTCGACTATCAGCGCGATTGGTACCGGGCCAGCAACGAGCGTACCCGCATCATCCTCAAGTCGCGTCAGATCGGTGCCACGTTCTACTTCGCCCGCGAGGCGCTGATCGATGCGCTCACCACCGGGCGCAATCAGATCTTTCTCAGTGCATCGAAAGCGCAGGCGCATCTGTTCCGTGGCTACATGCAGCAGTTCGTGCGCGAGACGATCGACGAGACGCTCTCCGGCGGTGACAGCATCGTGTTTCCCAACGGCGCCGAGCTGTTCTTCCTGGGCACCAATGCACGCACCGCCCAGGGCTACCACGGCAATTTCTACTTCGACGAATTCTTCTGGACCTACGGGTTCAACGAATTGAACAAAGTCGCCAGCGGCATGGCGATGCACAAGAAGTGGCGCAAGACCTACTTCAGCACGCCATCGAGCATGGCCCATGAGGCCTACACGTTCTGGACCGGCGAGCGCCGTAACAAGGGCAAGCCGGCCGCGCAGCGGATCCAGATCGATGTCTCGCATGACGCGCTGGCCGGTGGGCGCCGCTGCCAGGACCGCGCCTGGCGACAGATCGTCAACATCCTCGACGCCCAGCGCCGTGGCTGCGACCTGTTCGATATCGACGAGCTGCGCGAGGAATACAGCCCAGACGCGTTCGCCAACCTGTTGATGTGCGAGTTCGTCGACGACGGCGCCAGCATCTTCCCGTTGGCGATGCTGCAGCCGTGCATGGTCGATAGCTGGGTCGAGTGGGGCCAGGACTACAAACCGTTCGCCGCGCGACCCTACGGCGATCGCGCGGTGTGGATCGGCTACGACCCGGCCGAGACGGGCGACACCGCCGGCCTGGTCGTGCTGGCGCCACCGCAGCAGCCCGGCGGCAAGTTCCGCATCCTCGAACGGCATCAGTTTCGTGGCATGGACTTTGCGGCACAGGCCAAGTTTATTCATGGCGTCACGCAACGGTACTGGGTGACCTATATCGGCATCGACACCACCGGCATGGGTAGCGGTGTGGCGCAGCTGGTGAAGCAGTTCTTCCCGAATCTGGTTACCTTCAGCTACTCGCCGGAAGTCAAAACGCGCTTGGTACTCAAGGCGTTCGATGTGATCCACAACGGCCGGCTGGAGTTCGACGCCGGCTGGATCGACATGGCGCAGTCGTTGATGGCCATCCGCAAGACCATGACGGCCAGCGGCCGGCAATCCACCTTCACCGCCGGCCGCTCGGAAGAGACCGGCCACGCGGACCTGGCGTGGGCACTGTTCCACGCGCTGCAGAACGAACCGCTGGAAGGGCGCACCGCGCGCAACTCCGGCTTCATGGAGATCTCTTGATGTTGACCGACCAGCTGCCCGCCACCGCGCCTGCAGCGCCCGCCCGCGCCGAGGCCTTTACCTTTGGCGACCCGACGCCGGTGCTCGATGGGCGCGGCGTGCTGGACTATCTGGAGTGCTGGCAGAACGGGCGCTGGTACGAGCCGCCGGTGGCCCTGGACGGCCTGTCCAAGACCACGCGCAGCAATCCGTTCTTGCAGTCCGGGCTGATCTTCAAGCGCAACATGCTGGCGCGGACTTTCAAGCCGCACCGGCTACTGACACGCGAAGCCTTCGAGCAGCTGTCGCTGGACTGGATCACGCTGGGCAATGGCTACCTTGAGCGGCGCCGCAACCGCATGGGCGGCGCGCTGTCCCTGACTGCGCCGTTATCAAAGTACATGCGGCGCGGTGTTGCGGAGGGCGAGTACTTCCAAGTGCGCACCTGGCACGACGAACACGTGTTCGAGCCGGGCAGCGTGTTCCAGCTACGCGAGGCCGATGTCGATCAGGAACTCTATGGGCTGCCCGAGTGGATGCCGGCCATGCAGTCGGCGCTGCTCAATGAGTCGGCCACGCTGTTCCGCCGCAAGTACTACAACAACGGCTCGCATGCCGGTTTCATCCTGTACCTGACCGACCCGCAGCAGAGCCAAGAAGACGTCGATGCGCTGCGCACTGCGATGAAGGGCGCCAAGGGGCCGGGCAACTTCCGCAATCTGTTCCTGTACTCGCCAGGCGGCAACAAGGACGGGCTAAAGCTGATCCCGGTCAGCGAGGTGGCGGCCAAGGACGAGTTCAGCGGCATCAAGGGCATTACCCGCGACGACATGCTGGCCGCGCTGCGGATCCCGCCGCAACTCATGGGCATCGTGCCGCAGAACGCCGGCGGCTTCGGCTCGATCCGCGAGGCCGCTGCCGTGTGGGCCGCCAACGAGCTGGAACCGCTGCAGGCGCGCATGCTGAAGATCAACGACTGGGTGGGCGATGAGGTGATCTCGTTCACCCCGTACGCGCCGCCCGCGGCCGCGTAATCCTTTCCCACCGCAAGACCACGCAATGCTCAAGAACCTCCGTTGTGGCGAATGCGCCCGCCTGCTGTGCAAGGCCGGCGCCTTCGATGAAATCCAGATCAAGTGCCCGCGTTGCGGCACGCTCAATCACCTGAAGGCCGAGAGCCTCACCTCCGATCGCCGCGAGCGAATCCAAGAAGGCTCTCACCATGAAAAACCAGCTCCTGCAGGGCGACGCCCTGACCATCCTGCCCACGCTCGAGGCCAATTCGTTCGACGCGCTGATCACTGATCCGCCGTATGCAAGCGGCGGCCTCACCGCTGCGGCACGGGCCAAGCCGCCATCGGCAAAGTACGTCCAGGGCGGTGGTGCGCAACTGCACGCCGACTTTGTTGGCGACGAGCGCGACCAACGCTCGCACCTGAAGTGGATGCATCTGTGGTTGTCCGAGTGCGCGCGCGTGCTCAAGGACGGCGCGCCGGTCCTGCTGTTCACCGACTGGCGGCAGCTGCCGCTGACCACTGACGCGCTGCAGATCGCAGGCTTCACCTGGCGCGGCATCACAGTCTGGGACAAGACCGAGGGCGTGCGGCCCCAGCTGGGCCGCTTCCGCAACCAAGCCGAATACATCGTGTGGGGTAGCAAGGGCAACATGTCGCTGGATCGCCGTGCGCCTATCCTGCCCGGCGTCATCCGTGAGTCCGTGCGCAAGGCCGACAAGCATCACCTGACCGGTAAGCCCACCGAATTGATGCGACAGCTGGTGCGGATCTGCGAGGCAGGCGGGCGCGTGCTTGATCCGTTCGCTGGTAGCGGAACCACGTTGGTGGCTGCGCAGCTGGAAGGATTCGAGGCGGTTGGCATCGAGATGACGGATCAGTACACCGCTGTTACCCGTGACCGGCTGACAGCGCTGTAACTCCCAGCTCACGCATTCACCGCAAGCCGCCTCATCCGGGCGGCTTATGCGCGTCAATGGTGATCATTTGATTTCTCGCAAGAATTTCTACACCATCGTTGAATGAGGAATACAAGGACTATTAGGTGAGCGCCCAGATAACTGAGTTTAAAATAGGCAAGGCTTACACCACTCAAGAAGTCCATTTTACCGGTGGACTTCGCGCGTTTGACACTCAGGAGGGTTGGAGCGTTTTTCCTCTGCCTGTCTTAAATAAGTGTGCTTCAATTATATTCAAAAGCCCTGCAGCTAATCTAAAATTTGTCACGCAGTGTGGTGCGCGAATGGTTGGAATGTGTGCCAAGTATCGGAATAGTCCAGATGCTGAGCGAATTCAAATGGAGGTTTTTGAGTTTTGCGCGCGAGATATTAAAAGTAGGCTTTCAGCCGCAGAAACTTGGGAGGCGGTATCATTTCAAGCCGGTCAAGCGGGGGATGAGGAATATTCGAATTTGGCTGAATTTATATGTAGACACTTGAAAGCCGCCGGGACAAGCCTTAAAAATATTTCCGACAGTTACCATGATCAATTGCAATGGGCAATTGAAGACGGAGCGAAGGTGGGTAAGTGGTTTTCCAATGCTCAATTAAATAATATATATCCTAATTTTCATTCGTTAGCTGCAGAGCTTTGCAGTGCCCGTGATCATTTGGCAAGGGTGGCTGCAATTCATGTGGGAGCAAAATCCAATGTGAACGACATGATGCGCTTAGAGAGTTGGCTGAATAGTTCAACTAATGCGGGGGCTAGAGAAAATCCATTAGTTGCTTTGCTGTTGGCTGAAATGGGCACCAAGGATAATCCTGGATGGCTTCGTCTCCTGGGTCTGGTGAGGAACAAAATGTTGCACTCAATGCCGATGGCTGGCGATCCTGATTATTCATCAATCACCTTGGATGAGGTTTCTACTGTTCACGGCCCTGTCAGAACAATTCGGATCGGCCGCCCCCCTTCAAGCTCTAGCAGCGAAAATTTTAAGGGGGATCCGTTGATTGAGTTTAGTGAGCTATGTCTAAAATTAGAGAATTTATTCAGAGCTGCTTGGAGGCTTGCTAAATATCCTGCTGAGCTTCCCCGTCTTTCGCTATGACAGCGATTTATGCGATTATTTAATGGCGCCCCTCGCAGCTACTGCAGTATAGGTCACCTATCGGCGGGGACTAGCCTTCGCGTGCCGGTCAACCGAATTGGCTATTGCTCGACAGATTGACGCAATTCGATAACTCTGTACTGCCCGCGATCACCATAGCGCGGCCCTTTCTTGTCGATCTCGGCGCATAGGCTGTCCTTGCCACAGGCAACGAGATTGGCACGAGCAACACGATCCAAAAAGGTGATTTCCGCTCGGAGTTGGGCGGCTTCAGCGACAGCCGCTTTTGTGCTGTAGAGCGCGTAGCCGGCGACGACCACGCTGATTACACCCGCCACCAGCAAGGCAATTGATGCGATCCACATGCGCCGCGTTGTCGTTGTTTCCAGGGAGTGCTGTGCGTGCGCGTAACGCTGGGTCGCCTGCTGGACCGTCTGCTCCGCAGTTGCCATCTTCTTGTTGAATCGCTCGGCCGCCGGTTCCAACGTTTGCGTCAGCGCCTGATTGCTCAATTGCGTTAGCCGGGGAAGTGCGCTTTCCACCACGCGATTGACGCGCTGATCGGCACTGTTGACGGCGCTCTGCAGAAGCTGCAGCTGCTCCCGGACCAGATCGTCCTGTCGACTCCCCGTAAAATTGGTCCATCCATAGTTAGAGGTCCCCGGGCACACTAGCCACCAAGGAGACCAACGA
>NZ_JAJGQM010000072.1 GCF_020784175.1 Xanthomonas campestris pv. asclepiadis
CCCCCTCCAACAACACAGTTGCTACAAGGACGTACTTGCGGCGTGTCCTGCGATGGTGGGCGGGCAAGAGCCCTGCATTCAAGTCACAAACCAGCGGGCTCTGCAACGAATGCCCAGCTCAACAGCGTTGCCAACCGCACATACCTTGCCGTCACACCATCGCTAGTCTGCGTCAACCGCGTACGAACCACCTGCGGGACCGCAGGAGTCCAATGACATGCCACTTCGCTCGCGAGCCACGTCCCCCGGGCGGCCGCCATCCAGGTGCTCGGCAGCGCGGCAAGCCAACCGGCGGTGGTGTAATGGGCGCCAGTGGCGCTTAACCGCTGACCCGCAGCAGCGAATTGGCCGACTGCGCGTTGTCGTCGCCATTCTTGATGATCTTGACCTGCATTTCGAACTGACGCTGCAGCTGGATCATCTCCACCAGTGCGCCGGCGGCATCCACGTTGCTGCCCTCCAGCATGCCGCTGTTGATGGTCTTGCCGGTGGCCACCGCAAATGCCTGCGCCGGGTCGGTACTGGTATTGCGCATCAGCCCGTCCGGGCGCCGCGTCAACCGGTCGGCGGGGGCGTCGACCACCTTCATCTTGCCGACGATGGCCATGGTCTGCGGGCCTTCGCCCTGCGGAATGATCGAGATGCTGCCGTCGCTGCCGATCTCCATTGCCTGGTGCGGCGGGATCGTCATCGGATTGCCGCCTTCATCCAGCACCGCATGGCCATTGGCGGTGACCAGCTGACCATTGGCTGTGAGCGCCAGCTCGCCGTTGCGGGTATAGGCCTCGCTGCCGTCGGGCGACTGCACCGCCAGCCAGCGGTCCTGCTGCAGCGACACGTCCAGCGGGTTGCCGGTGACCTTCTGGTGGCCCTGGCTGCGGTCGAAGCCCTGGTCCACATGCAGCGCATCGATCCGCGACGGATAACCCTTGCCGTGGATCTTGAACGCCTCGGTATTGGCCAGCGCAGCCTTGAACCCAACCGTATCGACGTTGGCGAGATTGTGCGACACGGTGCCCTGCGCCTGCAGGGAGGCGCGGGCGCCGGTCATCGCAACGTAGAGAGCTTTGTCCATGAGGCACCGGGAATCGGGAATCGGGAATCGGGAATGGGGAATTGCAAAAGCGGAGTTTCAGGAAGCTGGGAGAGAAGGGGCAAGGCCGGCATCCGATACACGCAATGCCAGCTCTTACGATTCCCTAATCCCCAATCCCGATTCCCGGCCGTTAACGAATATTGATGATCGTCTGGGTGACCTGATCCTGGGTCGAGATCATCTGCGAGTTGGCCTGGAAGTTGCGCTGGGCCACGATCATGTTCACCAGCTGCTCGGTCAGGTCCACCGTGGAGGATTCCAGCGAGCCGGATTCGATCTGGCCCAGGTCCGAGGTGTCCGGTGCGCCGGTGCGGGCGGCGCCGGAGGTGTAGCTTTCGGCCCACATGTTGTTGCCCTGCGACTGCAGGCCCTGCGGATTGACGAAGCTGCTCAGCGCGACCTGGCCCAGCGGCTTGTCTGCGCCGTTGGAGTAGCGCGCGAACACCACACCGCTGGTGTCGATGCTGATCTCGTTGAGCTTGCCGCTGGCGTAGCCGTCCTGGCGGGTGTCGCGCAGTGCGAAGGCTTCGCCGTACTGGGTCGAGCCACTGACGTTGAGCTGCATGCTCAGCACGCCGGCACCGGTGCTCGGGGTGAACGGGTCCATCGTGATGATGCCGTTGGCCGGGGTGGTCAGCGCGCCGGTATCGGAGAACTGCAGCGTTGTCGGCGCACCGACGGCGGCGCCGTCCACGTAGTTGTGCACCTGCCATTCGTTGGGGTTGGCGGTCTTGACGAAGTAGGAGGTCTGCACATGGCTGACGCCCAGCGAATCGTAGACGTTGATGCCGCCGGTGGAGTGGCTGTAGGTCTTGTCGTCGGCCGGGCTGAACGGGGTCACCGTCGGCGCGGTGGCGTTGCCGGGCAGGGTGAAGGCCAGGTTGACCGTGGAGGTCGACTTGGGCGGGCTGTCGGTGGTCAGCAGCTGCAGGTCCGACAGACGGCCAACGTCGAAGCCGTTACCGCTGGGGTTGGGGGCGAAGACCTGCAGGCGCGCGCCCTGCGGATTGACCACATAGCCGTTGGCATCGGTCTGGAAGTTGCCGGCGCGGGTGTACATCTTGGCGCCGTTGGAGGACACGGTGAAGAAGCCTTCGCCGGAGACCGCCAGATCCAGGCTGCGCCCGGTCGGATCGATATTGCCCTGCGAAAACTGCTGCGCCACATTGCTGACGCGCACGCCCGAACCCACCGCATTGCGCGACAGGCCGTAGCTGGTGCTCTGGAACATGTCGGCAAACTCGGCGCGCGATTCCTTGAAACCGGTCGTGTTGACGTTGGCGATGTTGTTGGAGGTGACGTTCAGATCGGCATTGGCTGCGTTGATGCCGGACAACGAGGTATTGAAAGCCATGGAAGAGGTCCTTTGAGTGTCGGTTGCCGGCTCAGCTGACGCGGAGCACGTTGGCGAGCGGGGAAGTGCCTAGCCCGGTCAGGTTGAGATACAGGCCGTCCGAGCCGATCGTGACGCTGTCCACCGGAGCGTCCACATAGGTGGGCAACTTGCTTTTGGCACCGGCGGTGTCGGTCTGGGTGGCGGTCACGCCGTACTTGCCGGCGGCCATGCGGTTGCCGTTGGCATCGGTGCCGTCCCAGGCAAACGACACCTCGCCGGCGGCGCTGGCCGGCACGCTGAGCTGTTTGACGAACGCGCCGTTGGCATCGGTGATTTCGAAATTGACGGTGCCGGCCGAGGTCGCGGCGACCACGCCCTTGGCCGAGTTGGTGGCATCGATGGCGACCTGCGCGGAGGGCACCAGCACGTTGTGCCCGACCAGCGAGGCGCCCTTCAGCACCTGGTCGCTGCTCTGTGCCGCGGAGAAGCTGCTGACCTTTGTATTGAGGTCGCCAATGCCCTGCACGGTGGAGAACTGCGCCAACTGGCCCAGAAACGCGCTGTTTTCCATCGGTTTGAGCGGGTCCTGGTGCTGCAGCTGCTCGGTCATCAACTTGAGGAAGTCGGCCTGGCCGAGCGACTCCTCCTTCTTCTTGGTCGCTGTGGCGCTGCTGGAGGTCAGCCCGAGGCTGGTGTAGAGATCACTACCGATCGTGCTCATGTGAAAGTGTCCGTAAGGGAAGGGTCAGCTAGGAGGGTCAGCGACCCATGGTCAGGGTGGCGAGCGCCAGTTCCTTGGCGGTGTTGAGCATTTCCACGCCGGCCTGGTAGTTGCGCGAGGCCGAGATCATGTTGACCATCTGCGAGACCGGGTCCACGTCGGGCGAGAACACATAGCCATCGGCATCGGCCAGCGGATGGCCGGGCTCGTAGCGACGGATCGGCGGCGCGTTGGTGGTGGTGATCTCCTTGACGTTCACCGAGGTCAGGCTGGGGTCCTGGCGACTTTGCTGGGCCTGGAAGATTGGCTCGATCGGCTTGTAGGTCGCCTCGGCCGAGCCGGCGACCGAATCCGCATTGGCCAGGTTGGAGGCGATGGTGCTCAGGCGGACCGACTGCGCATGCAGCGCCGAGCCGGCCACATCGAAGATGGGAAGATTGCTCATGACTTATTGGCCGGTGATCGCGGTGAGCATCGAGCGCACCTTGGATTCGAGGAAGCTCAGCGAGGCGCGGTATTCCAGCGCGGCGCGGCCGTAGGCAGCACGTTCGGCATCGGGATCGACGGTATTGCCGTCCAGGCTGGGCTGGTCGGATTCGCGGGTGATCTGGAACGGGTTGAGTCCGGCGCTGCTGCCGATCTCGTAATGCTTGGCGTCGGTGGTCTGCAGCAGGGTGCCGTCGCGTACGCCTTCGGCCGATTTGAGCGCCGCCTCGAAATTCAGATCCTTGGCCTTGTAGCCAGGGGTGTCCACATTGCTCAGATTGCTGGCAATGAGCTTCATGCGCTGCTCGCGCAGCGGCAGAGCATCGCCGTGGATGCCTAGAAAGGACGAGATGGAATTGGACACGGTGCTCTCCCGCGAAGTGTTACCAGGGAGAAAGCAATGTTTGTGCCAATCGAGGTGGTACGGGCCGCGGAACGCGGAGAATGATCGGCGTCGCCGACGAACGGCAGCTTGGCCGTCCCGGGAACGCGATGGACATCGTATCCGTCGCGGCGCTGCTTCAATCAGGCACGCCAGGCCGGAAGGTTGGGCACTAACCGAGGCGCGGTCCGGCCACGTCCGGCGTCAGCGGATGTCACTTTAAAAGCGGGTTGACGCACACCGCACCGACTTCAATGTTGCCGGGCTCTTGGAAGCCCGGCGCGGCGCTTTGTCGCTGTGGTCGGCCCCGATCCGGCAGCCGATCGGCCTGCTCAGGCCGCTTCGGCGACCACTTTCAGGCGGGCCAGCACGTAGTCGGCCAGCTCGTGGGCGCTGTACTTGGCCACGAAGGCATTGGCGCCGACCTGTTCGACCATGGCGTTGTTGAACACGCCCGACAAGGAGGTGTGCAACAGCACGTACAGGCCTTGCAGCCCCGGCGTGCGCCGGATTTCCGTCGTCAGCGTGTAGCCGTCCATGGCCGGCATCTCGATGTCGGAGATGACCATCGCATAGCGGTCGGCCGGATTCTCGCCTGATGCAGCCACCTGCAAGAGATGGTCCAGCGCCTGGCGGCCGTCGGACAACAAGGTCGCCGAGACGCCAAGCTGGTCGAGCACGCTGCGGATCTGCTGACGCGCCACGCGCGAGTCATCCACCACCAGCACCTGGAACTGCCGGTCGTAATGCACCAGTTGCAGCGAGGGATCCAGCTGCACGTCCTTGCTGACCTTGGCGATATCGGCGAGCACGCTTTCCACGTCGATGACCTGGATCAGCTCGCCCTGGAACCGCGTCACCGCCGTCAAATAAGTGGCTTCGGCGCCGAGTTCCGGCGGCGGATGGATATCTTCCACCGCAATATTGACGATGCGCTCCACGCCGCTGACCAGAAAGCCCTGGACCGAGCGGTTGAATTCGGCCACCACCAGATAGCCGGGGCCGTTCTCCGAGTGCGCATCGCGCTCCGGGTGGCCGATTGCCAGGCCTAAGTCCAGCACCGGCACCGAGCGCCCGCGCACGTCGGCCACGCCGGCGAACTCGGTCGGCAGGCCGGGCACCTGGAACAGCTCCGGGCGGCGCAGCACTTCCTGCACCTTGAAGACGTTGACGCCAAAAAGCTGGCGCCCGCCCAGCCGGAACAGCAGCAGTGCCAGTCGATTGTGGCCAGCCAGACGCGTGCGCTGGTCGATGCGGTTGAGCAGATCGTGGGTCATGGGGCAGATATCGACAGCGCCAGCTGGAAACTTGAGGGCTTTATGGTTGGTCGGGGGGGCGCTGTCGGGATTCGGGATTGGGGAGTGGGGATTCGCAGAAGCGCGGGGATTGGGGGATTTGGGATTAGGGATTGGCTCAAAGGCGTGAATGAGCGCGTTGGTCAGGCCGTTGCTGCTTCTGCGGCCCTGAAGGTTTCAGAGACAGTTGTTCAGATAGATGCGCTGGTTCAAAGGGTCCATGGCACCGGAAAAATGAATCACCCGCCAGGCCGCTCTTACCAATCCCCAATCCCGACTCCCCAATCCCGGCAAAAACAGGCACGCCTCTTGCACTGTCTATTCCGTCTTCCTCCGGATCCGGTCCCATGCGCCTGCTCCTGCTTGTCATCTTGTTGGCTGCCGCTCCGGCCTGGGCCCAGAGCTATCAGTCTGTCGATTCCATCCGCGCCGCGGCGCTGGCCACCGTCGGCCCGGACGCCGAGGCCGAGGCCACGCTCGATCCGGGCTTGCGCATGCCGGCCTGCCCGATCACGCTGCAGGCGCAGCCAACCGGCACCAATACGGTGGAAGTGGCCTGCCCGCAGCCGGCTGGCTGGCGCCTGTTCGTGCCGCTGAAGGTGCGCCGCAATCAGGACGTGTTGGTGCTGCGCCGCGGCATCAGCGCTGGAGAAGTCATTTCGCTGGCCGATATCAGTATCGAGAAGCGTGACGCCGCGCGCATCGTCGGTGCGGTACTGGCCGATCCGGTGGCTGCGGTGGGCAAGAGCGCCCGGCGCATCCTGCCGGCCGGCTCGCTGCTGTCGGCCAACGATCTGGTCACCCAGCGGCTGGTGCGGCGCGGCGACACGGTCCCGCTGGTGTCGCGCAACGGCGGTCTGGAGGTGCGCATGAGCGGTCGCGCGCTGTCCGATGCCGGTGAGAACGAGCGGGTTTCGGTGGAAAATTCCTCGTCGCGCCGGGTGGTGCAGGGGATTGTCGAAGCGAGCGGGACTGTTGTGGTCTCCAGATAGAAATTCGCTATAAAGTTTTTTTTTGGCATGCCGTTATCCCCTACGACCTGTAGAGGAGTTCCTGACATGACACAGAAGATCGAAGGCAATCTACCGACCGCTGCCACCCTTCGCACCGCGGCCACGAGCAGCAAGATCGCGTCGGCCGGTGAAGATCGCGCGTCCCCGATCGCCGCATTGCCGCCGACCGACAGCGTCAAGCTGACCGGTGAGGCGACCAACCTGCAGAACTTGCAGCGCACGCTGTCGCAGTCTTCGGCGATCGACACCGGTCGCGTCCAGGCAGTGAAGGATGCGTTGCAGAACGGCAGCTATTCCATCAATCCGGATGCCATCGCCAGCCGCATGATGGATCTGAACCAGCAACTGGCGGGCTAATCCCCGACCCAAAGGATGAACGTGAACGAGTTCCTGCAACGTCTCAGCGATGCGCTGGCCGGCGAACGCCAGGCATTGCTCGAGAACGACATCGATGGGTTGATGTGGCACACGCAGGAAAAGCTGTCGGCACTGCGCGCGCTCGAAGCGGCAATGCCCCAAGGCGAAGAAGTGCGGCTGCGCGAACTGGCCGAAGCCAATCGCGCCAACGGCGCGCTGCTGGCACGCCGGCGTCGCGAAGTGAACTGGGCGTTGCGTCATCTGGGCCGCACCGAGAGTGCGCCGTCCTACGACGCCAAGGGCCAATCAAGCGTGCTGCGCGGTGGCCGTTCGCTGGCAGTGGCCTGAAGCACCGCAGCGTGCCCAAGCGCACGCGCAGGCCGGACTCGCTGCGTAGCGGTGCGGCGTTGAGGTGCTCGGTGTGCAGGAGCGTGGCACCGCGCAATACGAGGCCTGGGCGGTTCGGCGTATATTGAAGCGTCCTCTACGCCGCCTAGTCCCGTGACTGCCAAGTTTTTTCTCAATCAAACCTTATTACCGTCCTCGGCCATGCTGCGCGCGTTTGGCGACCAGATGCTCGAGGGCGTGCTGCTGTTCCGCGCAGACGGGCAGCTGATCCTGGCCAACGCCATCGCACGCCAGAGCCTGTGCAAGGAAGATCCTGCCGACGACCGCAATCTCGGCGAGCGGATCTCGCAGGTGCTGCCGTCGGATGCGCTCAATCAGGCACGCAGCAAAGGCAGCTGGACTGGCAGCCTGCCGGTCGCCGATCGCGTGGTCATTGCGCATCTGTACTACAACGAAGAGCAGGGCATCGGGCACTTTCTGGCGCTGTTCCACAACATCGAAGGCCAGCAGGACTACGAGCGCGAGCTGCAGCAGCGCCATGCCGAATTGCGGCAGGCCTATCTGCGTTTGAACGGCGCGCAGGACAAGCTGCTGCAGTCGGAGAAGATGGCCTCCATCGGCCAGCTGGCCGCCGGCGTGGCGCATGAAATCAACAATCCGATCGGTTACGTGCACTCCAATCTTGGCAGCCTGCAGGAATACCTGCGCAGCCTGTTCACGCTGATCGAAGCCTATGAGCGCGCACTGCAGGCGCCGGATCCGAAGGCGCTGATTCCGGAGATCGACGAGATCCGCAACCGTGCCGACATCGACTTCATCAGCCGCGACCTGCCGCAGTTGATGGCCGAGTCGCGCGAAGGCATCGAGCGGGTCACCCGCATCGTGCGTGATCTCAAGGACTTCTCGTATTCGGATCGTTCCGAGTCGTGGAAGATGGTGGACCTCCACGCCGGCCTCGAATCCACGATCAACATCATCTGGAACGAGCTCAAGTACAAGGTCACGCTGGAGCGCAACTACGCCGAGCTGCCATTGGTGGAGTGCCTGCCGTCCGAGCTCAACCAGGTCTACATGAACATGCTGCTCAACGCCGGCCAGGCGATCGTCGAGCGTGGCACGATCACCGTCACCACCGGCCGCGACGAGGCCGAAAACGTCTGGATCCAGTTCCAGGACAGCGGCGCCGGCATTGCCCCGGACCTGTTGCAACGCATCTTCGACCCGTTCTTCACCACCAAGCCGGTCGGCAGCGGGACCGGCCTGGGCCTGTCGATTTCCTACGGCATCATCAACAAGCACCACGGCCGCATCGATGTCGAAAGCGTCCCGGGGCAGGGCGCCAGTTTCAGGATCGTATTGCCGGTGCGGCAGCCGCGGTAGCGCTGGCGCGCTGGGAATCGGGAGTGGGGAATCGGGAATCGGTAGAGCGGGGTTTGCTCGTGATTTGCGCTTGGCGCGCAAATTGAAAATCTCGGGAACATGCAGGTCCAGTGCACCGCTTTACCGATTCCCCACTCCCGATTCCCTATTCCCTGCCGTTACGCAGCTCATCATGCGTACGGAAGGCCTGGCGAATGTGCTCGCGCAGCTCGTCGTCGTTCCAGGGCTTGGTCAGGAAGCGGTAGATCGCGCCGCGGTTGATCGCTTCGGTGACGGTGGCAAGGTCCGTGTAGCCGGACAGCACCAGGCGCACGGTGTCGGGGTAGAGCATTTTGACCCGGCCCAGGAACTCGGTGCCGCTCATGTCGCTCATGCGCTGGTCCGACAGGATCACCTGCACATCGTTGGTGGCGAGCAGGTCGAAGGCGTCGCGCACGTTGCCGGCGGCCAGGATGCGGTAACCGTCGCGGCGGAACAGCCGCACCAGCGAGCGCAGCACGTTTTCTTCGTCATCCAGCAGCAGCAGCGTGCGGTCGGGACGGCTTTCGGCGAACGATTCCGGGCGCAGGTAGCGGCGGCGTAGCGCCATGCCGGCCGACTCGGCCGACATCGGTTCGCCGAACAGATAGCCCTGGAAGATGTCGCAATCGTTGCGGCGCAAAAAGCCCAGTTGCGCCTGCGATTCCACGCCATTGGCGATCACCGTCATGCCCAACTGATGACCCATTGCGATGATCGCGCGCGCGATCGCCGCCTCGCGGCTGCCGGCCGGCGCGCTCTTGATGAAGCTGCGGTCGATCTTCAGCCGGTCCACCGGATAGCGCACCAGCGCACTCAGGCTGGAATCGCCGGTACCGAAATTGTCCAGGCTCAGGCTGATGCCTTCGTTGCGCAGGTTGGCCATCGTCTCGTGGACGAAGTTGACGTTGTTGGTCAACGCGCTTTCATTGATCTCCAGCGTGACGAATTGCGCCGGCACGCCGGCCGTCTGCAGCATCGCCATCACTTCGTTGAAGAAGCCCGGCCGCAACAGCTGCAGCGTGGAGACGTTGACTGCGATGCTGAAATCGTCAAAGCCCTGGTCACGCCATAACCGCGCCTGACGCACCGCGTTCTGCAGCACCCATTCGCCGATCTGCACGATCACACCCAGGCGCTCGGCGGTGCGCATGAAGCGCTCCGGCACCAGCATCCCCAATGTCGGCGATTGCCAGCGCAGCAGCGCTTCCATGCCGACGATGCGGCCGTCGCGCGCGCTCACCAGGGGCTGGTAGCGCAGGCGCAGCTCGCCATGCGGGATCGCATCGACGATCTGTCGCGCAATGATGCTCTCGCTATGCGCATTGGTGGTCGAGTTGCGGGTGTACAGCCGCACCGTATTGCCACCTTCGCGGGCGGCCTGGTAGCTGGCTTCCTCTGCGTAGTCGAGCAGGATCGACAGCGAGGCGGAGTGTTCCGGACACAGGCTGATGCCCACCTTGCCGGTCATGAACAAGGTGTACGGCAGCACCGACAACGGCAGTTCCAGTTGCTGCCGGATCTCTTCGGCAAAATCCTCCGGCAGCGGGGTGTCTTCATGACGCACCGCCACCACCACCATTTCATCGCTGCCGTGGCGCCACAACTTGCCGCGCGCGCCGAGAAAATCCTGCAGCCGGCGCGCGACTAGCGTCAGCGCCTGATCGCCGACTTCGGCGCTCATGTTCTCGTTGATCGAGGCGAAGTGGTCGATGTCGATGTGGAACACCATCAACGGCGGGCCACCGGAGGCGGCAGCGTCCACCAGATGCAGTAGTTCGGGATTGCCCGCGCCCAGGCGGGTGGGCTTGACGATTTCCAGTCCGGGCGGGATTACGGGGCTCCACATGACTTAACGTCCACCATCGTCGTGGACGGACTCGCCGACCGGGTGATAGGGCAGGCGCAACGTCACGCGCGTGCCTGCTCCGGGTGCTGATTCTATCGCGAGCGCACCGCCGACGGTTTGCGCGCGCTCACGCATCACGATCAGCCCGAGCCCACGCGGGCCTTCCGGTTCGAAGCCATCGCCGTCATCGCTGACTTCCAGGCGAAAGCTCTCGCTGTCGATCGAATGCAGACTCATGCGCACTTCGCCCGCGCAGGCGTGCCGCAGGGCATTGGTCAGGCTTTCCTGCGCGATCCGGAAACACGCTTGCTCGATCTCGTTGCCCGGCCGTACGTCCAGCGCCTGGATATCCAGCTCCAGCCGCACCGGCGATGCGCGAAACAACATCGAGGCCTGCCAGCGCAAGGCCGCTTCCAGGCCCAGGGCATCCAGCTGCGGCGGACGCAACAGCATCGACAGGTTACGCAGCTTGGTCACGGTGCTGTCGGCCAGCGACACCACTTCCAGCAGATCTTCGCGGCGCGCATCCGCATCCGGTTCGTCCAGCGCGGCATGTGCGGACAGCTTCATCGCCGTGATGGCCTGGCCGATGTCGTCGTGCAGATCGCGCGAGATCGCGCGGCGTTCGTCCTCCTGCAGCGAGAACAGGCGCTTGGCCATGGCCTGCAACTCGGCATTGCTCTCGGCCAGCGCATCGCGCATGCGTTCGGGTTCGCTCAGGTCGCGCACCACCAGCAACTTGCAACTGCGTCCGCCATAGCGGATATCGCCGGCCGACAGACCGGCATAGAAGGTACTGCCGTCGCGACGGCGCATCGCCCGTGCGCTGGACACCGGCTCGTTGCGATCGCTACCCGCGCGCAGGTACTCGCGCACCACCGGCAGATCGCTATCGCTCACCAGGATCTGCAGCGGTTCGCCCAGGATGGTCTCGCCCTGGAAACCGAACTGCACCGACCCGGCGGCATTGGCATACATCACGTGCTCGTCGGCCAGGATCAGCACGCCATCCGGCAGCACCCTGACCAGCTCGCGGAACTGTTCCTCGCGCTCGCGCAGCAACCGGCGCGATTGCTCGCGCTCGCTGACGTCCTGCAGCGTGCCATGGATATGCCGGGCGCCGTTCGGGTTGGTCACGCTTTCGGCGCGCAGATGCACGGTGCGCGGCTGCGAATCGCCGCCGGTCAGCGGCAGCAGCACATCGATCTGCACTTCGCCGCCGGTACACATGTCCTCGATCATGCGTTCGATACGCGTCTGGGTGGCCGTGTCCGAGGCGGTCAACAGTTCTTCCAGCCGGTGTTCGCGCCGATGCATCGGCACGCTGCGGCCGAGCAGGCGATACACCGCTGGCGAGTAGCGGCCCAATCCGGTTGCGCGATCCAGTTGCCATGAGCCCAGCCGCGCGATGCCCTGCGCTTCTTCCAGCCGCTGCAGCGCCTCGTCGCGCAGATGCTGCGCCTGGCGTTCTTCGCTACGGTCCACCGTGACCACCAGGCGGGCAGGGCCGCTGGCCAGATGCAACTGGTTGCTGCGGATCTCGACATGGCGCGGGCCGCTGCGGGTCAGCAGATCTTCGTGCAGGGTGCAGGTGGCGTCGCCCTTGGCGCGGATCTGGGTGATGATTTCTTCCAGGCGCGCGCCGTCGGCGTTGGGCCAGATCGCCTGCAGCGTCTGCTGCAGGAATTCGTCACGCTCCCAGCCGAAGAATTCCAGCGCGGCCGGATTGGCATCCAGGATACGCAGCGTGGCCAGGTCGTAGATCAGCGCCGGGCTGGGCAAGGCCAGGAACTTGGCCTGCAGCACTGCTTCCGATTGCGCCAGTTGCGCCTGCTCTTCCACGATCAGCGCCACGAAACGGCGCAGCACCAGATGGATCATGACGCTCGACACCAGCAGGAAGCTCGCGTCCGACCAGCGCTCCGGCATGGCGGCGCCGGCCAGGTGCAGTAGCCGGTTGCCCAGCAGCAGCCAGATCACGCCGACCAGTAAATAAAGCCCGGTCAGGGTCCACAGACCATGTTGCAGGCGCTTGGCCAGGCGAAGACGGGACACGGGAGCGGACGAAAACGCGGGCGCGGCGACAGGATGGGACATGGGTCCGCGGACGACCTTTGGTGCTGGCGATGCAACCATCTTAGCCGTAACTCGGCCCGGTTCGGTCGCGCCCGAAACACACGCCTCAACTAATCCACGAAACGGCCGTTATCCATTGCGACTCCGAAGGCAGGGGTCGATTCTTCGGAGTGTTCCAGAGTGGACTCAGGCGTCATTGCAAGCATGCTGCAGCACCCGCTGACCTCGGCGGTGGTGCTGTTGGATGCGCATGGTCAGCCTCTGGCGGCCAACCGCGTTGCGCAGTCGCTTGGATTGCCGGCAACCCTGGGTGCCTATGCCGAAGTTCTCGAAAGCAGCCGTGCCCAGCTCGCCGAGAGCGGTGGCATGGCGGCCTGCGTGCTGCCGGGTACCGGCGGCGGCCGTCTGGAAGGCTGGCTGCGCGCGGTCTGCGACGAGCACGGCCAGGTGATGGCCTTTACCCTGAGCATTCCCGAGCCGATGGGCGCCGATGGCACCAGCCGCTGGGAAATGGGCCTGGACAGCGCCGATCACGGCTTGTGGGACTGGGACATTCCCGCCGACGTGGTGTATCGCTCGGAGCGCTGGACCCGCATGCTCGGTTACTCCGAGCAGCCACTGCCGAACAATCTCACCGCCTTGTCCGGGTTGATTCATCCCGACGACCACGCGCTGGTCAGTGCCGCCGTACAGGCGCACCTGGAAGGGCGCACCGATACCTATGTAGCCGAGTTCCGCTTGCGTCAGAGCGACGGCCAGTGGCGCTGGATTCTCGATCGCGGCCGCGTTGTTTCGCGTACCGCCGACGGCCGCCCGCTGCGCATGGTCGGCACGCATACTGATGTGCATCACCACAAATTGCTCGAGCAGCAGCTGCGTGAGCAGCAGGCACAGCTGGAAGACGCCCAGCGCATCGCCAGCATGGGCAGCTGGAGCTGGGACACCCAGAAAGATCAGCTGTGGGTGTCCACCGATTTCCTGCAGCAGCTCGGCATGACCCAGGTGCGTCTGCAGAGCGTTCGCGACATCCTGCGTCTGCTGGGCCGGCCCTCGATTGCGCAGCTGCGCAGTGCCTGGCGCAAGATCAAGCACGAAGGCATGCCGGTGCACTTCGAGCTGGAAATCAACGGGCTTGCCGGCATCAATCCGCATCATCTGCGGGTATGGGCCCAGCCGGTCTTCGATGGCGACGGCAGCATGGTGCGCCTGCTCGGCCAGCTGCAGAACGTCACCGAGCAGCGCCAGACCGATGCATTGATCCGCTGGCGCACCGAGTTGCTCAACCGCGTGTCAGCGCTGGGCAAGATCGGCGGCTGCGAGATCGAGGTCGACACCCGGCGCATGCAATGGACCGAGGAGTGCTACCGCATCCACGGCCTGCGCAAGGAAAACATCACCCTGGAGCAGGCGCTGTCGCTGTACACGCAGGACTCGCGCGACGCTTTCGAGGCGGCGCTGCTGCGTATCTCCGACGGCGGCCTGCCCGAACAGCTGGAACTGTGTTTCTACCGCAACTCCGGTCAGCGGATCTGGGTACAGGTGCTGATCGAGCTGGACCGTCGCGAAGGCCTGCCGCCGCGTTTCGTCGCCTTGTTCCGCGACGTCACCCGCGAACGCGAAGCCAACGAGCGTATTGAGCTGCTGGCCCACTACGATCGCCTGACCGGTCTGCCCAACCGCTTCCTGCTGCGCGAGCAGGCGGAGAACGCGATTCGCGAAGCGCATGAGCGCGGCCAGGTGCTGGCGATGCTGCTGATCGATCTGAATGGCTTCAAGAGCATCAACGATTCGTTTGGGCATGCCACCGGCGATAACCTGCTCAAGCTTGCGTCTGCACGCCTGCATCAGCATCTGCGCAACAGCGACCTGTTCGGCCGCTTCAGCGACGACGAATTCATCGTGCTGCTGCGCGATCTCTCCGAGCCGGAAGACGCCGGCCACGTTGCGCGCAAGTTGATCAGCGCGCTTGGCGAGCCGCTGCGCAAGGACCACGTCACCCTCAAGCTCGGTGCCAGTATCGGCATCGCGCTGCAGGGCGAAGGCCTGTCGGATTTCGACAGCCTGTTGCGCGCCGCCGATGCGGCGATGTATGCAGCCAAGGAATCGGGCCGCAACACCTTCCATTACTACAGCCAGGACGTGCTGATGCGTGCACAGCGCCGCCTGGAGCTGGAACACGCGCTGCAAGGCGCGCTGGAACGCGAAGAGTTCACCCTGGTCTACCAGCCACTGGTCAACACGGTGGGCGAATCCTCTCCCGCGATCGAAGCGCTGATGCGCTGGAATCGCCCCGGCCATGGCCAGTGCAGCCCGGTCGAGTTCATTCCGATCGCCGAGGAGTGCGGCGAGATCGTGCGCCTGGGCGAATGGGTGATCGGCGAGGCCTGCCGCCAGGCCGTGGTCTGGGATCGCGCCGGGCTCAATTTCAGCCGCATCGCGGTCAATGTGTCGGCGGTGCAGCTGCGCGAGCGTGGCTTTGCCGAGCGCGTGCTGGAAATCTGCCGCGACAACGGCTGGTCGCCCTCGCGTCTGGAACTGGAATTGACCGAATCGGCATTGATCCGCGATTCGGATGCGCTGCGCCGCTGTTTCGAGCTGTTCGAGCAAAATGGCGTGCTGCTGGCGGTGGACGACTTCGGTACCGGCTTCTCCAACCTGCATTACCTCAACCGCTTCCCGGTGCAGCGCCTGAAGATTGACCGCAGCTTCGTGCAAGGCATGCTCGATGACGCCAATACCGCCGAAGTGACCCAGGCCATCGTGCATCTGGGCCATGCGCTCGGCATGCAGGTGGTGGCCGAAGGGGTGGAAACGGTGCAGGAAGACGCACTGCTGCGCCAGCAGGGCTGCGACGAAATCCAGGGCTACTTCTATTCGCGTCCGCTCTCGCCGCGCGACATGGCGCAGTGGCTGCGCGAAGCCGAAGCCGGCATGCGCCTCGGTGCACGCCTAGTCATCGCCGGCTGACGCAACCTGTCGCAGCGCCTGGCGTCGTC
Organism: Xanthomonas campestris pv. asclepiadis; assembly: GCF_020784175.1. Classification (GTDB taxonomy): domain Bacteria; phylum Pseudomonadota; class Gammaproteobacteria; order Xanthomonadales; family Xanthomonadaceae; genus Xanthomonas; species Xanthomonas campestris_D. Next base: position 15,354 of record NZ_JAJGQM010000072.1, read on the forward strand.
CGGCTGTTCAATCGTCTGACTGTCCACATACGCAAGTCAAAAGCTCGGTGAGTCGAGGGCGCGATGCCCTCACCACTTGCGGGACACGCCGTGAATCCGTCCATGGAGGCTCCTTGGCGGCATCCATGCCGCCAAGGGTCCGGCAACCGGCGAGGACACCGCACCAGAGAGTTGGTCGGTTACTTTAAAAGCTTGTCCGTTGCTCGGCTTTCGTTGGGAAGATGACCCAGCCCGCAGCTATCCAAAGAACGGACGTCATGCACCGCTTGCAACCATGCACACCGACCATCCCGACTGGTCCTTGTCCGCCTACCGTCGCGGGACCTTGAGCGGCATGGATGCCGCGCCAGAGCCTTATCTGTTCGGATTCTGGCAGTTTGGG
>NZ_JAJGQM010000073.1 GCF_020784175.1 Xanthomonas campestris pv. asclepiadis
ATCACGCCTGCCATGAAGTTGGCGATGGCCACTTAGCTCCACTTCTGGCGACCGCTAGAAGTGGGGGGATTACCCAGGGCCGCGGCGATGCCACGCTAAGCTACGCCGATCTGAACGGCGGGCCGTTCTATCGCGCGGGGCAGAGCGCGTTCGACCGCAACCGCCTGATGGTGGGCATCGGTGCGGCGCTGCTGACCGAGCAGGGCCTGTCGACGCGGCTGGAATACCGCGGCATCACCGATGGCGACAGCAACAACGATCAGACCTGGATGATCAACCTGGAAAAGAAGTACTGATCGTCTCCAGCGTCATGCACCAAGCCAACACGATGGGCCGGGCGAAGACCCCGGCCCATCGCTTTTTGTGATGCCGCCGCAGGGGTATTGCATGGCGGTGCCGGCGCTTGGAGGCGCGTTGGTCGACGGCGGCTTGCAGCGATATCGCCGAGCGCCGCGGCCGCACGGCATCGCAGGCAGTACTGCATCAAAGGCAATCCGCAATCCGCTCGTGCCTGCTGCGTTCGGGTGCGGTAGGTCCGCAGCGTGTCGGCGGTCGATCGCCAAGGTCGGCCTCGCGTCTGCCATTCCAGTACGGCCCGAACAGCGGCGCCACTCGCTGCGCGCCGCCCTGGGCCAACAGCGCAGTACGGCCGCATCCGGCACAATGCGCATACGCATGCACGCCACTTCCGCGCCCGATTTCCGCCTCTATCCCTCAAATGCGCTGGATACGCTGGCTGCCTTGCTCGCACAGGAGCTGCGCCGGCCGGTGCCGGAGCAGCCGTTGCTGCAGCCGGAAGTGGTGCTGATCCCGCAGGTGGCGATGCGGCGCTGGCTGCAATCCACGCTGGCGGCCGAGCACGGCGTGGCGGCCAACCTGGAATTCCTCACCCCCGGCGAATTCGTCGCGCGCGCGCTGGAGTGCAATCTCGGCCCGGCGGACGACGATCTGGACATGGCCACCACGCAGTGGCGGCTGTACGCCGCATTGCAGGCCGACCTGGGTAGCGATGCGGCGCTGGCGCCATTGGCCGGCTATCTGTCCGATGGCGATGCGCTCAAGCCGTGGGCATTGGCCGGCGAATTGGGCAACGTGTTCGAGAAGTACCAGGCCTGGCGACGCGACTGGTTGCTGCGCTGGGAAGGCGGCGCTGACCCCGATGATCCGCAGGCGCGCCTGTGGCGCAGCATCGCCGCCGGGCGGCAATACCGTGCGCGCCGCATCGGCCAGTACCTGGATCGCTACGCGCGCCCGGATGGTCCGCTGCCGCAGGGCTTGCCCAGGCGCCTGTTCGCCTTTGCCATCCTGAATATTTCGCCCGACGTGCTGCGCGTGCTGGCCACGCAGGCGCGCGTGGGCACGCTGCATTTCTATCTGCCCACGCCCACGCAAGGTTACTGGGGCGATCTGCAGACCCTGTGGCAGCGCCGTCGCGAAGACGGTGCGGTGCAGCTGTTTGCCGAGCAGGTACAGGAAAACCCGCTGCTGCAGGCCTGGGGCGCGGCCGGGCGCGACTTCATGGCATTGGTCGGCGACTACGAGGTGGTGCACCCGCTGGCCGAGATCGCCGCCTACGCAGACCCGCTGGAGTCCGGCCGCCGCGCACTGGCCGACGGCGGCCTGGGCGACAGCCTGCTGCGCCGCATGCAGAGCGACCTGTTCCATCGCCGCGCGCCCAGCGTGCCTACCGTGTTGCCGGCGGTGAATCTGCACGACCCCAGCCTGCAGGTGCACGCCTGCCACACACGGCTGCGCGAGCTGCAGGTGCTGCACGACCAGCTGCGCGCCCTGCTCGACGATGCGCGCTTCGACCCGCCCTTGCAGCCACGCGAGATCGCGGTGCTGTCGCCGGACATCGACCCGTACGTGCCGTATCTGGACGCGGTGTTCGGCAGCCACGGCAACGACGACGCGCTGCCGTACGCGCTGGCCGATGCCAGCCCGTTGGCCAGCGAGCCGTTGGCCGAGGTGTTCCTCACCTTGCTCGGCCTGCCGATCGCACGCTTCGGGCTGCACGAGATTCTCGACCTGCTGGCCAGCGCGCCGATCGCCGAGGCCGCCGGCCTGGACGAAGCCGGGCTGGAACGCCTGCGCGGCTGGCTGCACGCGGCCGGCGCGCGCTGGGGGCTGGATGCGGCGCATCGGCGTCAGCACCAGGCACCGAGCGACGATGCCTATACCTGGCGCTTCGCACTGGACCGGCTGCTGCTCGGCCATGCCAGCGGCGCCGACGACGAGATCGACGGCGTGGCGTCATGGCCGCAATTGGAAGGCAGCGCGCTGGCCGCACTCGACACGCTGTTGCGGTTGCTGGGCGTGCTCGAACGCAACCAGTCCGTGTTGGCCAAAGCGATGACGCCGGTGGAATGGCGCGAGCGTCTGCTCGACCTGCTGGAGGCGTTGATTCCAAAAGCGCCCACCGCGCCACGTGCGCAGCGCGCGCTGGATCGCTTGCGCAGCCTGATCGATCAATTCGCCCGCGATGCGGTGCGCGCCGAGTACACCGGCAAGGTGCCGGCCGAGGTGGTGCGCGCGCACTTCGCTGCGGTGCTGGGCGAATCGGACACGCGCGCGCCGCTGCTCACCGGCGGCATCAGCTTCGGCCGCATGGTGCCGATGCGCCTGCTGCCGTTCCGCGTGATCTGCCTGCTCGGCATGAACGATGGCGACTTCCCGCGCCGCGACCCGGCCGCCGGGCTCAATCGCCTTACCGCCGAGCTGGGTACCGAGCGTCGCCGGCATGGCGATCGTTCAACCCGCGAGGACGACAGGTTCCTGTTTTTGCAGTTGTTCGCCTCCGCGCAGGAGGTGTTCTACCTGAGCTATCTCGGCGCCGATGCGCGCGATGGCAGCGCGCGCGAACCGTCGGTGCTGGTCAGTGAGTTGCTGGGCAGCGCCGCGCAGTACCACGCCGACCCGAAGGCGATCGCCACGCTGGTGGTGGAGCACCCGTTGCAGCCATTCGCCGCCGCCGCCTTCGGTGCGCCGGGCGATCACGGCGCCGACCCGCGCCGTTTCAGTTATCGCCGCCAATGGCGACCGTCGGTGGACAGCCTGGTCGGTCAGCGCCAACCGCTGGCGCCCTGGGTGGCCGGCGCGTTGCCGGCCGATGACAGCGCAGTGCCGGGCAGCGTCTCGATCGACGACTTGCGCCGCCTGTTCGCCGACCCGGCCGGGCAGTTCCTGCGCCATCGTCTGGGCATGCGGTTGCCCGACCCGGCCAGCGAAGACAGCGACCTGGAGCCGCTGCTCGCGCCCACGCGCGGGCTGGAGCAATACGGCCTGCAGCAGCATGTGTTCGACGCCGCGTTGGCCGGCGACACCGAGCGGCTTTACGAGCGTCTGCGCGCGCGCGCGTTGCTGCCGTCCGGGCCGCTGGGGCGACGCCAGCTCGATGAACGGGTGGCGCAACTGCGCCCGTATGCCGAGGCATTCCGGCAGTGGCGCGGCGAGGCGCCGGCGCAGTCGCGCCGCTTGCAGGTGCAGATAGGCCAGACCGAGGTGCACGGCCGCGTGCCCGGCTGGTATGCGAGCGGGGTGGGGCGGGTGCAGGTCGGCGCACTCAGCGGCCGCAGCGCGATCCGCCACGGCCTGGAATGGCTGCTGCTGCGCGCCGCCGGCGAGCACGCGCCGTATGTGCGCTTCTTCGAAGACGAAGACGGTTTAGGCCCGCATCCCATCGATGCCGAACCGCTGTCGCAGACGCAGGCGCAGGGCGCGTTGGCCGCACTGCTGCAGGTGTATCGGCACGGCTTGCAGACGCCGCTGGCGTTCGCGCCCTATAGCAGCTGGAAGTATCACCAGGCCGCGCGCAGCGACGACCTGGATAGGGCCATCAAGGACGCCGCCGGGCAGTGGCAATCCAGCTTCGGCTGGAGCGAATCGCACAGCCCGGAACTGCGCCTGGTCAACCGCGGCCGCGACCCGTTCGCCGATGCGCAGCGCTTTGCCGATTTCGCCATCACCAGCCATCGCGTGTACGACCTGCTCGAGCGCGGCAACGCCGACGCCACGCTGGATCCGCAGCGTCTGATCGAGAGCTGGCGCCACTGGCACGGCGCGCAGGAAGAGGCCGAATGAGCGCCAGCGCCGTCACCGACCCGTACCTGCACCTGCCGCTGCATGGCGTGCGCCTGATCGAGGCCAGCGCCGGCACCGGCAAGACCTTCACCCTGGCCACGCTGTTCACCCGGCTGGTGGTGGAGCGTGGCCTGCGCATCGGCCAGATCCTCGCCGTCACCTTCACCGAGGCGGCCACCCAGGAACTGCGCCGCCGCATCCGCGAGCGCCTGGTCCTGGCTGCAACCCTGGTCCCCGAGACCCCTTCGCCTTTCGTAGGAGCGGCCCAGGCCGCGACCGCGACCGAGCAAGCCCCAACGCAGGCACCCGGCGCTCCATCTGCCTCTGTAGGAGCGGCCCCGGCCGCGACCGACCTCGCCGATAACCCGTCGCGGCCAGGTCCGCTCCTACAGGACGCGCCTGATGTCCTGCTCACCCGCGCCATCCTTGCCACCCACCTGGCCACCGGCACCGAGACACCGGCCGCCCTGCGCCGCCGCCTGCAACAGGCGGTGGAAGAAATCGACCTGGCCGCGGTGTTCACCATCCATGGCTTCTGCGCGCGCGTGCTGCGCGAGCATGCGCTGGAAAGCGGCCAGGCCTTTGCCGCACCGGAACTGCTCGCCAACGACCGCGAACTGCTCGGCGAAGTCGCCGCCGACCTGTGGCGCCAGCGCGCCGCCGATGCGGCGATGGCCGAAGACCTGATCGCGCTGTGGTCGGGCGGCCCCGAGGCATTGGCCAGCGATCTGCGCGCGCTGGTGCGCCATCCAACGCTGCTGCCGGCGGCCGCCACGACCACCGACGATTCCGCTGCGCTGCTGCAGGCCGTGCAGGACGCTAGTACCGCACTGGCCGCTGCATTCCAGGCGCATGGCACCGCGTTTTTCGACGCCCTGATGGCCGCCATCGACGGCGGCATCCTGAGCAAGGTCAGCTACAAACCCGAGTGGCTGGCATCGCTGTGGCATTGGTTCGACAGCTTCGCCGCCGCGCCATCGGTCAACACCGCCCCGCACCCCAAGCTGATCAAGCTGACCGCCGCGGAACTGGCCGCCGGCACCAACAAGAAGTTCGTGGAGCGCACGTCGGCCTCGCCGCTGAGCCACGAGATCGACGGCTATCTCACCGCGCTGGCCAGTGTCGAACAATGGCGCACCCGTCGTCGCATCCGCCTGCTGCACGCACTGCGCGAGGACGCCATCGCGCGACTGGCACTGCTCAAGCGCCAGCGCCGCGTGCAGACCTACGACGACCTGGTCGATGGCGTTGCGCACGCGCTGGAAGGCGCGCAGGCGCAGGCCCTGGTCACGCGGCTGCGCGCGCAATACGCCATCGCGCTGGTGGACGAATTCCAGGATACCGACGACCGCCAGTGGGCGATCTTCTCCAACGTGTTCGGCGAAGGCCCGCTCGCGCGCGCGGCCGGCCTGGAACCGGCGCTGTTTCTGATCGGCGACCCCAAGCAGGCTATCTACGGCTTCCGTGGTGGCGACGTGCGCACCTATCTGGCCGCCGCGGTCACTGCCGAACTCGCTCCGCCGCTGAGCCACAACTTCCGCTCGCGCCCCGGCGTGCTGGCGGCCATCGACGCGTTGTACGCACAGGCCGGCTACACCGACGCCTTCCTCACCGACGGCATCGCCTTCCACCCGGTGCAGCCCGGCACCAAGCGGGCGGATGCCGACCTGCAACGCGATGGCGCCGCCGCCCCGGCGCTGACGCTGTGGCGTGCGCCGGAACCGCCGCCGCCTGCGAAAGGCAAGCCCAAACCCTGGAGCGCCGGCCGCGCCCGCGAGCTGGCCACCGCCGCCTGCGTGGCGGCGATCCGCGGCTGGCTGGCCGGTGGCCGCGACGGCACCGCCACCATCAATGCGCGTCCGGTGCAGGCCGGCGATATCGCCGTGCTGGTGCGCAGCCACGGCGAGGCCACGCGCATGCAACAGGCGCTGGGCGCGGTGGGAATTCCGGCAGTCGCCGCAGGCAAGCAGAGCCTGTTCGCCACCGACGAAGCGCTGGAACTGCTGGCCTTGCTGCAGGCCTTGCTCGACCCGGGTGACGACAGCCGCCTGCGCGCCGCCCTGGCCACCGTGCTGATCGGCGCGGACGCCGCCGCCATCGCCGCACTCGCGCACGACGGCGAGCGTCACCGCCGCTGGCAGCAGCAGGCGCTGGACTGGCGCGAGCGCTGGCAGCGCGGCGGCCCGCTCGCCCTGGTCGGCGAGCTGGGCGCCGCGCACGGGCAACGCCTGCTCGCCCTGGTCGATGGCGAGCGCCGCCTCACCAACTACCTGCAGCTGGCCGAGCTCTTGCAGGAAGCCGACGCCCGCGCACTCGGCCCGCACGGCCTGGTCGACTGGCTGTCGCGCCGCATCGCCAATGCCGACGACAACGACGAAGCCCAGCAGTTGCGGCTGGAATCGGACGCGCGCCGCGTGCAGATCGTCACCCTGCACAAGAGCAAGGGCCTGGAATACCCGCTGGTGTTCCTGCCGTACATCGGCATCGGCCGCAGCGACAAGGGCGCCGGCCGCCATTGCGTGGTGCATGCACCGGAGCTCGGCCGCCAGCTGCATTGGAAGACAGACAAGGAAGACCCAAGCTGGAGCGCCGCCGAAGCGGCCTGGAAGCAGGAACAACGCGCCGAAGACGCACGCCTGCTCTACGTCGGCCTGACCCGTGCCGAGCACGCGCTGTGGATCGCCAGCGGCCCGTTCCACCAGCACGAGCGCACCGCACTGTCCGGCATGCTGCGCGCGCTGGACGCATTGCAGGGCGCGACCGGCGAGGGCGCAGTGGTGGTGGACACGTCCACGCCGCCGGCCACCCTGCCGCGGCTGCCGCCACCGCTCGAGGCGCAGGTGCCGCCCGCGCGCACCGCGCAGCGGCATATCGCCCCGGACTGGTGGGTCTACAGCTTTACCCAGCTGGCCAATGCCGATGCCGGCGCCGCCAGCGACCCGATGGCCAGCGCCACGGTGGTCGGCAGCGGCGGCAGCGACGAGCCGGCCGGCAGCGAGGCGATCGCGGTGGCCACCGAGGTCGACGCCTTCGACCCGCGCTTTGCCGGCAACCGCTTCGGCGTGGTGATGCACGACGTGTTCGAGCGCTGCGACTTTGCCGCCTGGCAGGCGTGGCAGCCCGGCCAACCCGCACCCGAAGGGCAGGCCGCCGCCATCCTCGAGGCGCTGCAACGCGGCGGCTACGTCGAGAAGGAATGGGACGACGGCCTGGCCATGCTCACCGCCCTGATCGGCCACACCCTCACCGTGATGTTGCCCGAAGGCACCCCCCTGGCCGCCGTGCCCGCGCCGCAGCGCCGCAACGAGATGGAATTCCACTTCGCCATGCGGCCCACCCGCGTCGAGGCACTGCTGGCACTGCTGCACCGGTTTGGCGTGGTCGGCGAGCGCCAGGCCTTCGGCGCGCGCCAGCGGCTGGAAGGCCTGATGACCGGCCTGATCGACCTCACCTACACCGTGGACGGCCGCTGGTACGTGCTCGACTACAAGTCCAACCGCCTGCCCAGCTACGACGCCGACGCCCTGGCCCGCGCCATGGCCCACAGCGAGTACGAGTTGCAGGCACTGATCTACACCGTCGCGCTGCACCGCTGGCTGCGTTTCCGCCTGGGCGAGGCTTACGACTACGCCCGCGACTTCGGCGGCGTGCGTTACCTGTTCTGCCGCGGCCTGGACGCCACCCGCAACCCCGCAGCCGACTCCAGCTCCATACCCGGTTCCGGTTCTGACTCCAACTCCAACTCTGGTTCCGACTCCGTCAACGGCGCCAGTGCCGCCTCCGATTCCGACCCCGTCAATGGCACCAGCTCCATCTCCGATTCGGGTTTCGACGCCGACTCCGGCTTCGACGCCGTCAACCGCGCCACGCCTGCACCCGGCATACACGCCTGGCGCTTCGACCCGGCGCTGGTCCAAGCCCTGGACGCCCTGTTCGCCGGCAGCGCCCCGGAGCCGACATCCAGCAACCCAGGCACGCCCGATGCCCGCTAGCGCACAGCCCCTTACCGCTGACGCCCCAAAGCCCCGCTCCCTCCGGGGCGATAAGGCACTGGTTGCGCGCCGCTGGCGCGCGTGCCTTGGAGCGCCCGCGCCGCTGGCGCGGGCTGGGGCGCGGAGCGGGGGTTGGGGTGAGGGTACGTCCGCCGCCGAAGCATCCAAGCCATGACCCAACAGACCGCACTCCCGATCAGCGCTGTGCGCAAGCCGCGCTCCCCTCGGGGCGAGCACACATCGCTTGCGCGCCATGGCGCGCGTGCCGGGCAATGCCTGCGCCACGCCGCGCGGGCCGGGATGCGGAGCGGAGGTTGGGGTGAGGGTGTCGTGCAGGGTCAGAAATGTGCCGATCGACAACTCGCCCGAGGCGCCTCCGCCCAGCAGGCGTCCACCCCATGAACCAGCCAAACCTCTTCAGCGCCCTGATCAAGGCCGACGCGCTACGCCCGCTGGATCTGGCGCTCGCGCAAAGCCTGCAACGCCTGGCCCCGGACACCGACCCCCAGGTCCTGGCCGGCGCCGCGCTCGCCTCGCTGGCCGTCACCAGCGGCCACGCAGGGCTGGACCCCGCCCGCGCCGCCATGCTGCTGGACGCGCGCGAGGGCCCAGCGCCCGCACTGCCGGACCCCGCCGACTGGCAACGCACCCTGGCCGCCTCGCGCTGGGTCGACCAACCGAATCCGCAAGACCCCGCCGCCGCGGACTGCCCACTGGTCCTCGAACACGGCCTGCTCTACCTGCGCCGTTACCGCGAGTACGAACGCCGCCTGGCGCTGGGCCTGCAACGCATCGCCGCCCAGTCGCCGCCGCCCTTCGACGCCGCCACGCTGGCCCCGCTATTCGCACAGCTATTCCCGAACCCGACCCCAGCCACTCACCCCGTGGACCCAACCCCTCTCCCCCCGGGAGAGGGTGCCCGAAGGGCGGGTGAGGGTACGGGCCTGCCCGAGCCATCTGTCCACCAAGAGGGCACGGCCCCGCCCGCCCCATCCCACCACCAAGACGGCGCGCACTCAAACGCCCCATCCCACCCCCAAGACCGCCAGGCCCTGGCCGCCGCCTTGGCGCTGCGCCGCACCCTGCTGCTGGTCACCGGCGGCCCCGGCACCGGCAAGACCACCACCATCGCCCGCCTGCTGCTGCTGCGCATCGCCCAGGCGCAAGCATCCAACACCCCGGCACCGCGCATCGCCCTGGCCGCGCCCACCGGCCGCGCCGCCGAGCGCATGGCCGAAAGCCTGCGCCTTGCAGTTGCACGCGCCATCGCCAACGGCATCGACCCGGCCCTGGCCGAGGCCCTGCCCAGCGGCGCCAGCACCCTGCATCGCCTGCTCGGCGTCATCCCGGATTCCCCGCAGTTCCGCCATCACGCGGACAACCCGCTGCCGTTCGACCTGATCGTGGTCGATGAAGCCTCCATGGTCGACCTGCCGCTGATGTGCAAGCTGGTCGAAGCCGTGGCCGACGGCACCCAGCTGATCCTGCTCGGTGACGCCGACCAGCTGCCCTCGGTGGAAGCCGGCGACGTGCTCGCCGCCATCCTGCAGGCCGCCGGCCCCGGCGATGCCCTGCAGCCGCAGGATGCACAGGCACTGCAAGCGCTGCTCGGCAACACGCCCGCTGACACCACGCCCGCCGACACCCACAGCGGCGGCCTGGCCGGCCACCGCGTGCACCTGCTGCGCGGCTACCGGCAGGCGGACGACTTCGCACTGGCCCCATTGGCCGACGCCGTGCGCGCCGGCGATGCCGACACCGCCCTGGCCCTGCTGCGCAGCGGCGAGCTGGCCGGCGTGCACTTCCACGAAGACGGCGAAGACCCGCTCACCCTGGGCCGCGACGCACTGCTCGCGCACTGGCGCGCGCTGGCCGACGCGCACGACCCGGCCGCAGCCCTGCGCGATGCCGCGCGCCTGCGCCTGCTCACTGCCGTGCGCGCCGGCCCGCAGGGCGCACGCGGCCTCAACGCCCGTATCGAACAATTGCTGGCCGAAACCGGCTCCGGCGCCCGCCGTCTCGGCGCCGCCTCGCCCTGGTTCCAGGGCCGCCTGCTGTTGATCACCGAAAACAGCTACCGCCACGGCCTATTCAATGGCGATGTTGGCATCTGCCTGCGAAGCGATGCGAGTCCCTTTTCGGGGCGCAGCGACGAAGGCCCGTCTTCACCGCCAGGCCAGTCCGCCGCCACCGCCAACCGCCACGCCCCAGGCACAGACAGCCGCGCCCAAGGTCCGTTGGTCGCCTGGTTCGAAGGCGACGGCGACGGCCAGGTGCGCGGCTTCCACCCCGCCGCACTGCCCGCGCACGAAAGCGCCTTCGCCATGACCGTGCACAAGGCCCAGGGCAGCGAATTCGACACCGTCTGGCTGCAACTGCCCACCCGCGACGCCCGCGTGCTCAGCCGCGAACTGCTCTACACCGGCATCACCCGCGCCCGCCGCGCCCTGCACCTGGCCGGCAGCGAAGCGGTCATCCGCGCCGCGCTCGCCCGGCACGCCGCACGCATCTCGGGCCTGGCATGGCGGTTGGGTGCGCAGCAGCAGGCGGCACCCGCCAAGCAAGCAACAGAACCATCCACTGCGTTGCCTGTGCAGGGGTCGTTGTTCTGATGGACGCGAGCCGGCGCAATGGCAGGATCACTTACGGCAGAACGGTACGTTCGCCTATCACCATCACCGGGCATGCCTGGATAGCAGGGTGTTGGCCGATAACGCGTTGCATCCAGAGGCAGTTATTCGAAATTTTCGAATAACTGCCGCCGGCGGCAAGAATGCACGTTGGATTGGAAGATCGCTCCAGGGATGAGTCGCCATCACCGTCTGCCTGAGGTCCGATCATCAAGGTGGTTTTCTCCGTCCAGGGCTCGTTGTTTGATAGCTCCCAAGTCCGGAGATGATGTAAGAACGCATGACAAGGAAGCGTTCGCGCTAGGGAGGGGATGATGAAAGCAGTATGGATTCTTGGGACGGTTGCGCTGGCTACGTGCTTCGCCGCTACTGCGGCCGGGAGGCTGGATATCAAACTCCAGAACGTACAGACAGCGCATACAGCGGCAGCTGGAGCTTCAGTCTTAGTCACGATGTCCAACACAGGTGACCAGCCCATCGAGCTAACTGCGTCGTATGTTCCAGACGTAGATAAAAGCGGGAGATTGCAGACCAATCTGTTCAAGGTCATGCAAGAGGACGGCAGCCCTGTCGACTATCGCGGCATTTATCTACGCAACGTCCGCGGTTCCACGCCATCGCTTGTTCTGATGCCGGGGCAGTCAATCGTCAAGACGATCGATCTGTCGCTGAGTTACCAGATCATGCCCGGGCGTAAGTACTCGGTGGCGGTACACCCGTTTGTGCGTTATCGGGAGCAGTCGGAATCAAAAAGTAAAAGCACCTCAGCCGATATGGTGTCTCTGAAGACTGCTACATCCAACAGCATCGAGATCAAACCTCGATAGGTCAGCGATGTATAGGCGAACCTGCGCCTCGCTCTGGCATATTGAGATGTGGCTGATGATTCCGCATAGATCGGCTTCGGCTGCGTCGGTAGGGCCGTAGCTGCGCATCAGCTCGCTCAGATCGCTGTTCAAGCTGCTCATGACGAACTCCGAAGTCCATGCAAGCTCACGCTAGCGCATTTGTTTCAGTTGGTTCGCTGATTGACCAGTTTGCAAAGCTTCGGAGCATCACCGCAGGTTGCGCAAGGCGGCGTTTGGACGGAAACGGCAGCGCAAAGTCTCGACAGCCCGGTACCAGATCTGACCACTCAGCCATGACGGCTTGCGTCATATAACGGATCGCGTTATGGTTACAGCATGATCAGGAGTTTTGTCGACAAGGAAGCCGAAAAAATCTGGCTGGGTGAGCGCTCCCGCCGGTTGCCGGCCGACATCCAGTCGGTCGCGCGCCGCAAGTTGCGCATGCTCAACGCTGCCGCGCACCTCGACGATCTGCGCATTCCGCCCGCCAACCGGCTGGAAGCGTTGAAGGGCGAGCGGCGCGGGCAGTACAGCATCCGGATCAACGACCAGTGGCGCATCTGCTTCCGATGGATGGAGGGCGATGTCGCCGAGATCGAAATTGTCGATTACCACTGAGCACGAGGCATCCGTCCATGACAGTCCTACCCAACATCCACCCCGGCGAAGTGCTGCTTGAGGAGTTCCTCGAGCCGATGGGCATCAGCCAGAACGCACTGGCGCGGGCCACCGGCGTGCCGCCGCGCCGCATCAACGAGATCGTGCTGGGCAAACGCGGCATCACCGCCGACACCGCGGTGCGCCTGGCTGCAGCGCTGGGCACGACCGAGCGGTTCTGGCTGGGCCTGCAAGCCGATTACGAGCTGGAACAGGCGCACCGCGCGCTGGGCGATCTGCCATCGCGGATCAAGCGGCTGGCGGCTTGATCCGGGCCTCTTCCAGCACGCCGCATTGAGCAGGCAATTCAAGACCGTCATCTGATCTGGCTGGGCTGCTGCACGGCATGGCAGCATGCAGCGTTGCTTGCAACAACGCCTGGCCGTTGAATGCATGAGTGAACTTCCAAAACAGGACCGCTCCCGATGGACCGACGTCGCCGCAAACGGATGGAGCGCTATTGGGCGCGGGCAGAAGCCAAGGCGCGTGCAGCGGTTGACCGGTTGGACCCGGAAAGCTGGTTCGACCTGTGGCATACGCATGTGGACTGGAATGGCCGCGGCCACTCCTGTGTTGAGCATCGGCAGATGGTCAACGCGGTTGCAGTGCGTGTGCTGTGCTACCTGGAAGCACGTCTGGCGCAACGTGGGGCAGCGGTGCAACTGTGGGCACACCTCAGTGAGGACACGATGGATACGGGCATTTACGCGCACTCTGCCAATCCGAACGGCACGACCTTCCCGGCCACCTTTCCCAACCTGGATTGGCAACTGGCTCTGCCTGCCGAGGTCGCAGCGATCCTGCCCGCCACGCATCGGGCCGGCACCGCGTCATACGATGGCAGTACTTTGTATGTCGTGCAGCGTCAGCCAGCCGTGGTCGGCCCGGAGGCATGTCAATGAGTTCCACCGACAAAGCCCATCGCACCGCATTGCGTTATGCCGTCGGTGCTCGTCAGCCGCGTGTGGCCAAGGCGCCCGTCACCGGCGCCGCCTATCGGCTAGCGCACGCCTGCTTCGGTTGCCGCAGAAGTTTCAAGATCGCTCCGCGCGAGCAGGTGGCCCCCTGTCCTGGCTGCGGTAACGCGCTGTGCGTGATGGGGCGTTCGTTCAAGGCACCCCCGGCCCGCAACCAGGCGCAATGGCGCAAGGTCGAGCGGTTGTATCGCGCTGGCTTTCGGTTCTTCAGTTACCGCAGCCACCCGTGCGTTGCTCTCCCAGCCAAGCTGTCGGAGGTCGATCGCTTCATCCGTGAGAACCCTGAGCACCCATTACGCCTGGGGGGTCATTGAGGTTGGCACGGCGTCACACCGCGAGGCCAGGCCTGCGCCTGACCTCGTCTGCCGTCTGGCAGGCCGGGCGGCTTACTTGCCCTTCTTTTCCTGCTTGGCCGCGCGCTTTTCCTTCAGCGTCTTGGTCGGCTCTTTCTTCTGGCTCTTCTTCTGGTCCATCCCCTTGCTCATGACACCCTCGTAGTTGCTGGATTGATCGGTCGGGCAGCGCCATGACCCTGGCGTGCCTGCGCACTGTACGGCTTGCGCGGGGTGGAATGGCAGCGGCAGCGCAGGGCCGGGCGACAGGCGGTGCGTCCGGCCCGGCGTCTGCGCGACGCAGCGTGCGCCGGCAGACCTTCGGCGTGGCCGGCTGGGCCACAAACGCAAACGCCCGCGTGCGACCGGCAAGGTCTGCACGCGGGCGCTGGCAACAGCGGTGGCCTTACTTGGCCGGCACGCGCTGGTACTGCTCGCCGCCGGTATTGAGGTGGCCGTTGGTCTCGTCGATGGCGAAGTTCACCGTCTCGCCATCGTTGGTGACCTGCAGCGCCCCGTCCTTGTAGACCGCCGGGTAGCTCTCGGTCTTGGGGGTGCGGGTGAAGAACTTCGGCGTGGTGCTGCGGACCATGAAGGTCTCGCCATTGCGCTCGATGTCCATCGTCTCTTCCTGCGTCTGCACGTTGACCCAGTGGCCGACGAACTTCTCGCCCTCCACCTTGGCGCAACCGCTCACCAGCAGTGCCGCGGCCAGCGCGGTGCCCATCCACTTCATCATCGTGTGTTCTCCAGTTGAGTCTGCGGCGAGGATGGCGGGTGGGGGATGTATGGGAGGTCAAGGCTGCCGTAATACGGCAGCGCTACTGCAGGGGCGGCCCACACTGTTGGTAATATCAAACCTGACCTAATCAAAAGAAGCTGACTACGCGTGAATTGGTATCGCATCGCTTTTACCAGCTTGCTCCTAACCCTAATCGCCGCGTTAGCGCTGTCTGCAAAATCAGTGACCTCTTATTTCGATGAAGTGTCTGAACAGCCCGCGCCACGGCAGCAGGCCACAACTCCATCGCCGCAGGACATGATCCTTATATGGACAGCGATCGTAGATCAGCCATATCCCGGATTGCCGTCTCCGCCTAAGCACAAAGACGCCCATGCGGCTACAAAACGTAAACCGGTTGTACTGCTCGATCGATCCACGCAGACGTGTGCAGGTACCAGAGCGCAGCAGCCGTGCGCTTCAAGTTTGAACCAAGAGCTGCTCTCAGGTTCCGCTGTCGATGCATTTGTATCCAAGCAAGCGCGAAAAGCACTGATTTCGGCGAATGCCAGCCAAGTGACGGTACGGCTACCTGACAGCACCTACGTTCAAGGAGCGTCAACCGCCGCCGTCGATGCCTTGCTTGTCGACTTCAACTGGGCGGCTTTCTACAAGGCGTTCCCGGGAACGGCCGGGTACTTACAACTGAGCGTGCCAGTCCTCGTCGATGGAGGCTCCCACGCCTTGGTATATGCCGAACAACGTTGCGACGGGCTATGTGGCACGGGCACGCTATACCTTCTGACACATGGATGCGACGGATGGAAGATCACCAATGGACTTGTACTTTGGGTCAGCTGAGGTGGCCTAGTCATCGTTGCAGTGTTGGATCATGAGGCTCTATACCGGAGCAGGTACGCCGAAATGAACCTGATCCCGTTCTAGAAAAAGTCAACCTGACCCCGTTAATCGCCGTTAATCGCTGTCACGGGGATCGGGGGTGGTGCAAGCCCCCGACAAGTCGCGAAGCGCCGCAGTGCTTTGAACCACTGAGCGGCAAAACAATGTTGCGTTGATAGGAGCAGCGCAATCGGGGGAGAACTATCCCAAAAATCCGGAATCACTGCCCAGCGCATGTCATCCCCCCCTGCGCCGGCCGCCCCCCCATTGGGGGCCGGTTGTAAAACGGGCTTCGCCTTGTATCAGCGACAGCAAAGCTGTCACGGTTAGCGCCAGAAAAATCAATTTTCGAAAACTATAACCTAATCTACTTTATTAGGATAAAGAACTGGATTATTGGAAAATGCAGTTGCGCGCCCCTTGCTATCTCGCGTCGAAATTTTATGGACCGTTGACTCAATCCCCTGCCTCGCAAGCGCCTCTTTAACTGCAAAAATATAGTCGAAATCATCATGGTAATCCCCCCGCCCATTAGCTGACGCCAGAAGTGGAATTTTCTCGTCCCCTTTCCCGAGGAGGTTCCATGA
>NZ_JAJGQM010000074.1 GCF_020784175.1 Xanthomonas campestris pv. asclepiadis
CATCACGCCTGCCATGAAGTTGGCGATGGCCACTTAGCTCCACTTCTGGCGACCGCTAGAAGTGGGGGGATTACCCCATGTTCTATCCACCAAAGAGGTGCTGCACAAGATGCCAGGCAGACCGCGTGCCACCGACAGCACTCAATACGCGAAGCCGGTACCAGCGGAACGGCTAATTTTTGCACGCAATTTCCGCCAAGCACGGAAGGCAGCGAAGCTCAGTCAAAGGGACGTTAGGGATAGAACAGGCTTGACGCGTTCCTGGATCAGCAACATCGAAACTGGAAAGTCGCCCCCCAACCTCGACAACATGGCCATGCTGGCCAAGTGCGTGGGTGTCCCGCTGTGGAAGCTTCTCGTACCGTAGCGCCCGTCACATTTTGAACAACTGTGGATGTAGGTCAGTTTCGCTTAATTCGGTATAGTAAAAGCTACAATTTGGAGCTCGTACATGAGTGCATCCTTTTCCATCACCACACGCCATAGCCGGCTGCTGGACATGATGAAATCCGCACTCGGCGGTGCCATCGGTGAGCTGCTGGACGATCCGGCCGTTGAGGAAGTGCGCGTCAACCCCGATGGCCGGCTGTGGTACGCCAAGGAAGGTCGCCGGATTTGCCACGACCACACCCTGGATGTGATGACGCGCATGCGCGTCATCAAGATCGTGGCCGATCACGTCGGCGAGATTGCCGACAAGGACAACCCGAGCTTTCCGGCCGAGCTGCCAGAAACAGGCTATCGCTTCCATGCAGTACTGCCGCCGGAATCACCCGATGGCCCGACGTTTGTGATCCGCAAGAAGTCCAATCTGCGGCTTACGCTGGACGACTATGTGACCAACGGGCAGCTCACCCAGCGACAACGAGATGCCATCGTCAAGGCGGTTCATGACCGCGACAACATCGTGATCGTCGGCGGCAGCCACACCGGGAAAACCACCTTTGCCAATGCCGTCCTGTACGAAATGGGCCGCATCACCGGGCGGGTGATCACACTGGAAGACACGCTAGAACTGCGCGTGGAGGCTGATGAAGTCGTGCGCTTGCGCACCGTGCGGAATCGCGACCAGATCACCCGCAGCATGACGCACCTGTTGCGCGATACGCTGCGTATGACACCAGACCGCCTGATCGTCGGCGAGGTGCGTGGCCCGGAAGTCATGGACATGCTCGATGCCTGGAACACCGGCCATCCCGGCGGGCTATGCACCATCCACGCCAACAGCGCCAACGAAGCGTTGGAGCGCATCGAGGACCTGCTTGTGCAAGGCGGGTTCCTGCCGGTTCCGCGCAAGATCGCCCGCACGGTGCAGATCATCGTGAGCATCGGTTTCGAGACGGTAGACGACGATGAGGGCCGCAAGGCGGTGCGGCGCGTGCGTGAAGTGCTGCGCGTCAAGGGCGTCGAGCAGACGCCAGACGGGTACGTCTACAAGCTTCTTTCAGCCGAATGACCGGGCCGCTGCTTGGTGTGCTAGATGTATACACACTACGTGAAAAAAAAGAACTTTCCCCCAACGCAGGACATGACGATGAAGCTCCGCAACACTCGCACTCTCCAGCTGCTCACGCTGGCGTTTTTCTTGTTGCCGGCTGCCGCCTACGCAAGCGGCACCGGCATGCCGTGGGAAGACTGGCTAGATAAGATTTTGAATAGCATCACCGGTCCCGTCGCTAAGGCGATTGGGGTGATCTCCATCGTTGTCTGTGGTCTCGGGATGGCGAACTCGCAAGGAGGCTCCGGGATGAAACAGCTGATGATGGTCCTACTCGGCTTGTCGGTTGCCTTCACCGCAAGCACGTTCTTCCTCAGCTTCCTTGGCTTCGGCGGCGGCGCGGTGTTCTGATCGTGGACGAACAAACCAACCCAGATGGCTATGAGGTGCCGGTACACCGCGCACTGTCCACACCCAGGCTTCTTGTAGGTATTCCGCGCGACATGGCCGTTGTCGCGTTCACGACGGCTGCAGCCCTCGTGCTTGGCCTGCAATCGTGGTGGAGCTTGCCGTTCTACATCGTCATCCACATCGGCCTGGTTCTACTGACCAAGTACGACACGCAATGGCCGGAGGCGTTGAAACGCGCGCTCCGCTTGAAAAACCACTACCGCGCATAGCGGGCTACCGGTCAGTGGTCCGCGCTTGCGGATCACTGACCGGCGGCATCCAGTGAAGGCCAACCCATGCAGCGACTTCCGAAATACAGCAACGAACCCACCGACATTGGCGATGTTCTGCCGTGGGCGTATCTGGTCGCCCCCGGCGTCGTGCTGAACCGCAACGCGTCGTTGATCACGACGCTGCGCTATCGCGGGCCAGACCTGGACTCGGCGACCAAGCACGAACTTATTGCCGTGTCGGCTCAGATGAACAACCTGTTCCGCCGCCTTGGCGACGGCTGGTATTTCCAGATCGACGCACAACGCGCCCCCAGCACCAGCTACCCCAGCGGCGAACACTTCCCCGAGCCGATGTCCTATCTGATCGATGAAGAGCGCCGCAGCATCGCCGAGACCGGCGTGCACTTCGAGACCACGTATTACTTCACACTCGGATGGTTGCCGCCCAAGGCACGGGAGAGTACAGCCCGCGCTTGGTTCTTTACGGACCCGGACGGGCAGCGCAAGAGTGCGGCCAACCGCGACCGGCAGACAATCAACGATTGGCTCGACAAGTTCGTGGTGGAGCGCGTTCGGCTCCTGGAAGCCTTCTCGGCCATCCTGCCAGAGGTGCATGCGCTCGATGACTCCGAGTTGCTGACCTACCTGCACGACACAATCAGCACCAAACGTCACCCGGTTGTACCTGGTGACGTATCCCAAGAGCTTTGCCGCGTGCTGCCCGACACCCCGCTGATCGGGGGCAAAGAACCGAAGCTGGGCAAACACCACTTGGGCATCATCACCGTGCGTCAGTTCCCGACGCAGACCATCCCCGGCATTCTGGATCGCTTGAACCGGATGGGCATGGCCTACCGGTGGGTGACGCGCTGGGTGGCCTTGGACAAGGCCACGGCCGACAAGGAAATGAAGAAGATCCAGCGCGAGTGGTTCAGCGGCCGCAAGTCCTTCATGGTCATCTTGAAGGAGCTACTGAGCAAGTCGGAGTCAGCACTGGAAAACCCGGAAGCGCTCGCTAACGCGGCAGACGCCAACGCTGCAATGCAGGAAATCGCAGCAGAGGCGGTGGGCTATGGTTACTTCACCCAATCGCTGATCGTGCTTGATACGGATCCGCGAAGGTTAGAAGCCAAACTGCGCGCGGTCGAGCGCGAAATCAATGGCCTAGGCTTTGTGACCATTGACGAAGCCCGCGACGGCAACGCGATCGATGCGTTTCTCGGCGCGGTGCCAGGCAACGCCCAGCACAACATCCGCCGGCCGATGGTGTCCACGCTCAACCTTGCCCACGCCATGCCAAGTTCCAGCGTGTGGGCCGGGCCGCGCTATTGCCAGAACGATCTATTCCCCGGTAACCAGAATCTGGACCACGCCCCGCCGCACATGTTCGTGGTCACCGGGGAGACGACG
The DNA here is from genome assembly GCF_020784175.1 of Xanthomonas campestris pv. asclepiadis. Lineage (GTDB taxonomy): Bacteria > Pseudomonadota > Gammaproteobacteria > Xanthomonadales > Xanthomonadaceae > Xanthomonas > Xanthomonas campestris_D. The sequence continues at coordinate 3,532 of NZ_JAJGQM010000074.1, forward strand.
CCGTTCCGCTTCAGTACGTATGTGGGCGACGTAGGGCACGCGATGGTCATCGGCCCGACCGGTGCCGGCAAGTCGGTGCTACTCAACTTGGCCGAGACACAGTTCCGTCGCTATGAAGCCGCGCAGGTCTACATCTTCGACAAGGGCGGCAGCTCCCGTATTACCACCGACCACGTGGGTGGCCGCTTCTACGACCTAGGCGGTGACAGCAGCCCGGCGTTTCAGCCGCTAGCCCACGTGGACAACGACCAGGAGCGGGCATGGGCGCAAGAATGGCTGATTGACATCATCGTGGGCGAAGGCGTCGATATGACGCCGCAGCGTAAGCGCGCCATCTGGGATGCGCTCAACGAGCTGGGCGCAGACGACAGCCCGGTCGAGCAACGCACCATTTCAGGCTTTACCGTGCTGGTGCAAGATCCAGACATCAAGGAGGCCTTGCACCCGTTCACGGTGGACGGGGCGCACGGCTATCTGCTGGATGCAACGCACGACGACGTGTCGCTGGGCAGCTGGCTCGCGTTTGAAATGGAAGAATTGATGAACACCCCCCAGGTGGTCATGCCGGTGTTGACCTACCTGTTTCACCGCTTGGAGCAGCGCTTCGACGCGAAGCGGCCGAGCCTCCTGGTGCTCGATGAAGCATGGCTGTTCCTCGACCACCCAGCGTTTTCGGCAAAGATCCGCGAATGGCTCAAGGTGCTGCGCAAGGCCAACGTCGCTGTGTGGTTCGCCACGCAGAGTCTGGCCGACGTGGCGCAATCCAAGATCATGCCGACGCTGATCGAGGCGTGCATGACCAAGATCTTCTTGCCCAACAGCAGCGCCCGAAACGACGAGGTGGCCAAGTTCTACCGGATGTTCGGTTTGAACGATAAGCAGCTGGACATCCTCGCCAGCAGCACGCCAAAACGCGACTACTACCTGACCAGCCCGCAGGGCAATCGGCTGTTTTCGCTGGGCTTGGGGCCGCTGGCGCTGGCCGTGTGCGGCGCAACCGGCAAAGAAGCGCAGCGCGAAGCAATCGCCATCCGCAAGACCACCAGCTCCACCGTGCAGTTCAACGAGGCCTACCTGACCCACCTGGTCAACAAGCACGACCAGGCGCAGGCGTCCAAGCCAGCAAGCCAACGCACGCAATCCCCCCTGCAATGGGCGCTCGACTTCGTGCGCTCCGTTGATAGCAGCCCCGCAGCGCCCAGCAACACCCCTGTCCAAGCTTAACCCCGCAAGGAGAACGCCATGACCATTCGTCGCGTCACCGCAGCCCTTACCGTCGCCATCGGCATTTCAGTTGTCGGCGGTTCCGTCGTCTACGCTCCCCCGGCGCAAGCGCTGGTGTGCGCCAATTGCAGCAACCTGGTGACTCAGCTGTTGCAGCAAAGCCAAGAAATCTCGGCCTACGCCAAGCAGGTGCAGCAGTACAAAACCCAGATGGATCAATTGAACTTGCAAATCCAACAGGTCGCCAATGAGGCCCGCAATTTGACCTCGCTGCCGAGCAACGTTTTCGGCCAGTATCAGCAGGTCTACAACTCCTATAGGCAGAGCATCAACCAGCTGCGTGGGAGCATGGCGAACTTGCAGAACACGCGCGACATGTTCGCCCAGCGCTATCCCGAAGTGACCAACGATGCGACGTTTCAACAGCTGTCCGCGATGGTCGATCAGTGGCGCAACCAAGGGCGCAACAACGTGGAAGACGCCTTGTATAGCGGTGCGGCCGTCCTAGATACGTTGGACAGCACCAACCGGCAGTTTGAGACGATGGGACAGGCCTCGCAATCGGCAACAGGTGCCCTCGCTGCCACGCAAGCCGGTAACCAAATCAACATGCTGGTCGGCCAGGAAATGATGAAGCTCAACGCACAAACGGCGGCAATGAACCAAGCCGTGCTTGAGGAACAGGCCCGTCAGATGGCAGGCGATCGCCTGACGCAGCGGAACATGGAGAACGCCTACGGCAGCGACAAGGCCTTCCAGAAATCAACTGAGCCAGCTGCCAAGAGCATTGGAGAGTGGTGGTGAACGGCCGGCTCCTCCGCACCATCGTGCTTGCGGGTGTCAGCCTTGCAGGCTGCACAGCGCAACCCGATGTCGAGAAGGCAAAACATGCAGAGCAGGCAGTAGCGGCGGGAAATCCTTGTGAAGTGTCTTACACCTGTGAAGCTCCCGCCGTACTTCCTAAGACCGTGCCGGCCAAATGTGGATGCGCACTACTGTTTGATGCCGAGTGCAGTGCGTTGATCGACAGCGCCTACGGAAAGAGCGCGGCCGACAATTTGAAGACCAGGTTGAACGTGGCGCGTGCCAATGGAGATGCAGCACAACGTGCATGCCCTGCACCAGGCCAACAAACAACCGCCCGCAAGCCCCAGCGTCCAGATGCGTTTGCACCGTCCACTGTGGAGCCGGCAAAACCGGTTTCAGATTGGTGGCCTGATGCACAGCCCAAAACGGCCCCTGTCACCAAGCAATAGGACGGATACCGATGGACCCGACTACGACTGGCTTCCTCACAGAGCTATTGCGAGCTTTCCAGAACGTGTTTGCCAACGGGTTTGGGATCATCACGCCCCGCGCTCAGGCAATTATCGGCACCTTGGCTGCAATTGAGATTGCGCTAGCCGCACTCTTTTGGGCGCTGCGCGGTGAGGACTTCACCGCACCATTCCTACGCAAGCTACTGCGCATCGGCTTCTTTGCCTTTCTGGTGGCATCGTGGCCAACGTTGACCAGAGGCACTGCCGAAGGCCTCTCCCAGATCGGCTCACTAGCTGGCGGTGGAACAGGCGTCCCATTAGTCAATGACCCTAGCCGCATCCTGGATCAGGCAATGGTTGTCATCAAGCCTATCCAGGACGAAATTGCTCGCATCCAAGAGGGGTCGTGGTATCAGAAGATTGCCGTGATGGCAGTTGTCTTCCAATACACGATTGCGGAGCTGTTTGTATTGGCCGCGTTTTTCGTCTTGGCTCTGACCTGTTTGCTAACACAGGTTGAGTTTGCCCTTGTCTCTGTATTGGGCCTGATCCTGGTGCCGTGGGGGATCAGCAACCACACCGCGTTTCTCGCGGAGAAAGCCATCGGTGCAGTGGTAGCACAGGGCGTCAAACTGATGGTTCTGAGCTTCATCATTGCCGTCTACGGCCCGGTACTCAATACGTTCGGGCTCAGCCCAGCCCCACCGTTGATGGTTACGTGGCTGCTGGCCGGCTCTGCGATTGTGATGGCAATCATTGCCGTGCATGCCCCAGCCGTGGCAGGTGGGTTGCTCTCTGGTTCGCCATCGTTGACCGCCGGCAGTGCGGCCGGGGTGGCCATCGGTGCCGGCGCAGCCGCCATCGGTGCTGGTGTCGGTGCTGCCGCGCTTGGCCGCATGGGCGCCGCCAGTGCGGCCAAGACCATCACGGCTGCCGGGCAGATCCACGGCGCCGGCAGTGCAGCTGCTGCAAACAGCACAGGAGCTGGTGCGGCTGCACTGAGCAATCCGAGTGTTCGCGGCAGCGTCATTGGTGGGCTGATGGCGGCAAGCACGACGCCAGCCGGCCAAGCCGTTGCAGCCGGCGTTCAACGCGCTGCAAGCACCCGGCTGGGCCAGGCCGCAATCAAGTTCGGCTCGGCCGCGGCTGCAAACATTGATCGCGGTGTCTCAGCGGGCGCCAGCTACGCGGCCGCTGGTGCGTCCGAAGTCGGCCGGATGGCCGCTGCACCGGTCACCAATGCCGGCGCAGCGGTGAAGGATGCCTGGTCACAGGGTGTTGCGATGGGTGGCGGTGTGCCGCCGGCAGCACCACCACCGCCTGCGACACCCACCCCGTCCCCGGAACGGCTAGAAGCCGGTAGGCAGCGATTCAGCGACGCAGCGACGGTTGCCAAGGCAACAACGACAGCGATCAAAGGGGCCACGACCACCAGCGGTGGCGGTAGTGGGAACCCCACGATTGCCCCCACCAACGACGAGAGCTAACCACGCATGAGCAGCACCAAAGACCTACTGCAAACGCCCGTCGGCCAGCGTCCTAGCTCGCCGCCGATGTCGCCGCACCACGATTCAGCGCGCAAAGGCTGGACAGACAAACTCGAAAAATCGGAGAGCGACAAGCGCGCATGGCGCTGGGCAGCCGTTGGCGGTTACGCCTTGTCGGTACTACTGGCCGGTGGCTTGGTTGCCCTAAGCAACCGGCCGCCGCCGAAGCCGCTCATCGCGCGTATCAACACTGATGGCGCGCCGCAGGTCGTCGGTTACGCAAGTCCAAACTACACGCCCGGCCCGGCCGAAATCCGCTACTTCCTCAAGCATTGGGTGGAACTGGTACGCACCGTGCCGCTTGATCCGGTGGTGGTGAAGTCGGCCTGGAACGAGGCCTATAGCTTCATGACCCCAGCCTCTGCGAACAAGCTCAATGCCGAAGCCCGCGTGCCGGGTTCGACCATGAGCAAGGTCGGCCAAGAAACCGTCACCACCCAAGTCACCTCAGTGGTCCCCGTGTCGGCCGACAGCTACCAGGTGCGGTGGGTGGAGACCAGCTTCACCGACCAGGGCCAGGTCAAGGAGCGGGCGACGTGGACATCCACGTTCACCATCAAGCAAAGCACCCCCGATCCCAAGATCGAGCTAGTGAACCCGCTGGGCCTGTTCATCACGGACTTCAATTGGCAGCGCGACATCGGCAGCGCCCCCTAATTTTTTCGCTTAAGAGTGCAAACACTATGCAAACCATGAAGACGACCGTTCTGCCGTTGCTGTTGTTGTCCGCCGGCATCGCCAATGCCCAAACTACGCCACAGGTGCCCGCGATCACCAGCGCGCTCAACGACAACAGCACGGCGACCGCCAATGCGACCCCGTTGGCCAACAACGCCCCCGCTCCCGCACCCGCCTATGTGCCGCCGCCCTTGCAGCCGGAGCATGTCTCGCCGCGCGTCGCCAAAGCGCGGTCTGACTTCGACAGCAAGCAGCGCGCCCAGGTGGCCGAGTACGTCGGCCAGGCACGGCAAGTGCCGACCAGCTCCAGCACGGCCAATGTGGGCGGACAGACGATCTTTACCTATCGGCCTGGTGCGCTCTATACGATCTATGTCGGCGCCGGCCGTCAGACCGTTATCGACTTCCAGCCAGGCGAACAGCTGACGGGCGAAGTCAACGGCTCCGATACGGTGCGGTGGCTCATTAGCCAGGTCACCAGCGGCACCGATGCCGGCGAGCAAGTGCATCTGGTGCTCAAGGCGGTGGAGCCAGGTCTGACCAACGACCTGTTCATTGCCACCAATCGGCGCACCTACCTGGTCACCGCGCGCAGCGTGGCCGATTGGAGCATGCCCAGCGTGTCGTGGCAGTACCCGATGGACACCTGGAAGGCCCAGCAAGCCGTGGCGGCCAAGCGCGAAGCCGTCCAGCCTGTGGCAGTCGCCCCGGATGCATTGCACTTCAACTACGACATCAAGGGCGGCCGCTACTCCTGGAAGCCAATGCAAGTCTTTGACGATGGCGCGCAAACCTATATCCGCATGCCGGCCACGCTCAATGCGACCGATGCCCCGGCGCTGTTCCTGATCGAGAAGGGCGAACCGTTGCTGGTGAACTACCGCGTCAAAGGCGTGGCAAACGGCACCACCGGCCCGACCTACATCGTAGATCGCGTGTTTGATCGCGCCGAGCTGCGCGTGGGTGCGAAGCAAACCATCACGATCCGCCGTCGCTAATCACTGAGGTGCCGCATGCAGACCACAAACGGAACCCCGGCTGACGACGAACGCGACCCGGTGACCGGTGAGTCGGCCAGCGAAGGCTACACGCCCCCGCAGGACGCGCCGATTCCCTTGGCAACGCCCAAGCCGAAGATCAAGACCCTGGACAAGAAGAAGGTCGGCATCATTGCCGGCATCGCGGGTGTGTTGATCGCATTCGCCTTCGTCCAGGCCTTCACGCAGAAGCCGAATCAGAACAAGCCCAAGGAGCAGCCGGCCACCGCCAACATGTCCACCAAGCCTGAGGCGTTCAACGCCTTGCCAGGCGACTACGCAACGGCCGCCCAGCAGCGCGCAGAGCGCGTTCCGAAGCTCGGGGCACCAATGCCGGGGGAAGTGGGGCAAATGCAGTACGCGGCCCAGCAACAGGCCAGCACGCGGGCCTACGGCGGCGGTGCGCAGCCGCAGACAGCGGCACAGCAGTTTGCCGCCCAGCAGGATCTACAGCGCATGCAGCAGGCCGCCAATGCCCGCTACGCGAAAACCAGCTTCCAGCAAAGTGCTAGACCTGATGCGGCCGGCAATCCGAGCCAGTTCGGTGGACCGCCGGCATTCGGTGGGATGCCGGCGGACTCACCCGAGGCGGTGCAGCAGCAGATGCTTGCGCAGGCCGCTGCCGCGGCCGCTGGTGCTGGTGGGCCAGACAAGACGGCTCGCGACGATGCCAACCGGCAAGACGACAAGCGCCACTTCATGGACGAAAAGCGCGACACCGGCACGCTGCAATCGCGCCTGACTCCGCCAGCCACGCCGACCGTCGTGAGCGCGGGCACGCTCATCCCTGCCCTGTTCCTGACCGGGATCAACAGCGACCTACCCGGCCAGATCACCGCGCAGGTCTCACAGCCGGTCTATGACACCCCAACTGGCCGCTACGTCATCATCCCGCAAGGCTCGGTGCTGATCGGTGCTTACGACTCGCGCGTGACCTTCGGGCAGAACCGCGTGTTGCTGGTGTGGCAGCGCCTGCGCTTTCCGAACGGGTCTAGTCTGGATCTGGAGGGCATGCCAGGTGTTGACCTGTCCGGCTATGCCGGCGTGAGCGATAAGGTCAACAACCATTGGGGCAAAGTCTTGTCGAGCGTGTTGCTGTCGAGCACGGTAGCCGCCGCTGTGGCGACGGCCGAAGGTGACAGTTTTTCCGCTTTTCAACGTGACGCCGGTCAGGCTGCATCCCAGGGCGCGGCTCAACAGATCAACCAGGCCGGCGCGCAGTTGCTTCAACGCAGCATCAATGTGCAACCCACGCTGGAAATTCGGCCTGGTCAACGGGTGGCGGTCATGGTCAACAAAGACTTGGCGCTGTCGCCCTATGGCCCGTGACCGTGAACCAACGTGTGCAATATCGATAAACTCCGAGGGCTTTACCAACCACCCAACGGAGCAAATAGCTATGCCTGCAAAAGCCGCTCGGCGACAGGTTGTCGCGAACGTGGCCCCTAAGCAGATGAAAGCGATTGACCGCGATGCACAGCGAGCCGGACTCAGCCGGCGAATGTTTATGCAACACCTCATGGAAGAATTTCTGCTTCAACCCACCACCCTGGTGGCCGGCGGCATCTATCGCAAGCAAGACCGCGAACGCCTCCGCTTCCACCTGTCCGTCCCCTTGCACAACGGCGTCAGCAAATACGCCAAAAAATTGGGCGTCACGATCAGCGTCGTTATCACCACCGCTGTAGCCAATCGCTACCCGCTATAGGAACAACTACATGGCCCGCAAACCATCGGCACTGCCGAAGATCCCCGTCAAAACCGAACGCGTCACCAAGCGCTTACAGTTCGATCCCGCGCTCATCAAGCGCGTGGAAGCCTTCTGCGACTTCTACGCGCACACCGTGGGCGCAAAGCCCGACTGGAACGATGCCGCCGTTGCCCTGATCGAGCATGCGCTCGATGGCAACCGTGACTTCACCAAGTACCTTGCCGAGCAGAACAAGCCAGCTGCATGACCACACCGTGACGCACTGAGTCTGTGCGGTCCACCTCGGGTGACCGCATCAGACAACCGCCGGAGTTAGCGCATGAACGCACCCGAAAAAAGCCTGGGATACCGCATCGGCGAAATGCTCTACGCCATGTCGCAGTGGTCACGCCCAGCCCGCGCCAGTATCGTGATCGTCGGCATGCTCGCCGCCATCGTGTTTTTCTGGCTCTCCATACCCGCTGCCGCCGTCGCCATCGGCTTTGTCTCGCTGGCGACATTCTGGCTGCTGCTGCCCACCGGCACGCCGGCCGATCCGAACACCGCCGCCAACGACCCGGAGCGCTGACATGCGTCTATGGATCTGCGAGAAGCGCGACCAGGCCAAAAACATTGCGCCACTGCTGGGTAACCCCAAGCCCGGCCAGGGTTACATCGATACCGACGATGGCCGCGTTGTCTGGGCACGTGGTCATCTGGGCGAGATGGTCGGCCAACCGCCTGTGGCAGGGGCTTGGGACAAGTGGGATTGGCCCACCTTGCCGATGAACCCCGTCAAGTGGACCTTTGAGTCAGTGCCGGGTAAAGAGCGCGAGCTAGCCGTGGTGTTGGCCAACATCCCCAAAGCGTCGGAAATCGTCATCGCAACCGACTGCGGCGCCGAGGGTGAAGCGATCGCGCGCGAGCTGCTGGACCACGCCAGCTATCGAGGACCGGTGCGCCGCCTGTGGTATTCCGCACTCGACACCGCAAGTCTGACCAAGGCCATCGCCAGCCTGCGGCCAGGCGAGAGCAGCGAGCCGCTGTACTGGGCCAGCCAGGCACGCTCCCGTGCGGATTGGTTTCTGGGCAGAAACCTCACCCGTGCTTACACCCTGCTGGCCCGTGCCGGTGGCGGCAAAGGGGCGCGCCATGTCGGCCGCGTGGCATCCCCCACGCTCGCCCTGGTCGTGCGCCGGGATGCTGAAATTGCCGCGTTCCGCGAAGCCACCTATTACGAGCTGGAAATCACCGCTCAGACCGCACTCGGGGCAAACGTCGTGCTGACGCACGCCCCGGCAGATGCGGGGCGGCTCTTCGCTCGCGCCGACGCCGAAGCCATCCTCGCAGCGGCCACCGGAGCCAGTGGACCGCTCGCGGTCACGCACGAAAGCAAGGCGCAGAAGCCCCCTGCCCTGATGACGCTTTCGCGCTTCCAGCAGCTGGCCTCGCGGCGATTCGGTTGGAGCGCTGATAAGACGCTCGACATCGCGCAAAGCCTGTACGACAAGGAGTTGACCAGCTACCCGCGCACGCCGTGCGCTCTGTTACCCAACGAGCAGGAAGCAGAAATCCCCCGTGTGTTGGAAACGCTCGCCCAGGTGCCAGGCTTGGCGCGCCACGTGGCAGCACTGACCGTCAACAAACCCACCATCCGGCCGACCGTCTTCAACAGCGCCAAGATGGCAAAAGACCATGCAGAACACCATGCCATCGTGCCTACAGGTGTGCCGCTCGCCAGCCGCACGCTCAGCGATGACGAGCAGACCGCCTATCTGCTGATAGCGCAGCACTATCTTGCTGCGCTGCTGCCCGACTACACGTTCAACGAAACCCGCATGACGCTAAATGCCGGTGGCGTGCCGTTTACCGCCACCGGCCGTGTTCCCACCGGCCTAGGCTGGAAATCCGTGTTTGGCACGGACCCGGATAGCGAAAACGACGACGACACTGCCGCCCCCGCGCTGCCTGACATCCAGGACGGAACGCGCTGCACAGTCGCCGCCGCTGCACTACGGCCGAAGAAGACGCGGCCGCCCAAGCGCTACACAGAAGGCGACTTGATCGCCGACATGCTCGATGTTGGAAAGTTCGCCACCAACCCCGAAGTGCGCAAACGCCTGAAGGAAAACGCCGGCATCGGCACCGAGGCCACGCGCGGGACCATCATCAAAAACCTGCGCGAGCGCGGCTACCTGGAGCCGCAAGGCAAATTCATTGTCAGCACGCCACTGGCGCGTGAGCTGATCGCAATGCTGCCTGCCCCGATCACCGATGCCGCGACGACGGCGCTGTGGGAGGAAAAGCTGGACGAGCTGCGCCGCGGCCTGGTGCCGGTGGAGGCACGCGACGAGTTCGTCAATAAGGTCGCGGCGAACGTCACCCGGATCATCAATGCGGTGCGGGATGATGCCGCCAAAGCGGCCGCCACGCGCGCGCCCAGTGAGGGCCAGTTACGCTATGCCCAAGCCATTGCCGTGGCGCTCGGCGTGCCATTGCCGGCCAATGCGGACAGCTCGCACACGGCCGTGCAGGCGTTCCTGGACGCTCATGGCGATACCTACGGCAATCTGCCGCCAAGCGACAAGCAGCTGGCCTACGCCGAGAAGTTAGCCACCGAGAAGGGTGCCACCTTGTCCGATGAGCAGCGCCGCTCGCGTGCCGCGCTGGGTGCGTGGCTGGACCTACATGCCGACAAGAAGGCGGCCCCAGCGAAGAAGGCCACAGGCAAGACCACGGCAGCGAAGACCACGCGGAAGCGCAAAGCCAAGGTGTAAATGCATGCACGCATGCATTTGGGTACTATGGGGCTGTGCAACACCATTGCACACCATCAAGTGCAGGAGATCAACATGAAAGCTATCCGTTGGCTACGCAGTTCGGGCAGCTGGACCATTCTGGCGGCGATGGCCGCCCTCGTCGTGGCGTCCTGGTCGCATTCGCAACTCGGCATCCTCATTGGATGGGTCTGCCTCGGCATCGGCACGCTCTATGCCATGTTTGCGGCACCCGACGCCACGGGGCGTGATTCGTGATACGCCCAAGGCTCCTACGCCATCCTGTGGTGGCGCTGGTCAATGGCATGCTCGCCGCCGTGGGCTGCTGGCTTGCACCGCTGCCGTTGGTCTATCCAATGGTGACTATGGGCGAGTGGTCAGTGAGCCGCGTGCTATTCGCCCTGCTGTTTGCAATGCTTGGCCCCTTGACCGGGCGCGTGATCGCTCGTGCCACGCTGACTCGCTGGCGCAGCCGCCAGGCCAGTGCACCCACTGCTGTCTGACTTGGAGATTCCAACATGAAGGATGAGCCGAGTTGCGTTCCGATCCAACCAATGCCCAGCGGCTATTACTGGTTCCTCGACAATTGCGGCTCGCCGCCCGAAATCGTCGAGGTGGACGTGGAAGAAGGGTTTGTGCACCTCATCGCGCGCGATTCGCCGCTGTATTTCCCAGCAGCAGACACATTGCCAACGGCCGACCGCGTTGCATTCGGTACCTACATCGGGCCGCTGGCATATCAAAACGCCCTGTCAGACGCCAGCCTGATGCGGTTCAAGTTTGAACAAGAAGCCTAGGAGCAGAGCAATGCCAGAAGACATGCACAACGTTGCTGCATTCATAGGTTCCTTTGGGATGCCCATTTCGGACGCCTTGGCGCGGGCGGCGCCGTTCCTGGTATCGAACGGGGAAGTAAGTTGGGGACGGTATCTGTCGCTTCTGTTGGTGCTGTTGCTGGGGGCGGTCATCACGATAGTCGTGGTGTCCATGTTCACAGGGAAAAGCAAGCAGGATGCAATGCGCAATGCAGGCATCTTCCTGCTGGGTGTTCCGTTCGCACTGACCCCGCTCACCGTGCCGGTCACCTTCGTGTTGTTTGCCTATGCCGCGTGGCGTTCGTTCCGCCCAGCCGCGCGCGCCCACCAATGAGGAAACTATGAACACTGATATTGAATATCAGCGCTATGTAGATGCTTTCGGTCCTTTCTTCGATGCTGTGCGGGCGCATGTAGAAGCCCTTCCACTGCCCAAGTGGCAGCGCTACCGCACACCGCGTCCGCACGCGCCTCAAGATGGCCCACAACTGCCAAAAAATGCGACGCGCGAGGACTTGCTAAACGAATCCGCAGGTTTGTTGGCTATCACACGTCAGGTACTGAGTGAAGATTACTGTGACATTGAAAGCGACCTCGTGCGGTAATCCCCCCACTTCTAGCGGTCGCCAGAAGTGGAGCTAAGTGGCCATCGCCAACTTCATGGCAGGCGTGATG
>NZ_JAJGQM010000075.1 GCF_020784175.1 Xanthomonas campestris pv. asclepiadis
GCATCCATGCCGCCACACGGTCCCGCAACCGGCGAGGACACCGCACCAGACAGTTGGTCGGCGCTCATCTGAAAAGCCGTCTGTCGTGCGGTATGCATCAGACCTGGAACCGCTGCTTGGTGATTCAACGAGGCGCATCCAGCACTGCTCTTCCCATGCACACCGACCATCTCCATTGGTCCTTGCCCGCTCACCGTCGCGGGACCCTGAGCGGCATGGATGCCGCGCCGGAGCCTACAGGGACGTACTTGCGGCGTGTCCCGCGATGGTGGGCGGGCAAGGGCCTTGCAGCCAGGCCGCAGGTCCGCCGCTCTGCAGAGTGGCATCACCCAGCGCAAGACCTCAAACCGATTCCCCATTCCCCATTCCCATCCTGCACCCCGGCGCATGCCATGGCAGATAGAATTGCCGCATGACTGAATTCATCCCACCCGGCACGCTATTCCACGCGCTGCCTTCGCCGTTTCCGATGAAGCGAGGCGGTGTGCTGCACCAGGCGCACGTGGCCTACGAAACCTGGGGTAGGCTGGCAGCCGATCGAAGCAATGCGGTGTTGATCGTCACCGGTTTGTCGCCGAACGCGCATGCTGCGGCAAATCAGGCCAATCCCGAGCCGGGCTGGTGGGACGCGATGCTGGGGCCGGGCAAGCCGATCGATACCGGGCGCTGGTTCGTGGTCTGCGTCAATTCCCTGGGCAGTTGCAAGGGATCGACCGGCCCGGCATCGATCGACCCTGCCACCGGCGCGCCGTATCGCCTGAGCTTCCCGGAATTGTCGATCGAAGACGTGGCCGATGCCGCCGCCGACGTGGTACGCGCATTGGGCATCGAACAACTGGCCTGCCTGATCGGCAACTCGATGGGCGGCATGACCGCGTTGGCGTTGCTGCTGCGGCATCCGGGTATTGCGCGCAGCCATATCAATATCTCCGGAAGTGCGCAGGCATTGCCGTTCTCGATCGCGATCCGCTCGCTGCAGCGCGAAGCCATCCGCCTGGATCCGCACTGGAACGGCGGCCATTACGACGACACCCGTTACCCGGAATCGGGCATGCGCATGGCGCGCAAGCTTGGCGTGATCACCTATCGCTCGGCGCTGGAATGGGACGGCCGTTTCGGCCGGGTGCGGCTGGATTCCGAACAGGCCGCCGACGATCCGTTCGGGCTGGAATTCCAGGTCGAAAGCTATCTGGAAGGCCATGCGCGCCGCTTCGTGCGCTTCTTCGATCCCAATTGCTATCTGTATCTGAGCCGTTCGATGGATTGGTTCGACCTGGCCGAGTATGTCGACGACAGCTTGGCCAACAACGCGCGTGTCGATGGCACGCAAACCGACAACGCTGCTGTCGCTGCCAAACCGGACACAGGCATCTCGACCGACGCCACGGTGCTGGCCGGCCTGGCGCAGATCCGCATCGCGCGTGCGCTGGCGATCGGTGCCAACACCGACATCCTGTTCCCGGTGCAGCAACAGGAACAGATCGCCGAAGGCCTGCGCGCCGGCGGTGCCGATGCACGCTTCATCGGGCTGGATTCGCCACAAGGCCACGATGCCTTCCTGGTCGATTTCGCGCGCTTCGGCCCGGCCGTGCGCGACTTTCTGGACGCCAGCTGATTTCCCGAACCGCGCAACGGCGGCGTGGCCCGTCACGACAGCATGGCCTGCCGCGCAAGACGCTGGCCCTGCTGTTTCTGGTCGGCATGGCCGCGATGGTGGTTGCAGGCCGCCTGCCAGCGCTGCTGGCGCTGTGGTACGCGGCTGCAAGCATGCTGGCGATGCTGGTCTACTGGCTCGACAAGAGCGCAGCCCAACGCGGCCGGCAACGCACACCAGAAGCCGCCCTGCACCTCATCGCACTGCTCGGCGGCTGGCCGGGCGCGTTGCTGGCGCAGCAACTGTTCCGGCACAAATCCAGCAAGGCGGCCTTCCAGCTGCGGTTCTGGATCACCGTCGTGGTGAACGTCACTGCCTTGTGTTGGGCATGGCAACACCCCGCGTTGATGGCTGCGTTGGACACATTGCCTGATTGAGGCAATACACGCGCTCACTGCGACCGAGCGTTGCCCGCATGCATGCGCGGTGCCTTGGTCGGCCGGCTACGACTCGCCCCTGGACAGCAGCTTTACCGGCGAGTCCACCACCACGGTCTGGTCTGCGTTGTCTCCAAGCGCCTGGAGGCACTCCCGCGACAACGCCTGCCGCGTCAACTCCAATGAGCGCTGGTTGTTGAGATCGCGCGGAGTGGTCGGGCCGCCCGACAGCGTGATATTCGTCTGCATGCGGGTGGACACCGGCACATTGTTCAACTGCTCGGGTTTGAAACGCTGCGCCTTGACCCATTGCGTAGCCATTCCCTCCAACCAGCGCGTCCCGCGTGCGTCGGTCGGGCTGCTGATGTGAACCTGCTCGAACGTTGCGCGCCCGTTCGCCAGCACGTTGTAGTCAATTGTCAGCTGCAACGCCGTGGCGGACAGCAGGCCCGGTGGTGGCACCGATCTGGGCTGGAACTGCACACGCGGCGGCCGGTAAGGACCATTGCCCGCATTGGCGATCGCCAGACTGACTGCATCCTGTTTCGACACCAGACATGCTGCGACCTGCACATAAGTGACCGCCGAGACCGGCCTGCCTTGCTCGGTTGGCGGTGCGAACGTCCAGGCGCTTACGCGACGCTCGATGGATTCCCGCAATTTCTCATGCAGGCCTTTATCGGCCTGCGCCGAAACGATGGAACCATCGGGACCGACCTCGACCCTGACCTGTGTCATGAACGCCGAAGGCTTGGAGACCTCGGCCACTGCGGCCTGCGCCATGCACGCAGCCGCACAGAGCACTGCCTTCATCCATCCTTGCATGTGCTGCATCATCGATTCCTGTCGAAGTGGTTACCCGATCCTCGCTGATGGCAGCCGCCTGCGCAAGGACCCCTAGGCCAACGGCTCCAGTGCACCCGCGCGCATGCGATAGCGCCGCTGCACCACGCCCTCGGGCACGCTGTCGTGGGTGATCATCACCAGGCTGCGTTCGCCCAGTGCCGCCGACAGATCCAGCAGCAAGGCGTGCGCGGTATCCACGTCGAGGCCGTCGGTGGGTTCGTCCAGCAACAGGATCGCCGCGTCGCGCAGCAAGGCGCGCGCCATCGCCAGCCGGCGCGCCTGGCCGGCCGAGAGCGTGGCGCCGTTTTCGCCGATCCAGGTGTCCAGGCCGTTCTGCGCGGTGGCCCAGGCGCGCAGACGCACCTGGTCCAGCACGCTCCACATCGCCGTATCGCTTGCGTCCGCATCGCCGATGATCAGGTTATCGCGCACCGTGCCGGCAAACACCGGGGCATTCTGCGGCAGCCAGGCGATGCGGCGATGCCAGTGCGTCTGCGCCACGTCGCGCAGGTCGATACCGGCGTAGCGCACCTGCCCGGCCTGCGGGTCCCACAGCCGCAGCAGCAATGCGGACAAGGTGCTCTTGCCGCTGCCGCTGTCGCCGCTGATGGCGATGCGTTCGCCGGGCGCCAGCGTCAGATCGAGCGCCTGCAGCACCGGACGTGCGCTGCCCGGCCATGCAAAGCCGACCTGATCCAGCTGCAGCGTGCCGCTGCGTGGCACCTCCACTGGCTGCGGGGGATCGAGCACCGACGGCGCCTGATCGACGATGGACTGCAGGCGCCTGGCTGCAACGCGTGCGCTCTGCAGCGCCTGCAAGGCGAGCCCGGCGCCGGCCCAGACTTCCAGCAGCGCCATGGTCAGGAACACCAGCCCGGCCGCCATGTCCGCCGCAATCGATCCGCGTTCGGCCGCGCCCAGTGCCAGCCACAGCATGCCGGCCAGGCCGAGACCGCCGCAGACCGCATGCAGCAGATTGCCGCCGATCAGCCGGCGGCGCTGCAGGCGATCGCCATCGACCACTGCCGCCGCCGCCGCATCGACCTGATGCAGCCAGGCACCTTGCGCATCCACCGCAGCGAGATCGGCCGCACCTTCCAGCCCCTCGAACGCCTGCGTGCGCAATGCCGTGCGTTGCAGGGAGCGCAGCTGTTCGCGCTGCGCCCCGCCGCGCGCCACCTGCCACGGCACCACACCACCGATGACCACGCCAAGCACCACCAGCAACACGCCAGCTGGCGGATGGATCAGCGCCGCTGCAACCACACCGGCAAGCCAGATGCCGAGCAATGCGCTCAACGGTGCCAGCGCGCGCACGCTCACGCCATCGACCTCGCCGATGTCGGACATCAGCCGCGCCAGCAGATCGCCGGTGCGCGTGGCCGACAGGCGGCCCGGCGCCAGCGGCAACGCGCGGCGGAAGAACCACACGCGCAGATCGCGGGCGATGCGCAGCGTGGCGTCGTGGCCGATCAATTTTTCGCCATAGCGCGAAAAGATGCGCGCGAAGGTCAGCGCGCGGATGCCGGCCGAAGGCGAGAAGAAATTGAAACCGGTGCCCATGCCCGCGGCACCGGCCAGGGCGGCGGCGGTCAGAAAGCTGCCGGACAGACCGAGCAGGCCCACGCCGGCCAGCATGGTGACCAGTACCAGCAGGGCCGACAGCAGCAGGCGCCAGGCATGCCGGCGAAACACGGTGCGCAGACGATCGGGCTGTGCGGTGTTCATGGCTGCTCCGATACCACGGTGGCGCCGCGCAGGTCGATCACCGTATCGGCCCACTGCATCACCGCAGCGCTGTGCGTGGCCACCACCACCGCACGGCCGCGTGCGAACACACCCAGCGTGCGCAGCAACTCCGCTTCGGTGTCCGGGTCGAGAAAGGCGGTGGGTTCGTCCAGCAGCAACAGGTCCGGCTCACGCAGCAACAGCCGTGCCAGGGCCACGCGCCGCGCTTCACCGCCGGACAGCCCGAAGCCGCGTTCGCCGATCACCGTGTCCAGGCCCGCAGGCAGCTGCGCGGCAAAGCGCAGCACCTGTGCGGCGTCGGCCACCGCATGCAGGCGCGCCGCGCCGGCCTGTGGATCGGCCAGGCGCAGGTTGTCGGCGATGCTGCCGTGAAACAGGTACGGCCGCTGCGTGGCATAGCCGATGCGGGCATCCGGACGCAGCACCACGCTGCCTGCCTCCGGCGCAAGCCAGCCGGCCAGCCCCTCGAGCAAGGTGCTCTTGCCGCTACCGCTGGCACCGATCACCGCCACGCGCTGGCCAGGCTGCAAGGTCAGCGAAAAATGCGCGACTACGCTGTGTGGCGCGCCCGGCGGCCGCAGCGCAAGATCGTGCGCCTGCAGCAACGGGGCCTGCGCCTGGGCAGGTTCCAACGCGCGCAACGGGGGCACCGGCACCCGCACCGTTGCCGACGGTGGCTCGAATCCTTCCAGCAGACGCTCGGCTTCGGCCACCGCCGCCAGGGCATTGGCACGGTCGTGGTAATGCGCGGCCAGCCGCCGCAATGGCGCAAAGAATTCCGGCGCCAGCAGCAGGCAGAACATGCCCGCGCCCAGCGTCGGCAAGCCGTGCAGATTCAACATGCCCAGATAGGTCAGGCCGAAGTACAGCGCCACGATCGCCACGCTCACCGAGGCGAAGAACTCCAGCACCGTGGACGACAGGAAGGCGATGCGCAGCACCTTGAGCGAGCGCTCGCGCACGCCTTCTGCCGCGGCGGCAATGCCGCTCAACTCGGCTTCGCCGCGGCCATACACGCGCAGCAAGCCCAAGCCTTTGAGGCGATCGGCGAAGTGCCCGCCCATGCGTGCCAGTTCGCCCAACTGCTCGCGCCCTGCTGCTTCGGCGCCCCAGCCCACCAGCATCATGAAAAACGGAATCAGCGGCGCGGTCAGCAGCAACACCAGGCCCACCACCCAATCGACCGAGAACACCGCGATCAGGATCAGCGGCGGCACCAGCGTCATTTCGGTGCGCGCGAGCTGGTAGCCGACGAAGTAGCCCTCCAGCGCATCGGTGTGCGCCAGGCTCAGTTCGCCCAGTTCGCCACTGCGTTGCCGGCGCAGCCACACCGGCCCGTGCTGCACCAGACGACGCGCGATGCGGGCGCGCAGCTCGCGCTTGGCCACATCGGCCACCTCGCCGGTCAGCGACTGCGCCCAGGCATTGAGCATCGCCCGCCCCACCAGCGCACAGACCAGCCCCGCGCCCACGTCGCGCAGCTGCGTCAGCGCCAGATGCTGCACCGGCACGGCCTGCAGCAACCAGGCGATCGCCGCCGCCTGCGCCAGCAGCAGCACGCCGGACACCGCCACCGCCACGCCGGCCAGACGCCGCGCACGCGTGGCCGGGGCCGCCAGCGCATCCAGCCACCGGCCGCGTTGGCGGCGCTGGGCTGGCGTTTCGCTGGCTCGCACGCTGGGCTGGCTCACATCGCTCTCTGGGAAGACATCGTGTTGCAGGCGATTGTAAGGCGCCACCTCCCGCTCCGGGCTGCGCATTGTGCCGCACCCCTCCGCCCCGGCATTGATCTGGATCAACGCGCATGTCGCGGCAAGCGCAGATGATCGGCTGCATTCCTTCATCGACACCCAACCAGGCCCACCCGCCATGATCGACTCGACAGTTGTTGAACTGTCGCGGCTGCAGTTCGCAGTCACCGCGATGTACCACTTCATCTTTCCACCGCTGACCATGGGCCTGTCGTTCCTGCTCGGCATCATGGAGAGCGTCTATGTGATGACCGGCAAGGAGATCTGGCGGCGCATGACCATGTTCTGGGGCGTGCTGTTCGGCATCAACTTCGCCATGGGCGTGGGCACCGGCATCGTGATGGAGTTCGAGTTCGGCATGAACTGGTCGTACTACAGCCATTACGTCGGCGACATCTTCGGCGCACCGCTGGCCATCGAGGGCCTGATGGCGTTCTTCCTGGAAGCGACCTTCCTGGGCCTGTTCTTTCTCGGCTGGAACCGGCTGAGCAAGGTGCAGCATCTGGCCACCACCTGGCTGGTGGCACTCGGCAGCAACTTCTCCGCGTTGTGGATCCTGATCGCCAACGGCTGGATGCAGAACCCGACCGGCGCGGTGTTCAACCCGGACACCATGCGCATGGAAGTGGTCGATTTCATGGCCGTGCTGTTCAACCCGGTGGCGCAGGCCAAGTTCGTGCATACCGTCAGCGCCGGCTACGTGCTCGGTGCGGTGTTCGTGATGTCCATCAGCGCGTTCTACCTGCTGCGCGGCAAGCATGTGGAGATGGCACGGCGTTCGTTCGCGGTGGCTGCCGCGTTCGGCCTGTTGTCGTCGCTGTCGGTGGTGGTGCTCGGCGATGAGAGCGGCTATGCCGCCAACGAACATCAGAAGATGAAGCTGGCCGCGATCGAGGCCATGTGGGAGACCGAAGCCGCGCCGGCCGACTTCACCGCGTTCGGCATTCCCAACCAGCAGACCCATCGCAACGACTACGCGATCAAGATTCCGTACCTGATGGGCTTGATCGCCACACGTTCGCTGGACCAGCCGATCCCCGGCATCCTGGAACTGGTCGGCCGTGCCGAACACCGCATCCGCGGCGGCCAGATCGCCTATGGCGCGCTGGAGCGCATCCGTGCCAACAAGGACGATGCCCAGGCACGCCAGGTCTTCAATGCGCATTGGCAGGATCTGGGCCACGGCCTGCTGCTCAAGCGCTATCGCGACGACATCGGCAATGCCACGCCGCAGCAGATCGCCCAGGCCGCCATGGACACGGTGCCGCGGGTACTGCCGTTGTTCTGGACCTTCCGCATCATGGCCGCCATCGGCATCTACCTGATTGCGTTCTTCGCCATTGCGTTCTGGTTCGCCTGCAAGCACAACTTCCAGGACAAACGCTGGTTCCTGACGGTGGCGCTGTGGACCTTGCCGCTGCCGTGGATCGCGATCGAGTGCGGCTGGTTCGTGGCCGAATACGGCCGCCAGCCGTGGGCGGTGGAAGGCGTGTTGCCGACCTTCTATGCCGCATCGGGACTGGACCTGTACGAAATCGTGTTGACCCTGGTCGGCTTCACCGCGCTCTACACCACGCTGCTGGTGATTGCGATCAAGCTGTCGCTGAAGACGATCCGCAAGGGCCCGGATGCGCTGTTCCCGCCGACGCACCGCACCCCGGCACCGCACAACGACTCGCCCCACGCGTCCTCACCCAACGCCCCACTGAGCACCGGCGCGCTGGCCGGCGGCGCACCGTAAGCCAGGAGAGACACCATGGATTTCATCTTGCTCGACTACACCACACTGCGCGTGATCTGGTGGCTGTTGCTTGGCGTATTGCTGTCCGGCTACGCGGTGATGGGCGGCTTCGACCTGGGCGTCAGCACCTTGCTGCCGCTGGTTGCCCGCAACGATGCCGAACGGCGGCTGGTGATCAACACCATCGGCCCGGTCTGGGAAGGCAACCAGGTGTGGCTGATCCTGGGCGGCGGCGCGATCTTCGCCGCATTCCCGCCGCTGTATGCGGTGAGTTTTTCCGGGTTCTATCTGGCGATGTTCCTGATCCTGTTCGCGCTGATCCTGCGCCCGGTCGGCTTCAAGTTCCGCGGCAAGCTGGTCGATCAGCGCTGGCGCAACACCTGGGACTGGGCGTTGTTCGTCGGCGGCTGCATTCCGGCGCTGATCATGGGCGTGGCGGTCGGTAACGTGCTGCTCGGTGTGCCGTTCCACTTCGACGCCAGCATGCGCATCTTCTACACCGGCAACCTGTTCGGACTGCTGACACCGTTCGCGCTGCTCGCCGGCCTGCTCAGTGTGGCGATGTTGATGGCGCACGGCGCAGCGATGCTGGTGCTCAAGACCGACGGACCGGTGGCCGCGCGCGCGGCGCGTTTCGGCAGCATCGCCGCGCTCTGCGCGGTGGCGTTGTTTGCCGCCGCCGGTGCCTGGGTGGCGCTGGGTCTGCCGGGCTATGCAGTGACTTCGCTCCTGGCCACCGATGCACCGACCAATCCGCTCGGCAAGACCGCCGCACTCACCGCGGCCGGCGGCTGGCTGCACAACTACAGCAGCATGCCGGCCACACTGATGGCACCGCTGGTTGGCCTGGTCGGGCTGGCGATGAATGCGCTGCTGTTGCGTGTGCGTCGCGGCGGCCTGGCGTTCATCGCCTCGGGTTGCGCCATCGTCGGCATCGTCTTTACCGTCGGCTTTGCGTTGTTCCCGTTCCTGTTGCCCTCGTCCACCGCACCGAGCGCAAGCCTGACGCTGTGGGATGCCTCCAGCAGCCGCCTGACGCTGTGGATCATGCTGCTGGCGACCACGCTGTTCATGCCGATCGTGCTGGCCTATACGAGCTGGGTCTATCGCGTGCTCAAGGGCAAGGTCACTGCCGATGAACTCTCGGCCAATCCAAACGCCTACTGAGCATGCCCGCTGCGCGCTGCACTGCGAACGTGCGTGGCGCTCGCAGCAGGCCTTCAACGTCTCACGCATTTCAACGACTCAAGGAGAACGACAATGTGGTATTTCGCCTGGATCCTCGGCACCGGTCTGGCCGCACTGGCGGCAGTGCTCAACGGCATGTGGTTCGAAGCACGCGAGCCCGAGCGTGGCCAACCACATCAGTAAAATTATTTTCGCCAGATGCTTGCCGATTACGCATTCCCTATGTAACATACGCGGCTCCTTCGGGGTGTAGCTCAGTCTGGTAGAGCGCTACGTTCGGGACGTAGAGGTCGCAGGTTCGAATCCTGTCTCCCCGACCAGTTTCAAGGTCACAAGAACCCTGGAAAACAAGCGTTTTCTGGGGTTTTTGTGTCCGAAGGTTTTTTGGGCGAACGCACCCGAAAGCCCCTCTTTCCACCCTTTTGCACCTGATCTTGGACCAAGCCTGGACCAGGATCGGCGCATGCACGGCCTCCAGCGAGCCGACTCACGAACGCTAGAATGCGTAGGATGAGCGCCCCCAAGTCCACACTGCAGATCCTCCAGGAAGCCTTCCCGCCTCCTCGCACCATGCTCTCGCCAGCCGAGGTAGCGGAGGCGCTCTTTGGCAAAGACAAGGCATCGAAGAAGCGCATTGAGAAGGTGCGCATGGACCTCGACAATGGCACGTTGATCCCCGGGCTCCGGAAGCGCGGTGCTCGGTGGCAAATCCCCATCGTCGCGTTGGCCAAAGCCATCGACGCCAAGGTCAGCTACCAGACCACCGACATCTTGATGGCCACGGGAGTGCGCCGATCCAAGCACTCCACCATCGGCCCCCGCATGCTGCTCCAGATCGAGCGGAGCAAGACGGTCTGGGCAAGCATCCTCAAGGAGCTGGAGCTGCTTTGGTCTCGGGAGCGCGCCGCAACGCTGGATGCGGGGCTGCCACCAGCGGCCCTTATGACGACACCCAAGGAACGACCTAGGTTCTGAAGCACCAACGGTTTGCGCACGGGCATCGTGATCGTCCCCCGCTGGAGGCCGATTCGAACAGCCCTAGGCTAACCGAGGCCCCCCGCTCCTTCATGAGTGAGAAGAGCTACGGATACTTTTCCAGAAGCTTGTTCTCCAAATCTCTGTTCATGCGACGCCGCTGCCCGAGAATGAGGTTGTGCTGGTTAGAATCAGCTTGCTGGGGAGCATTCGCTGTTTGAGCCCCGCAGCCAAGAGACAAACGGGCTAGGCAGCCCATACAGGGGGAAAAATGGATTCCAGTGTTCCGCGCGATAGGCCATTGGCCGAACTTTTATCGCAGGCCAGCAGTGAAGATCTCGATGTCTTGGCTGATCTGATCACGGACAACGGCAAGGGACGGCTCGCGCTCGACTCTGGCATCAAGGCGCTCATCGTCAAGCGAAAGGCCGAAGGGGCCCTCCAGTCGATTGCTGACGTCCTGAAAAAAGAGATCTGCGACTTCGGCGGCAACACCCTGATGAACACCTACCGTTCCTCAGGGGTCGAATACCTGGAGCTCGCCAGAGACGTTGCTAAAAAGCTGGGTGGCAAGATCCCAGAGGGTGCCAACGTCTTTACCCTCGAAGCTTTGGCTCTTGCGGGAGCCATTGGGAAGTATTCGCCCGACGATGCAGCTGCAGAGGGCGCTGGCGAAACCCCGCCCAACTCGGTCATTGATAAGGTGGTGCGACAGCTTCTTCAGAACGCAGGGACGGCCGCAGGCTTTGCATCCGCTGGCGGGGTCGCAGGCTTTGCATCCGCTTTGGGCACTCGTGCGGCGTCGTTGATAGCGGCCCCTGTCGCCGTTGGCGCTGCGGGATATTCGCTCTATGAAGCAACAGGCCCAGCATTCCGCATCACGGTCCCGGCCGTTCTCCAGATCGCCAAGATTCGTCGCAAGCGAATCGATGCCGACTTCCAACACTATTCTGAAAGGCTGAAAGCATGTCTGTGATCAATGCAGAGCTGGCGCGTGAACTGCCCAAGCTCCAAGACATCCTCGCGCGTGTCGCCTCTGGAGAGTTGAACATCTTTGGCGGCGTGGTGCGATACGCCGCCGGAACGGGAAAGGGTGGCCAAGTTGCCGCGCACCTGGTGTTCCCGAGCGACGCGCAGCAGGCCCAGCAGAGCATTTCCCAGCTTCAGGCCGCTATGCAAGAAAGCATGGGCAACCTTCAAGGCGGCATGGAAGCGATCCAGCAAGGACTTGGGTCACTCCAGGCCCTGCAGATGGCCAACATCGCCATGACTGGCTTGAACCTGGCCGTCACGACTGCAGGCTTCGTCATCGTCTGCAAGAAGCTCAACAAGATCAGCGGCCAGATCGAAACCCAGTCTGCCAGCATTGCCGAGACACTTCAGTTGGTCAGCGAGGCTCACGAGCGCAGCTCGCTGATGGATGAGGCAAAGTTCCGTGGCCTGGTGCTCGCTTGCCAGCAGCACTTTGAGGAGGGCGACACAGAGATCCTCAAGCACAAGGTCCAGGATTTCCATGAGCAATACCAGTTCACCAAGTCGGTGTTGCAACGCCACGCCATCAAAGCGTCTAGCAACGTAGACCGCTTGATTGACATCCAGGTGCTCCAGGACCGCCTGGTAAACCTTGGTTTGTTCCTTGCTCATGTTCAAACCAAGGTGGGTGCTCGCAAGCGCGGCCAAGAAACTCTTCAGACCCTTGCTCAAGACCTGAGTGAGCTCAACGGGAAGCGCGTGATGGCCCTGACCTCTGATCGCGATCTTTCGTTCCGCATCACCGAAGATCAGCTGAGCCACATGGTTTCGTTCATTAAAAACGGAAAGCAGGCCATCCCAGCCCTGACGTATCAAGCCGATCTCCTCGCGATCGAACACTTCGACGCCGATGCTATAAACGAAGCTTCCATGGCAGGCGAAATAGTGGTGATTGCAGCGTAACTGCCCGGATTGACTTCCAGCGCTTGCATGCTATGGATTGACCGAGGCAGGGTTTCTAACTCCTTCCCTTCCTCACTAAGCCCTCGACAACAGGCCTCCTCCCCCTGTTGAGCGAGGGCTTTTTGTGTCCAAGCGCTTGCGCTTTCCAGAAAATCCATTACCCCTGAAAGCATTCATTGATCTTTCTGGGAGGAAAGCATGCACCTTCGCCATAAATCAATTACCACCATGGCGGCTTTCGCATTGGCGTTGACCGGCTGTTCAACCATCAAACCAACCCCCGCCGATCCAATGCCATTCCCTAGGGGTTGGGTAATCCAAAAACCTTACAGCCCCGTCTATCGCTTTTTTCATCCCGCGCAAACACGAGTCTGGAAAGGGGTTTCGCCCTCCTTGCGGGAAAAGGTGGAAGCCGTCCTGGCACAGCTGCAAACAGAGGGGTTCGACGTGCGGCCAGTGGAGGGGTATCGAAGCCCCGAGCGCCAAGCCGCTTTGCTGGCCTCGGCCAGCGGTGTGACAAGCGTGGGGGCGTGGTCCTCCTGCCACAACTACGGCTTGGCCCTGGACGCGGCGGTCTTCGTCAACGGGGAACCAAGCTGGAACTTGAATGATCCCTACGTTTGGGCTGGCTACCAACGGTTTGGCGAGCTGTCGGAGATCGTTGGCCTGAACTGGGGCGGGCGCTGGACCGAACCGCGCGATTATCCGCACGTGGAACTGAAAGCCGAATGCGGGCAAGCGAAGTGGGCCTATCGCCAGGGCCGAAAGCTTCCCACTTTCGAAGTGGCGAACGAGGAACCCTCTTCGTATCTGCTTGCCCAAGCACTGGCGCCGAGCTGGTGCCCTCGCGGCACGGATTGGGCGTGCGCGGCTTGGGGACTCGAAAAGCCTTTGGCATGGAATTGGACCACGCCTGCCCGGGTTTGTCAGGCAACCTTTCCTAACGAACCAAAAAAAGATCAGCTGATCAGCTTGCGCATCTGAAATCGCC
Organism: Xanthomonas campestris pv. asclepiadis; assembly: GCF_020784175.1. Classification (GTDB taxonomy): domain Bacteria; phylum Pseudomonadota; class Gammaproteobacteria; order Xanthomonadales; family Xanthomonadaceae; genus Xanthomonas; species Xanthomonas campestris_D. Next base: position 13,208 of record NZ_JAJGQM010000075.1, read on the forward strand.
TGCTATGGATTAAATATCAATCCATAACTCGGGAGGGTTTACATGTTTTTATACCGCCGTTCCATTTTAACCGCGGTGGTCAGCGCTGCTCTGTTTGCGTCTCCACTGTATGCGCAAACGACTACTAACAGCACTGAAACCCCCTACTTTCAGTCCAACGGTCTGGCCGACAGCTCCGATGCGGCCCAAGCCAACGGGCCACAGGACGTGGCGGTGGGTCCGAACGCTCGGGCAAACTCCGCGGATTCGAGCGCTGCGACGGCCGTTGGCTCGGAATCTAGTGCCCAAGGCGGATCTACCCTGGCTGTTGGCAGGCAATCGTCGGCCGAAGGCACCTACTCTTCTGCTGTCGGCGCGGAAGCGCGAGCCACGCAAGGCGGACAGGCTTTTGGCTCGGGCGCCAATGCCACAGGCTATGTCAGCGCGGCCGTAGGACAAGGCGCGCAAGCCACTGGAACCGCCGGAACCGCAGTGGGCAACAACGCTCAGGCGCAACAAGACTACGCGACGGCCTTGGGGTCGGCGACTGTCGCAGGCACAGGCGCTACGGCGGTTGGCACGTTTGCGTCGGCGGAAGGCAACCTTTCTTCTGCTCTCGGCTACGGCGCAAAGGCGTCGCAGGTCCGATCGGTTGCGATAGGCTACGGAGCGGAGGCCAGCGCTCAAGGTTGTGTCGCCCTGGGCTCCCTTAGCCGGTGCTTGGCCAGCGATGAAGTCAGCGTGGGCTCCACTTATGAGGGCGGGAGCCAGAGCACCCGACGGGTCACCAATCTTCGAGCGGGGACGTCGGACACGGATGCGGCAAACCTGGGCCAGGTGAGGACAGCGGTTCAATCTCTCGGCGGGGGCGCCACCTTCGTTAACGGCAACTTCGTGGCGCCGGTCTACCAGTTCCGCAGCGGTGCGACTCACCAAACGGTTGGCGCAGCGCTTGATGATCTCGATGGTCGAGTCACTGCTGTTGAACAAACCCCGAGCAGCGGCACTGGCATTCCTGGGCCACGCGGCGCAGACGGTCTGAGCGCTTACGAGGTCGCGTTGACCAACGGCTTCCAAGGCAACGAAAGCGATTGGCTGGCGAGCCTGAAGGGCGAGTCCGGCGTGCAGGGGCAGGCCGGCAACGACGGCGTGGACGGAACCGCAGGCACCGGTTCCGGCTCGGTGGCCAAGGCGGGCAAAAACGTTGAGGTCACCACCAACGCGGACGGTAGCCAAACCGTTGCAGTCAGCGACAACGTGCAGCTGTCGGATGCTGGATCGGTGGGTAATCCCCCCACTTCTAGCGGTCGCCAGAAGTGGAGCTAAGTGGCCATCGCCAACTTCATGGCAGGCGTGATG
>NZ_JAJGQM010000076.1 GCF_020784175.1 Xanthomonas campestris pv. asclepiadis
AGAGCACCTCGCGGTTGAAGTCGTCGACCACGTTGAAGGTGCGGAAGCGCCGGCCGCACGCCAAGGCGTCGCTCATGAAGTCGACCGACCAGACGGTGTCAGGCAACCTCGGGACATACAGCGCGACACGCTCGCGCTTCGGAAGACGCCGCTTCGCAGCGCGGCGCAGGTTGAGCCGCATGGCCTTGTATACGCGATAGATTCTTTTCGGGTTCCAGTCAGGACGCACCCTGCGTAGCACGTCGCTGCATTTCCAGAAGCCGCGACTCGGTCGATCTTCGACGACACGTGCGATCGCCGCAATCAACTCGGCATCGCGCACTGTCCAGTCGAGCGGTGGCGCATACCACGCCGCACGCGCAAGCCCGACGCATGCACAGGACCGACGCAGTGGCCGCGCGTGCACCTCGATCAGGTACCGCACGGCCTCGCGCTTGCGCGCCGGCCCTAGAGTTTTTTTGCGATGAGATCCTTCATGGCCGCGTTGTCGAGCGCCAACTCGGCATACATCCGCTTGAGCTTGGTGTTCTCGGACTCAAGCTCCTTGACCCGCCGCAGCTCCGAAGCCTCCAGGCCTCCGTACTTGCTCTTCCACTGGTAGTACGTCGCTGTGCTGATACCGACCTGGCGACAGATGTCCTTGACGGACACGCCGGCGTCGGCCTGCTTAAGCGTCGCAACGATCTGCGTCTCGGTGAACTTTGATATGCGCATAGAACTTCCTGGCTGAGGAAACGATGCCAGAAAGATCTACTTATGCGGTGTCTGTCAGGTGGGGGAGCTTACGCTATGACTGTCGTCTTGAGATATCCCGTTTGGGAGCCTCTGAGTGAAATCTGAGGCATCCGATGTCTGTGCAGAGGACGCAGAATTCACAGGAGACGGCTCACGGGTTGTGGGTTTGTCAGGTCCACATTGGTATTTCAGCAGCCTGTTAGACGTTTGGCCGGTCGCGCGTTTGCTTAGAACTCCTGCCAGCTGCTGTCGTTGCTGGATGCCGTGACTACCGCGCGTAGCTTGGACGCGGTGGCGCGACCGGCCGCAGTCACCTTCGCCGTGAGCGCAGGCGCCGCCGCCGGCCGCGGTGTGGCGGTACGTACTGGCACCTGCGCATCGGCGGCATCGGTCTTGAACACCGCCACGGCGTCGGTGAGCTGGGTGGCCTGGTCTTCCAGTGCCCGTGCTGCGGCAGTGGCTTCCTCCACCAGCGCGGCATTCTGCTGGGTGGTTTCGTCCATCTGGGTCACGGTCTGGTTGACCTGTTCGATGCCCGCCGATTGCTCCTGCGAGGCGGCGGAGATCTCGCCCATGATGTCGGTCACGCGCTGCACGCTGGAGACGATCTCGCCCATGGTCTTGCCGGCGCTGTGCACCAGCACCGAGCCATCCGCCACGCGCTGCACCGAGTCGTCGATGAGGTCCTTGATCTCTTTGGCCGCGCCCGAGGAGCGCTGTGCCAGGGTGCGCACTTCCGAGGCCACCACCGCAAAGCCGCGGCCCTGTTCGCCGGCGCGTGCGGCTTCCACCGCGGCGTTCAAGGCCAGGATATTGGTCTGGAAGGCGATGCCATCGATGACCGAGATGATATCGGCGATCTTCTTGGACGAGGCTTCGATACCGCTCATGGTCTCGACCACCTTGCCGACGATCTCGCCGCCCTGCGAGGCCACACCGGCGGCGCCTATCGCCAGCTGGTTGGCCTCGCGCGCGCTTTCAGCATTCTGCCTGACGGTCGAGGTGAGTTCTTCCATCGAGGCGGCGGTTTCTTCCAGGCTGGCGGCCTGTTGCTCGGTGCGCTGCGACAGGTCCTGGTTGCCGGCGGCGATCTCGCTGGCGGCGCCCTTGATCGAGATCGCCGACACCTTGATGCCGGTGACGATCTCGGCCAGCTGCACGGCGGTGGCATTCGCATTGTCGCGCATCTGTGCAAACACGCCGTGGAACTCGCCGCTCATGCGCGCGGTGAGGTCGCCGGCCGCGATCGACTGCAACAGCCCCGAGAGCGATTGCAAATTGCCGTCGGCGGTGGACATCAAGGTGTTGAGGCTTTCCACCATCACCCGGAAGTCGTACTGGAAGCGCTCGGCATCGCCGCGCGCACTGAAGTCGCCGTTGGCCGCTGCCTGCGCCAGATGCTTGATTTGGGCGTTCATCGCGCCCAGATTGAGCTTGACCTGCGCCATGGTCTCGGTGAGCCCGGCCTTCTCGCCGGGCAGCTTGTCCATGTCTTCGCTGAGATCGCCAATGGCATAGCGGCCCATGATCTGCGCCAGCTTCATATTCAGCGCGATATGCGAGGCCACCAGGTTGTTGGTGTCGCTGGCCATGCGGCCGTAGTCGCCTGGGAATGCGTCTGCATCAATGCGGAAGCTGATCTGCCCATCATCATGGCGCTTGGCCATGTCGGTCTGCGCGGTCAGCAGATTACGCAACTGCAACTGCATCTTGTGCATGGCCTTGAGCAGCCGGCCGGTTTCGTCGTTGAACGACGTATCGACGTCGTTGTCCAGCGTGCCGCCGGCGATCGCCTCGGCGGCGCGGGTGGCCCGGCCGAGCGGCTGGGTGAGGCTGCGCGTGATCAGCAGGCCCAGCGCGGCGCTCAGCAGGATCACCAGCACGGTGCCAGCGACCAGCAGCTTGCGCGAGTCGTCCATCGACTTCAGTGCAACCGACGACGCATCAGCTGCCATCTTGTCCTGCAAAGTAATGTTTTCGGCGATCTTGTCCTGCCAGCCCTGCATGGCAGGCGCGGCCTTGGTGAGCAGGAGCGACAACGCCTCGTCGCTATGTCCGGTCATCACCAGGTCCATGACCTTGTCGTTCAAGCTCTTGACCTGGGCACGGCGTGTATCGATCTCGGCGCGCAGAACCTTGCCCTGATCCGAGGGCGGCATGGCATACAGCGCTTCGCGGGCCTTGGTGTAATCGGCACGCGCGGACTGAATGATTGCGATGAACTGGCGATTCTGCTCATCTGTGGTGGGCAGCACCACATTCCGCAGCTGCGTACCAATGACGAAGTTGGCATTCATCATGTCGTTGGATAGGCGGATTTTCACCATGTTCTGGTTGACGATATCGTCGACCAGGGCACGTGCAGAGGCCAGGCCGCGATAACCGATGAAGGCGATCAAGCCGGACAGTACGATCAGCAAGGAAAATGCTACCGCCAGGCGCGGGCCGACGTTGTAGCGTTGGAGGAATGCGGTCATGGCAGGTCTCAACGACATCTGGTGAAGGAAGAACCCCGGTGACGTCAAATCGCAGGTGCCATTACGGGTCGCTAAGGCGGATAACGGCGGCCCGAGGGAATTACTTAATGCCCTATATGAAAATTGCATAACTGAGGGTTGGCATGATTTGTGAAAAAACCCGCCAAAATATCCGCTAACTCACTGATGCAATTGATGAAATCCAATCGTGTGAGCTATTTTTACACGTATGTCGGCTGAACCCCAACCCCTCAACGCCATGCCCCGCGCCAAGTTATCCACCGCAGCGGTGGATAAGCCTGTGGAGAAATAACGTTATTTGTCCTGTTTAATTGGCAGGCCATCCAGTCAACCTTTGGTTGAAAGCACAGTCAGTAGAGCGCTCAACAGCAGATCGGCGTCGCCGCCGCTGCGCGACGCCGACAGCGTTAGAAGCTCAATAGAGGGGCTGCGCCCCTCCCACCGCCACTGCGACCTTACAAATCGGGAAACCAACCAGCTCGGAGCGCAGTGGCGGCGGTTCCCTCCCGCGAAGAGCAAAGGCGGGTCAGCAGGAAGTCATTAGCCGGACTTCGAGCAGGGCATTGCCCTGGAATGGTTGCCGGCTTCGGGGGACGTGCGTTGAAGAGCGGTCACCGTGCGCTACGCGCACACAGAACCGACACGATCACTGCTGATGGAGTGATGCGTGGTGCCGGAAGCAGTGAAAGAAGCGAACTCAACAAACCCGAACCAGGCACACAGCGGCGTCGGGCAACCGGCGCCGTTTTTTTTGGGCGTGCACCTGACCAGGTGCACGCCGCGCCGTGCGTCAGCGCCGACCCCGCACAGCTCAACACCCGCGCCGATGCCTAGGCGCGGTGCAGCCGCGTGACGCCTCGCCGAGTCAGCCGGCAAAGATCACGCACGTGCCGACGAACGGCATGCAATCAACTGCAAAATCTGCTTGCAAGGTAAGAATAATAATACTATTATTATTACCAATTAGGCCGCTGGAGCCGCACATGGACCCGTCCCAAGACGCACGCGATCGCATCCTCAAAGCTGCTGATGCGCTGTATGACCAAGCCGGGCGTGAGGTCTTCCCGACCGTCGATGCCGTGCGCAAAGCGGCCAAGGTCAACATGAACGAAGCAAACACCGTCATGAAAGAGTGGCGGCGGACGCAAGCGCGTCCGGCTTCGGTTGCCGTCCAGGTGCCCGAGCCTGTGCAGCAGGCCGCTGGCTCGGCGGTGGTGGCGATTTGGCAAGCCGCCCAAGAGGCGGCCAACGACGCGCTGCGTGCAGCCCAGGCAGGGTGGGAAGCCGAGCGGCAGGAAGCGGAGGCACTGAGCCAGCAGATGGCCGACGCCTACGAAGCCCAGGCGCTTGAGTTGGAGGCGGCCCAAGCACGTATTGCCGAGCTGGATACGGCCATGCAGCAGGCTGCCTCGGCCGCAGTCGCCCACACGGCCGCTTTTGACCAGGTGCGCACCGAACTGGTGGCCCTGCAGCAGCGCGCAAGCACCGCAGAGGCCCGCGCCAGCGAGTTGCGCACCGAGCTGGACCGGGCGCACCTGATTGCAGCCGAGCAGCGTAACGCTGCCGGCCAGGCCCGCGAGGACGCAGCGAACTTACGGGGTCGGCTGGCAGCGCTTGAGTCGGTGGCCACCTCGCCCGCCTCGCCAAAGACCGGCCAGGCCAAGCCGCGCGGGCGCGGCGCCAGCTAGCATGCGTGCTGGCGTGCAGCTAAGCATGCGTGCTGCTAAAGCAGCTTGCATGCGTGCATGCATGTTGCTAAGGTATTGCACACTTGCCCTCAAGCAAGCGACTTCCACCAGGAGCGCAGTGCATGAAAACCATCGCCATCGCCGTCCAGAAGGGCGGCTCCGGCAAGACAACGATCGCCGTTCACCTCGCGGTGGCCGCGCAGCAAGCCGGCCTGCGCGTTGCGCTGGCCGACACCGATCCGCAAGGCTCGGCCAAGGGGTGGGCCGAAACCCGCAAGCACTCCACGCTTGAAGTGGTGGCCATCACCTCCGCCAACGTCGGCCCAGCGGTCCAGGCCGCAGCCGAGGAAGGCTATGACCTGTTGATAGTGGACACCCCCCCGCATGCGTCAGCCGGCATCGCGGCCGCGCTAGAGCATGCGGATCTCGCCTTGATGCCGATCCGCCCGAGCCTGCTGGATCTAGCCGCCGCGCCGGCTTCGATCCGGCTATTGCAGGCCAGCGGCAAGCCGGGGGCGTTCATCTTGTCCAGCGCCCCGATCCGCGCCAGTGAGACGCGGGAAGTGGCGCGGGAGCTAGCCAGCACCGGCATTCCGGTGCTGGAAACAGTCATCCACGACCGGACTGCCTACCGTCGCGCCCTTGCTCACGGCCAAGCCGTGGGTGAATTTGAACCGGCCGGCAAGGCCGCATTTGAAATTCGCGCCCTGTGGCGTGAAGTGCACACGCTTTTAAGCACAACCAAAGGAACCCACGTATGACCACTGGACTCTCCGGCAAGCTCGGGAAGCTCGCCGCCCTGGACAAGAACAGCCAGCCAGACAAGCCGGCGCGATCGGCCAAGTCGGCCGAACCAACCACGCAGCCGGCTCCCAAGGCCGGGACGGCGAAGAGCGCGCCCAAGGTTGGGGCCAACCGCACGATCACCATCCGTCACCTGACCGACGAAGACCTGCGCCGGATCTCCGAGTTTCGCTACACCCACAACATGACCATCCAGGACGTCACCATCAAAGGCATCTCGATGTTCCTCACCTCGATGGGTCTTGCGCCATTGTCAGCTCTGGCTGACACGCCCGAGTCCAGCGGCGACGAATAGCGCATGCGAGCATGCAAAGTGACTTGCATGTTTAGTTGCAAGCATGCTTGCATGCTAGTGTGTGCGCAATCTCGCATGTTTGCATGTTTGCTGCTTTGCATGCAGGCCTGCAAGGCCGAATGCATGCGCGCATGCACGCCAGCTTGCATGTTATCTCGCACAGTGCATGCAAGTCTGCAAACTGCTAAAGCGGCTTGCATGCAGTTGCGCTCAGGACGCACTTCGATCAGCTGCATGCAAAGCATCAAGCATGCGTGCATGCAGGTATGACGATGGGTGCCCAGGTCATTGAAGCCTTCGCCAAGGGCTGGACAAACCGGCGGATTCTGGCCGGCAAGCCGCGCCAGGTTGGCCGCTGGGTGATCGGCGAAGACGGCACCCGTCGCCGGCTTCTGAGCTTCGCACCTGGTGACCGGTTTGCACTCGATCTATGGGAGCAGAATGACTACGGCACAACGCGATGGCGGGTTGTGCTGTGTGAGGCATTACCGGCCGGCCAGGCGGGCGAAAGCGTGCCGGCAGTGCGCCCAGATGTCGCCATTCTGGCCGACATCACAGGCGCAACGCGGGTGCGCGCTTATGTGGCCTGGTTAGCCCTGAATCGGTCAAAAATTGACACCCTAAATCGGCTAGAATTGGCGCGTATCGAACAGTTTTTCCAGCGCATGCCACTGGCGCGGTTGAAGGTTTTAACCGCCGACGTGAGAGCCAAACTCCCCCGCAAAAGGCGAGGTTAGCGGCATGTCTGTGACACGAAAGAATCTCATCAAAGGGCTATCACTCGGCCTAGGCCTAGCAGTGATTGCCCCCGCACTTGGATGGGCAAGTGCGCGCGGTCTGGCCTCGCTAGGTTTTACCGTGATTGCTAACCTTTCGCCAAGCGTGGCGCAAGGTCTGTACCTCCTGAATCGCAATACGCACAGCGCAGAGCGGGGCCAGCTGGTCGCATTCTCCCCACATAATGCGGCAGCGCGTTATGGCTTTGAACGCGGCTGGATGAAGCCCGGAAGTCTTTACATCAAGCGTGTCGGTGCGGTTGCTGGCGACACGGTGTGCGTGAACAGCGAAGTCAGCATTGCAACCCCAACGACCGCAGGGCACCCAGCCACCTATCGGCGTGTGGGCGCGGTCGCTGCCACGGACCGAACAGGCGTGGCATTGCCTCACGTCTTACAGGGCTGCACGCGTGTTCCAGCGGGGCACATCTTCACCATCGGTGATGGTCTCGCTAACAGCTATGACGGCCGCTATTACGGGTTCGTTCCGCTGTCCGTAATCGCCGGAAGCATTACACCGTTGTGGACGCAAGCGTCTTCGGTAGGAGTCGATCATGAGTGACCTGATGTCAGTGATTCTCGCTTGCTCTATCGGCGTGCATCCGCAAACCGTGCAGGCGATCATCAAGCATGAGAGTGGCGGCAATCCGTACGCCATCAACAACCAGGTCCGTAGCTTCTACCCGACCCGGTTTGACGATGCCCAGCGGATCGCAGTCGAACAGGTGCGGGCCGGTCGCAGTACCGATATCGGGCTGATGCAGATCAACTCGCAGCATCTGACCAAGTTCGGAGTGTCGCCGGTTGACCTACTAGACCCATGCACAAACATCCGCATTGGCACCACCATTTTGGCGCGGAACTACGCCCAGACATGGGCCAAATATCGCGCCGAAAAGCCTGCGCTGCTGGGCGCCTTGTCGATGTACAACACCGGCAACGAGTCGCGCGGATTGAGCAATGGTTACGTGAGCTGGGTGTCGCAAGCGGCTGGGGTGGCGGTGAACTTCCCGGCAAGCGGGAAGGCGAGCGGCCGCCGGTCCACCAAAGCCCAAGCCAATGCTGTTCCCGTGATGTCGCCCGCAGCCGCGCCCACAGGGTTCGCAGGGACCGGGCCGAAGGCTGCACAACCGAAGCCACGCTGACCGCTTGTGCGGCGTTGTGCGGGCAGCGTCCGATAGGGTGGGGCTTGGTCGAGGCCGACGGTTCCGAGACGCGCTACAGCAGAGCCAGAGCGGGCACTGTGGTTTCTGCGAAGGGTGGGTGTGATCGGAGGGGGTGAGGGCGTCGGAAGGCAAAAGCCGAGAAGCGGAAAAGAAGGGTAAGATAAAAGTGTGTGTGGTATGTGGGTTTTAACTGACTATTTCTATTAGCTTTTTCTTACAACATTGCCATTTAATCTTGTTGTAATTTACAACATAGTTCTTTAGGGCTGGGAGACGACCGTGGTCGGCAGTGAAAAGCGCAGCTCAGCAGGGCCAGACCAGGACGCTGGGAAGGGCAGTCAGGGCGCAAGCAGCACCGACAAGCTGCTGCGCGTTCCCCTGTCCAAGGGCCGCCAGGCGCGTAACAACTCCCAGGTCAATGAAGTGATCAGCCGTGTCAAAAGCGCTGCCAAGCGGGCGGCACGGACCGGGCGCATTTCCGGCGCGACCACGCACCATGCTGGGCGCGGCGCTGGCGTCAGGATCAACACCGGAAGCCGACAACAGCGCGTCACCATCAAGGCCCGTGTGGTTGCAGCACCACGGGTCGGAGCAAAAGCCGCCATGCAGCGGCACGTGGACTATGCGCAACGCCACGGCGTAGACAAGGATGGCGGGCCGGCCCGCCCGTTTACCGACACGGGCGAACTCACGCGCGAGCAGACATCGCAGTTCGTGGACCGGGCAGAACCTGACCGGCATTCGTTCCGATTCATCGTCTCGCCTGAAGATGGCGCGAACTTGAATCTAGAAAGCTACACCCGCGATTTGATGCAACAGATGGAGCAGGATCTAGGGACAAAACTGGACTGGATGGCCGTCGCCCACCATGACACCGACAACCCGCACGTGCACATCATCGTGCGTGGGGTGGATGACAAGGGCGGCGACCTGGTGATTAGCCGCGACTACATCAGCAATGGCATGCGCGAGCGGGCACGTGAGCTGGCAACGCGCGAGCTGGGATATCGGAGCGATATCGACATCTATCGCTCTGCTGCGAAGGAGGTCACGCAAGAGCGCTGGACGGGTCTAGATGCGTCCATGCTTCGGGAGCAGCAGAGCCGCGAAAGCGGCCTAATCCATGCCGGCAAGGTGCATGCAGATCCGTTCCGCAATGCACAGCGGCAATTGCGGCTACAGCGGCTGGCGATCCTGCGTGACCACGGCTTAGCTACCGAACAGATGCCCGGTCGCTGGAAGATCCACGCGAACGCGCCGGAGGCGATGCGTGCGATGGCGCAAGAGCGCAGGCTAGCAACAGAGCTTAAGCCGCACATTGACGCCGAACGTAGCCGGCGTGGCCTGCTGGCCGACAAGGACAGTCTGAAAGCTGCACCCGTGCAGGGTGTCATCCTTGATCGCGGATTGGCAGACAAACTGTCAGGCACCGAGTACGTCATTGTTGGCGGATTCGACGGCCAGGTGCATTACGCGACGCTTAGCATGCACTCAGAGCGACACATGCCTGAGCGCGGACGCATCGGCGACACCGTGGAGCTTGGCACCTACACGCCGCCAGCCGCCACGTCTGCGGACAAGAACGTGCTAAGGCGCTTGAAGAGCGGCGTCTATCTCCCGGACGCGCATCTGGCCGAGGTGAAGGCGTGGGACCCGAAGCGCTTGCCTGCGAATGCAACGCCGGAGTCCTACATCGATGCGCACGTCAATCGCATGGAAGCGCTGGCGAGCCGAGGACATGTCACCAAGCTGCCTGACGGCACGTTCCGTGTGCCCCCAGACCTCTTGGCGCGGCTCGATGGTGATCCAGCCATTGCCCGTGACAAAAACTCGTTCGTGCGTCTGGACGTTAAGGCGCAAGGCTCGCTCAACCGCCAGAGCCAAGTCATCGGGCGCACGTTCCTTGACGACCAGCTGGCCGCTGGTCGCCTTGAGCAGCTGAAGAACACCACTATCCGCACACGCACCCAGGTGCAGTTCCTAGACGCACTGGAAGCGCGTGCCGACCGCCTGGTTGAGTTGCAGCTGGCCCAGCGCACTCCCGTCGGGGTGCGCCTGAAGGCCGGCTTTGACGACGAGTTGCGCGACATGGAGCGCGCGATGGTGCAGAAACACCAGGTGGCGGGACTGTTGAAGCCGCATCTTCGAGCCGAGCGGAGTCAGAGCGGGCGACTGGCAGACGAAAAGAGCCTAGAGACATCTGGACCGGTCCAGGGCGTCATTCTCGACCGTGGGCAGGCCGACAAGCGATCGGGCGCCGAATACGTCGTCGTCGCCGGCTTCGACGGCCAGGTGCATTACGCAACGCTCAGTGCCCCGTCGGAGCGGCACCTGGTCGAACGCGGGCAAATCGGTGACACCGTGACCCTCGACAGCTACACGCCGCCGGTCGCCACGGCGGCAGACAAAAACGTGCTGCGGCGGTTGAAGGATGAGATCTATTCCCCTGAGGCACACCTGGAAGAGGTCAAGGAATGGGACCCGAAACGTCTGCCCGGCAACGCAACGCCAGAGTCCTACATCGAGGCGCACGTGCGGCGTATGGACGCCTTGGCGCACCGAGGCCATGTGACCAAGTTGGAGGACGGCACCTTCCAGGTGCCGGCCGACCTGGTGGAGCGTGTCAACGCCGATCCCACACTCAGCGACCCCAAGCGCGCCTTTGTGCGCCTGGACGTGCTTGGGAAGGGGCCGCTGCCTCAGCAGAGCCAGGTCATTGCACGCACGTTCCTGGACGACCAGCTGGCCGCTGGTCGCCTTGAGCAGATGAAGGGCGCCACCAGCCGCACCCGCACGCAAGCGCAGTTCCTGGAAGCGCTGGAAGCGCGCACCGACCGCCTGGTTGCACTGCGGATGGCCGAACGCACTCCGGCAGGCGTGCGCCTCAAGGCCGGCTTTGACGAAGACATGCGCGGCATGGAGCTGGCCGATGCACAGAAACGGCTAGCGTCCAAGTACGGCCAGCCTGTCAATCTCGATGTGGCCCGCCGCTTCCAGGGAACAGTGGAGGCCATCGAGAATCTGCCCAGCGGCCCGCATGCGGTGATCGTCCAGAACGGAGCGTTTGCGGTGGTGCCGGCGAAAGATGGCCTGCAGGGCCAGCTCGGCAACACCGTCGCGGTGCAGCTGGCGAAGGGCCAGAGCATGAACCAGACATTCCAGTCGGTGCGCATCCGCTTCGCGGCAATGGATGTGCTGGACAAGGGCAAATCGTTAGGACTCACACGGAGTTAAACCGATGGCACCACAAAGCAAACAACGCGAGAAAACCCGTCACGCTGGCGGACTGCGGGGCGGTCCCATGGTCGCCTGCGTGGTCTGCATCTTTCTGGGCGTGTGGGCGGCGGGCCAGTACGTCGCCTATGCGCTGGCCTACCAGTCGCAGCTCGGTGCGCCCTGGTTCCAGATTGCAGGGCATGGCATCTATGCGCCCTGGTCATATGTTCCCTGGTTGTGGGATTACAACGCCTACGCCCCGGACATCTTCACCAGGGCGATCTACATCGTTGCCGCATTTGCAGCGCTGGGCTTCGTCGCCATGGTGGCGGTGGCCATCTTCCGCACCCGCGCCCAGGAGACGGTCTTGACGCACGGCTCGGCGCGCTGGGCCGAGGCCAGGGAAATCGAGAAGTCCGGCCTGCTGGGTCAGGCCGGCGTGGTACTCGGCATGACCGAAGACGGTCAGTACCTCACCCACAACGGCCCGGAGCATCTGGAAGTCACCGCGCCGAGCCGGTCGGGCAAAGGCGTGGGCATCGTCGTGCCCACGTTGCTGAACTGGCAGGCGAGCGTGGTGGTCAACGACATCAAGGGCGAGAACTGGGAGCTGACATCGGGCTACCGGAGCCGGATCGGCTATGCGTTGAAATTCAACCCAACCCAGCGTGACACCTGCCGGTTCAACCCGCTGGCCGAGATTCGACCAGGCGATAACGAGGTGAAGGACGCCCAGAACGTTACCGACATGCTGGTTGACCCGGACGGCAAGGGCAAACCCGACCATTGGAGCAAGGAGGCCGATTCGTGGCTGCTGGCGGTGGTGCTTCATGTCCTCTATGCCGAGCCGGATAAGACGCTCGCCGGCATCGCCATGTTCCTGGACAACCCGGAACGGACGATGGAAGCGACGCTGCAATACATGCTCGACACCAAGCACCGCAACGGCAAGGTGCATCCGGTCGTTGCGATCGGAGCAAGGGCCATGCTCAACAAGAGCGCCAACGAGCGCAGCGGTGTGCATTCGACGGCGCGCAGCTTCTTCAACCTCTACTACGACCCCATCGTGGGCGCCGCGACCAGCGAAAGCGACTTTCGCATCATCGACCTGATGCGTGCGCCATACCCGCTATCGCTGTATCTGATCAGTCCGCCGAGTGACAAATCACGTTTGCGGCCCTTGTTCCGGCTGATGCTGCAACAGATCACGCGCCGGCTGACCGAAGAATTGCACCCGGAAGGCAACAAGCATCGGCTGCTGTTGCTGGTCGATGAGTTCCCGTCCTTGGGCAAATTGGAGTTCTTTGAGGAAGGGCTGGGCTACGTCGCCGGCTATGGCATCAAGTGCATGATGATCAACCAGAGCTATAACCAAATCGTGAAATATTACGGGCCAAGTAATACCGTCATGGATGGTGCACATATCCACGTGTGGTATGCGCCCAACACCGACGAGACGGCCAAGCGCATCAGCGATTCGCTTGGCATGACGACGGAGATCCACCAGCAGACCAACTACACCGGCGGGCGCTTGTCCGGCTGGTTAGGGCACGTGATGGTGTCCAACCAAGAATCGGCCCGCGCCCTGATGACCCCAGGCGAGGTGCGGGAAATGGACCCGGCCAAGAAGATCATCGTTGTCGCAGGCCTGCCGCCGATCATGGCCATGAAGATCAAGTATTACAGCGACAAACGGTTCTGCGACCTGGTGCCGCCGACTGACGAACGCGGCAAGGTGCTAGATCCGACCCACAAGTACGCACCGGTCGCCAACACCAGCGCCAGGCCATACCCCTACGGGCCGCCAGTCGCCGGCAACCCGTGGACCAAGCTTACCCCCGCTGTGGTGCCGGTCGCGGTGGCGGCCGCCCTGCAGCCGGCCGTCCAAGACTCCCGCGACCTGGACGCCACCCCCGAGCCGATGCCCGCACAGGAGGTGGCCGTCGAAGCCGCGCCCATGCTCGATGACGATATCGGCGCCGATGCCGACATCGACACCCATGAAATCACCGTCAGTCCCGTCGCCAAAGCCGATGGCATGGATGCAGCTGACGACGACATGGACTACATGCTCCCATGAAGAAATCTGACGGTAAGACCATCCTGCACACCCAGATCCAAACCCGACTCATCAACTTAGCCAAGCGCGAAGCCGTCGAACGCCGCATTCCGCTTCGCGCCGTTGTCGAGGCGGCGCTAGCAGAGCGCTACGACCCCGAACACGCCAAAGCCGAAGAAATGCTGGTCCTCAAGGAATTGAGGTCACTGCGCAACGAGGTGCGTAACGTGCACTTCGGCAATCAGATGCTGGTCGAGCTAACAACGCTTACGACCAAGAATCTGTTTGCACGCCTGCCTGCTGCCACGCCTGCCAGCAACGCGGCGGGCGAGGGCTTCTACAACGCCCTGATCGCGTCGGTGGAACGCGTTTTCAGCCAGCGACAGCCGCTGCTGGACAAGTTGACCGGCTCGTTGTTGCGCGCCCAGACCGATAGCGAGTTCGACGCCCTGCAAGCAGCAACCGGGCAGACCGACAACGCCGACCACGATCCAGAGGCCACCCCATGAACGCATTACGCTCCACTAATGTGTCCGTTTCGATGATCAGCCACCCACCCGTATGGAGGCTCAAAATCCAGTTGCTTGGCATCTCCCCCACAGTCTGGCGTCGGCTCGATACCTACGCTGATGTGGAATTGGCGCAGCTGCACTACTTCATCCAAGGCGCGATGGGCTGGGAG
>NZ_JAJGQM010000077.1 GCF_020784175.1 Xanthomonas campestris pv. asclepiadis
CAGAACCCCCTCCAACAACACAGTTGCTACATGGACGTACTTGCGGCGTGTCCTGCGATGGTGGGCGGGCAAGGGCCTTGCAGCAACCCCGCAGATCAATCGCTCTACAGCTAACCTATCCGCCCGCAACATGCACACGCAGCTATGTCGAGCAGCAGCGTCGTTCAAGATAAGGCGCAATGAACGTAGCCGGCACGGCCCTAGCTGGCGATGTAACGCTGCAACTGATCGATATCGTGCTGCTGGCTTTCGATCACCGCCTTGACCAGATCGCCGATGGAAATCACGCCCTGCACGCGGCCGTTGTCGACCACCGGCAGATGCCGGAAGCGTCCGTCGGTCATCAACTGCATGCAGCGCTCCACCGTGTCCGACGGCGACACCGTCACCACTTGGGTGCTCATGATCTCGGCAACGCTGGTGGTCGATGAGGCGCGATCGCGCAGCACCACCTTGCGCGCGTAATCGCGCTCGGACACGATGCCGACCAGCCGTGGTCCGTCCATCACCAATACCGCGCCGATGCCTTTCTGGGCCATCATCCGGATTGCCTCGATCACTGCGGCGTCTGCCGCTACCGCGAACACATCAACCTGCTTGGTCCCCAATAGCTGTCGTACGGTCTGCATGGCCCGCTCCGCGCTTGGTCTGGTGGTCGCAGACTACTCCCACCGCGCCGCGGTGGGTATCGACCAGGTATAGCGGGCGCTGCTTGGCCTCGTCATACAACCGGCCAAGGTATTCGCCGATCAGGCCCAGGGCGATCAGCTGGATGCCGCCCAGGAACAGGATCACCGACATCATGGTCGGCCAGCCGGCCACCGGGTCGCCCATCAGCGCCGCCTTGATCACCACCCAGCCGCCAAACAGGAATGCCACCAACGCGGTAAGCAAGCCCAGATAGGTCGCCGCGCGCAGTGGCACGGTGGAAAAACTGGTGATGCCATCCAGCGCGAAGTTCCACAGCCGCCACACCGTGAACTTGCTGCGCCCCGACAGCCGCGGCGCACGCCGATACGGCAGCGCCACCTGGCGAAACCCGACCCAGCCAAACAGCCCCTTCATGAAACGGTGGCGCTCGCGCAGCTGCTGCAAGGCCTCCACCACCCGCGGTGACAGCAGTCGAAAATCCCCGGTATCGGCCGGAATCGGCGTGCGCGACAACTGCCGGATCACCCGATAGAACGCGTGCGCCGCGCTGCGCTTCAACCAGCTCTCGCCCTCGCGAAAAATCCGCGTGCCGAAGATGTTGTCGTAACCGGCGCGCCACAGCGCGACGAATTCGGGAATCAGCTCCGGCGGGTCCTGTCCATCGGCATCGAGCAGCACCACCGCACCGGGCAACACATGGTCCAGGCCGGCAGAAATGGCCACTTCCTTGCCGAAATTACGCGACAGCCGCACCGCGCTCACCTGCGGGTCGGCATCGGCAAGTGCCTGCAGCACGCTCCAGGTGCCGTCGCTGCTGCCATCATCGACATACAGCACATGCGTCTGCACGCCATGCAAGCCGGCCAGCACTGTGCACAGGCGCGGATGCAGCAGCGGAATGCTGGTCTCCTCGTTATAGGCCGCAATCACCACCGTCAGGCGGTCTGCTGCCACCGGCAAGTGCGCGGGTCCGGACGTCTGCATGCTCACGGAACCTGCAGATACGCAGGGCCACCCAGCTGGCGCGCCTGCCGCTGGATCCATGCCGTCCGCCGTTGCACATAGGCGCCGGGACGGCGTGCATCATAGCGGCGTGGCGAAGGCAGTACCGCCGCCAGGCGCGCCGACTCGGTTGGCGAAAGCCCCGCCGCATCCTTGCCCCAGAACTGCCGGGCAGCGGCCTGCGCGCCATACACCCCGTCGCCGAACTCGGCCACGTTGAGATACATCTCCAGAATGCGCTGCTTCGGCCACAGCAACTCGATCAGCACCGTGTACCACGCCTCCAGACCTTTGCGCACCCAACTGCGGCCCTGCCACAGGAACACGTTCTTGGCGACCTGCTGACTGATCGTGCTGGCCCCGCGCACGCGTCCGCCGCGCGCATTGTGATCGCGCGCCTTTTCGATCGCCTGCAGGTCGAAGCCGTGATGCAGCGGAAACTGCTGATCCTCCGCAGCCACCACCGAAATCGGCAGGCTCGCGGCGATCCTGTCGTAGTCACGCCATTGCTGGTGCAACGAAAAACGCCAGTCGCCCTCGCCCCAGGCTTCCAGATAGCGCCCCACCATCATGCTGCTGATCGGCGGATCGATCACCCGCAACACCAGCACCTGCAGCACGCTTGCGGCGGCGAACAGCAGCGGGGCTGCCAACAGCCAACGCAGCCAGCGCCCCGCGCGCCGCGGTGGCGCCCCCTGCTTGCCATCCAATGCGTCCGTCCCCATTGTTCGCTACGACCTTTCATTCCGATGCTCGTTGCATTATCCGGCAACCGGCGTCCCTCACGTCCGATGTTCCCATGACCGATCACGATCAGCTTTCCCGTTTCCTGCTGCCTGCTGCCGGCGTGCGCGGCGTCCATGTGCGCCTGACCCAGGCCTGGCACGACATCCAGGGGGCCGCCGACTACCCGCCCGCCGCACGCCAGTTGCTCGGCGAGGCAGCGGTGGCCTCAGCCTTGTTCACCGGACACACCAAGGTCGACGGGCGCCTGTCGGTGCAACTGCGAGGCAACCAGACCCTGCGCACCCTGTTTGCCGAATGCACTGCGGCCGGCACCTTGCGTGGCATCGTGCAGCTGGCCGACGGCGCCGATGCGCCCACCGACCTGCGCGAACTGGGCGAGGCCGCGCTGCTGGCGATCACCATCGAGAACCCCGGCCTGGACCCGCGCGAACCGCAGCGCTACCAGAGCCTGGTCGGCATGCAGGCGCCGGATCTGGCCGAAGCCTTCGAGACCTATTTCCATCAGTCCGAGCAGTTGCCGACCCGGCTGCTGCTGGCCGCAGGCCCGGACCAGGCCGCCGGCCTGTTACTGCAAAAGCTGCCCGGCGACGAGGGCGACACCGATGGCTGGACCCGCATCGGCGCGCTGTTCGACACCCTCGGCGCACCGGAATTGCTCTCGGTCGCCAGCGAAGATCTGCTGCACCGGTTGTTCCACGAGGAAGACACCCAGTTGCTGGGCAGCAAGCCGCTCAGCTTCGGCTGCTCCTGCTCGCGCGAGCGGGTCGCTTCGATGCTGCAGTCGCTGGGCGAAGACGAGGCGCGCGCCGCTGCCGAGGCGACCGGCGAGGTCGAGGTCCGCTGCGAGTTCTGCGGGCGTGAGTATCACTTTCCGTTGACCGCGCTGGACGTACTTTTCAGCGAGGCGCAGCCGTCGCTGGACGCGCCGGAAAGGTTGCAATAGATAGCGTTGACGGCGCATCCCGGGGAACGCGGCTACTTGTTAAATAATCATAAACACCCTAGCATTCTGATTGCCCGCTCTCGGGAACTTAACAACTGCCCCTGGGTCTGAACTCTGGTATGCGACACCTTCTTCGCCTTCCGCTCGCTTTGCTGGTTGCCCTCGCGGCAGCCACGGGTGTGCACGCGCAGTCGGCATCCCAGCAGTTGCGCGAGAGCACCATCCTGCCGGTGTGGAACAAGGGCAGCGGAAAGGTCGAGGCCTTTCTGTACCTGGAGCCCACCGGCGAGCAGAAGGCCGGCGCACGCTGGCACTTCGGTCGCAATTCGCTGGACGCAGCCTTCGGCCTGACCTCCGGCGATTCGCTGGGCCTGATCTGCAACAGCAGCCGCGGCACCAACATCAATGGACTCGCCAGCCACTGTCTGCTCGCAGGCATCGGCGATGACGAGGAAGACAGCGCCGCTGCATCGCGCCGCGTCTCGGCCACCCTGGGCTTCAACCGCGCTGGTGCCCGCGCCGGTGTCACCGCCGGTACCGGCCGCGACACCCTGCCGGCCTGGTTGATCGGCGCCGGCAAGGCACCGCTGACACGCGTCGAACAGAATGACCTGACCGTGTTCGGGCAAAAGAACATCGGACGCGAGGGCTTCGTCTCGATCGGCGGCACCTATGCGCGCGCGCGTCTTGTGCCGCTGGCCGACGTCTCGCCTGCGATCGCCGACCAGTGGGACAGCAAGACCCTGAGCGTCGGTGGCGGCTACGGCGCCTTCAGTGCCAACGTCATCGGCCGCGTCGTCGACGTCCCCGGCCAGCCGGAAAAGTGGGAAGGCCTGGGCCTGGGCCTGACCTGGCGAACCCCCTGGAGCGGCCAGTTGACGGTCGGCGCAGAGAACGTCATCTCCCGCGGCAAGAACCCGTTTGCGCCGAGCAACGAGAGCAACAGCGACGGTACGATTCCGTACGTTCGATACGAGCAAGATCTCTAAGCCATTGATTTAAAATGACTTTACATGACGCCATCGGTTTGAAGCCGGTGGCGTTTTTCGTTCCGCGTGTGTGTCCGAGGCTTGCTTTCACATCTTTCTTCTTTTTCGTTAACGGGACTTTAATTTCTCGCATAACGCATATACCATCGGTTCACCCTGGCGTCTTGGATCCGCTTCTTTCGGACCCCGACAGGCAAACAACCCTTGGCAGTACCCAAGATCACTTGGAGAGAGAGCTAATGAATTGCAAGTCCAACAAGCTGCGCGATGCAGTCGTCCTCGCGCTTGTCGTGGGCGTCGGCGGTACCGGTACCGCCGTCGCTCAGGAAGCCGGCGGCACCACCAACCTCGACAAGATCGAGGTGACCGGTTCGCGCATCAAGCGCGCCGACGTGGAAACATCGCAGCCGGTCTTCAACATGAGCCGTCAGCAGATCGAATCGCAGGGTTTGACCTCGATCGGCGATGTGATTCAGAACATCAGCACCAATGGCTCGGCACTCAACACCAACGTCAACAATGGTGGTAACGGTGAGACCCGCGTCAACCTACGTAACCTCGGCTCCAACCGCACCCTGGTGCTGGTCAACGGTCGTCGCTGGGTCGGCGGCACCGGCCTGGGCGGCGCGGTCGACCTCAACACGATTCCGACTGCTGCCGTCGAGCGCATCGAAGTCCTGAAGGATGGCGCTTCCACGATCTACGGCTCTGATGCTATCGCCGGTGTGGTCAATATCATTCTGCGTCAGAACTTCGACGGCGCGGAAGCAAACGCCTACTACGGTCAGTACGATAAAGGCGACGGCAGCCGCGAGTCCTATGATTTTACAATTGGCTCGGCTGGCGATCGTTGGCACGCAACCTTGGGCGTGGGTTATGTAAAGGAAGAGCCCGTTTGGGCGGGTGACCGCGAAATCTCTGCCGTTCCAGTGTTTGGTGCTGTTCCTGGTACCGGTAACAGCTCAACCACTCCAAGCGGTCGCTTTGCAGTGTTTGGCCCCACCGGCGCCACCAGCAATGGTGCGACGCGGCTGAATGGCGCGCCTGGCTACTTTGTGACTGGTAACGGTGGTACCACTACCCGGCCGTATACGGCAGCGGACAGCTACAACTTCGCTCCGACCAACTACTTGGTAACTCCTCAGGAGCGTAAGTCCGTTTTCGCTGATGCAGGTTTGAGCATCACCGATAACGTGCGCTTCAAGACGACAGTTACCTACAACGAACGCGAGTCGTCCCAGGTTCTGGCGGCAATGCCGATCGTGCTCGGTCGCGCTGCCCCAGGTACCAACGGTGCCAACATCGTCATCGATGCCGACAACATCTATAACAACTTCGGCCGTGACATCGACTACATCCAGTATCGTGCAAACGAGACCGGCGGCCGCATCTACTCGCAGAACGTCAAAACGTACGGCTTCAACGGCGCTTTCGAAGGTGACTTCGAAGTTGGCAGCCGCTTCTTCAATTGGGAAGCGGGCATGTTTTACGGCAAGAATGACCAGACCGATATCACGACTGGCTTCTTCAATATTTCTGCTCTGCGGAATGCGCTGGGTCCGTCCTTTGTCGATGCAACCGGTGTGGCACGTTGCGGTACGGCTGCCTCGACGATTGATGGCTGCGTCCCGCTGAATCTGCTGGGCGGCGCCGGTTCGATGACGCCTGAGATGATTGACTATGCCGGCTTCAAGGCACATGACGTTTACGGCTATGAGCAGAAGAGCTACTACGGCAGCATCGGTGGCGAGCTGTTCGATATGCAGGGAGGTGCGTTCGCCTTCTCGCTGGGCGTTGAACATCGGGAAGAATCCGGTTTTGACGATCCGGATGCGTTGATCAACTCCGGTGACACAACCGGCAATGCCCGTACCGCAACCAGTGGCGGGTACGACTTGGACGAAGCTTATCTCGAGTTGGCAGTGCCGCTGTTGGCAGATTTGCCGGGCGCCCAGCTGCTCGATTTCAGTTTGGCTACGCGTTACTCCAAGTACAGCAACTTCGGCGACACGACCAACAGCAAGTTTGGTTTTCGCTGGAAGCCCATCACTGACTTGATGATCCGTGGTAACTGGTCAGAAGGTTTCCGGGCGCCGTCCATCAGCGAACTGTTCTCGGGCGTGAGTGACACCTTTGAAGACGTTCGCGATCCGTGCGCCGGCTCGTACACCGATGGTAGCGTCAACGGTGCAATTCCGGGCTCCTGCGCAGGTGTAACGCCTTATGCTCAGGCAAATTCGCAGATCCGCACCACCGTAGGCGGCAGCGAGGCCCTCGGACCTGAGACCTCCACATCCAAAACGCTCGGCTTCGTTTACAGCCCAGGCTTCGTGACGGGTCTGGACATCGCAGTCGACTGGTGGACCGTCAAGATTGAAAATGCGATCGATACCCAGACTGCCCAGGAATTGCTGGACAGCTGCTATGTCGCTGGCATCCAGTCGACCTGTGCGTTGATCACCCGCGAAAGCACCGGTGAAATTTCGAACATGCTTGCCGTTCCTCGCAACATTGCCAGCATCGAAGCCGAAGGTTTTGACTTCACGTTCGGCTATCGCTTGCCGGAAACCGCGTGGGGAAGCTTCAGCTTTGTTTGGGACTCAACCTATTTAACCAAGTTCACCGTTGACAAGCCTTTGCAGGACCCCGAAGAGCGTGTGGGTTTGTATCGCGGTGGCTCGGCGCGAGACAACAATTGGCGCTTGCGCTCTAACCTGATGGCCAATTGGGAACTGGGCGACGTCGGCAGCTCGGTTGCAATGCGTTATTACAGCTCGCAGGTCGAAAACTGTACTGGTGCCAACTTGGCCAACCCGACCAATATCGGCCTGCTCTGCTCTGATGCCGATCGCGTTACCAGTGCGGGAGCTGCTCCGCGTAACCACGTGCCGAGTGTCACCTATACAGACATCAGCGCCTACTGGAAAGCACCCTGGAATGCCCGCGTCACTGTGGGTGTGAACAATGCCTTTGATCGCGATCCGCCGCAGTCGGCAACGGCATTTGCCAACAGCTTTGACTCGCAGTACGAAATCCCGGGTCGCTTCTACTACATGCGTTACACCCAGAAGTTCTGATATTCGTCCGCTTAAGTAATACGTAAATAAAAAACCGCGACTCGAAAGAGTCGCGGTTTTTCTTTGCTCAACGATCAGACATCGACGTATGTCGGACGCCTGAAACCTAGCCCGGAATCAACGTCTGAATCACGTGCTCGACGTAGGCTTCGAAGTCTTCGCGGGCTTGCTTGGGCTGCTGCAACTGCAGCGAGAGCTGCAGGAAGCCGACATAGGCGGCGTAGGCCAGGCGCGCACGGTGTTGGGCGTCGGTGCGGCTCAGGCCGGCCTGGCGGAACGAGGCGATCAGGTAGTCGAGACGGCGCTGCGAGACACGGTCGATGACCGGGCGCACGGCCGGGTGGTCGAGTGCCTTGAGCAGTTCGCTGTAGATGACGTGCGGTTTGACTTCGTGCGCGACCAGTTGGAACAGCGCGCGCAGGCGTGCGCTGGGGTCAGGGACGTCTTCCAGGCTGCCGAATACTTCCTTCTGTTCAAAGATCTCCCAGCGTTCCAGGGCTGCCTGCAGCAACGCGTCGCGCGAGGGGAAATGCCAGTAGAAGCTGCCCTTGGTCACGCCGAGCCGGCGTGCCAGTGGCTCCACCGCGACGGCGCCCACCCCTTGTTCTGCGATCAGGTCCAGTGCGGCCTGCGCCCAATCGTCCGCGCTGAGGCGGTTGCCGCGACCGGACGTGGCGCGGGGCGTGGTGAGGCTTGGGTCGGTGATGTCATTCATTGCCGCGATTTAACCATACGCTTGAGTCAGTTGCAGTATGCATCACAAAAAGGACACACAACTGCCACGATTCAATGGCTTAACCGTCCATACCAAGGAGTATTGACAGCGACCCAGGCAGGTCCATACCATGAGGTATGGTCACCTCTTCTCCTAGCCTCGCCCATCGTGCGTCTACCACGCGCATCGACGCTGGCGAGACATCGCTTGCGGTATCGGTGCGCGGCACGGAACACGCGCCGACGGTGCTGCTGGCGCACGGGTTTGGACAAACCCGGCATGCATGGGAAAGCACTGCGGCCCGACTGGCCGACGCCGGCTACAGGGCGCTGGCCTACGATGCCCGCGGTCATGGCGACTCCGGTTTCAACGACGCAGACCTGCCCTACTCGGCCACGCAGTTCACCGATGACTTGATCGTGCTGGCCGGCGAGCAGCCCGAGCCGCCGGTACTGGTTGCCGCATCGATGGGCGGCTTGTTCGGCCTGCTTGCCGAAGCGCGCTGGCCAGGCCTGTTTCGCGCGATCGTGCTGGTCGACATCACGCCGCGCTGGGATACCGCGGGCGTGGAGCGCATCCTGCGTTTCATGACCGCACATCCGGATGGCTTCGCATCGCTGGATGCCGCCGCCGATGCGATTGCCGCGTATTTGCCGCAGCGCCCGCGCAAGACGGCCGAGCAGTTGCAGGCCTTGCTGAGGCAGCGCGCAGACGGGCGCTGGCACTGGCACTGGGATCCGCGGCTGGTCGATGAACTGGCAGGACAGGATCCGCACGCACAGCAGCAGACCTTGCTGGACGCCGCCGCGCGGGTGCGTTGCCCGATGCTGCTGATCAGCGGCGGGCGTAGCGAACTGGTCACGCCGGACAATATCAACGAATTCCTGTCGATCGCCCCGCATGCGCAGCATGTGCATCTGCCCGATGCCACGCACATGCTGGCCGGCGACGACAACACCACGTTTACCGCAACCGTGTTGCATTATCTGGACGCACTGCCCCCGGTTGGCACCATCGCAGCGTCCAACATTACCGAGCATGTCACTGGAGCAAGACCATGAGCATCGTTGCACCGTTCCTCCTCGTCATCCTGGCGGCGGGCATCGCTGCCTATCACCGCATGCGCCTTGCCACCTGGGTCGCGCTGAGCGCCTGTGTGCTGGTGGCCTGCTGGTTGCTGGGTGCCAATCTCACCGCAACCATCGTCGCTGCCGTGCTGGTGGTGCTGGTTTCCGCGCCGGTGCTGTTGCCATTCCTGCGCAAGCCGCTGCTGACCACGCCGCTGATGGGCTTCTTCCGCAAGGTGCTGCCGCCGCTGTCGCAAACCGAACGCATCGCGCTGGAAACCGGCTCGGTGGGCTTTGAAGGCGAGCTGTTCACCGGCGACCCGGACTGGCAGAAGCTGCTCAACTATCCCAAGCCGCAACTGAGCGCTGAAGAGCAGGCATTCCTGGACGGCCCGGTCGAAGAGCTGTGCAAGATGGTCAACGACTGGGAAATCACTCATGTCCACGCCGACCTGCCGCCGGAGCTGTGGGAGTACATCAAGAAGAACAAGTTCTTCGGCATGATCATTCCCAAGCAGTATGGCGGCCTGGGCTTCAGTGCGCTGGCGCATCACAAGGTGATCCAGAAGCTGTCCTCGATCTCCAGCGTGGTCAGCTCCACCGTCGGCGTGCCCAACTCGCTCGGGCCAGGTGAGCTGCTGCTGCATTACGGCACGCCGGAACAGAAGGACTATTACCTGCCGCGTCTGGCGGTGGGTGCCGAGGTGCCGTGTTTCGGCCTGACCGGTCCGTTTGCTGGCTCCGATGCGACCTCGATCCCCGACTACGGCATCGTCTGCAAGGGCGAGTGGAATGGCGCCAACGTGCTCGGCGTCAAGCTCACCTTCGACAAGCGCTACATCACCCTGGCGCCGGTCGCCTCGCTGATCGGCCTGGCGTTCCGTGCCTATGATCCGGATGGGCTGATCGGCGACAAGAAGGACATCGGCATCACCCTGGCGCTGCTGCCGCGCGAAACTCCCGGCGTGGAAATCGGCCGTCGCCATTTCCCGCTCAATTCGCCGTTCCAGAACGGCCCGATCCACGGCGAGGAAGTGTTCATCCCGCTGAGCCAGTTGATCGGCGGCGTGGAGATGGTCGGCAAGGGATGGAACATGCTCAACGAGTGTCTGGCGGTGGGTCGTTCCATCACCCTGCCCTCCACCGCCAGCGGCGGCGGCAAGTACGCTGCGGTGGTCACCGGCGCGTATGCGCGCATTCGCAAGCAGTTCGGTCTGTCGATCGGCCGCTTCGAGGGCGTGGAAGAAGCGCTCGCGCGCATCGGTGGCAAGGCGTATGCGATCAGTGCGTTGTCGCAGGCCACTGCTGCGGCGGTGGATCGTGGCGATGTGCCGTCGGTGCCGTCGGCGATTGCCAAGTATCACTGCACCACTATGGGCCGTGAAGTGGTCAGCGACATGATGGACGTGATCGGCGGCAAGGGCATCATCCTGGGGCCGCGCAACTTCGCCGGCCGTGCCTGGCAGGCGGCACCGATCGGCGTGACCGTGGAAGGCGCCAACATCATGACCCGCAGCCTGCTGATCTTCGGCCAGGGCGCGATTCTGTGCCATCCATGGGTAATGAAGGAAATGAAGGCGGCGCAGGATCCGGATACGCGTCGTGGCCTGGAAGAGTTCGACCAGAGCCTGTTCGGGCATATCCGCTTCGGTATCTCCAACGCGGTGCGTTCGTTCTGGTTCGGGCTGACCGGTGCGCGCATCGGTGCGGCGCCGGGCGATGCGTACACGCGGCGTTTCTTCCGCAAGCTGGATCGGTATTCCGCCAACCTGGCGTTGATGGCCGACGTATCGATGCTGATGCTCGGCGGCAAGCTCAAGTTCAAGGAATCGCTGTCAGGCCGTCTGGGCGATGTACTGAGCCACATCTACCTGACCAGCGCGATGCTCAAGCGCTATCACGACGAAGGCGCGCCGGCGACCGATCAGCCACTGCTGGCCTGGGCGTTCCATGACAGCGTGCACAAGATCGAAACTGCGCTGTCCGCAGCGCTGCGCAACTTCCCGATCCGGCCGGTGGGCTGGTTGATGTGGGTGCTGATCTTTCCGCTGGGCCGTCGTGCCGAAGCACCGGGCGACCGCCTGGGCCATCGCGTCGCATCGATCCTGATGACGCCGAACGAAGCACGCGACCGTCTGGGCCAGGGCGTGTTCCTGACCCCATGTGCCAACAATCCGGGCGGACGCATCGCCAGCTATCTGGCCAAGGCCGTGCTGGCCGAGCCGGTGGAGCGCAAGTTCCTTAAGGCGCTCAAGACCAAGGGCATCGAAGCGCTGGATTTCACCGCGCAGCTGGACGAGGCCGTGGCCGAAGGCGTGATCACCATCGACGAGCGCAAGCAGCTGGAAGAGTTGCGCGAGATCATGATGGACACCATCGCCGTGGACGACTTCGATCCGCATGAGTTGCGTGCGGCCAGCTACTACGACAAGCCGCAGGCCCAGCAACCGCGCGAAGCGGCGTAAGGCTCAGGCCGAGGTGACAGTAGACGACGGCGGGCTTCGGCCCGCCGTTGTCGTTTGTGGAGACCGGCTGTGGTGGAGGCCGAGCATTTCGCAACTGCACTGCCTGCCGTCACCGTCTTCGACCAGTTCCCAGCAACTGCAATCCCGATGGACCACCTGGTAGGAGCGGGCTTGCCCGCGATGAAGCTCTACCGGTAACGCCTCATCGCGGGCAGGCCCGCTCCTACAGAAAGCGAGCAAGCCGCCTCAGCGCGGCAACCACAGCAGCGCCAGGGCAATCAGCGCAGGCAAGGCCTGCACAAAGAAGATGCGGCGGTTGACGCTGTAGGCGCCGTAGCAACCTGCCACGACAACACAGCCCAGAAAGAAGCTCAGCACATCGCTGCGGGCCTGCAATGCACCCCAGAACAGACCTGCCGCCAGGAAGCCGTTGTACAGGCCCTGGTTGGCCGCCAGCACGCGCGTGGCCTGCGCCTTCTCAAGGGTATTGCGGAAGGTCTTCAGGCCCAGCGGCCGTGTCCACAGCACCATCTCCAACACCAGAATGTAGACATGCAGCAGAGCGACGCACAGGCCGGCAACGATGGCGAACAAGGACATGGCAGATCGGCGTGATTGATGTGGCGGCCAGCATAGCGGTGATTGCGGCCCTGCTGCTCAGAGCAGGCGATGGAACCCAACGCGCCGGCGAGAGATGGGAGATGTGCAGGACCTGCATGCATGATCGGAGCGTCGCGATTGCGGACATCGGAACGTGTCCTGCAATGGTTGGTGGGCGGGCACAGGTGCTGCAGTCAAGTTGCAGATCAAACGCTCTACACCTGATCAATCTGCTCGCCATACTCGCCCAAAGGCAAACGCGGCTAGTTCAAACAGCGGCATCGCTAATGCATGTCATGCCCTGCTTGCCTGTGCACACCGACCATCTCGACAGGTCCTTGCCCGCTCACCGTCGCGGGACCTTACGCGGCATGGATGCCGCGTAAGAGCCTTATCTGTTCGGATTCTGG
>NZ_JAJGQM010000078.1 GCF_020784175.1 Xanthomonas campestris pv. asclepiadis
TTCATGGAACCTCCTCGGGAAAGGGGACGAGAAAATTCCACTTCTGGCGTCAGCTAATGGGCGGGGGGATTACCGTTGGCCGTCGGGCCGAGGAAATTTGTCCTGGCACGGGCTGGAAAATACGGACGATCACGTCTGAGGTCATGGTTGTTGCCAGGGCTCATCCATCCCGATGGCTGCGTGTCTCTCGCGCCCAGCGATGCAGGCATCATGCAAGCAAGCGCATGTCCGCGAGAGCGCCATCATTGAGGCTATAGAAGCCTAGCAATCGTTGCTGACATGCATCGGTCCCGTCCATCCGAATGCTGTTTAGCCCGCAAGCTTTGTGGGGCATGCATGGTGCTGTCTCCACCAGCGCTGGGCCTCTTGAAGGGAATCTTGGCTTCGCTGCCCCTATCCGCAAGGACAGGCCTCCTTCTCGACGCTGACGCTCTGTTGCGGCCCTTCGTTGTGCGCCGCTTGCGCGGTGCTCGCTCTCGGGTGCGATAGGGCCGGACGCTTCGCCTGCCGGTTCCCACGAGGCGCACAACGCGCTGGTGGAGAAGAACCGATGAAGCGCACCCAAGACCTGAAGGCTCAATACCAACTCCAGATGGACGAGGAGGGCATCTTGCTCGCCGCCGCTGCCATCCTGGAGCAACGCCTTCAACGCCAAGGCCACATCCACAGCCCCGATCAAGCCGGCGACTATCTGGTGGCCCGCTGCGCACATCTGCCGCACGAAGTCTTCGGGGTCGTCTTCCTGGACAACCAGCACCACATCATTTCTACCGAGCACTTGTTCACCGGCACCGTCGACGGCTGCGAAGTCCATAGCCGGGTCGTCGCCAAGCGTGCCTTGGAGCTCAACGCCGTCGCCCTCATCTTGTTTCACAACCACCCGAGCGGGAATCCGGAGCCCAGCCAAGCCGACCGCAAGGTCACCCAGCGCCTGCAGGAAGCCTTGGGCCTCCTGGACATCCGAGTGCTGGACCACCTGGTCATCGGCGGCCAGAAGAACGTCAGCCTCGCGGCAAGGGGGTGGGCATAGCCCCCCTTCTTTCATCGGGTGACGACGGCGCAGATGTGCTCCGTAGAACGGGACCCACTGCTCACCGCATAGCAAGCCACAGCAACAGCAAGAACATGCATGCTCCTGCGACAGCAGCGAACATCTTCCATTGTCGGAGTTCGGCTTTTAAGCCCTGACTATCCAGCTTGCTCTGTTGCAAAAGTTCGCCCAAACGATGGCGAGTTTCGTCAAGCTCGGACTCCCGCCGATCCAGTTTTGTCGAGAGTTGAATCAACTTGTCTTCGGCATCGCTTGCTTCGGTTCGTGCGTCTTCTGCCTCTTGAGCTGCATCCAGACAAGCTCGCAGGCGGTGGCCGAAATCGCTGGGCGTAAGGAAAACATCGTCGGCGTGCTTGTCCAGCAACAGCACGTCGTTGGCATGGCCGAGCGCGACGTAGAAGGGCAGGCCTGTTTCGATCAGGGCACGGGTAACGTTGCGTGAGTCACCAATGGTCTCCAGTCGCTCGCCACCCCCTCGCGCGATGACCAGTCCTTTCACGCCGGTCCCAATGAGCTGCTTCAATGCTTCAAGGAACTTGGTTTCATCCCCGAAGTGGGCCGTCACTTGCGAGTTGTTGCGCAGTTCTGGCAATCGCGCTGCTGAGCAGATGTCGTCCCAGCCCGTCTTGCTCGCAAGGAATCCGAGCCTAGAGAGGCCGTTTTTCCCGAGGAACTCCCCGATCGCCACTGGATTGCGTCCTCGATCCGGGATGGGCACCACTGGCTCGCGCGTGACCGTGAGCCAGGGGCCCTCAACACGCCCCTGGAGCTCTACAGACATTTTTCTGTTCACCGTCAACACGCCTGCAATGATGATCGGGGCGTCGTCTTGAGGTTGCTCATCCACGGGAATCCTGAAGCTCAACTCGGTGCCGGGGTAAGGCTCAAAAACCCCATAGCAGAACTGTTTCCAGGGCGAGAGTTTCTTCGCTCTTCCAGCCACGCGAATTGGCGTCTTCCCTCCTTCTAGCCGTGCAAGGGGCCCAACCTGGTCAGCGGTGATCCAGGGGACACTGGTAGCTTGAGCGGTTGAGTCGAGAGTCTGGCCTGTCTGGGGCATGAGCACTTGCGGAATTCGTTGCGTCAAATCGAATGTAGCCCAATGATAGAGAGACAGCCCACCAGCTGCCCCTTAGACCGGGATTGTTGTCACATAACGAGCGTTCGCTTCTGATCCGAATGATTTCAAACGGGCGCGCGCAAGGAATGGTCTGTCCAAAGGCTCCATTCCACGTCTCACTTCGAGTTATCCCTCGCATCTGTGAACATCAGCCCGAGCTTTCAGCCAAAGTCGAGATTGG
Source organism: Xanthomonas campestris pv. asclepiadis (assembly GCF_020784175.1). Taxonomy (GTDB): domain Bacteria; phylum Pseudomonadota; class Gammaproteobacteria; order Xanthomonadales; family Xanthomonadaceae; genus Xanthomonas; species Xanthomonas campestris_D. The sequence continues at coordinate 2,353 of NZ_JAJGQM010000078.1, forward strand.
CTGACAAGAGTGGTTGAAGGTAAGCTTTTCAGCCGGCCGAGAGGCGGATGGAATGTTTCATATGGAATCGACAAGCGCCGGTCAGCCCAAGCCTGGGGAGTTTTTCATTCTTGAGGCGGGCAAGATAAACGGGCCGACCAACGGCGTGGTCTTCGAAAATCTAGACCAGCTGCTTTCGCCCCCTCGGTTGATCCTGCTCCCCGAAGGCGGCGGCTTCCCACCACTTCGCGAGACCCCGCGCTTGGTCTACAACCCCAGCGAGGGCCCGCCACTTTTCCAAGACCACCACGCCATCGAGCAACAGACGCTGGATCGAAGCCCCTTGCTCAAAGCGTTGTCGAAAGCAGGGCATTTCGATATTCACGCGCCGGAGAACCGACTGTTCCTGCCATCGGACCCCGCGTTGCGCAGACCCTGGGCATCACTCCGCATAGCGGGGGGCCCATCGCTGACTACCAAGTCGGGCTACGGCAGAGTTTGTGGCGCTTGGAGCAGACCCCAGACGGAGTGGAAGCGCCGGCGGGCGATGCGGATGCTCTGGAGCGCATCGCCGGGCGGGTGGAAACGCTGCGCGATTCAGTCCGCGTGGGCCTCATTTGAGAAGGCCAAATATCTAACTGCACTAGGCATTTCAACAGTTTCTTATCTCTCATCGGTTGCTGGGAGGTAAGCTTTCCCCAGCATGCGGAGGCCAAATCAGGATGGAAGAGATGCAGCACATGGAATCGACAACGCCGAACAAGCCAGCGCCAGACACTTTCTTCATGCTTGTTTCTGACATGGAGAGCAATCACCCAGTTTGTGGCGTGCAGTTCGCCAACAAGCGCCAGCTTCTTTCTCCTCCCCGGCTGATCCTGCGGCCGGACGAAGGCGGTTTTCCGCCCTTTCGCGAAACACCGTTGCTGACCTATGAGCCAAGCGCAGGCCCCGAGCCACGTGACTTGGAGGCGGGATTCAGTGGCTACTGGCTGGTTTCCGAACGCCTCCATGACGTCATGGTGGCCGTGGATCCGAAGGCGTTTGCTTTCGCAGACGTCGACTACCGTCTAGCCAACGGCACGCCAGGCCCGCGCCACTACCTTTGCGATGTGGTGCGCGAGCTGGATGCGCTCGATGAAGAAGCATCGAGGCTGAAAATCAAGGTTGATGACGACTACGTGCGCGGGAAGTTCTACTCCCTGGCTGGTGGCGCGAGCCTTGCGTTCCGCAGCGAAACACTTGCGGGAGCTCACGTGTTCCGCACGCCTTTTAATCCAAAGGCGTTCTGCGACCACGTCTTCAAGGCCGCAGTCCTCGCTGCGGGCATTCCAGACGACGCCGAATCCAGCGGCATCTCGTTCATCGACGCGTCGGATATTTGATTCCACGAGGCAACGAGGAAGGAGCCTAGGTCATGCCAAGCAGCAATCCCCTGTTCCAGGGCCACCACGCTCTTGAGCAGCAAGTGTTTGCAGAAGATCCTCTCTTGCAGGCATTGGTTGAGTCGGGTCGTTTCCATAAAGATGTGGCCACTAACCTCATCAACCTGCCCAGTGACAGAGCGTTGGCCCATACCTTGGGTGTCAGCCCCCATTCGGGTGGTCCTTTGCGGGCCTACAAAACGGGGACCATGCTGGCCTTGTCGGATCTGGCTTCAACGAAAGACGGCATCGCCGCGTTGAATGGGGACGAGGGCGCTTTGGACCGGATGGCGATGAAGGTTCAACGGCTAAGCGATGCGGCACAGGTGGCTTTAGTCAACGGCGAACTCCACACCAACGCCGGTCTAAATCAAACCAGGGACCAGGCACGGGCCATCACCAACGCTTTTTTCGATGATCCGATCAGCAACTCGCCGACGAGCTACGCCTCGAAGAACGTGATGCAGATGGATGCGCACGGGCAGGCGAGCTGGAACACACGGCAATGGGCGGTGGTCACGCACAACGAGGGCCGGATCGTCTCCACGCTCAATCACCTTCAAAGTTCAGGACAGCCGTTGACCCGCGGCGGCAACCTAGATCTTCAGCGGCATGGCTTAAGTCAGGCCATCTCCGACGCTTACCACGGCGGAAAGCTCACGCTGTCACCCGGTGGCGTCGCCGTGGTTGAGAACACCTTGGGCGAGGAAGCCGCCAGGCCTTTGCGAGTTCCTCGCGGTCAAAGCGGTGCCGCGTCCATGGAAGTGTTGCTCGGCAATGCATCGGCCAGCACCTTGGTGCGCTCGGGCGGTCTGTTGGCGACGGGGGCAGACGCAGTTCTTACCGCCCGCCGTTCGGCAGAGTTGCTGGAACAAGGCAATGCCACCGCTGCACAGTCCGAGCTCACCCATGCCTTGGCCCGCAACGTCGGCGGTTGGGCCGGTGGTGCATCCACCGCCGCAGCGCTGGGCGGCAGCGGCTTTGTGCCGGCTGCCTTGGTGGTTGGCGACGCGCTGTTGATGAGCAAGGCGTTCGACAAGGGCGCCGATTTGCTGGACAACCGCGCCATCTATCACCAGACCGACAAGGCGGGCGTTGAGTGGCAGTTCAATGGTCGCGACTGGCAGCGCGAAGCGGCCATCGACCTCGCCCAGGAGGGCCGCCGCACGTCTGGCGAGCAGCCCGTGGTGGCCAGCTATGAGAAATCGCAGGAGCTTGGCGCCCTGGCCAACGCGAAGGCGGTGGAGCTGGCGTTGGGCAAAGCACCGCCACCCCAGGACCCGTTCAACCTCCCTGCACGGGCAAGCGATCAGGTGGGATTGGACAACCAGAATTGGGAGCGCAATCCCGAGCGTCAGACTTGGGAACGCCAAGTCAAAACCGCCGTGTCCGGTGCCAACGACCGGGGCAGCTACGAACACCAAACCGCTCCCCCGGAACGCGCGCAACAGCTTAACCAAGAAGCCCTTGGGCGCATCGAAAGCAACATCGCCACCGGGCGCGAAGCCATCGCTGCCGCCTACCTGGAAAACTATGCGGCGCAGCGCGCCCAGGCTTACGGTGTCGAAGTGCCGGCGGCGGTGCAGACTACGCAGGCCAAGACCGGCGCGGTGGTGGGCTCGGATGCCCAGCTTTACCAGCGCACCGAGTCAGGCCAGTGGGCCGGCAAGGATGTCGTCGCCAGCGGCAACTTGGCGGCGGAGCTGGAGCTCACCAACCAGATGCGCCAGCCCTCGCTGGAGCGCGCTCAGGAGACCCTGGCGGCGATTGAGGCGCGTCCAGCACCCACGGCCGCCGAGATGGAGCACAGCGAGCTGCTGCACCGTTACCGGTCCGCAGGCGTCGATTTAAACGTCAATCCGCAAACCCAGCAGGCCGTAGAGCTGGCCGCGCAGCGGACCAGGGACGCCAACGGCATCACCGGGCCGACCATGCAGCAATTGCAGCGCAACGAGGCCGGGCAATACGGCTACGACAGCCCCATCGCACACCTGCAGCAAGGGCTCGATGGCATCGCACGCGTGGTGGCTGTCACCAGCAGCGATGACATTCGGCAGGCGCTGAGTGAGACGCAAGCCAATCGGCGAGAATCGCCGACCCTTGGGCGCGTGCTTGAGGGAACGGCAGACGCGGACACCTCGACCTCCGAGTCGTCCAATCCGCAGCAAGTGCTGGATATCCAGACACGCATGCAAGCCTCTGTGGCGGCGCAGGCGCGACAAGAACGCGAACAGCAAGATCGCCTCGCGCAAGAGCAACACGCCGCGCAGGTGCGCGAGCACCTCCAGCAGGCACAGCCTGAGCACGAAGACAGGTCACAAAGCGAACAAGCGGTCCAGGCGCACGCGGTGCAGGAAGGTCAACGCCAAGCCGGGCAGCAACGCGAACAGGAAGAGCGCCAAGTGCAGGAGCGCCAAGCGCAGACCAGCCAGCAACGCGAGCTGCAGGAGCGTGAGGAGAGGGACGCCCAGCAACGGCAGGCGCAGGAACGCCAGGCTGACAATCAGCAGCGGGAGCAACAAGACCACCAGGCTCAAGAAACCAGGCAAGTTGAGGTCCAGGCTCGGCAAGCGCAGCAGCAAGACCCCAGCCAGCACACCTCGCAGCAACCGGACCCTCAGCTGCACGCACCAGAGCTCGCGCCGACTCAGCAAACAACGCTCCCTCAGTCGCAGCAGGAGGATGCACGCTCACGGCTGGAAACACAGAATCAGCCAGCGAGCGAACGTCTTGCTCCTGACGCACATGACTCACTGAAGCAAACGCCCGATGCAGGTGACGCGCAGCCGCATCAAGCACAAGAGGCAGAGCGTGCGCTGGAAATGCAGGCAATGGAGAGCCGCGCCGCCGCGCGCGTCCAAGTGTCTTCCTCCGAAGGCCCGGAGCCTGACAGCCAACCTTCTCAGAGCGCGCAGGCCGATGCGGGGCCGTCAGCGCTGCATCACCACGGGCAAACGCCGCAAGGAGAGATGGAGCAAGCGTCGGTCCGCCAGCAAAACGCGACGCGAGAGCAGGAGGCAGCGTCGGTTCGCGTCATAGCCCCAACAGCGCCTGCGACAGCAGAACCGTTGATTGCATCGCTTTCCACAGCGTCTACCACGCCTGAGCGAGAAGCCGAGGCAGAACAGCGCCGTCCTTCAAACGCCTTGCTCGCTGATCATGGCGCGCCGGTGCTGCCCCCAGAACACCTCGCGCAAGCGCGTGAGCAGTCCTTGGAAGCCAGTGCAGAGAATCGCTTGCCCGTCGGATCGGCGGAAGCCGAAGACCTGCGCACCCCATCGCCCCCGGCGCAGGACCGCAGCGCCGCAGACCCGGGTGGCGCCCTGTTCCTGGAAGAGACCATGCGCTCGTTGCGTCAACTGCAACAGGAGATTGAGGCGGCGGATCGGGAAGACGAACGCTTCCACCAGAAATGGAAGGAGTATCGCGAGCGCGGAGAACCCTATCCCTTCGCTCGCGACGACACCCGAAGCGTGGACGGCGCAAGCCTCGACGAGTTCCCGCAGCGCGAGCAAGCGCATCGCTCTCCCAGTGAATCTGCTGAGCAAACCGATGCCTTTCCACCTCTAGCTCAGCGCTCCACCGGCCCAGGGGGAAGGGATGCGCCAAACGATTCTTCGCAGGTTGAGCGGAAATCCATCACGGGCGACCCGGACGTAGACGAGGTGCTCTATGCGCTCGACAGCAAGAACGAGCTGGCGATCGAGCAAGCCTTGAATCGGGTGGCCAACAGCGCAGCAACCCAGGCGCTGATCAAAAGAGGCAACGAGTTCCTGGAAGCACAGGCCCAGCAGGAGGCCCAGGAGCACGTCGCCACGCGCCAGGCGCTAGGAATGGATGTCTCAGCAGAGATCAACACCAGCCGCGGGCCGGTCATGGTGATGACGCTGCCAGAGTTCGCCAAGGGGCCGATGCAGAGCGGTCCCCAAGGGGACGGCGGTGGTGGTGGAGACGGCGGCGGTGGGGGAGGAGGCGGTGGTTAGTCAGAATCTCTTCCATGACCAGCCGAGCTGAGGAGACCTCATGGACAAGCAAGACTCTTCTGCAATGGCGGAAATGCTGGCGACGTTGAACGCCTCGAACGCCTCGTTGCAGCAGACCATCAAGGTGTTGACGACGCTGGTGTCATCCATGCAACAGCGCGAACACAACCTGCGCGATCTCATCGCCGAACAACTCCAAGTGCTGCAAAGCGCGGTGGGCAGCGCCGACTCCAGGGTCAATCGGGTGCTGGAAAACGCACTGCCGAGACTGACGCAGCTGACCAATCAAGCATTGACGCAGACGCTGGAGCCAGCCGCCAAGCGATTCAACAAAGAAATGGCCACTGCGGACGAGACGTTGCAGCAAGCCACTCGACGTTACGCGCAGGCCCAGCAATCCTTGGAAACAAAGATTACGAGACGCATGGGCATTGCATCCGCCACGATGCTCGTAGCGGGCATGTTGGGCCTGGGGGCGGTGGCCTACTCTATTGGCATCATCAACGAAAAGCGAACCGAACTCGCACAGCTTCGAGCGTCCATCGACTACCTGGATCGCGTTTCGCGTGCGGACGTGGCTCCCTGTGGCGAAGGCCGGCTTTGCGCCACGCTTGAGAAGAACGGGCCGCGTTACGGCAACCAGAGGCAATACAGAGCGATCAACCTACGCACTGCATCGGCGGCTGAGTAGTGATTGCTGCTAACCGAGTCGCTAAATGGAGCGTTGACTACATACAGCCAAGCAAGTGGACGCCGGCACTAAATAAACTGGACAAAGCTATCAGCCAAACTGGACGGCGGCGTCATTTAGGCTGTGCGGTGAATTGGCAAAGTCAGCGCAGCCAGGCAAGGAGGATGCAACTCGCACAGCGCCGCTGGCCTGCTGCTGGGGTTCAACCGACATACGTGTGAAAATAGATCACAAGATTGGATTTCATCCATTGCATCAGTGAGTTAGCGGATATTTTGGCGCAACAAAACTACACGACCAATGCCAGTGCGCGACGCACTGCGCCTGGCGGCTGCGGAGTACCAAGCCCTGCAGGTGCGCTGGACCGGCGATGTGCAAGCGCTGGAAAGCGTGTGCACCGAACTGGCTGCGGCGCGGACCGAGCTGGTCGAAGAGAGCCAGCGCCGGGAACACGGGGAGGCGGGCACCTTGCGGGAACGGTGCGTCTGAGCACGCTGGAAGAGCTCCTGGCGCAGCTGCGGCCACCGCGTCCCGTTGGCGAACCCGAAAACGCCATCTTAGCCGGTGCAATGCCAGGAGGCTGATGCTCAGCCTGTTGGGGGGTATGGATCATCCTCCGCGTCAATGTCTTCGTCGTCCCAGCCATGACTTCGGTGAACCAACGACATTCAGAGAGCTCCCCGCCAAAATTGTCTCTACAGTCACTGCAGGAGATCGACATGGGTCTGTGCGCTTCAAAGCCAAGCGTGGAAGGGCCAGCTGGGCATTATGCAGCCCACGCTACAGAGTTGCCCTCGCCATCTGAGTCGCTGTCGCCATCGCGCAGGGACTCGCCTTCTTCTTCGACCAGTGCACTGCGCGAGGCTTTACCTCCCCCACCGCGTCGCGCGGCTTCTCCCGAACCGCAGGGCTCACCCAATTGGCAAGGGGCAGGATGGTCCGGCAATGAAGGTTTTAGCGGCTGGTCAGAATACCAGGGCAACTTGTATGACTCAGCCCATGAGTGGCAAGGCGCGTCGACTGGTGAGCACTTGGCCGATCCTGCCGATATGTGGCCTTCTCACGCTTTGAACCCCAATGCCACTTTTGACATTGGCACTGCTTCTTCGCACCCTCAAGCACTCCAAGAACGGGCGCAAGATTCGCGCACATCTCAACCCGTAACGGAGGCCATCAACGCCCTTCGCCAAATCAAGGCACGCTTCGCGGCGCTGCTCGATGGAAACTGGACGCCGGGAGAGGAAGAAAAAATCTTCGACGCCGTAGTCATTCCGACGCTAATCGCCGCGGAGTCCGCGCGCAAACCCGGCTCGCCATTGACTTTGCTCGATACATCCAAGGAACTTGGTCAATGGTTGAGAAAAAGCATCCCCGCGTCGGGCAAGAGGGCCGTAGCCGTACTGCCAGGCTACGAAGAGCATGCGGTCGCCGTGGATGTCCGCATTATCGGTGGGCGGCGTTCGGTCCTTATCATCGATCCACTGGGAACGGATCCCGACCGGGTTGCCCAATATCGCCAGGATGTACTTCCAGCACTCAAGGAGATGCTGCCATCCAAAGCGGAGACGACGTTGCTCTGCTTGAGTACCCAGAAGGCGCAGACGGGATGCAAGATCTTCGCGCTGTCGGCTACGTCCAAAGCAGCAGATCAACAGACGCTCATGGATGACCTCCACCATCGGAACGTCAATGGTGACGCGTTCGAGGATTGGAGCGGCAACGAAATCCCCGTAGCAGCGGTCGGTGATGGCGGCATCCGCATGATCGACGGGAAGCCGCTATTGCCCGCACAATTCTTCAAGCATTCGCAGTCCAGCGGCACCCTTGGTCAATGGGCGGAGGCCAATCAGCCGGGTTCTGCGGCGGCAGCCATCAACACCCGAGGCGAAACGATCGGTGACCGATATAGCCGACACGCGTCGGAGCGTCATCCATGGCCTTTCGTAATCCTTGAAATGGATCAGCGCGGCCTTCGCGGAACCGTCGACCCGAAGGTGATTGAACCTCGACGATTAAGCACCTCACTGGAGCAGAAGCGGCTTGTCTATCTACAGCGCGCAATAGATTTTCTGCGGGTGGCCTCGAAGGACGAGAGCCGCCAGTTCGTAAAGCGTCTGGAGCGGTTTCATCTAAAGGAGACCGATATCTCAACACCAAACCTGAGGAGCCAACCGTGGGGGCCGGACCCTTACACACTTTGACGGCAGGCTTTGCGAGTCCACGGCATACCGCCCCGTTGGAGCGCTAGGCATGGGTGTGCAGCCTTGGTTTACATTGATCCGCAAGACAGTTGCAGCGTGCCGAACCTCGAAAGGGACGAGGTGGTGGATTAGCCGATGGAAGCGCCGTTTTGTCCGGCAACTTCATGTTTTCACAAAAGAAATCGGATTCTTCGAGTCATTTTTACACGTATGTCGGCTGAACCACGGCCGGATCGACTGGGCGGCCACGGTACTTGAGGGCCGGCACGGATTCGTACATAGCGATCACGGCGAGCAATAGTTGCTTAATGGGAGTTTTCAGGGACACCTCCTTAATTTTCCCCTTCGCTTTCGGATACGATAATTCACTAACCCACTGAATTGACTGGGGTAATGGATCTAGCATAAAATGCCATTATATTTTTCGGTAAAGATCATGGGTCAATGTATTTCGAGCACCTCCGGCAGTCGATACGGTGGAAATATAGGATCACCCTCATCTTCCCCGAATGTCACGGCCCCATCCTCTCATCAACCAGCAGCTTCAAATGCAGGAGCATTCGATGGTTTAAGCGGGCGCCCGCCAAGATTGTCACATCATCGACTGGCGAGGCGAGATGGAGAATATACGCTAAAACAAGTTCCTATAGCTGACTATCAATCAGAAAGAGGATGCCCTGGTAATTCAATAAAAGATCGTAGCGGATCTTTGTTCCCATTGGTTCGTGTCGACAGCTTTGATGCGGGATCCCCGTATAGCTTTGAGATAGATCGTTCCACTACCGTCAAAGTGGCGGGATACAACTGTCTGACACCTAACCATGAAGGGACACGGCACCTTTATAGCACTGGAACCAGTCAAGTGAACATGCCTGTAGTCACCGACAACATGACCACATGTATTGCGGTCGCATGCGCTGCGGAGAAAATAGATTATTACACAGGCAAACGCATGCCGGGTGCGCAAGTTCGAGTATTCCATCTCCTGCCTTTTAATCACAAAGAGTTGCTGCCGGAAAACGTTTTAGCGTCCATTCGCGATTATATATATGCCGTCAGGACCAATGGCCTGACAATGCGCGTCGCAATGTATGGAGGAGAGCGAGATGGTGATTTCTCAGTGAGCACGGCAGAGGCTCTGGGGCATCTATTCGAGAATGAAGGAATTCCCGTGGAATTCAATGAAACATGCGCGAATCGCAATTCAGACGCGCTGCTCGGTGCCGTCATTCTAAATGATAATTCAACCCAGTTCATAAAGCATTTGGTTGCTGCATGACATGAACAATGGGACTCCGAACCGGGGCGTGCGCGGCAGGCCGGGCACTTTCAGCTGAGCCCGATCGCTGGGCAGGATCTTTTGGCGACGGTGGCCACCGCCGCCGTGCCGGTCGGCGTCTTGGCCGGCTTGGCGGGTTTAGCCTGGCGCTGGAGCTTGTCCAGCGCCTTGAGCGCGTCCGGCCGCCCTCGGCGGTAGATCTTGGGCGCGCGCGCATAGTTGGCCGGCAGCACCTCGAACACGGTCACGCCCAGCGCCAGCAGCTGGGAGGCGGCGGTGTCGAGGCTGGCAAACACGCGCGGGGTGCCGCGCTGGCCGGTCAGTTACATTTCCAGGGGAAAAGCCCTTTGGAACTGGCAGGGTAATCCCCCCGCCCATTAGCTGACGCCAGAAGTGGAATTTTCTCGTCCCCTTTCCCGAGGAGGTTCCATGAAG
>NZ_JAJGQM010000079.1 GCF_020784175.1 Xanthomonas campestris pv. asclepiadis
CGCCCGCCGAGTTCCGTGATCAACATCAACCGCAGACCTCTAGTTTTGGCTGGCATTGAATTAGGGGGAGTCGACAGTGTCACCTCGCCCAAAGCTGCCCCGGGCAAAACACGCGCGGTAAGGGCATCAGCTGATATGCATGCAAGTCGTCATGACGCCATGCATGCTCGACGCTTACGTAGCTTGTATGCATGGCCTCTGGTTTCATTGACACTTGAGGGGCACTGCGTTTTAGCCGCTAAAAAGTGGCAGCTGCGACCGACGAGGTGAAGCCGGGGCGCATGGCCTGAGTGCCCGACGCCTTGCGCGCCTCAATCCATTCCTCGATCTCGGTCAAGTCCCAGGCGACGTTTCGGCTGGTGAGTGCGATTCGACGCGGGAACTCCCCGCGCTGCTCCATGTTGAAAATCGTGCGCTCAGACAGCGGGATCATCGCCAGCAGTTTCTTGCGATTGATGAGCGTCTTACTTGTCGTTGCCTGCATCCCCTGGCCTCTTTCAGTCAATTGCGAACATGTGCCTGATGGTGCCCGGCAATTCAGGTCAGATCGGCCAAATAATTGTTCACTTTGGTTGACAACGAAAAAGGTCGGGGAATGAGCGCGCCTACCACTTCTTCAGGTGAAACGTTGCAGGGATTGATGCCAGCGCCTTAAGGGTCTTAGATACTGCTTGGCGCGTCAGCGGCCGTTGATCGTTACTTGAAAGCTGTTCTGCAATCTCTGACTGATTAAGCCCGGAATACTGGAGCAACAAAATCTTCTTCTTGGTGTCCGACAGCTTCGAGTCCACCATCAATCGCGCCAGGTTGCGTAGCTCAGTCAGGTCGGCTGGCTGTAAGGTCTGACTCAGCATGTAGTGAAAGAAGTAACCATCAACCAGTTTGTCGCCTGATGCCGCTGCATGGGGTCTGGATCGCTTCGCGCATTGCCGGGTAAGTCTTGCCAATTCGAGATCGAATTGCGCGATGGATCGTGTTACTTGTCTATAGGCAGGGTTCGCTGCGCCGTTCAGCAGCTTGGGCTGATGAGCTACGCAGTACAGGCTGCTCAAGCGAAGTGAGTCAGCGGCTCCGCGCAATTGAGACTCATCGCCTACAAACGAAGCCAGCTCGGTAAGCGCTCCGCAAAATCGGCAAAATCCTTGCCGGCGTCTTCCATTCAAGCCGCGTGCCTTGCCATCCGGGCCGAGCAGTGGCGATTCGACTGGTTGCTTGCGGGCGCAGGCCCATATCAGCTCAAACAGCGATTCGACGGTAGCTGTAAACCGTTTGTCCCTTGCGCTTGTGCAGTCCTCCTGGCGGATGAACTTCCGGAGTAGTTCCCGTTGCAGGAGAACCATCGCATCAAGTCCCACCAGTCGAATGATTCCGCTGAAACTCACCCCTGTTCCTGCTCCGGGGATATGGCCCAAGTAGCGTTGCGGCAGCGTCGCCGTGTACGCAGCCACAGCGGGGTCAATGAGTTCCTGTATCAGCCCAACGATGGGGTAGCGCCGCGAGGAGGCGGAATACGGCCGCCAGCGATCCTCGAACTGCTCGATGGCTTCCGAGACAGTGGGATCGCAGCCTTCCCAGGTGACAATGGTTGTATCGTTCTTCATGTCAACCATTTTGGACAACTAATAAGATGTAGGCAATACCCATAACACCTAACCTTCGTAGCAATTCGGTTGATAACGGAGGTTTACGCAATGACGATAGAAGACACGCTGCTGCAACGCTTCGGCCCGCTACTGAGCATGGCGCAGCTCGCCTCTGTCCTGGATCGATCACCGGATGGACTGCGGGTCAGTTTGCGCACGGCGAGCGAATGGGCGGGGGAAATCAACAAGGCTCGCTTCAAGATCGGTCGGCGCGTCTACTTCCGAACCTCGCAGATCGCCGAGGTGTTGAGCGACGAGTCCCTATACGGAACGGGGAACTAAGTCGTGGCGATTGACGTCCTGGCGGCGTTCGAGTGCGAACCGCCGGTGCTGGACTTCATATGGCCGGGCTTCCTGGCTGGAACCGTGGGCGCGCTCGTTGCTCCAGGAGCCACCGGTAAGAGCTTCTGGGCGCTGGAAGCGGCCATGAGCATCGCATGCAGCGTTGCCGGCGGCGACCTTGTGGGCCTGGCTCCCGCACACTCCGGGCGCGTGGTTTATCTGGCTGGGGAAGACCCGCCGTCCGCGCTTGTGCGGCGCATTCACGCCATCGGCCAGCACCTCGGACACGCAGCACGCCAAGCCATCGCAGAGAACCTTGCGCTTGAGCCAATCATGGGTAAGCGCTTGAACGTCATGGACGAGGCTCACTTGCGCCGCGTCATTGAGTACAGCGCCGGGGCCAGGCTGATTGTGCTGGACACCCTGAGCCGCATCCACGCCCTCGATGAGAACAGCAATGGCAGCATGGCCCACCTCGTGGCCGTATTCGAGCAGGTCGCGGCTACCACGGGCGCATCCGTGCTCTACCTGCACCACGTCAGCAAGGGAAGTGCCCGCGAAGGCCAAACCGACCAGCAGCAGGCCGCGCGTGGCGCTTCCGCGCTGATCGACAATGCCAGGTGGTGCGGTTACGTCGCGCGCATGACTGAGGACGAGGCGAAGCGCCTTAGCGACCGCGCCCATGACCGGCAGCCCATCGGCAATGAGCGGCGAGGCTACTTCGTGCGTTTCGGCGTTAACAAGCAGAACTACGACGCTACGACGCTTGATCGCTGGTACATGCGGCACGCAGGCGGCGTTCTGGTGCCAGTGGAGCTGCATGAAGCCAGCAAGAATGAAGAAAAGGGGCGTGATGGCCGGAGGCGAAGCGATGGCTTTTGACCTTACCCATGCCCGGCACGATCCGATGCATTGCCTGGTCCCCGGTTTGTTCCGCAGTCTCAAGCGCGGCGAACGGAAGAGGCTCAAGCTCGATGTGACGTATCACTACGCCGAGAATGAACAAGCGCGGTTTGTCGGCTTCGAGCCTCTTGGTGCTGATGACATGCGGCTGCTACAAGGTCTTGTGGCTCTTGGAGGGCCGAAGGGCATCATCTTGACGCCAGATCCAACAGCAGAGTTGCCGAGGCAACTGCGTCTATTCCTTGAGCCGAAGTTCGAAGCGGTAGGGCAGGATGCGCTTGTCGTGCGAGAGAGCATGACAAGCCTGCTAGCCGAAATCGGCTTGACCGATGGCGGCGACAATATAAGGGCGATCAAGGCGTGTTTGCTGCGAATGGCAAACGTGACGGTGGTAGTCACCAATGGGATTAGGCAAAGGTCTTTTCACTTGATGAGCTACGCCTTCGACGAAGAGGACGGACGGCTATTCGTCGCGTTGAATCCCCAGATTGCAGAGGCGATTCTTGGGCGGCGCCCGTATACCCGCATCGAGATGGCCGAGGTGCGGGCGCTACAAACCGACCCGGCCCGCCTTATTCACCAACGGCTATGCGGCTGGATCGATCCTGGCAAAGCCGGGCGCGTGGAACTCGATACGCTTGCTGGCTACGTCTGGCCGGACCAGGCGAACGCCGAGGCTATGAAGAAGCGCCGCCAGAAAGCGCGCAAAGCTCTGGCCGAGCTTGCTACCGTGGGCTGGAAGGTGAGCGAGTATGCAGCAGGGAAGTGGGGAATTGGCAGGCCGAAGCCCGTAGTAACGTTCCCCAAGCGCCGTAGCAATGTTCCCTTTCCTCCGTAGCAACGCTCCCCGCCTCAAACCGGAAAACACAGCAATGGCGCGGGCTTGCGGCTAGTTCGCAAGTTCCATCCATGATCTTCCAGGATCATCTACTAGGCGCGGTACTTGCCGCCGCCCTGTAGGGCGACGCCAGGTCCTTGCCATGGTCGGTCTTCAGCCGTTGAGTTGTACGCCAGGAGGAGTAGCTCGGCCGCACCATTATTAGCGGCTAAAAACGAAGCGCCCCTCAACTGTCAATGAATCGGTGTTTTATGTTGTAGCGCGCTACAACATACAACAAGCGCCATTCGCGGCCAGGCCGCGAACGTTGGACCCGACTTTGGCGGTGCTTCAGGATCGTCGTCCCAGGCGAGGCTTGCGTCTAGCGCCGCTTTCGACGATGGCGGCCGAACGGTTCATTGACACTTGAGGGGCCACCTCGCTGCCGATTATCTATGGACCAACTCCCTTCTGGCGTTCAACTTGTCGGTGATGCTGAATGGCTGCCCTCGCTGTCTTGGGGCACGTTATAGGCTCCCGCTTCATGTCAACCATTTCGGCCAATTATTGGAATGTTGCGCAGGCTGGCACTCCGTAACCTGCGCAGTAGTTCAGTTGATAACGGAGGTTTACGGATATGGCGACGACAGAAAGCAGCTACCCCGCCGAGTTGGCCGCACGGCTCGCTCTTGAGCAGCAGGCCTCGCAGATCAAGCGCAGGGACTACCTGGCCACTTTCATGGCGGCGCGCTCAGACGTTAAGAAAGCGATAGAGGCCGGCTACGCGCTCAAGATCATCTGGGAGCACATGCGCGAGATCGGGCGCATCCCTTTTCGATATGAGACGTTCCTGAAATACGTTCGCCAGCACATCACCCATGCACCGCCTGGCTCCATCAGTCACGGCAGCGCGAAGTGAGGAAAAGCCCCGTGCTCAATCGCTGCAAGTGCGTGGCCGAAACACTGCTATCGGTTGTTGGATCGCTGCAGGCGCGCGGAAATGGGGCATTTCTTTCAATCCTCGCGCTGCTGGCGCGCTGTTGCGAAGCAACGGTGCGCTTACAGCGCGAAATTCGATGACTCATACGAGGCAAAAACAAGGCCGTAAGGCGGGCAGGATAGGTGAAGTAGGCCCACCCGCACGCGGGTGTTCCTACTTCACTGTCCCTTATTCGCACCTGCGGTGCTCAACGGAAATCCTGCTCTGCGAGGCCGGGCCGGCTACCGCCGAAGACTTGGAACGCCAGAGAGATAGGCCGCAGCCGCCCTTGCCTGGATGATGTCATTTGTGCTATATTGAAGTCAATGAAGTCACATATGAGGTCTTGACTATGGCAATCCTGACAGTGCGGAATGTGCCCGACGAGGTGCATCGCGCTCTGCGCTTACGGGCCGCCGAGCATGGCCGCAGTACAGAGGCGGAGGTCCGCGAGATTCTGGAGAGTGCAGTTAAGTCAGAAAAGCGCATCCGCATCCGCATGGGCGACGCGTTGGCGGAGCTTGGCCGCCAAGTAGGGCTGACAAACGATGATTTCGCAGTGTTGGACCAGGTGCGCGACAAGGTGCCGGCAGAACCGATGAGGTTTGAATGATTGTCTTGGATACGAATGTAGTCTCCGAGGCGATGAAACCCGAACCCAACCCGGCCGTGCGAGCTTGGTTGAATGAGCAGGTAGCGGAAACCCTCTACCTGTCTAGCGTGACGCTTGCCGAACTGCTGTTCGGCATCGGCGCGCTGCCGAACGGGAAACGTAAGAAAGGCCTGGGCGAAGCCCTGGACGGCTTGCTCGAACTGTTCGGCGAGCGGGTGCTGATGTTCGACACCGAAGCGGCTCGCCATTATGCCGAGCTGGCGGTGAAGGCCCGCACAGCCGGGAAGGGTTTTCCAACACCTGACGGATATATTGGGGCTATTGCGGCCTCCAAGGGATTTATCGTAGCAACACGCGACACCAGCCCTTTCGAAGCGGCTGGGCTTACTGTTATCAATCCTTGGAACCATCAGTAAATCCAATCACTACTTGACACCGTGATCTGATCAAAAAGGCCGGGCTTCGGTGTCGCCCAGGTCAATCACCGGTAGCTCCGTGGCGCAGCTACGCGATGAACCCTTGAACAAGGGCGCTTGCTCGAGGGTGCAGCCATTTATCGCGAGGTAATGACCATGAAGCAGCACGTTTTAGCGGCTAAAATCGCTTTCTCCATAGGCCTCACTGTTGGCGTCGCCTCAATGCCTGCGCACGCGGGCATCCCGGTCATTGACGGAACCAACCTGTCGCAAACGACCGTCACCGCGATTCAACAGGTTGCGCAGGTCCAGAAGCAAATCGAGCAATACCAGACGCAGTTGCAGCAGTACGAAAACATGCTGCAAAACACGGTCGCGCCCGCGGCCTACATGTGGGATCAGGCACAGACCACCATCAACGGCTTGATGCAGTCCATCGACACCCTGAATAACCTCACCAATCAGGCCGGCAGCCTGGACGCTTACCTAGGCAGGTTCCAGGACGTGTCCTACTACAAATCCTCGCCGTGCTTCACCTCGACCGGCTGCTCTGACACCGAACGCGCGGCGCTGGAAAAGACCCGCGCCTTGGCTTCACAGTCGCAAAAGGCTGCAAATGATGCGCTGTTTAAGGGCATCAAAGATCAGCAGGAAAATCTAAAGTCGGATGCGCGCCAGCTCGAACGGCTGCAATCGCAGGCGCAGGGCGCAAAAGGGCAGATGGAAGCCATCGGATATGCAAACCAGATTGCCAGCCAACAATCCAACCAGCTCCTGCAAATCCGTGGCCTGCTTCTCGCGCAGCAAAACGCCATCGGTGCGCAGTTGCAGGCCCAAACCGACCGTGAGGCGCAGCAGGAAGCCGCGCATAAGGCATCGACGGAACCCAGGATCGGGAAGACTCCCAACCCGAAAAACTGGCTGCAAGTGAAGCCGTAGGAGGGCCAGAACATGAAGAAATCAACGGTCCTCTTGACCGCCGTTCTCGTCGCATTGGTCGCCGGCTGCGATAACAAGCAGCCGGCCCAAATGCCCGAGGTGAACGCGGCAAACTGCGCGCCCGACCGCATCCAGAAAATCGAGGATCGGCCAACGCGCGAGCAGTTCGCCGGCGCGTGCTCCCGCCGGTCGGTGATTGCACCGACCGAAAATCCCAAGAACTGGCTGGAGGTGAAACCATGAAACGAATGGCGTTCGCCCTTAGCGTCGGCCTGGCCTTCGCATTGTTCTCAACGGACGCCTCGGCCGAGCTAACCAATCAGGGCATGCTTGACCAGGTGGTGACGGAATTCGCCAGCAAGGCATCGAGCTGGAAAACGGTCATCATGGATGCCGCGACGTGGCTTTTCTGGACCCTGGGCACGATCTCCCTGGTCTGGACGGGCGGCACACTGGTCATTAAAAGGGCCGATGTTGGCGAGTTCTTCGCGGAGTTTGTGCGCTTCATCCTGTTTTTCGGCTTCTACCTTTGGCTGCTGCGCAACGGGCCAGAAATCGCAGATGCGATTATTCAGTCGTTGCAGCAACTCGGATCGAAAGCCACCGGCGTATCGTCCGTGACGCCCTCCGGCATCGTCGATGTGGGCTTTATGATCTTTCAGCAGCACGTCAAGAATTCGTCCCTGTGGAGTCCGGTTGATACCGTCATCGGGGCAATTCTGAGCCTTGGAATCCTGCTGCTGCTCGCCACCATTGCAGTCAATATGCTGCTTGTTCTGGTGTCGTCCTGGTGCCTGATGTACCTGGGAATTTTCTTCCTTGGCTTCGGCGGCTCGCGCTGGACCTCTGATATGGCGATCAACTACTACAAGACCGTCCTCGGGGTTGGCGTCAACCTGCTTGTCATGGTCGCTCTGGTCGGGATCGGCAACGATCTGCTGACCGGGTTTTACGCCAAGATGGGCAAGGGCACGCTCAACTTTGAAGAAATGGGCGTGATGCTGGTTTTTTGCCTGGCCCTGCTGCTGCTCATTAACCGGGTGCTGCCTCTGATCTCCGGCATCATCACCGGCGGCGGCGTTGGCGCGGCCGGCGGCCTCGGTAACTTCGGAGCCGGCGCGGTTGTAGGTGCGGGCATGGCGGCCGCAGGCATGGCGGCGCAAGCTGTGGCCGCTGCTGCGTCCGGCGGTGCTTCCTTGGCCGCATCCGCCGCAGGCGGTGCGCAAGCCGTCATGGCGGCGGCCTCGGCGGCCGCTCAAGCCGCCGATGGCGGCGGCGGTGGTATGTCGAACGCAGGCGGCGGCGGGGAATCTGGCGGCGTTGGCGTTGGCGTTGGCGTTGCCGGCGGCGAGCCTATGGCCGCTGCATCCGGTGGCGGCGGCTCCCCGATGGCCCAAGCCGCAGGCGATGGGGCATCGGGCGGCAGCGGTAGCTCTGGCGGCGGTAGTTCCTCTGGTGGCGGAAAAGCCGGCCAGATCGCGAAAGGAACGGTCGCCAACCTCGCCAAAGGCATCGGCTCGATGGCGTCGGCCAAGGCCGGCAGCATGGCCGACGCGGCCAAGAGCCGGATTGCGGAAACCACCGGCGGCAAGCTCGCTGCGACGATCAAGGCGGCCAGCAGCTCGACCGCTGACAACAGCCCTTCCAGCTCGAATGACAATGCGCCGGCAGCCGCTGGCAATGATGAGGTTGCGGCGTTCGTAAATTGGCCGCAGACGACCTAAAGCGCGTCGGCCGACGATGCAACGCCGGCCGACACTTCCAATATCCACCTGTGAGAGAGGTGAAAAATGGCAACTGTACATCCTAACGAATTTTCCCAAGTCGTTCAGCACGCGGCAGCGGAATTGAACGCTATCGACTGGCTGGACCAGGCAACCGCCCGCGAGCTGGGGCCGCTGGCCGAAGCCACGGCCAACATGTTCATGGTGCTGTTCTACCAGGCCGAAACGGGCCTCGCGACACGCGATGACTTCCTGAAAGCCAGGACGCAGATTCAGAACGTTCTGAGCGCTCACAACGGTCGTTTTCAGTAAATCGGAGGCTTTATGGACTTTTTTCCCCCGCAATCATTCTCTGATCTGCTGATCGTCTGGGCACTGATGTTTGTCGTCATGCTCGGGTTTTATTTCCTCGGCCGGCTCATCTGGGCATTGGGTTTAGGCCCCCAGGCCACGGCGATCGCGGACAAGATGGAACGCATACAGCAGACCGTCATGCGGCCGACCGGGCAACGTCTGATCGGAACCGCTGACCAGCTTTCAAAGGTACAAGGCTGGCCTTTCCACAATCTCAACCGCCGCTAATCTTCCCTTCAAGGTATCCCGACAACAAGGGCGGCCAGTGTGCCGCCCTTGTTTATTTCGCCTTGTCTTCTCCAGGTGTGTCCTAGCTCATTTCGCCGCGTCCCTGGCCTTGTTGAGCCAGCCGGCCACGTCATCGACCTGGTAGGCTCGGAACTGGCCGCGTAGCACTCGCGACAGCGCAGACGTTGACAGGCCTACCACGGCGGCCGCCTGTTTTCTGGACCATTGCCGTGCCTTGATAGCGTCGTTCAGTTGCATGATTAGGCGCGACTTAGCCAGCATCCCCTCTGCGTCGGGTATGTCGAGATCGGCGTAGACATTGCCGCTGCTTCTGAAAAACTCAATATCGCCCTGGTCTGGCACGGATACGATAGATTTCTGACGCATGTGGCCTCCCTTTATTGCAGTCTGTCGCGGTCGCCGGTGAGGATTTTCCGATAGCCGCTATCCGTGATCCATTTTGCCCGTCTTAGATGATCTTCCCAGCAATGGCGGGTGCGCTCCGGTTCTGCCACAGGGTCACGGTGCAGCACGATTTGGGCGACTTCCTGCCAGTTCGCGCCGTCTGCCTCAACGTCGAGAAGCCGCATATAGGTGACAAAATGGGCCTCGTCGTAAGGGGGATCCTGTTGGACCACGGCACTCGTCGGCAACGTCAGGATCGACCTCGGGCATAGCCTGTCTCCGGTTCGTCAGGTGTGTGGGGTCGGTATGGCTGTTTCCCCTGGAGTGCCCCAGGTTTTTAGCCATACCATGACTTCGGCCAGCGTTAAATGCCGACCGTTGAGCTGGTAATCCTTCCAGGCCCGCAGCGCGTCATTCGTGAAGCTCTCCCGTGCTTGGTGGCGGTGCTCGTGTCCGTCCATCATGCCGCCACCTGGAAAATCTCCGCCAGCGAGCGGCGCACCGTCTGATGCATCCGCTCGCGCGTGGAAAGCGGCGCAGGCTCGGCGGTGTCGGTCGCAAGCTGGATGCGGAAGGCGTCGGGATCGCGGGAGGCATCCACCACCGTTTGCTTGGCGAAGCGGATCACTTCCGCGCCGCTGCATCCGTTTTCGCGGCAGGTAGCGAGAAAAGCCGCTTTCAACTCCGCATCGACGGGTATCGACATGCGGACCATCTTTTCCATCCTCTAATCCTCCTGGACGAGCCTAGCCGACAGCCGCGTCAGGAGGTCCATTCGCTCATGCAGAATCGCCACGATCAATGCTGCCGCATCTTCGCGCGGCAGGCAAAAGACGTAGTGATGTTCACAGCGGGCCATCCGCAGCGCCGGGTAGAGGGGCCGACGTGCCGATCCGAAGCGCCGCGGCCAGGTGATCGCCTTGCGCCGATCCGGCCACAGCATTACCAGGACGGCCAAGCTTGCCGGCTACAGTCCTGCACAGGTGGTAATCCCCCCACTTCTAGCGGTCGCCAGAAGTGGAGCTAAGTGGCCATCGCCAACTTCATGGCAGGCGTGATGC
>NZ_JAJGQM010000008.1 GCF_020784175.1 Xanthomonas campestris pv. asclepiadis
CATCGTTGGTCTCCTTGGTGGCTAGTGTGCCCGGGGACCTCTAACTATGGATGGACCAATTTTACGGGGAGTCGACACGTGCTATTCGCCAGGAGCGCGCCATCCTCGATCTGTTCGCTGAGCGGGTGAAGGTGTTTGAGGCCAAGCTTCGCGCTCAGCAAGATCTTCGCCTGGAACGCGTCATCAAGAACCATGCGCAGATGCTGGCGCTGTTCGACTGTCTGCGACTGGTTGTCGCTCTACCTGACGACATGGTCGAGCAGACGCGGCTCGCGTTGTTGGACATGGCGCTGGAACGACAGAAGGCGATCAGCGCAGACCACGCGATGGTCAACGAATTTTGGGAGGTCTACGAATACCTCGAGGCGACCGGCCACGGCAAAGCTGTGGTCAACCACAGCCGCGACGCGCAGCGCATTGCAATCAACCTCAACCACTTCGCTGCACGGGCTTCACAGTTCAGTCAGCCAGTACCCGATCTCAAGGTGCTGCGTGCGCTGCTCGGGGACTCGCGCCGGCACAAGTTCATGGGCGCAAACGTGGCTGTCAACAGCGCCGTCCTCAAGGACGATCTGACCGGCGTCGGCACCACCGTGAAGTGCTGGGTGTTCCAGAAATGAGCGCGCTTTCTCATGTTGGATATTTTGGGAAATTTTCGTTGACTTCTACCAAGGATCGGAGCGAGTATTCCTACGTCGCCGCACATTCGGCGACCGGGCTTGGCAGCCCGATTACTCAGGCGCACCAGCGCCCATCGACCGATGCAAGGCGCTTTTTTGTTGCCCTGCATCGCGCCGGGCACGTGCTTGCCATCTTTATGGCGGGCGGTACGTGGAGGGCTTCGGCCCTGCCGGCTCCTGAGTCCGGTCTGCCAACCCGTGCCGTCCGCCACCCTGCTTGGCAGCGGGTTGGCGGACTCCAATCTACTCAGGAGTCCAGCATGCCCTACGACACCCAAGAAGCGCCCGCGTCTGCGGCGTGCCAGGTCGCACACTATTTCGGCCTGATCGCCAACACCCTCGAATGGAACCATGCCGCGTGGCTGAGCCTGATGGCGCGCCTCGAAGGCACTGGTAAGGCCATCCACGCCCTCACGCTTGCTGACGTTGCTGCAGCGATCGCTGTCGTCGATGCTGCGTATACGGAGGCGCAGCGATGAGCGCCAACAAGCAATTTCGCGTCTGCGCAGGCGTCATCCTCAGCTTCGAGATGATGCAGGGCTATGTGCTGGCAATGCTGCATTCCGATGCGCAGCACGACGTGGCACCGGTGCTGATCGCCTGCGAAGCCACTGGCTTTGATGACGTGTTGCTGGGTGGCGATGCGCAGAGCGTGGTGCTGGGCCGGCTGCATGTCTGCATGCGTGTAGATCCTGCAGTCGACGTGCTCACCTGGCTGCAGAAACAAGCAGGCGCCAACGGAAACGCACGATGAACACGGCGCAGGCACTCGCTTATCCAGAAGACGCCGATTACACGATCAGCGAAGAAGAACACGACCGCCTATGGCGCGTGCAGCAAGCAGCCAGCTTGCTTGCCACTCTCAATCACAACATCGCCACAAGTGCAGGAATCAGCCACGACGGCATCGCCGCTGTTGCCGATTTCATGCGCAAAGAGTTGCTCGACATCGCCTGCGGCGCCAGGCACCTGCGTGAACCCACCAAGCCGCCAACCGGCGCCGATTTGATCTGACCGTTCCAGCGGGTCCGGCGGGCGGTGCGTCAACACCGCCCCTGGACCTTCCATCAACGAAGCTCGAGGAGAGCCACATGCAACAGCACGCTGTCACACGCCCGCAGATTTCCAGTGCCGGACCCTGCCAGGAGGCTACCACGCCCGTCGGAGCCGCCTTCGACTTAGCCGCAGGCAAGGACTGTAGCGCGATCGCCACGCTCTACATCACCCACGACGCGGTGGTGGTGGTGGTGGTGGTGGCCGCTCTGACCATGGGGCAGCACAGCAGTGCCGCCCAGTGCTGGGAGCGCCGCCGAGGCCCTGGCAAAGGATGGAAGCTGATCAGCGGCCCACGCCTATTCACCAGCGAGGCCGGCCGGATCAGCAATGCGCTGGCCGAATTTATGGACGATCTGGATTTTCCTTTCGACCTGGCCAACATGCTGCCGCGCCGCCCGACCGCTGCCGCCGAGGCGGCGATCGCTGCTGCCGCGCGGGAGGTGGCGCATGCTTAATTTGGCCCTGATCATGATTGCGCCGACGATCGGCGGCGCGCTGCTCTACCGCCTATGGATCTCGCGCCCGACGCATACCGCATATATCGGGCTGGCCGGAGGGCAGATCCCGCAGCGCCTGCGTCACCGCACCCACATGGCTGTAAGGCGGGAGGCTGCTCATGGCTGAGTCGGTCATCCTTCGGCTCGCAGGGCAGCTGCAAATCTCTCAACGCCGAGGCTCTACGTCGGGAACTCGGCCTGCAGGAGGTCATCGAACTGGACGACATGTTGTTCGCGTTCCGCGCTGATCGCCTGGAGTCTTCCGGGCAACTGATCCTGACCTGCGACGATCAGCAAGCCAGTACCTGGTCGGTGCGCTGGGGGTTGCGCCTCATGCGTGTCGAGGAAGCACGCGCCCAGCTCGGCGCCGCATGGAGGACGCAGCCATGAACCTGCAGCGCACGATCGAGGTTGCTCGCGCGGCTGCGCGTATGGGAGAGCCTGGTCCTTTGTCCACCGGAGAAGTGCTGACCGCCGCTCTGGTGCTGAATCGTGCCGATTGGCTGGCCGAGATGGACTACACCATCGCCGAGGCGCTGGACCGTATCGACTCCGACACCGTGCAGCATCTGCGGGATGCCGAACGCGCATTGCGCCGGGAGGTACCGTGACGCAACGTCAGGTCGACCACAACACACCACTGCCGGGCTGTAGGAACGGCCACACCGCGCGCCACATCCTCGACCTTCGCCGTCCTGAGGCTGGTGGCGGGCACTTCGTGGAGTGCGCCTGCGGGCGCACGCAGAAGCATCCCAGCTTAGAGCTGGCCATCGCTGAGTGGCGACGTGGCAACGGGATCCGCGCGGCGCGTCAGCCCCGTCCAGCAGCCAGCAACGTGGTGCAGATGGGGCTGCGACTGACCGGAGGTACGGGGCGATGACGCAAAACCTGCGGCGCCATGCGAGCAACGACTGCATTACGGGTACGAAGCGCACGGCGGTGATCGTCAGTGCGTTGAGTCATGAGGGATTGAGCGTCCAGACCGCTGACGGCAAACCAGCGAGGCTTGCAGTTGTAGATCAGGATGGACGCGTTATTGCAGTTGGCCAAGAGATTGCTGCTGCGGCCTTCGATGCGTCCGTGAAGTCGTATCGCAACTTCTTAATCGGCAACGGCCACCTGCGTATCCTGTCGAAGCCAGTACCCACCTAACGACGCCTCTTCCTCAAAGTTTACTTGAACTAACTTTCGGGCAGCCAAGGCTGACGAAGCCGACTTTGGGGTTCAGCTGGGACATGGAAGCAGGAGCCTGGGAACGGAGCGGCCTGGGGCCTGAGTGGAGCAATTATAGCGGCGCGCGGGCAGCGCTCTGAACCGCGCTGCGGGCAGGCAAGGTCATCTTAGCGAGACCCTCACCTGCAGCGCCGCCGATCCGGTCGATAATGCGCGCCTTCCCCTACCGCAGCAGGAGTTCCCATGGGTCACTGGACCACGCTCGACACCCCCGACGGCCAGGTCGCCGCCTGGCACGCCACCCCGACCTCCAGCCCGCGCGGCGGCCTGGTGGTGATCCAGGAGATCTTCGGCGTCAACGAACATATCCGCGCGGTGGCCGACGATTACGCCGCGCGCGGCTACGAAGTGCTGGCGCCGGCCTTCTTCGACCTGGAAGAGAAGGACGTGCAGCTGCCCTACGACCAGGAAAGCCTGCAGCGCGGCCTGGCACTGGCCAATGCGGTCGGCCTGGAGCGTGCGGTGGAGGTGGTCAAATCCGCCGCCACCCTGCTCAGCCGCGCCGGCAAGGTCGGCACCGTGGGCTATTGCTGGGGTGGCTCGGTGGCGCTGCTGTCGGCGATCCGCCTGGGCCTGCCCTCGGTGAGCTATTACGGGGGCCGTAACACCCAGCTGCTGGACGAAACCCCGACCGCACCGGTGATGTTCCACTTTGGCGAGCAGGACAGCAGCATTCCGCCCGAAGCGATCCAGGCCCACCGCGAGAAGCTGCCACAGATGGAGACCTTCGTGTACCCGACCGGCCACGCCTTCAACCGCAGCATCGACCCGAACCACTACGACGCCGACAGCGCCGAGCGTGCGCTGCAACGCACCCTGGGCTTCTTCGAAGCGCATCTGGGATGAGCGGGACTGCAGCGGGCACCTCCGAGGCAAGCGGTTTCCAGCTCGACGCGCGGCTGGCCGCGGACAGCGTGTTCGTCGCCGACGGACCGCTGTCGCAGGTGCGACTGATGGATGACAGCCGCTTCCCGTGGCTGCTGCTGGTGCCGCGGGTGGCCGATGCCAGCGAGTGGATCGAGCTGGATGGCGGCCAGCAGCGCCTGTTGCTGGCCGAGATCAATCAGCTCTCGCAGTTGCTGCGGGTCGAGCCCGGCGTCGCCAAGCTCAATATCGGCGCGCTGGGCAATATCGTGCGGCAGATGCATGTGCACCTGGTCGGCCGGCATCCGGGCGATGCGGCCTGGCCCGGCCCGGTCTGGGGCAGCGGCAGCGCGCAACGCTTCGACCCTGATACGCTGCAGCAGCGTGTCGCTGCATGGGCGCAGCGGCTACGATAGGCGCCCGCCCCACAACCACCTTCCCGCATGAAATCCAATGTCGTCGCCGCGCTGATCCTGATCCTCGTCGGCCTGCTGTTCCTGGCCAATAACCTGGGCTGGACCAATGTCAGTCTTGGCCGGCTGATCGCCACCTGGTGGCCGGCGGCGTTGGTCGCTTGCGGTGTGGGGATGTTGTTTGGGCGCGGCAAGTAGTCGGGAATCGGGAATCGGGATTGGGGAATCGTGAGAGCGGGCTTCAGGCGCTGTTGATTCCCTGGTTTGCTTTGGTGTCTTCCAAGAGACCAGCCCCGATTGCGCGCTGGCGCCGTCTGGCCGCTGATTCGCCAGCCGGTGCCCCTGGCTACCTCTCGGCTTTGCCGACATGACGTTTGTCATTCGCAAGTATTGACTTCCGGCACCTGATCGCCGGGCGCGTTGCGCGCAGCATGGCCTCACACCTACCGAGGACATCGCCATGCGCTACCGTCTGATCCCCGCCCTGTTCCTG
This sequence comes from Xanthomonas campestris pv. asclepiadis, assembly GCF_020784175.1. GTDB lineage: Bacteria > Pseudomonadota > Gammaproteobacteria > Xanthomonadales > Xanthomonadaceae > Xanthomonas > Xanthomonas campestris_D. Next base: position 5,237 of record NZ_JAJGQM010000008.1, read on the forward strand.
ATCACGCTGGGCACGCTGTTTCTGCTCGACAACCTCGGGCTGGCCCGTCTCGATGTGGGCAACCTGGTGTCGACCTGGTGGCCGGCGTTGCTGATCGGCGCCGGCGTGCGCCAACTGCTGCGCTACCGCGAGCGGGCGACCGCCACCTGTTGAAGGTCGCGGCCGCACCACGGCATCAGGTGCGCGGCAGGGTCACGCCGGTCTGGCCCTGGTACTTGCCGCCGCGGTCCTTGTACGAGGTCTCGCAGACCTCGTCGGACTGGAAGAACAGCATCTGCGCCACGCCTTCGTTGGCGTAGATGCGCGCCGGCAGCGGCGTGGTGTTGCTGAATTCCAGCGTGACGTGGCCTTCCCACTCCGGCTCCAGCGGGGTCACGTTGACGATGATCCCGCAGCGCGCATAGGTGCTCTTGCCCAGGCACACCACCAGGGTGTCGCGCGGGATGCGGAAGTATTCCACCGTGCGTGCCAGCGCGAAGCTGTTCGGCGGGATGATGCAGACATCCGATTCGATATCGACAAAGCTGCCCGGATCGAAGTGCTTGGGGTCGACGATCGTCGAGTTGATGTTGGTGAAGATCTTGAACTCGCGCGAGCAGCGCACGTCGTACCCGTAGCTGGAGGTGCCGAAGCTGACGATGCGCTGGCCGGCGGCATCGTGCTTGATCTGCTCGGGCTCGAACGGCTCGATCATCGCGTGCTGTTCGGCCATGCGCTTGATCCAGCGGTCGCTCTTGATGCTCATGCGGTGTTCCTTGAAGACGGAAGGCGGCGGGCCGAGCGGCCCGCGCGAAAGGAAGCGAATTCTAGCAAGCGGCCGGCACCAGCGGCCGGCCTGCGCGCTACAGCAACGAAGCCGAAATCGGGATGCTGGCGCGTGGGCGCTTGCCCAGCTCCTCAGATAGACGCGCTGCCGCAGCCAGATAGGCCCGCGCTGCCGCCGACTCAGGCGCCGCCACCACGATCGGCTGGCCGGCATCGCCCTGCTCGCGGATCGCGATCGCCAATGGCAACGACCCGAGCAAGGGCACACCGTACTGCGCGGCCATGCGCTCGCCGCCGCCTTCGCCGAACAGGTGCTCGCGGTGACCACAGCTGGAGCAGGTATGCACCGCCATGTTCTCGACGATGCCGAGCACCGGCACCTCGACCTTTTCGAACATCTTCAAGGCCTTGCGCGCGTCCAGCGTGGCGATGTCCTGCGGCGTGGTGACGATCACCGCACCGGCCACCGGGATCTTCTGCGACAGGGTCAGCTGGATGTCGCCGGTACCTGGCGGCAGGTCGACCAGTAGGTAATCCAGGTCGTCCCACAGCGTGTCGTTGAACAGCTGGGTCAACGCCGAGGTCGCCATCGGCCCGCGCCAGATCATCGGCGTGTCCTGGTCGACCAGCAAGCCGATCGACATCGCCTCGATCCCGAATGCGCGCAAGGGCTCGATCGACTTGTTGTCCGGGCTGTCCGGCCGCCCGCTCAGGCCCAGCATCGCCGGCACGCTCGGCCCGTAGATGTCCGCATCCAGCACGCCCACGCGCGCGCCCTGCTGACGCAAGGCCAACGCCAGGTTCACCGCGGTGGTGGACTTGCCCACCCCACCCTTGCCGGAGCCGACCGCGATCACATTGCGGATACGCGGATGCGGCGCCAGCGCGCCCTGCACCGCGTGCGCGGGGATTCTGCGCTCGCCGCTCATGCGCGTGCGCTCCGGGGGAGGTCGATCGCCTTGCTTGAAGCGTATTGCACCATCGTCGTCATTGCCTGCCTGATTCGTCGTGCGCTGCCAACACAGCGATGGCTGCATCGCCAGGCGCAGCGCATGGGAAGACCGGCAGTTTACCGGCTCGGCCACGGGCACATGCGTTTCAAGCTGCCACCAGACATAGGCGCTGCTCGCTTACCCATGTGTCAAATAGAGACAAATTTCACAAATCTGGACACATGATTAAGGAATTGTTACGTTCGGGATTCAGTTCAGCCAGCGCTCAGCGAGCACAGCTGTTTCGCAAAATCCCAGCGAGGAATCCGCAAGGTCATGTCGAGCCGTCTTCCGCAACACACCCAGCGTCATCGTTTGAGCACCGCGTTGTTTGCCGTGCTGGCCGCTTCTGCCGGCCACGCTGCCGCGCAGTCAGAAAACGGGGTCGCACCCGGCACCACCGATCTGGACAAGGTCACCGTCACCGGCTCGCGCATTGCACGCACCGGCTTTGTCACACCCTCGCCGGTCACTGCAATCAGCGCCGAGGAAATCCGCGCCACCGGCGCGACCACCATCAGCGATCTGATGGCGCGCATGCCGGCGCTGGCACCGAGCTACACGCTGGGCAATTCCACCCGCTTCATCGGCACCGCCGGCCTGGGCCTGCTCGACCTGCGCGGCATGGGCACCGACCGCACCCTGGTACTGGTCAACGGCCGTCGCCACGTGGGTTCCAGCCCGGGCTCGACTGCGGTGGACGTCAACACGATTCCGGTGGAATGGGTGGAACGCGTCGAAGTCATCACCGGTGGTGCCTCGGCCGTCTACGGCGCCGACGCAGTGGCCGGCGTGGTCAACTTCATCCTCAAGAAGAACTTCACCGGATTCGAGACGCGCGCGCAGACCGGCCTGGCTAATGAGGGCAACTACAATCGCTCCTTCGCCAGCTTCTCGGCAGGCACCGACTTGCGGATGGCCGCGGCAACATCGCGGTGTCGGGCGAATACAGCAAGCAGGACCGCTTCGGTCGCGGCAACCGCGCCATCGGCCGCGAGTATCTGGTGTCGGTTCCCAACCCCGCCTTCGACCCGAGCCAACCGCCGAGCGAACGCAATCCGCAGAATGTGCTGAGCGGCCCGGGCGGCAATCATTCCACGTCCTACGGCGGCACCTTCAACCTGGGCACCTTCGATTTCCGCAACCCGGCTAGCTACGGCAACCGCTACCTGTTCAACCAGGACGGCAGCTTCCGCCGCAATCGCTACAACGGCACGGTGGTCAGCAACACCTCGTGCGTGGATTGCGATTTCGTCGACCTGAATGCGGTCGCCGACCTGCAGCCCGGCTTCGATCGCAAGAGCGTCAACACCATGATCAACTTCGAGGTCAGCGCGAACCATCGCCTGTTCTTCGAAGGCAAGTACAGCGAGACCGATTCGGAATTCTTCGGCCAGCCGGCCTTCGACAGCTCGCTGCGCGTGCGTCGCCAGAACCCGTATGTCAGCCCCGAACTCGGTGCGCTGATGGATTCGCGCGGTGCCACGCAGATCCTGATGAACCGCTTCAACGTCGATGCCGGCCGCCGTGGCGAGAACATCGAGCGCAAGACCTATCGCGCGGTGCTCGGCGCCGAAGGCAACTTCACCGACAACTGGACCTACGACGTGTCTGCCAACTACGGCAAGACCACGGTTGATCGTCTGAATCTCAACAACCGCATCAACGAGCGCTGGCAGGCTGGTATTGATGCCGCACGCGATGCCAGCGGCAACATCGTCTGCCGCACCACGCTGGATCCGAACGCGATCAATCCGCACACCAACCGCGTCTATTCGGCGCTGGCGCGCGAAGGCTGCGTGCCGTTCAGTGTGTTCGGCAATGGCGCGGTGACCCCGGAAGCAGCCGCATGGTTCAACACCACCGCGCGCTCGCAGGCCAAGATCCAGCAGACCGTGTTCAGCGCATCGGTGGCCAACAGCAACCTGCTGTCGCTGCCGGCTGGCGACATCGGGTTTGCCGGTGGCGTGGAATACCGCAAGGAGCAGAGCGAGGAAATCACCGATCCGCTGGCAGCCTCGGGCGCGACCTTCCTCAACGCCATCCCCAATAACGGTGGCGAATACACCGTCAAGGAAATCTTCGTCGAGAGCACCATTCCGTTGCTTGCCGGCCTGCCGGGCGTGGACCGGTTGGCACTGGATGTGGCAGGACGCTATTCGGACTACGACAGCATCGGCTCGACCAAGACCTGGAATGTAGGCCTGGACTGGACCATCATCCCGTCGCTGCGTCTGCGCGGCACCGTGGCACAGGCAGTGCGCGCGCCCAGCATCGGTGAGCTGTACGACTCGCAGAGCGAGAACTTCGCGACCATCAACGATCCCTGCAACTACCTGCCGACCAACACCAACCGCCCGGGCACCGCGGGCGATGTGGCATTGCGCCAGGCCAACTGCAGTGCGCTGGGCGTGCCGGTGGGCTGGATCGATACCTTCACCTCCACCCGCCCCGGCGTGAGCGGCGGCAACCCGGAGCTGAAGCCGGAGCGCGCGCGCAGCCTGTCCTATGGCCTGGTGTGGCAGCCGGAGTTCTTCGACGGCTTCGGCATGTCGATCGACTACTGGCGCATCGACCTGCAGGACGCGATCGGCACCGTGACCGCGGAGACCAATGCCACGCGCTGCGTGGACAACCCGGGCGGCATCAACAACAGCTTCTGCGGCTTCGTGCAGCGCGCCCCACTGGGTGGATTCACCGACCCGCAGGGCCGTATCTATCCCGAGCACAGCATCATCGGCTGGCAGGCGCTCAACGAGAACCTGTCACGCTCGCGGCGTGTGGGCGTGGATCTGGAGATGGACTACCGCTTCCAGCTCGGCGAAGGCAATACCGTGCTGCGCCTTGTCGGCACCCGTTTGATCCAGGCGCGCGAATGGGTGTTCCAGGACTTCCCGGCCGAATACGACGAGTACGTGACCTACGTGACCGACCCGCGCTGGCGCGCGCAGTTCCAGACCAAGTACAACTGGAACGAATGGCGTGCCTCGTGGGACATGAACTACGTGGACGGCAATCTGCGCGTGACCCCGGAGAGCTACAACAGCAACCCGGGCTCGGCCAGCCCGATCAGGAACGGCTCGTACACCTACCACAACTTCCAGTTCGGCTATCAGTTCCCCGGCTCGAAGATCGACGTCTACCTCGGCATCGACAATGCCTTCGACAAGGATCCGCCACGCAACTACTTCGGCTCGGACTTCACCTCTGCGCTATACGACAACGTTGGGCGGTTCTTCTATCTGGGCACGACGGTCCGGTTCTGAGTCCGGTTGACGATGTATCGAAAAGACCCCGCTCGCCGGGGTCTTTTTTTGAATCCATGTTTCAGATGAAACCAGTCAGCCAAACTCAACAATCAGATGCCTAGCGCATTGCTCATGTAGCGCTCGGTTAATCGGCGCGATGTCACGCCGCATGGCATGCGCTGACAAAAATGAATACTTGTGCAGCGCAAGCACGCTCCCGTTCGTAGGGCTGGCAATTTGTGCGCAAATCCGCATATTCGATGCGGATCTCGCCCTTTTCATTAACGAATCATTCAAACCGCTTGCGACTCAGCCCACAGATTCATTACGTTCGGGTTAAGGCCATCTGACTTTGCGATGACCGCCACTTCTCCCGATACCCAGTTGAAAGGTTAGGAATGAGCAATCAATTTCGTCGCCACGCCCTCAAGCGCACTGCTCTGGCAGTCGTGCTCGGCGCCTGTCTCGCCAACGGTGCGGTCTACGCACAGAGCACAACCGGCAGCATCTACGGTAGCGCTCCCTCGGAAGCCGGCAGCACCATCGTCGTGCAGAGCGACACCGGCCTCAGCCGCACGATCACCATCGATGCCAACGGCCGTTACAACCTCGGCTCGTTGCCGGTCGGCGCCTACACCGTGACCTTGAAGCGTGGCGATCAGGTCGTCGACACCCGCAAGAATGTGCAGTTGCGCGTCGGATCAGGCACTGAGGTGTCTTTTGCTGGCGCAGCTGCCTCTGGCGGAAACGCCGATGCAACCACGCTAGGGGCAATCACCGTCACCGCCGCCAATGCACCGAAGATCGACGTGAGCTCCACCAGCTCGCGTTCGGTGATCACCTCCCAGCAGCTTGCGATCCTGCCTCTTGGCCGTAGCGCGGAAGCAATTGCCTTGCTGGCACCGGGTGCCGTGGCGGGCAGTGGCGCATTCGATAACGGCTCACGCTCGGTCGTTTCGTTCGGCGGCGCCGGCGTCACTGAAAATGCTTACTACATCAACGGATTCAACGTCAGCAACCCGCTTAGCAACCTCGGTGGCGTGAGCTTGCCGTATGGCGCGATCGACCAGCAGGAGACCTACACCGGCGGCTACAGCGCGCGTTACGGTCGCTCGACCGGCGGCGTGATCAATCAGGTCGGCAAGCGTGGTACCAACGAATGGCATTTCGGTGCTCAGGCAGTCTGGGAACCCAAGTCGCTCGCAAGTTCGCCCGAGAACGTGCGCTTCCCCAATAACACCTTGCCAGATGGATTTGAATACACCAATCCGGATCAACCCGGCACACTGTATCGCAGCCGCAAGGACGACGCAGCGACTCGCACGGTCTATAGCGCGTATGCGGGCGGCCCGTTGATCGAAGACAAGCTGTTTGTTTTCGTGGCAGGCGAATCGGACAAGACCGATGGCGTTTCCACCAACTCCAGCGCGGCAAGTGTCCTGGGACGGAACAACTACGCCTATAGCGCGCCAAAGTTTTACGGCAAGATCGACTGGAATATCAACGACAGCAACATTGTGGAATACACCCGCATCGAGAGCACTGATCGTCGCGCTGGGTATTACACCGATTTCGATTACGACACATCAACCGGTGGTGGCCGCAGCGGCACGTTCGCTGATACCTACAAGATCAAGGACCGGTACGACATCTTCAAGTACACCGGTTATCTCACCGACGACCTGACCTTGAACGCCACATGGGGCCGTAGCCGCCAGGACAATCTGCAGGGCAATCCGTACGTTTCCACTCTTCCTTACCTGCAGAATGTTACTAACCAGGACCCTGCGCTGACCGGTGGTACCCCGATCACCAATGACCAGGCAAGCAACCGCATCAAGGCAGCTCTTCCGCAGAACAAGACCCGCAGCCTGCGCCTTGAACTCGAATACCGGCTTGGTGACCACGACCTGACCGCCGGCGTGGATAACATGTACTTCAATGCGTCCAATGAAGGTGTTCAGACGACCGGGCCGGGATACCAGTGGCTGTTTGCGCGTCAGTCCAACCCTGCGGTCGACATCCGCCCGAGCCTTGGTGTCGGCCCTTCCGGCGGCAATGGCTACTACGCACAGCGCCGCATTTTCACCACGACAACAAGCATGGCAGTCGAGCAGAAGGCGTATTACCTGGAAGATCGCTGGCAAGTCACCGACAAGTGGCTGGTATTGCTTGGCATCCGTAACGACAAGTTCACCAACTTCAACAGCGCAGGCGCTCCCTATGTTGACAGTGGTGATCAGTGGGCACCACGTCTGGGCGTGAGCTGGGATGTGTTCGGCGATTCGTCGCTGAAGCTGTACGCTAACCTGGGACGCTACTATCTGGCACTGCCCAATAGCGTTGCGGTGCGCGGTGCATCTGCTTCCACCTATACCGATGAATACTTCGCCTACAGCGGGCTGGACGCAAATGGAGAGCCGACTGGCTTGAGGGCGTTGGGCCCGGGCCCGGTCTCTTCGAATGGTGAATACGGCCAGACGCCCGACCCGAATTCGTTCGCACCGAGCGACTTGAAGTCTCAGTACCAGGATGAATTCCTGATGGGCTTTGAGAAGACGCTTGGCGAGAAGTGGAACTCGGGTGCAAAGGTGACCTATCGCAAGCTGCAGACCGCGATCGATGACGTCTGCGATACAGGCCGGATAGCCGATAAGCTCGAGGCCAGTGGTATCGATTCCTCGTCCGTTGCCATTCCTGGCTGCGTGATGTTCAACCCTGGCGAAACCAACACCTACAACTTGGCCAATGTCGACGGCTCGGGCCGCACGCAGGTGCGTATGTCTCAGGAGGATTGGGGATTCACCAGCGGTGCCAAGCGTAACTACGTGTCGGTCGACTTGTTCCTGGAACATCCGTTCGACGAAAAGTGGTTCGGCCGCGTCGATTACACCTGGTCGCATCTGTACGGCAACACCGAAGGCCAGGTGAAATCCGATCTGGGACAGGCTGACGTTTCCAAGACGCAGGACTGGGACTCGGCAGAGCTGATGTACTACGCAGGTGGAAGTCTGGCCAATGATCGCCGCCATCAGTTCAAGGCATTCGGTGCCTATCAGTTCACACCGGAATGGATGGCATCTGCCACGGTGCGCGTGTTGTCCGGCACACCAAAATCGTGCCTGGGCTATTTCGGCGAGGGCGAGCAGGATCCGATTGGCTATGAGTCGGCTTACCACTATTGCGCCGGTTCTCCTTCTCGTCCGGGCGACGCAGGCCGCACGCCTTGGCTGACGAATCTGGATCTGGGCGTGACCTATCGCCCGTCGTTTGCCGATCACAAGCTCGCCATCGGGCTGCAGGTCTTCAACGTACTCAACGACCGCGATGCCACACGTACGGAAGCGGTGTACGGGGACGACCGTTACACGGTGTCCAACACCTATGGCATGGGCACCTACTTCAACCCACCGCGCTTCGTCCGTCTCTCTGCGGCTTATGACTTTTAAGCGCAGCGTTCAGAACTAGAACACGCACTTCTCCACGGCCCCGAAAGGGGCCGTTTTTTTTAGTGCGTCCCCTACTGCAGCTGCGTCGGAGCCCGCCTCCCGCCCCTCTACACACCCCGCACCCATGACCTTCGACACCATGCCATCCGGCTGGCGAGGCGTAGAGTGCCGGCCACGGCTCCGGCGACGGAGCTTCCCAATCGACTGCTGCTCCTGGAGCCTTTGTGATTCGAACACCTCATCTATTGACGTTGACCCTGGCCGTGGCGGCCGCGCTCAGTGGTTGCAAGAAATCCGACGACGCTGCGCCGGCGGCCCCGGCCGGCGACGCCGCAACTGCGGCAACCGCTGCGCCTGCAGCTCCCAAGGCGCTGACCCTGGACCAGAGCAAGCTGCCGGCGGTGAACCAGTTCACTGCCGCCGATCTGGACCCCAACGGCAATGCGTGCACGGATTTGAATGCGTACGCCAACGCCAAGTTCCTGGCCGCCAACCCGGTGCCGAGCGACCGCACCAGTTGGGGCGCGTTCGAGATGCTCGACGAGCGTTCCAACGCGATCCAGCAGCAGCTGGTCGAACAGGCTGCGGCCGACACCGGCGCCACCGGCGTGGAAAAGATCGTCGGCGACCTGTGGTCCACCGGCATGGACGAGGCCAAGATCAATGCCCAGGGCATCGAGCCGCTGAAGCCGGAACTGGCCGCGATCGACGCCATCAGCGACCAGGCCAAGCTGGTCGACTATCTGCGCAGCAGCGCGGCCAAGGGCAACAACGAACTGTTCGGCTTTGGCGCTGAGGCGGATTTCAAGAAGTCCAGCCAGAACATCGCCTACGCGATGCAGGGCGGCCTGGGCCTGCCGGATCCTGAGTACTACACCAGCGACGCCAACAAGGCCAAGCTGGAGGCCTACCAGGCGCACGTGGCCAAGGTGCTGGAACTGTCCGGCGTGGCCGCGGCCGATGCTGCCGCGCAGGCCAAGCAGGTGGTCGCGTTCGAGACCCGTCTGGCCAAGGTCTCCAAGACCAGCACCCAGATGTCGCGCGATGCCTCGCTGGCCTACAACCCGATCTCGCCGGCCGATGCCGACAAGCTGACGCCCAACTGGTCGTGGACGGAATTCTTCAAGTCACAGGGCGTCCCCACGCCGGAGATGTTCTCGCTGGCGATCCCGGCCTTCCACCAGGAAGTGAGCAAGATGATCGCCGACACCGATCCGGCGATCTGGCGTGCCTACCTGCGCTTCCACACCGTCGATGGCGCCTCGCCGTTCCTCAGCCAGCCGTTCGTCGATGAGAACTTCGCGTTCTACAACCAGACCCTGCGCGGGCAGAAGCAGATCAAGCCGCGCTGGAAGCGCGTGCTGGCCACCATCAACGGCCAGACTGGCGAAGCGCTGGGCCAGATGTACGTCAAGGTCGCGTTCCCGGCCGATTCCAAGGCCAAGATGGAAACCCTGGTGAGCAATCTGCGCACCGCGCTGAAGGCCCGCATCGAAAAGCTGGACTGGATGAGCCCGGAGACCAAGACCAAGGCGATCGCCAAGTGGGAAAGCTTCACGCCCAAGATCGGCTACCCGGAAAAGTGGCGCGAGTGGAACGGCCTGAACACCAGCCGCGACAGCTACCTGGGCAACGTAATGGCCGCGTCCGAGTACAACTACAAGTGGAACCTGTCCAAGATCGGCAAGCCGGTGGACAAGACCGAATGGGGCATGAGCCCGCAGACGGTCAATGCCTACTACAACCCGCTGCAGAACGAGATCGTGTTCCCGGCCGCCATCCTGCAGCCGCCGTTCTTCGACCCGAATGCGCCCGAGGAAATGAACTACGGCGGCATCGGTGCGGTGATCGGGCATGAGATGACCCACGGCTACGACGACCAGGGCAGCCGCTTCGGTGCCGACGGCAACTTCATCGCCGATCCGGGCTGGTGGACGCAGAAGGACCTGGACGCGTTCAAGGCGCGCACCGGCAAGCTGGTCGCACAGTTCGACGGCTACCGCACCCCGGCGGGTGACAAGGTCAAGGGCGACCTGACCCTGGGCGAGAACATCGCCGACCTGGGAGGCCTTAACACCGCCTACGACGCAATGAAGACCGCCACTGCCGGCAAGGACGATCCCAAGACCGACGGCATCACCCGCGACCAACGCTTCTTCCTCAACTGGGCCACGGTGTGGCGCCGCAACTTCACCCCGGAAGAACTGGTGGTGCGCCTGAAGACCGATCCGCACGCGCCGGCCAACTTCCGCGCCATCGGCGCACCGTCGAACATGCCGGCATTTGCCGCAGCGTTCTCGTGCAAGGCTGGCGATGCGATGGTGCGTCAGGGCGACAAGGAGGTCGTGATCTGGTAATTGCGCAACGGTGATAAGACAACAGCGGCGATCTTCGGCTCGCCGCTTTTTTTTTGCGTACCGGCGTTGCCGAGTCACGCGCTGTTTCGCCATACGGCTGTCGCCGGCAACAGAGGCCGTGCCTCTCGCGTAAAACCTGTTGCAGCACGTCACACGTCAAAGGACGACGTGTTGCACGCGCCGGATGCACACCTGCCGGCGCCGCACCCCCTTGGCACAAAAAGCAAAGCTGGGTACTGCAAACAGCCCAGCTCCGATGCCCGCTTGGTGAACCGGTGTTGCAGAACAATCTCAACAAAGCTCAAGCCCAAGAGTGGCAAGGCCGCGCCCGCTTATGCTCGCCGTCCATCTCCCCCTGCTGGTGACCGGACATGCCCCTGCTCAGGAATTCTCCCCTCGTCCTGGCCCTGCTGATTGCCATGCCCGGCTGCAAGCGCGTTTCCGATCAAGGCAGTGCGCCCACGCAGGCAGCGGCGCCTGCTTCGGCGGCGGCGGTGGCCAAAACGACCTTCGATATCGGCGAACTGGACACTACTGGATCGGCGTGCCAGAACCTGGACACGTTCGTCAATGCAAAGTGGAACAACGCCAATCCTATTCCTCCTGATCAACCCAGCTCGGGAATTTTCAATCAGCTACTGGACAATAGCGGGCTCACCCAACGCGCCATTCTCGAAGCCGCTGCCAGGGAACCGGACAGGCAGACGAACCCGGTCGCACGCAAGCTGGGGCTTCTCTATGCAGCAGGCATGGATGACGCCGCGATCCAGGCCGCTGGATACCAGCCCATCGAGTCGCAGCTGACGGAGATCGCAACACTCAAGTCAAGCAAGGATGTCGCCGACTACATTTCCCGTCGCCATGCGGAGGGAGATGGCCAGGTCTTCAAATTCGGCGCGGGCGCGGACCTGCGCGATGCGCGCAGGCAAATCGCTTTTGCCAGTGAGGGCGGCTTGGGATTGCCGAGCAAGGAGTACTACACCGCCTCCAAACATGCGTCCATTCGCGAAGCCTACCTGGCCTATATGGCCGAATCCTTCATGCTGACCGGCAGCAACGCCGAAACTGCCAGGGCACAGGCCAAGGATGTGCTGGCCTTGGAAACACGTCTGGCCGCCGCCTCGCTGTCGCCAACGGACGCAGGCCAGAGCCAAAAAGGCGGTCACTTCGTCAGCGTCGCCGATGCCGACAAGATCACTCCACATTTTTCGTGGAAGGAGTTCCTTGCAACCCAGGGTGTGGACGTGGGCGATGGTTTCTCGCTATCGCAACCGCGCTTCTTCGCAGAGTTCGACCGGCAGTTGGCCACTGCGCCGATCGCGCAGTGGCGAGCCTACCTGCGCCTGCATACCATCTCGGCAGCATCCGACAGCCTCAGCAAGGCCTTTGTCGACAACCACTTCGCGTTCTATGGCAAAACCCTTGCCGGGATGCCGCAGCCAGAACCCCGCTGGAAACAGGTGATGAGCGCGGTCAACGATGCAATGGGCGAAGGCCTGGGCCAACTCTATGTTGCCAAGACTTTCACGCCTGAGGCCAAGCAGCGCGCGACGGAAATGGCCGAGAACATTCGCATTGCACTCAGGACGCGTATCGAAAATCTTGACTGGATGAGCGCCGAGACCAAGACCAGAGCGCTCGCCAAGTGGGCGACCCTCCTGCCCAGGATGGGCTACCCGGACGTCTGGCGTGACTGGTCCGCGCTGGAGATCGTTCCCGGTGCGTACTACCGCAACCTGCAGGCGGCAGCGAAGTTCAACTACCGCCATGACATCGCCCAGATCGGCAAGCCCACCGATCCCAAGCGCTGGGACATGTTGCCGCAGACCGTCAACGCGTACTACAACCCGAAGACCAACACGCTCACTTTTCCGGCCGCCATCCTGCAACCTCCACTCTTCGATACCCGCGCCGACGACGCCCTCAATTATGGCGGCATCGGCTTGATCATCGGACACGAGGCGACGCATGGCTTCGACGATGAAGGCAGCCAGCTCGATGGAGCAGGCAACGTAGTCGACTGGTGGACAGCGCAGGATCGCAAGGCGTTCGAACAGCGAGCAGGCAGGCTGGTCGAGCAGTTCGATGCCTACATACCGCTTCCAAGCCGCCCAACGGTGCGCGTCGATGGACGGCGCGTGCTGAACGAAAATATTGGCGACTTGGGCGGGCTCAACATTGCCTATGACGCACTCCAGCGTTCATTGCGCCAGCATCCGGAGCGTGCGGCAACCATCGACGGCTACCGCCCTGAGCAGCGATTCTTTCTTGCTTTTGCACGGATCTGGCGTGGGCAGGTGCGGGAGCAAACGCAGCTGGCCACTCTTGCCAAGGCACCTCAGGCACCACGCAACCTCCGCGCGATCGCCGCTCCATCGAACATGCCGCAATTTTCCGCCGCGTTTTCCTGCAAGGCAGGCGATGCGATGGTGCGCGCCGAGCAGGACCGCGTGGTGATCTGGTAGCGCTTCGGGAGCGGGCACAATCGATTCCAGCAGCATTGCCACATGTGCAGGCCCGCACTCGCGGGCCTGTCGCGTTCATGCAAGCGACCGGCACCGAGGACCAACGGCAGCTCGCGCTCGCCTGCGCGGCACGCAGCCTTGCTAAACTCCGCCGACTTCAATCTGGCCACCCGTCTTCTCGATGCCCACCATTCGTCCGCTTGCCCTCGCTCTTGGCTTCAGCCTGATCACGCTGCTGTCCGCCCCCGACGCCGATGCCGCTCGCAAGAAGAAGGCTGCCCCCAAGGCCCCGGCCGTCTCGGCGGCCTGCACCAATTTCTACGATTACGCCAACGCCGCCTGGATCAAGAGCAACCCGGTGCCGCAGGCCGGTGCCGTCACCGCGCTGGGCCAGCTGTCCGAGCGCGCCCTGCAGCAGCAACGCGAGTTGCTGGATGCATCGATGAAGGCGCCGCAGGGCAATGTGCAGAAACTGCTCGGCGACTTCTGGGCCAGCGGCCTGGACGAAGCCTCCGTCGAAAAGGACGGCTCCAATCCCATCGCTCCCTTGCTGTCGCGCATTGATGCGATCAAGAAGGCCAAGGATGTGCCCGCTTCCATCGCCGCGCTGCATCAGGTCGGCATCCCGGTCGGCTTCAACTTCGGCCCGGACGTGGACCTGAAGGCGCTCGACCGCCATATCGGTTACTTCATGCAGGGCGGCATGGGCCTGCCCGATCCGGCGTTCTATACCCGCACTGATGCCGACACCCAGGCGCTGATGGGCCGCTACCGCGCCTACGTCAAGCAGATCCTGGCGCTGACCGGCACCCCGGCCGACAAGCTCGACGCCGATGCCGCCTCGGTGCTGCAGATCGAGACCGCGCTGGCGCGTAGCGCGCAGTCGGTGCAGGGCATCAACAACCCGTTCAACAACTACGCCCCGATCGCCACCAAGGAGCTGACCAAGCAGTACAAGAACCTGCGCCTGGCCGACTTCCTGGAAGCGCAGGGCGTCAAGGACGACCTGGTGTCGATGGCCGACCCGGCCATGTTCAAGCAGCTTGACAGCATGATCGTCAGCATCAAGCCGGAACAGTGGAAGGCCTATCTGCGCTGGCGCGTGGGCGATGCGATGGCGCCGTACCTGTCCAAGAGCTTCCACGATGCCGAATACCAGTTCCGCGGCCGTCTGCTGCGTGGCGATGCCCTGCCGCCGCAGCGCTGGCAGCAGGTGCTGGACGCGATCAATATCGCCGCCGGCCCGATGCTCGGCCGCGAATACGTGGCGCGCTATCTGAGCAGCGACACGCGCCGCCAGGCCGAAGCCATCGCCGACCAGATGCGCGACGCGCAGCTGGCCGCGCTGGAGCGCACCGGCTGGGGCAACGGTGAGGTAGTGGCCGAAGCCAAGGCCAAGCTGTCGGCGATGAAGATCGAAGTCGGCGCACCGCGGCGCGATCTGGATTACACGGTGCAGCCGATGGGCCGCGGCAGCTTCGGCGGCAACATGCTGATCGCCTCGACCTGGCGTCACCGCGAAGAGATGAAGCGCATCGGCAAGGGCAATGCCGACCGTCGTTGGGACGTGCTGCCGCAGCAGCCGGCAGTGGCCTACGACATCGCGCAGAACCGCCTGATCATCACTGCCGCCGTGCTGCAGCCGCCGGTGCTCACCGCCGGCAGCACGCCGGCCGCGCAGTACGGCGCCTACGGCGCGCTGGTCGCCCACGAAATCACCCGTGCCATCGACGCCAAGGGTTCGCTGGTGGATGCCAAGGGCGAATTGCGCAGCTGGTGGACGCCGGCCGAGAAGACCAGCTGGACCCTGCTGACCGGCAAGGTGGCCGAGCAGTTTGGTGCCTACCCGTATCCGGGCGTGCCCAACGTCAAGGTCAACGGTGCACAGACCGCCGAAGAAAACCTGGCGGATCTGGCCGGTATCGAACTGGCGTGGCAGGCCTTCAGCAAGGCACAGCCCGCCGCCACCGAGGCCGACAAGCAGGCCTTCTTCACCGCCTGGGCCGGCTTGTGGGCCCAGCAGCTGTCGCCGAACGAAGCGGTGCAGCGCGCCAGCGCCGACATCCGTGCACCGGGCCAGTGGCGCACCAACGGCCCGCTGTCCAACCTGCCGGAATTCGGTGCGGCCTTCAGCTGCAAGGCCGGCCAGCCGATGCAGCGCGTGGATGCCGAGCAGTTGAAGATCTGGCGCTGATTCAGGCGCCAGGACGTCACTGGCCATCAACACGCAGTGGCAGGCAATGAAAAAGAGCGCGGAATCCGCGCTCTTTTTTGTCTCCGGCGTTGATCTATCTGGCAACCTGTCTCAAACGCGCTCTGCGTAGGAGCGGACCTGGCCGCGACAAGGCTTTACCGGTAAACCGGCGTCGCGGCCGGGTCCGCTCCTACGAATCAATGCGTTGCCTGACCTCAGCGCACCACGCGCAGCGGCGGCTTGCGCCCCTTGCCACCGCCCTTCTTGCCACCGCTGCCGCCAAACGGCGACTGCCCGCGCCAGTAGCGAATCATCAGCCAGCCGAACAGCATGCCGCCCAGATGCGCGAAGTGGGCCACGCCCGGCTGCCAGCCGGTTGCGCCCAGGAACAGCTCGATCGCACCGAACACGATCACGAAGGTGCGCGCCTTCATCGGGATCGGCGGAAACAGCAGCATCACCCGCTGGTTGGGAAACAGCATGCCGTAGGCCAGCAACAGGCCGAACACCCCGCCCGACGCCCCCACCACCGGCGCCCCGCTCTGGGTAAACCAGGCCATCAGCAACTGGCACACGCCGGCACCGGCCACGCACACCAGGTAGTAGGTCAGAAAGCGCTTCTGGCCCCAGGTCTGCTCCAGCGCCGCGCCGAACATGAAAAGCGCCAGCATGTTGAAGAACAGATGGTTGAACCCGCCATGCAGGAACGCATAGGTCAGCAACTGCCACGGCATGAAACTGGCGCCGGGCGAGAACGCATCGAAGCCGTTGGAGATCGGCCACAACATCAACGACGACAGCGCCGCATCGGAGGGCAGCACGCCGGCGCCCAGGTCGCCCAATGCCCATTGCAGCAGGAACAAGCCAATATTGGCGATCAACAACGCTTTGGTGACGGGCGGCAGTTGGGGCATGACGGCATCCTTCGGAATGCCAACCATCATAACGTCAGGCTTATGAAGGTCCCCACACGGCCGCATCCAGCCGCTGCGCGGCACTGGCGCGGCGCACCCGGCCCCGCTCGACCGCCACGCCTTCGGCACGCAGCCGCTGGCATTGCTCACGGTAGCCGGACGAACCTTCCGGCAACGCGATCCGACCATCGCTGCGCAGCACCCGGTGCCAGGGCAGTTGCGGATCGTCATTGCCGCTTAGCACGCGGGCCACCAGCCGCGCTCGCCCGGGCAGGCCGGCGCGCAGTGCGACCTCGCCATAGCCGGCGACCTTGCCGGAAGGAATCGCGCGAATCGCCGCGAGGATACGCAGTCGCGCCTGTTCGCTGGAGAGCGTCTCGCCGTTGCAGCCGGCACGCGCAGGCGGACCCGCAGGGGGACGCGTCACTGGGTTGCGGGGCTTGGACATCGTGCAAGGATGCCAGCTATGAAGCATGGTCGGCTGGGACGGCAGATCGGCAGTTGATTGACGCATCGAATTTGCCTGACCCTCACCCCAACCCCTCTCCCGAGGGGAGAGGGGCTTTGATCTGTTCGCTCGCAGGGCCCTGGCCTGCGTCAAGCGCACTTACGTCGGGTGCAGAAGTAGCATGCGGTGTTGCGCGGGGCTGCCGCAAGTTGTGAAACGCAGGGGCCGACGTCAGTACCGGCATCAGGCAAGGGACTGATGCCCTCGTTGGTCCGGCCACAACAGCCGCATCGATGCACAGTGCATCAATGCATCAACACGATCTCTTCCGACGAGGTGGGATGGATCGCCACGGTCTCGTCGAAGTCGCGCTTGGTCGCGCCCATCTTCACGGCTACCGCAAAGCCCTGCAGCATTTCGTCGGCGCTTTCGCCCAGCAGATGCACGCCGACCACGCGCTCTTCTTCGCCCACGCAGACCAGCTTGAACAGGCTGCGCTGCGGCGCGTCGGCCAGCGCGTACAACATCGGACGGAAGTTGCTGCGGTAGATGCGCACTGCGTTGCCGTGCCGTGCGCGTGCCTGCTCCTCGGTCAGTCCGACCTGCCCAAGCGGCGGATGCGAGAACACCACGCTCGGCACGCCTTCATAGTCCATGCGCGCATCGGGCTGCTTGCCGAACAGGCGGTCCATCAACTTGCGTCCCGCCGTGATCGCCACCGGCGTCAGTCCGACCTTGCCGCCGACATCGCCGATGGCATGGATGTTCGGTACGCTGGTGGTCTGCCCTTCGTCCACCACCACCTCGCCTTTGCCGCCCAGGCGCACGCCGGCCGCTTCCAGGCCCAGCCCCGCCGTGTTGGCGCGTCGGCCGGTGGCGAAAAACACCTGGTCGAAGACATCGTTGCCCTGCTCGCTGGGATGCACGGGATGGCCATGCACGCGCAGCTTGCCGTGTACGTCGCGTTCCAGCCCGGTGGTGGAAAAACCGAAATGCAGGCGTACGCCCAAGTGCCGCAGGTTGTCGGCCAGTTGCAGGGTCAGCTCGGCATCGAAGCGCTCCAGCAGCCGCTCGCCCTGTACAAACAAATGCACGCGACTACCCAGCGCCTGCAGCAGGCCGGCGATTTCCACCGCGATATAGCCGCCGCCGACAATCGCCACCTGCTCTGGCGCATGACAGAGATTGAAGAAATCATCGGACACCTCACCGTGCTCGGCACCGTCGATGTCCGGCCGCAGCGGATGCGCACCGGTGGCGATCACGATGTGCTCGGCGGTGACCGGCACGCCATCGCCACCCATGATGGTATGGCGATCCTGCAGCACGCCGCGCTGCGGAATCATCACCACGCTATCTTCGTTGAGCCGACGCCGGTAACTGGCGTGGATGTTGTTGATGTAGCCCTGCCGGTGCGTGACCAGTTCCTGCCAGGCCAATGTCGGTCGTGCCACATCGAAACCCAGCGCCCCGGCCAGCTCGATCTTGCCGGCCAGATCGGCCGCCAGCCACATCGCCTTCTTCGGCACGCAGCCGAGATTGACGCAGGTGCCACCCAAGGCGTTCGGCTCCATCATCGCCACGCGTGCACCGTGCTTGGCCGCGCGAAACGCAGCGGCCAATCCGCCGGAGCCGCCGCCCAGGATCACCACGTCGTAATCGTAACGGGCACTCACGCGAATCGCTCCGCCCGGTAAGGATGCGGGTCCAGCGCGGGTGCGCGGCCCGTGATCAGGTCGGCCATCAATTGTCCGCTTGCAGTGCTCATGCTGATGCCGAGCATGCCATGTCCGGCTGCGAGCCAGACGTGAGGACGGCCCGGCACCGCGCCCAGCACCGGCACGTCGTCCCAGGTCATCGGCCGCCATCCATACCAGCGTTCGATCACGGCCGGACCGGCTGGCGCATGCAGATAATCGGCCGCTGCGCGCTCCAGTGCCGCCAGACGCGTGGGGTTGAGGTGGGTGTCGTGCCCGGAGAATTCCATCGTGCTGCCGATACGCAGACGATCGCGCCACGGCACCACGAACACCCAACGGTCCTTCAACACCACCGGGCGACGCGGCATCAGCGCCGGGGCGGTATAGGTGATCGAATAGCCCTTGCCGGCCTGCACCGGCAGACGCAAGCCCAGTTGCGCCGCCAACAGCGGCGACCATGGGCCGGTTGCGATGACCACCTCGCGCGCCTGCAGTCGCCCGCGCGCGGTGTGCACGCACGCGCCACGTGCGTCCGGCACCAGCGCATCGACGCGGCACTGCGCCTGGATCACCGCACCACGCGCGCGCAGCACTCTCGCCAGTTCTGCGGTGTAACGCTCCGGGCGCAGATGCGCATCGCCGGGGAAATGGATCGCACCGGCAATGCCCGCACGGAATGCCGGATCCTGGCGCACGTAGTCGGCACCCTCGATCATCTCGGCCTGGATACCCCACTGCGCAAGCACGTTGCACTCGTGGCGATAGTGCGCAAAGCGGCGCGCATCGGCAAACACATAGTCCAGCCCATCGCTGCGAAATTCGCAGTCCAGCGCATAGCGCTCGACCCAGTCGTCGAAGCGTTGCCGCGCATCGCCCAGCAACGCCGCGCGCGCCTGCGCGCTGGCCTGCCAGTGACGCGTATTGCAGCGCTGCGCGAACTGCAGCAACCAGCGCCACAGCGCCGGGTCAAGACGTGGCCGGATATACAGCGGCGCGTCCGGCGTCAGCATCCACTTCAGCGCCTGCGCGATCATGCCCGGCGCTGCCAGCGGCGGCGCATGGCTCGGCGTGATGGTGCCGCAGTTGCCGTACGACGTCGCCGCACCCACCGCACCGGCATCGAGCACGTGCACCTGCCGGCCCGCTTCGACCAGTGCCAGCGCAGTCGCCAGCCCAATGGCGCCGGCACCGACCACCACCACATCGACAGGCGCGGCGCTCATGTGCGCACTACCCCACGCGCACGCTGCTGCGGCGCATCGGCGGCACACGCAGATAGGTCACGCTGCGCCATAGCCATTCCATCGGCCCGAAGCGGAACCAGCGCAACCACAGCTGGCTCAGCACCACCTGCAGCGCAAACAACGCCAGCGCGAACGGCAGCTGCCATACGCGCGGCAGCTGTTCGAAGTAGCCAAGCCCGTAACCGTAGAAGATCCACGTGCACACCAACGATTGCATCAGGTAGTTGGTCAGCGCCATGCGCCCGGCGGGCGCCAGCCATGCCAGGCGCGGTGCCAGGCGCACCACCCACGCCGCATAGCCCAGGCTCATCAGCGGTCCGGCAATCAGCGACAACGCGAATGCACCCGACAGGCGCAGATCCAGGCGCGCCGGATCGATCCACGGTTCCAGCGCGTAACTCACCCCCATCACGCCCAGTCCGAGTGGCAGTGCGCCATAGCGCAAAGCGCGGAACAGGCGCGGGAAGCGCTCGGGCGCGGCGATCGCCCCACTGCGCACGAACCAGCTGCCCAGCAGGAACATGCCGAGCATCGCCGGGCCGTTGATGCTCAGCCCGGTCATCGCCTGCTGCAGGTCGTGCCAGCGCTGCAGCGTGGCCTGCGCATAGCTGCCGCTACCGAAGGCGGCGCGCTGCGCCTGCACGTTCGCTGCTGCCTGTTGCGCTGCGTCGGCCACCGCGGCCTTCCATTCCACGGCAGATGCCGGGTCGAGCTGGGTCAAGGTGCCCGCGACGCCGTACAGCAGCATCATCCCGGGCGCGCAACAGTAGACCAGTGCGGCAAACCACGGCAGCGTCACCGTCGGCACCGCGCGTGTGGCCAGCAGCAACAAGGCCAGCAAGGCGTAGGTCACCAGAATATCGCCGGACCACAGCAGCAGCGCATGCGCCAGCCCGATTACCAGCAGCGCAACGGTGCGACGCAGATACGGGCCGAACAACCTCCGCCCGGCCTGCGCGGCGCGTTGCGCCATCACCGCAAACCCCATGCCGAACAGCAGCGAGAACAGCGTGTAGAACTTGCCCTGCACGAACAGATACACCAGCGCATCGGCAACCCGGTCGGCACCGTGCCAATGCGGCTCCACGCCGGTGACCGCCAGATCGAGCGGGCCGACGAAGGCTTCGATATTCATCAGCAGGATGCCCAGCAGCGCAACACCGCGCAGCACGTCCAGCACGGCAATTCGCTCGCTGGTTGCAACGGGCAGCAGAAGATCGCGCGGGGTCATCGCGGCGCGCACAACGCGGCGCGGCGATTACGGCGCGCACCATGCAAACAGCCCGCCGAGATGGCGGGCCGCGGAAACACATCCAGCGAGCGTTGGTCGGGCGAACACGACCTGCGCAGGCGAATCGGCATCACCACGCGGTGCATGCCGATATTGCCGATTGCCCGCATCGGTCGGCCCGCCACACAGACAGTGACGGCTGCGCTCAGTGGTGATGGCCGCCTTCGCCATGCACATGCCCGTGGTCGCGCTCTTCCTGGGTGGCTTCACGCACCTCGATGATCTCCACGTCGAAGTGCAGATCCTTGCCGGCCATCGGGTGATTGAGATCGACATCGACCACGCTCATGCCGACCTTCTGCACTGTCACTGCGCGCGGGCCGAAGTTGGTCTGCAGCACCACCTGGGTGCCCGGTACCAGCTTGGTGGCGCCGAAGTGCTTCTTGGGCACGCGCTGGCTCAGGCCTTCGCGGTATTCGCCGTAGGCTTCGGTGGCCTTGACGTCCACGCCGAAGCTCTCGCCGGCTTGCTTGTCCATCATGGCCGCTTCCAGGCCCGGAATGATGTTGCCGTGACCGATCATGATCGCCAACGGGTCACGCTCCTTGGAGCTCTCGATCGGCTCCTGGCCAATCTCCGAAACGGTGTAGTGGAAGCGGACGACGCTGTCTTTTTCGATCTTCATGCCTGGCTCTGGATAGGCTGCCCGGTGGCAGACGGTGGAGGACGGCTTGTCGGCCGCCGGGTGCGCCGCCATCATGGCGACCTTTCGAACCGCCCATTATCCCGGCTCCATGCATATCACGCCAGTTTTCGCCGTCCGCGCCCGCCGCGCCGCGGCCAGTTCGTTGCTGGGCCTGCTCGTGCTGCTGGGCGGTTGCGCACAGGCACCGGTCCGTCGACCGGCCGCTGCCCCGCCACCGACACCGCGGGCATGGCCGCAGGTGCCACCGTCGAATCCGGCCGCCGCCAATAACATCCTGATGCGTGCGCTGGGCCTGGTCGGCACGCCATACCGCTTCGGCGGCAATACGCCGGAGACCGGCTTCGACTGCAGTGGGCTGGTCACCTATGTCTACAAGGATGTGCTGGCGCTGTCGCTGCCACGCACCTCGCGTGAACTGGCCGAGGTACAGGGGCCGCGCATCCCGCAGGAGAAACTGACCACCGGCGATCTGGTGTTCTTCGGCTCCAGCGGCAACGTGACCCATGTCGGCATTTATGTCGGTGAGGGCCGCTTCGTGCATGCCCCCACCACCGGCGGTACCGTCCGCTTGGATTTCCTGGATGGCGCGTACTGGCGTGACCATTATTCAGGTTCAAAGCGGGTTTTGCCCTGATATGTGATGCCTGTCACATTTCATAAAACGGAAATTTAACCTTTTTTGAACGTAACGATTCTTTCACCAAGGCATCATCCCGCATCGACAGCAGAATTGTGATTCCCGCGTGACGAACGACGAACAGATCATCACTGGCGCCGCACCGCTTCCGCCCCGGAAACCGCTCCGCCTGCTATGCGCCACCGCTCTTTGGCTCGCAGCCCTTCCCGCCCTGGCCCAGACCGCCAACGGCACCCCATCCGCTCCGCAGACGGCCCCGCCGGACAGCACCGTCGCCGCCGAGAAAGCCGCAACCCGCAGCCGCGCCGACGCCGCTGCCACCGCAACACTGGCCGCCCTGCTTCCGCATCTGGCCGCCAACGACGCCATTCCGCTGATGGACCGTTCGGCGATGTTCGCCGGTGACCTCAGCCGCCTGCTGGCCAATTACGACGTGTCCCAGAGCGCGGCCAACGCCGCCCCGAACGCCGTGGCCGACAGCCGCGTCCAGGTGATCCTGCAACGCGCCATGGCCCTGCTCGGCACCCCGTATGTCTGGGGCGGCGAGTCCACCGAAGGTTTCGACTGCAGCGGCCTGGTCGGCTATGTGTTCAAGACCGCCCTGGGCATCGACCTGCCGCGCGTCTCCCGCGACATCGCGCGCGACGAATCTGCTGAACTGATCAAGGACCCCAACGCGCTCAAGGCAGGCGATCTGGTGTTCTTCGGCAGGCGCGGCCGCATCGACCACGTGGGCCTGGTGGTCGGCGATGGCAAGTTCCTGCACGCGCCCAGCCGCGGCAAGGACGTGCGGGTGGATTCGCTGGCCAGCGGCTATTGGAGCGAGAAGTTCATCCAGGCGCGTCGGGTGCTGTGACCCACTGCGTGGACACTGCGTCGATTGCATGACAGAGGCCGCGGCGATCCCGCGGCCTTTTTGTTGCGTCGTCGTCGCCCATGGACGTTCTGCAGGCCCTATGACCGCTGCATGACAGAGGGTGCCAGCCATCGCCGGGCCAAGTGGCAGGCAGCGAGTGTCAGGCTGCCTGTGGCCCCTCGCGCATGGCCGGGCCAACGGCGCAGCGCAGCGTGCGCCGCAGGTTACCGCGCGGTGTCGGCCTGGTAATGCGCCATGGTGTCCTCGATGCCCTTGCTCAGCTCCATTACCTTGAGCGCATATTCGGCCAGGCGCTGGTCTTCCGGCGTACCCGGCTGCCAGGACGGCACCGCCACCGGGGTGATGCCGTCCGGGTCCATCGCCACGAACACGATGATGCAATGCGTGCATAGCCGCGAGTCACCGCCCATCGGGCTGCGCGCCCGCACGTCGATGGCGAAGTGCATGCTGGTGCGGCCGGTGTAGACCAGCTTGGCCGATACCGCGACCAGATCCCCGATCCGCACCGGCGCCACGAAGCGGATGCCGCCCACCGCCACGGTGACGCAGTAGTGCCCGCTCCAGCCACTGGCCGCGGCAAAGCCGACCTGGTCGATCCACTTCATCACCACGCCGCCATGCACCTTGCCGCCGAAATTGACGTCACTGGGCTCGGCCAGAAAACGAAATGTCAGATCACGCTGTTGGCCAATCACCGCCCGCCCTCGTCAATGGATGAGCTGGCAGTGTGCCATGCGGGTGGGACCCCAGTGCGCACAACCAATAACGCCCGACGCATCGTCCGGCAGCGCGGATGCTTCAATCAGGAACGTAGCGCGTCCAGGTTGTCCTGCCTGCGCAGACACAACCAGGGAAAGTGCGGCTGTTTCATCTTGAGCATCCGCCGCAGACGCGCGCCTGGGCGTCGCGGGTCGAATAGTCGCTGCACAGCAAAGCGGTCGAAGCTGGCGTAGGTGTGCTGATGGTAGTGCGCGGCCAGCGCCGGAACGCCCAGGTCTGTGAAATAGCGTAGGCTGCGCGCGGCGCTTGCATTGGCAGCTCGCGCATCTGCATACAGCGGGCTGTCCAGGATATGCAGTTCGCCGCCGTCGCGCAGTTGGGCGAGCAAGCGGATGACCAATGCGGCGGGGTCGGCGAAATACTGGATGCAGGCCGGGATCACGATGACGTCGAAGAGATCGCGCGGCAGCGCCAGGGTCTGGATGTCGGCGGCGATAAAGCTCAGGCGCTGGTCGTGGCCGAACACACGCGCAGCCTGGGCCAGTTCGGTGCGATTGACGTCGATACCGCAGACGTCGCGCTGCAGCGACTGCGCCAGCAACTGCGACAACCAGCCGTTACCGCAGCCCAGTTCGGCAATGGCGCCCTCGCCTGCCTGCGCGCGCAGGTGCTGGACCAGCAACGCGCTGGACAGCGCACGCACCTGCCATTCCAGACTGGTGCCGAGCTTGCCGCCAGGGCGCGGCAGGCTGCGCACCTGTGCATCGGTGTAGAGCCGGCCTTCCTTGCGCCGGACGTCCAGATACTGCTGCTCGAACGGGTCGTCGGCCAACGACCGCTGCACGAACACGCCGTCGACGCTCTCCAGCTCAGGCAACTGCTGCAGGCGATCGCGCAGCGTGGGAAATCCGACGCGCATCGGCGGCGGTCAGCGCTGCGTCGGAGCGTGGTCGGTCAGCGGATCTTCCAGCCCCACGTTAGTCGATGCCGACTCGTAGACTGCCTTGTCGAGCAGGCCGGTCTCCTTGGCCACCAGCACCGGCACCAGCATCTGCCCGGTCACATTGGTCATGGTGCGCATCATGTCGAGGATGCGGTCGATCGCATACAGATAGCCGATCACTTCCAGCGGCAGATTGGCCGCACTCAGCACCACCGTGGCCATGATCACCGCGGTGCCGGGCACGCCGGCCGTGCCGAAGCTGCCGAGCACCGAGGCGATCAACACCACGAAGTACTGGTTTGCGGTCAGCGGCACGCCGGTGTATTGCGCGATGAACACCGCGCACAAGGCCGGGAAGATCGCACCGCAACCATCCATCTTGATGCTGGCACCCAGCGGCACTGCGAACGCGGCATAGTCCTTGCTGACGCCCAGGTTGTGCGTGATCGAGCGCATCGCCACCGGCATCGCGGCAAAGCTCGATGAACTGACGAAGGCCACCTGCATGCCCGGCGCGGCGCCGCGGAAGAACTTCCACGGATTCAATCCGTGCAGCAACAACAGGCTGCTGTAGACCACCACGATATGGATCGCGCAGGCCACATACAGCGCCAGCACGAAATTGCCGAACGGCAGCAGCTTCTCGAAACCATAGCTGCCGACCAGGCTGGCGATCAGCCCGAAGGTGCCCAGCGGGGTCATTTCCAGCACGAAGCGGGTGACCTGGATCATGATGTCGCTCAGCTGCGCGGTGAGCTTGCGCGCCTCGGCCACGCGCTCGCCGAGCTTGACCATCGCAAAGCCCAGCAACGCAGCGAAGAAGATCACCGGCAGGATCGATCCGCGCCCGGCCGCCAGCACCGTTTCGCCGGCCGCATTGGTCTTGGTGCCGATGCCGGTCAGCGCAAAGAACGGATTGGACGGCACCACGTCCAGCAGCACCTTGATCGGGCTGGGGACATCGCGCGGTTTCCAGGCCGAATCCACACTCAGGCTGAAATGGCCGGCGCCGGGCTGCATCAGCGTGCCCACTGCCAGGCCCACGCCCACCGCCAGCGCGGCGGTGATGACGAACCACAGGAAGGTGCGCCCACCGAGCGCGGCGACGGATTTTTGCCCGTGCAGCGAGGAGATCGCATTGATCACCGCAAAGAACACCAGCGGGATCGCGATCATCTTGATCAGGGTGACGTACAGATCGCCGAGTGGGCCGAACCACACATCGGCCGCCGGGCCCATGGCCCAGCCGGCCAGCGCGCCGAGGACGAAGCCGGCCACCACGCGTTGCCAGAACGGAATGCGCAACCAGGCCGAGACCAATGTCATGCGTCGAATCATCCGGGGGAGAGTGCATGCACCATAGCCCAGGCCCGCGCCGCCCGCGAGGCCACGACTGGAACAGCGGCGTGTCATCTGTGTGACACCAGGCATCCCGGCATAATGCGCGCTGATTCAGTCACGAGTTCGATGCCGATGCGTTACCGCCTGCCTGCTCTCGCCGCCCTGACCACCGTGTGTGTCGCCGCCTGCGCGTCCAGCGCCGGCACCAGCGCATCCGCGCCCGCCGCCGTGCGCGTGGAGGTGCCGCAGGTGGCGCATCCCGCCGGCGAGACGCCGCAATGGTGGTACCGCTCGGGCGCCGCGCGCGCAGCCGGCAACGGCGCGATGGCCGGGCGCGCGCGCAACGTGATCCTGTTCCTGGGCGACGGCATGAGCCTGACCACGGTGGCGGCAGCGCGCATCCTGGATGGCCAGCGCAAGGGCGGGCCGGGCGAAGAGAACCTGCTGTCGTGGGAGCAATTCCCGGCCACCGCCTTCAGCAAGACCTACAACACCGATTCGCAGACGCCGGATTCGGCCGGCACCATGACCGCGATCACCACCGGGGTGAAAACGCATATGGGCGCGATCGGGGTCAGCAGCGGCAACCGCAGCGACTGCGCCGACAGCCTGGGCAAGGGCCTGCTGAGCTGGCTGCAGCTGGCCGACAGCGCCGGCATGGCCACCGGTGTGGTCACCACGACCCGCCTCACCCACGCCACCCCGGCGGCGACCTATGCGCATTCGCCGGACCGCAACTGGGAAAACGATACCGACCTGCCCGAGTCCGCCCGCACCGCCGGCTGCCAGGACATCGCCCAGCAACTGCTATCCACCGCGCGCTTCGGGCGCGGCCCGCAGGTGGTGCTGGGCGGCGGACGCAGCCAGTTCCAGACCGTGCAGGAACGCGATCCGGAGTACGACGACAAGGTCGGCCTGCGCCTGGACGGCCGCGACCTGGTCGCCGAATGGAAACAGGCGCACCCGCAAGGCGCCTATGTCTGGAACGAGCAACAGTTGCAGGCGGCCTCCGGCGCGCCC
The DNA here is from genome assembly GCF_020784175.1 of Xanthomonas campestris pv. asclepiadis. Classification (GTDB taxonomy): domain Bacteria; phylum Pseudomonadota; class Gammaproteobacteria; order Xanthomonadales; family Xanthomonadaceae; genus Xanthomonas; species Xanthomonas campestris_D. Next base: position 32,488 of record NZ_JAJGQM010000008.1, read on the forward strand.
GCGTTGCTGGGCCTGTTCGAGCCGGATCACATGCAGTTCGATCACGACCGCAATCGCACCGCGCAAGGCGAGCCCAGCCTGACCGAGATGACCCGCACTGCGATCCAGTCGCTGTCGCGCGACCCGAACGGCTTCGTGCTGATGGTCGAAGGCGGCCGTATCGATCACGCCAACCACGCCGGCAATGCCTACCGCGCGCTCGATGAAACCGTGTCGCTGTCCGATGCGGTGCGCGCCGCCGTGCAGACCGCGCCGCCGGACACGCTGATCATCGTCACCGCCGACCATTCGCATACGCTCAACTTCGTTGGCTACCCGGTGCGCGGCAACCCGATCCTGGGCAAGGTGCGCGGCACCGGCGGCGAAGAAGGCGACCGCACCCAACTGGCCACCGACCTGGCCGGCCAGCCCTACACCACGCTGAGCTACGCCAACGGCCCCGGCTACACCGGCGCCAGCAACGCGCAGCCGGCCGGCGCCAAGAAGTACCCGCACGAACCCAGCAGCAGCGAGCCGGCCGCCGGCCGCCCGGACCTGACCCACGTCGACACCGAGGCGCCCAGCTACATGCAGGAATCGCTGGTGCCGACCAAGTCTGAAAGCCATGGCGGCGAAGACGTCGGCATCTGGGCCACCGGCCCGGGCAGCGCGGCCTTCCGCGGCACGCTGGAGGAGAATGTGATCTACCACGTCATCGTCCAGGCCACCCCGCGCCTGCGCGAGCGCCTGTGCAAGGCCGGTACCTGCGACAGCACCGGCGTGCCGGTGGAGTTGCCGCAGTCGGCCACGTTCGAGACTGCGGCCAAGCGCTGATGGGCAGGCTGCGCGCAGCGCGGACGGCAGCGGCGAGTCAGTCGTCGCCGCTCGCACCCGGATGCAGCGTCGCAGCAAGCCACCTGCATCAATGACCGGGTTGCTGCCACCGGCACTGCCGCCTGGCCCGGTGCTGGTCGCCTACAGCGGCGGCGTGGATTCGAGCGTCTTGCTGCACCTGCTGGCAGCGACGCCGCGTTATCGCGACACGGGGCTGCGTGCGGTGCATGTGCATCACGGCCTGCATGCCGATGCCGACGCCTGGGCCGCGCACTGCCAGCGTCAGTGCGATGCCCTGCACGTCCCCTTGCAGATTGCGCGCGTGCAGGTCGCGCGCGATAGCGGCCTGGGGCTGGAAGCGGCGGCACGCCATGCACGCCACGCCGCGTTTGCCGCGGCACTGGCGCCCGGCGAATGGTTGGCGCTGGCGCACCATCGCGACGATCAGGCCGAAACCTTCCTGCTGCGCGCATTGCGCGCTTCCGGCCCGGACGGCTTGGCCGCGATGCGCGCGCAGCGTCCTTTCGCGGCCGGCATGCTGTGGCGTCCCTTGCTGGAGCGCGCGCGCGCCGAGGTGCTGGCGTACGCACAGGCACAGGGCCTGCAGTGGATCGAAGACCCCAGCAATGCCGATGCCCGCCACGACCGCAACTTCCTGCGTACCCAGCTGTTGCCCGTATTGCAGCAGCGTTGGCCGCAGGCCGCCGAGGCACTGGCGCGCAGCGCGCAGCTGAGCGCCGATGCCAGCGACCTGCTGCTGCAGGAGGACACCGCGCTGCTGCCCGGCCTGCTGACCGCCGCAGGCGCACTGGATCTGCAGGCCTTGCGTACACAGCCGGCAGCACGTCGGCCGCGGCTGCTGCGCGCCTGGGTGGCGGCAGCGCAAGCGCTACCGCTGCCTGCGCACGGCGTGGCTGCACTAGAGCAGGAGATCGAGGACGACGCGCCGGATCGGCAGGCCTGCTTTGCCTGGCAACAGGTGCAGGTGCGACGCTGGCGCCAGTGCCTGTACCTGTTGCATCCGCGCGCCGCGTGGCCGGCGGCATGGCAGGCATGCTGGGATGGCGCAACCCCGCTGCCACTGCCGGATGGCGCCTGCCTGCAGTTGCACGGCGCAGCCGGCCTGCGCTTCGCGCAACCGCTGCTGGTGCGCGCACGCCAGGGTGGCGAACGCATCGTGCTGCCGCAGCGCGCGCATTCGCACCGGCTCAAGCACCTGCTGCAGGCGCTGGATCTACCGCCCTGGCAACGCGCGCGCCTGCCGATCCTGTGGGCAGATGGCCAGGTGCTGGCAGCCGGCGATTGCATCCTCTCCGCGGCATTGAGCGACTGGCTGCAGGCCAACGGCGCATCCTTGCACTGGCGCGACGACGCCAATGCGAATTGACCCGCCTGCCTGCGCGCCGCACACTTTGGCGATGGTCAAAAAATCCTTGAATGAAACCTCCCCGGTCGCCCGCTTCGAACAGTCGCTGGAAGAACTCGAGCAACTGGTGCAGAAGATGGAAGTCGGCGACCAGAGCCTGGAGCAATCGCTCACGGCCTACGAGCGTGGCATCGGTCTGTACCGCGACTGCCAGCAGGCGCTGGAACACGCCGAACTGCGCGTGCGCATGCTGACCGACCCCGCGCGCCCCGATCTGGCCGAAGCTTTCGAGCCGCCGTCGCAGGACGGCGGCTGAGGTGAGTTCGGCGTTGTTCGACCACTGGATCGGCCGCACCGAACGCCGCCTGGAAGCCTGTCTGCCAAGCCCGGCGCTGGCGCCGCAACGACTGCACGCGGCGATGCGGCACGCGGTGCTGGGCGGCGGCAAGCGCATGCGTCCGCTGCTGGTGTATGCGACCGGCGCACTGTTCGGCGCCGACGAGGACAGCCTGGACACACCCGCGGTGGCGGTGGAACTGATCCACGCCTATTCGCTGGTGCACGACGACTTGCCGGCAATGGACGACGACGCCCTGCGCCGCGGCCAGCCCACCGTGCATATCGCCTTTGACGAAGCCACGGCGATCCTGGCCGGCGACGCGCTGCAGACACGCGCCTTCGAGCTGCTGGCTGCGGCCCCGGTCAGCGCGGAGCTGCGGGTCGGCTGGCTGCAGAGTCTGGCCACCGCCGCGGGCGCTGCCGGCATGTGCGGCGGCCAGGCGCTGGATATCGATGCCACCGGCCAGTTGCAATCGCTGCGCGATCTCGAGCGCATGCACGCACTCAAGACCGGCGCACTGATCCGCGCCGCCGTGCGCATGGGCGCGCTCACCGGAGCTGCCGCAGCCGACGATCAGCAGCGCCTGGATGCGTTCGCCGACGCGCTGGGGCTGGCGTTCCAGGTCCGCGACGACATCCTGGATGTGGAATCGAGCTCGGCGCAGCTGGGCAAGACCGCCGGCAAGGACGCCGCGCAGGCTAAATCCACCTATCCCGCCCTGCTCGGAATGGAGGGCGCCAAGGCCAAGCTGGCCGAACTGGCCACGCGCATGCACGACATCCTGCAGCCCTACGGCGCGCCCGGCGACACGCTGGCGACGCTGGGCCGGTTTGCGGTGGACCGCGCGCACTAGAACGCAGCATTCGTGCGAGCGGCGTGCAGCCTTACCGCCGTGCCGTACATCTCGTACCCGCACCCGCGCCAGACATGCGCAGACACTCACGCAAGAGCAGTCATCGGCCGGCCTGGGCAGTGACGTGCGTGCGCCGATCATCGTGGTGGCCGGCGAACGGATGACCGAGGCATGGGCTGCGCCCTGTTCGCGCACGGCCGACCGACGATCAGCCAGCTGCCTGCAGCGACGACGGCGACCAAGCTCTCGGACAATTGGTGGCCCGGACGCAGCCTCTTCCGCGCTCCAGTGGACGCACACCGTACCTTTTCGTGCACCTGGATACCGGCGTCGATCAAGCGATCGCGCTGCTCTTTGCGCACACCGTGCGCCAGCGCACGGTGTGTTTGTAGCGCGCCGCCCTGCAGGCGATGCGCTGTGTCACAGAACGTAAATTCTCTTTCCGTAAATTTTCACAAGAGCATTTTCAGAAATTGATCGCAAAGTGTGGATGACAACGCAATTTTCGGCCGAATTGTCGCCATCCGTGTCTGTTTTTGTCGTTACGTGATCACCAGCAGGCCAAAAACGGCATCAATCGGTTCTCTTGTTGCGTCTGCTCGCTCTGCCTAGGTTGACCTGCCCGCGTCTGCGGACATCCCCCGACCACATGGAGAGTCACTGGTGAAGAACGTTTTTCTCGCATCGTTTGCAGCAGGTACGTTGGCCGTTGTTGGCGTGCTCGGTTCGGCGCAGGCGCAGTCCGTGCGCGGCCCGGTCCCGTTGACCATTGAACTGGCGCCGGTCGCCGATCAGGCCGGGAGACACCAGGGCAAGATTGCAGTGACCGTCACCAATAACGGCAGCCAGATCGCCCGCGTACCGACCTACCGGCTGCCGCTGCAATCGCTGGACAACGGCATCCTGGAAGTGAGCCGCGATGGCGCCCCGGTGACCTACACCGGACGCCTGGTCAAGCGCGGCCTGCCCAAGGCGGCCGACTTCACCATCCTCAAGCCCGGCCAGACCGTGCAGGGCGTGGTCGACCTGGCTGCCGCCTACGACCTGTCCACCAGCGGCAACTACACCATCCGTGTCAGCTCGCCGCTGCAGTACGCCTCGCTGGCCGATGGCAGCCTGCTGAAGACCGCCGATGGCAAGACCGCGGTGGCCGGCAGCGCGCCGTTGACGGTGTGGCTGGACGGCGTCAACCGCGGCGTGCAGCGCCGGATGGCGATCGGTCCGACCGCCGTGGTCAACGGCGTCAATTACCTGAACTGCAGCACCACCCGCACCAGCCAGGCCGGCAGCGCGGTCACGGCGGCCCGCGCCTACTCGCAGAACGCGCGCAATTATCTCAATGCCGGCAGCACCGGCGCGCGCTACACCACCTGGTTCGGCGCCTACAACGCCTCGCGCTACAGCCGGGTTAGCTCGAACTTCGTCAACATCGACAACGCGCTGGACCAGAACAACGGCCAGATCACCATCAACTGCGATTGCACCGACAGCGCCTATGCGTACGTCTACGCCAATGCGCCGTACGAGATCTACGTCTGCAACGCGTTCTGGAGCGCGCCGACCCAGGGCACCGACTCCAAGGCCGGTACGCTGGTGCACGAGATGAGCCACTTCACCGCGGTGGCCGGCACCCAGGACCGCGTGTATGGCCAGTCCGGTGCGCGCAACCTGGCGATCAGCAACCCGGCCCAGGCAATCACCAATGCCGACAGCCACGAGTACTTCGCCGAAAACACGCCGGCGCAGAACTGATCGCGTCAATGCCCGAAACGACAAAGGCCCGGCAGCGATGCCGGGCCTTTGTCATTGGCATTGTGCCGGATTACTTGATCAGGCGCAGCGTGAACGGATAACGGTAATGCTCGCCGTTGTTGGCCTTGACCGCGGCCAGGATGCAGAACACCAGATTGGCGATCCATACCAGCGTCGGCACGAAGAACAGGATGCCGAACGACACGATGGTCAGGATCACCGCAGCCACATAGGCGATGATCACGGTGATCTGGAAATTCAACGCTTCCTTGGCCTGGTCGGTGGCGAACGGCTTGGACGGGCTGGCGTCCTTGCTGATCAGCCAGATCACCAGAGCGCCGATGAAGGATGTCAGGATCCCGAGCAGATGCGCGGCCAGTGCCAGGGTGCGCTCCTCCGACGGCGTGCTGCTGCCGATCGGCGGCGGCGGCGGTGCGGCGTGCGACTCGAATTCGCTCATCATGTCTCCCCATGCATGGTTGTGGTGCGGCGGACTATAGCAACGATTCAGCCAGCCACCAGTGCGGGAAGACATGGTCTCGCTGGCGCACGGCGACTGCCGACAAGTACAGCGGCAAGACGCGCGCGCGCAGGGTGGTCCTGGTCCGCCGCGCTCAGCTGTCGCCTGCCACCGTCATGCGGTTGAGCAGCACCGAGCCGATCTTGACGTGCGAGCGCGGATCGACGTCGTTGCCGACCGCTTCGATGCCGGCGAACATCTCGCGCAGATTGCCGGCGATGGTCAACCCGTCGACGGGATAGGCGACCGCCCCGTTCTCGATCCAGAAGCCACCGGCGCCGCGCGAATAGTCGCCGGTCACCGGATTGACCCCGTTACCCATCAGCTCGGTGACCAGCAGGCCGCGCGACATGCCGGCGATCATCGACCTCAGATCGCCGGCATTGGCGGTGACCTGCAGGTTATGCACGCCGCCGGCGTTGGCGGTGGTCTGCAGGCCGAGCTTGCGCGCCGAGTAGCTGCCCAGCACATAGCGCTGCAGCACGCCGTCGCTGATCAATGCCGAACGCCGGGTCGCCACGCCTTCGCCGTCGAACGCGGCCGAGCGCAGGCCGCGCCGCAGGTGCGGCAGCTCTTCGATGTTGAACCAGTCCGGGAACAGCTTGCTGCCGACACTGTCGAGCAGGAAGCTGGCGCGGCGATACAGCGCGCCGCCGGAGACCGCGCCGAGCAGGTGCCCGACCAGCGAGCGCGCCACCTCCGGCGCGAACAGCACCGGCAACTGGCCGGTCGGCAGCAAGCGTGGCTGCAGCCGCGCCAGGGTGCGTTCGGCGGCGTGGCGGCCGATCGCTTCCGGCGCCTCCAGGTCCTCGCGCGCCAGCGCGCTGCTGTACCAGCCATCGCGCTGCATGCCGTCGCCCTGGCCAGCGATCAGCGCGCAGCTGATCGAATGATGGGTGCCGCGCTCGCGGCCGATGAAGCCATGCGAATTGGCGTAGACCGACAGGCTGAGCCCGGTGCTGGCCGAGGCGCCATCGGAGTTGCTGATGCGCGCGTCGGCATCGCGCCCGGCAGTCTCGCAGGCCAGCGCCAGGTCCACTGCGGTGTCGGCGTCCAGCGCCCAGGGGTGCCAGCTGTCCAGCTCGGGGAAGTCGCGCGCCATTAGCTCCGGGTCGGCCAGGCCGGCGGCAACATCGTCTTCGGTGTAGCGGGCGATCGCGCAGGCCTGGGCAACGGTCGATTCCAGGCTGGAATCCTGCAGATCGGCGGTGCTTGCGCTGCCCTTGCGCTTGCCGAAGTACACGGTGACCGCAATGCCGCGGTCGCGGGTGGATTCCACCGTCTCCACGTCGCCCAGGCGCACATTGACATCCAGGCCGCGCTCTTCGCTGCAGCTCACTTCAGCCTGGGTGGCGCCGGACGCACGGGCGCGCTCGAGCAGGCGCTGGGCGATGTCGGTGAGCGCTTCCAGGCGCTGCAGGCTGTCGTCGTGGACACGTGTTTCAGAGGAGAGTGCGTTCAATGCTTTATCCTAGTCTCATGGTGCGAGTGACCTGATGGAGGGTCCCTACGCAAGAGCTGGCCGGCATGGCCAGAATTTTTAATCAGTCTGTTTTGGGATGTATTGGCAATGCGCGGACGCGACGAAGACACCGGTGAATTCCGCGGCGCCAGCCGCAGCCAGCAGCGGCGCGAGGCGCTGGAAATCTTCGACCTGGGCGAAAAGCTGGTGGCGCTCACTCCGGCGCAGCTGGCCAAGTTGCCGGTGCCCGAATCGCTGATCCCGCATATCGAGGAGAGCAAGCGCATCACCTCGCATATCGCGCACAAGCGCCAGCTGGCGTTTCTGGCCAAGCACATGCGCCGCGAGGACGACGAAACGCTGGCCGCGATCCGCGATGCGCTGGATGCCAACAGCGACACCGCGCGCCGTGAGGTGGCCGCGATCCACCGCGTCGAGCGCTGGCGCGAGCGCCTGCTCGCCGAAGGCGACGTGGCGCTGGCCGAGCTGCTGGAAGCCTACCCGGCCGCCGACCGTCAGCAACTGCGCCAACTGGTGCGCAACGCCATCCACGAGCGCGCCAAGAACAAACCGCCGCGCGCCTACCGCGAGCTGTTCCAGGTTCTGCGCGAGTTGTCTCAGGCGCAGGGATTGGAGAGTGGGGATTCGGGATTGGAAGACGACCAGGATCTGGAAGACGACGAATAGGACCTGGCGGCCGCATTCGCGCAACTGCTCAACGAGCGCCTCCGCCGCAGCCAATCGCGGCAGCATGCTTCCAACATCGGCAACCTGGGTCGGCGACACCTGCGCGCCGAAGACGCTGCGCGCCTCTACCGCTGCGCTTCCCGATGCTCTTATCCCGATTCGCGGCATCAAGCCCGACGCGGCGCAAGGCTCAAAAACGCGATATCCCGCTCCTGCCGTTGCGATTCCCGAATCCCGATTCCCAATTCCCCGCATCTCAGGCCTGCGTTCCGCCAACGGTGATGCCGTCGATCAACAGCGACGGCTGGCCGACGCCGACCGGCACGCTCTGCCCGTCCTTGCCGCACACGCCCACGCCTTCGTCCAGCGCCAGGTCATTGCCGATCATGCGCACCTTCTGCATGGTCTCCGGTCCGTTGCCGATCAGCGTGGCGCCCTTCACCGGCGCGGTGACCTTGCCGTCTTCGATCAGGTAGGCCTCGGTGGCCGAGAACACGTACTTGCCGCTGGTGATGTCGACCTGGCCGCCGCCGAAGTTGACCGCGTAGATGCCCTTCTTGACCGAGCGGATCATCTCCTGCGGATCGTGCTCGCCGGCGCGCATGTAGGTGTTGGTCATGCGTGGCATGGTCAGGTGCGCAAATGATTCGCGACGGCCGTTGCCGGTCGGCGCCACGCCCATCAGGCGCGCGTTGTGGGTGTCCTGCATGTAGCCGACCAGCACGCCGTCCTCGATCAGCGTGGTGCACTGGGTGGACGTGCCTTCGTCGTCGATATTGAGCGAGCCGCGACGGCCATCCAGGGTGCCGTCATCGACGATGGTCACGCCCGGCGAGGCCACGCGCTCGCCGATGCGGCCGGCGTAGACGCTGGTGCCCTTGCGATTGAAGTCGCCTTCCAGGCCATGCCCCACCGCCTCGTGCAGCAGCACGCCGGGCCAGCCTGGGCCGAGCACCACCGGCATCACGCCGGCCGGTGCGGGAATCGCCTCCAGATTGACCAGCGCCTGACGCAACGCTTCGCGGGCGAAGCCTTCCGGGCGGCCGTCGGCAAACAGTTCGGCATAGCCGTAACGGCCGCCGCCGCCGGAATAGCCAGATTCGCGGCGTCCGCCCTGTTCGACGATCACCTGCACGTTCAAGCGCACCAGCGGGCGCACGTCGGCGGCCAGTACGCCGTCGCTGCGCGCGATCAGCACCGTGTCCACACCGCCGGACAGGCTCACCATCACCTGCTTGACGCGCGGGTCGGCCGCGCGCACGTACTGGTCGATACGACGCAACAACTCGACCTTGGTCGCGCTGTCCATGTCGTCGATCGGGTCGGTGGCCGGGTACAGCGCGCGGCCATTGCCACGCACCAGCGAACGGGTGGATTGCGCGCCGCCCTCGCGCGAGATCGCGCGTGCGGACTGCGCCGCCTCCAGCAAGGCGTCGCGCTGGATATCGTCGGAATAGGCGAAGCCGGTCTTTTCGCCGGCAATCGCGCGCACGCCCACGCCTTGTTCGATGGAATGCGCACCGTCCTTGACGATGCCGTCTTCCACGCTCCAGCTCTCGCGTCGCGAATGCTGGAAGTACAGGTCGCCGAAGTCGATGCCCGGGCCCAGCAGGGCGCCGAAGGTACGGTCGAGATGGCCGGTGTCCAGGCCGGAAGGAAGCAGCAGCCGGGTTTCGGCCAGAGTGAGAGCGTTATCGGTCATGCAGTCAGGATGGGGCCCGCGCGCCAGGGAGACAAGTCGTTCGGCTGAACATGCGGCACGGCTATCATCGCGGGCCCATCGCCACGCCGACGCCCGCGCATGAAGCTCATTGCCTACGTCCTGGATGGCCATACGCTGGACATCCGCCCCGCCCCGCACGAGCGCGACTGGATGGACGCCACCGACCAGCGCTATGCCTACCGCTGCCTGCCGCTGGCGATCGCCAATGCGCATGGCTGGGAGCTGCTGTGCCAGGCCGGGTTCGAGGCCAGCTGGGACGGCCGCGATGGCCTGGACGCGATCCGGATCAGTGCCGATGCAGGCGCCGCGGCACCGGCGATCAGCCACTTCGGCTACGGCGTGCTGACCTTTCACGTGCCCTGCCTGTTTCGTACCGATACCGGCATGGATCTGTTCGTCACCGGGCCATTGAACCGGCCCAAGGACGGCATCGGCGCGCTGAGCGGCATGGTCGAAACCGACTGGAGCCCGTACACCTTCACCATGAACTGGAAGTTCACCCGGCCTGGGCACGTGCGCTTCGCGGCCGGCGAGCCGTTCTGCCACCTGTTCCCGCTGCCGCGGCAGCTGATCGAACAGGTGCAGCCGCAGTGGAAGCCCCTGTCCGAGGCACCGCAACTGGCGCAGCAGCATGCCGACTGGACGCAGAGCCGCACGCAGTTTCTGGAGGAACTGCCGGATGCGCAGTCGGCCGCGGCGCGCGAGAAATGGCAGCGCGGCTACTTCCGGGGAGTCGCCGGCGCCGACCCGGCGCCGGTGCAAGGGCATCGTTCGCGCCTGCGCCTGCCGATGTTCGCGCGTGCCGACAGCGATGGCGACAGTGATGGCGACAGTGATGGCGACAGTCCGGTCGATTGAGTGCAGGAAACGTAGCGCGCGCGGCTTGATAGTTGGCGCGCATGCTGCATTCGATAGGCTGGCCGCAAGGCTCGATCGCCGGAGCGACTCAATACCTGCACGCGCTGGCGCGCGCCATTAAGCGCGTCAGCGGGGCGACCGACCGGGCGTGCCTGGCGTCGCCGTTGGCGCGCCCGCTGCTGGCGGCTTGCCGGGCACACGCTCGCGCACGTCGCGTTCCACCACGTCCACCTGCGGATCCTTCCACGGCCCGGTGACGTGATAGGTCTTGGCGCCGATCGCGCCCAACGGTTTGCCGAGCACCGCATTGGCAGCCGCGCCCACCGCCGCACCGACCGGGCCGCCGGCCACCGCGCCCACCACGGTGAGCAGATTGCCGGCCTTGGGGTTCACGTCCACGGTCTGGTCGAAGGTCTGCGCGCGCAGGTCGGTCTGCCCCCGGATGGCGATGTCGGCGGCCGGACCTTCGATACGGATCGCATCGGTGCGCGCGAAACCTTCGCCGAAGCGCACCTGACCCTCCAGCTTGTTGAAGGCCAGCCCCTTGGAGAAGAAATCGCGGAAGTCGAACATCAGCCGGCGTGGCAGCTGCGCCACGCTGAGCAGGCCGAGCACGCGGCCGGCGCCGGGATCCACTTCCAGCAGCTGGCCGTTGCGCACGTCGATCTTGAGATCGCCATCCAGCGAACCGAGCGCAAACCCGGTCGGCGAGCCCTGCCAGCCGGCGTTGAGTTCCAGCTGGCCTTCGCCGCCGCGCAGCTGGCCGCCCAGGGTGAGGTTCTGCAGCAGGTTGCCGAGATTGCGGCTGTCCACCCGCGCCGACAGCCGGGTACTGGCGGAGTCGCCCTTGCCGCGCCAGGCGCCGGTCAGGCCGATGTTCTGGTCGTTGGAGCGCAGTTGCAGCTGGTCCACCTGCATGCCGTCGGTCAGCCGGCTGCTGCGCAGGGTGGCCGCGCCCAGGGTCATCTTGCCGACCTGCAGGTCGTCGATGTCCAGCGACAGCGGCGGGATCGAGACCGGGTCGAATTCGGCCACCGCGCGGCGCGCCGGCTCCGGCAACGCACCGGCCAGCGGGTCGCCCGGCTCGGGCACGGCCGGTTCGGGCGGTGCGGCCACCGGCTGCCAGTGCACCGTGCTCAGCTTGCCCTGCACGGCGGCGCCATCGGCATTAGGCACGCTGAGCTGGCCGGCCAGCGACGGGCCGTCCAGGCTCACTGCCACCGCGTCGCGGGTCGGCCGCAGGCGCAGGCGCGTCTGCGGAAAGACGCCGCCGATCATCAGCAACCGGTCGGCCTGCACATCCACCTGTTGCAGCGGCACCGCGTCCTTCTTCGGCGTTGCCGGCTGGCCCGGCAGCGGCGGCGTGTCCGGCGCGCTGCTGCCGCGCGCCAGGCTGATCCAGTCGATCGCATCCAGCGAGGCAGTGCGGCCGGTGACCACCAGGCCGTTGGCCGGCGGACGCTCGCTGACCGTGTCCGTGCCCATCACCACGCGCACGCCGGTCTGGTTGCCCTGGCTGCTGGCCTTGAGCGCGACCAGCTTGCCGAAAGCCACGTCGATATCGCCGTCGCCCACCGGCAAGGCCACCTTGACCTGCGTATCCAGCGGCTGCGTGGCCGCCTTGTCCAGTGGCGCAGGCAGATCCAGGGTGGTGCCGACCAGTTCCGAGCGCAGCGTCAGCAGCGCCTGCGGGTCCGCTTGCCCGGGGGTCGGCAGCGGTACGTCCACGCCCACCTGCCAGGGTGCGCTGCCATGCACGTAGGGGCGCAGCCATTCCATCTGCGGCGCGCGATCGAACAGTTCCCTGGCGTCCAGGGTGGCGCCGAAGCGCGCCTCGAATGCCTGCGCGGGGTCCTGCACAAAGCCACCGGCACGCAAGGACAACTCGCCGCTGCGGCCCTGGTGCTGCACGCTCAGGCGCTCGGCGGCAAAGCCGGTGTCGCGGTATTCGGCCTGTCCGCTGACCTGGTCGAAGGCCAGGTTCCAGCGCGCATCGGCCAGCCTGGCGCCCTGCAGCGCCACCGTGCCTTGCAGGTGGCCGCCCACGCCGCGGGTACGCAGGGGACGCAGCAAGTCGAAGCTCACCGCTGCCGGGCCGGATACCGCGAGATTGCGCAAGGTGTCGCCGTAGCGCTGCTCCAACGGGCTCTTGCGCAGCATGCCCAATAGCTGCGCGGCGTCGGCCTGGGTAGAGGCGCGCACGTAGAGCTCGGAGGTGGCGAAGCTGGGAATGCCGGCTTCCAGGGACGCGATCGGCGCACCGGCCAGCTCGCCCCTGCCCTGCAGGGAAAATCCGTTGCCGAGGAAGCGCAGGTCGGCCTGCACCTGCTCCATCGCCGTCCAGTCCGGGTTGAACGGGATCACGCCGTCGCGGATCTGGCCGAACGCTTCGAAACGTCCATCGTTGTTGTCGAACGGCCAGTCGTCCAGATCGCCGCTGACCAGGCCGGTGCCGCCGGTGATCACGCCGCCGGCCACCGCCGTGTCCAGCCAGTCGATGGCCGCCTTGCTCATCTTGGAGCGGATCCAGAACTTGCGCGCCACCGGCAAGGCGACATCGTCCAGTTGCGTGGCCAGCTGGATGCGCGGGCGGCTGCCATCGTTCTGGAACCACAGCCCGCCGCGCACATTGGCGCCGTAGTCCCTGGCCTGCACGCGTAGCGCCGGCGTGGCGACCTGCCAGCCGGTGCCGTCGCGCCAGCCCACGATGCTGCCGGCCAGCTGCAGCTCGTGCACCACCCCGAAGCCGGTCGGCCAGTCGAACCGCAGCGTGGCATCCGGCGCGGGATCGAGCTCAATGGCCTGCGCGTCGCCATCGATCCGGCCACGCAGGCCGCTGATGCCCGGCGTGTTGCCCACCGGCAGGAAGCCCAGCTCCTCGATCCGGCCCTGCGCCCGCACCGCTCCGCCCTGCTCGCCTGCAATCTGCAGATCGGCCAGGCGCAACTGCGGCCGGGATAGGCTCAGCCAGCGTCGCAGGCCAGGCGACAGTTGCTCGCTCAAGGCGGCCGCGGCGATCAGGCCGGAGACATCGAGGTGTTTGCCCATCACCGCGTAACGCCGCCCGCCGGCAATGCTCAGCCCGTCCAGCCGCTGCAGCCTGGCCGCCTGGCCCAAGCGCAGCAGCGGCGCATCCATGCGCCAGCCGCCGTCGACGGTCTGCCAGCGCGCGCGCGCCTGCAGCCGCTCCCACACCAGCGTGCGGCGTGCGGTCTGCTCGGGCAAAGGTGCGCCGGACAGACGCAGTTGTTGCAGATCGGCATCCACGGTGACTGCAGTGATCCGGCGCGCGCGCAACTGCGCCCAGGCCTGTAGGCGTCCGCCACCGCCGTCCACGCGCATGCCGCCGAACTGCAGCAACGCCGCCCAGGCGGCCAGATCGGCCGGGTCGGCCTGCGCATACGCGCTGCCGTCGCCGCTGTCGCGATCGAATGCGATCACCGTGGTCAGCGGTGCGCGCTGCAGGTCGATCCAGGCGTGGCTGCCGACGTTCACGGTCGAGCCGTTGACGCGCAGGCGCAGGTCGATGCGCGGCAGCGTGGTGTCCACGCCGATCGACGGCGCGGCCACCCGCAGGCGCGCCTCGGCCACCTGGATCTCGCCGAGCCGGCGCAGCGCTTCCAACGGGTCCGAATGCCGCCCGGCCGGCAGGCCCTGCACCGACCACACGCCATCGTCGCTACGTTGCAGTGTCAGCGCCAGGCCACGCAGACGCACCTCGGTCAGCGAGTGGCCGGGCAACAGGCCGGCGTACATCGCCAGCAGGATTTCGGCCTGGCCCACACGCACCTCGCCATGCGGGCCGATCCGCAAGCCATCCAGCCGCAGCAACGGGCCGCGCCGGGTCCATTCGGTCTGCAGGCGATCGAACGCGATCGGCTGGCCGGCGCGCTCGCTCAGCCACGCGGCGATCTGCTGTGGCCGCTGCTCGGCCAACGGCAACGCCTGGCTGGCCGCACCCACCAGCAACGCGATCGCCACCAGCGCAAGCGCAGTGGCAGTGATCGCATAGCGGCGAAACAGACGGAGACGGCGGCGCAGCGGGGTGGGCATCAGGGGCGGGGATTGGGCATTGGAGATTGGGGATTGGTCAAAGCAAAGCCGCGCACAGTGCCGTCAAGCGCCATTATCGGACCAAGCCACGCTACCAGAGCCGGCGTTGACCAATCCCGAATCCCGACTCCCCAATCCCGGACTCACAGCAGCACCACATCGAACTGCTCCTGCAGATACTGGTCGTCGGACTGGAAGCGGATGCTCTTGCCGAGGAATTCCTCCAGCTCGGCCACGGCTGCGGACTCTTCGTCGGTGATGCGGGCGACGACCTTCGACGAGGCGATCACCAGCAGCCGCGCGGCATCGAACTGGCGTACCGCGCGGGTGATCTCGCGGAAGATCTCGTAGGTCACCGTCTCGGCAGTCTTGATGGTGCCGCGCCCGCTGCACTGGCCGCAGGTTTCCGACAGCTGCCGTTCCAGGCTCTCGACGGTGCGCTTGCGGGTCATCTCGACCAGGCCCAGCGGCGAGAATTCGTACACGGTGGTCTTGGCATGATCGCGCGCCAGCGCCTTTTCCAGCGTGCGCAGCACCTGGCGGCGATGCTCGGCATCGTCCATGTCGATGAAGTCGATGATGATGATCCCGCCCAGGTTGCGCAGCCGCAGCTGCCGCGCCACCGCCTGCGCGGCCTCCAGGTTGGTGCGGAACACGGTTTCCTCGAGATTGCGCTGACCGACGAACGAACCGGTGTTGACGTCGATGGTGGTCATCGCCTCGGTCTGGTCGATCACCAGGTAGCCGCCGGACTTGAGCGGCACCTGCTTGTTCAACGCGCGCCCGATCTCGTCCTCGACCCCGTACAGGTCGAAGATCGGCCGGTCGCCGGTGTACAGCTCGAGCCGCTCGGCCAGCACCGGCATGTACTTGGCCACGAACGCCTGCAGCTGCGCGAAGGTTTCGTTGGAGTCGACCTTGACCTTTTCCACGTCGCGGCGGATCAGGTCGCGCACCGCACGCAACGGCAGGCTCAGGTCTTCGTAGATGATGCTGCACGGCGGTGCTTCGCGGCCGCGCCGCTCGACCACGTTCCAGACCCGCGACAGGTAGGCGATGTCTTCGGCCAGCGCCTCGGCCGGCTGGCCTTCGGCATTGGTGCGGATGATGTAGCCAAACCCGCCGTGCTGGGCCGAGACCTCGCTGACAATGGTCTTCAGGCGCAACCGCTCGGCCTCGTCCTCGATCCGCGCCGACACCCCGACGATCTTGGATTGCGGCAGCAGCACCAGATAGCGCGAAGGAATGCTGATCTGGGTGGTGAGCCGCGCGCCCTTGGTGCCGATCGGGTCCTTGACCACCTGCACCACGATGTCCTGCCCGTCGCGCAGCAGTTCCACGATCGGCACCGCGGCCGCCGGCGGCGGCGGGATCGGCGTCTCCTCGGTATCGACCACGCTGGCCGGCGCCGGCGCCGGACGCACCACGTCATTGGCGTGCAGGAACGCGGCGCGCTCCAGACCCAGCTCGACAAAGGCCGCCTGCATGCCCGGCATCACCCGCTGCACCTTGCCCTTGTAGATGTTGCCGACCACACCCCGGCGCCAGCCGCGCTCGATATGCAGCTCCTGCAGCATGCCGTTCTCGATCACCGCGACGCGGGTTTCGCGCGGGGTGACGTTGACCAGGATTTCTTCCGACATCAATGCGCTCCGAGGGCTGTGAGCAACTGCGAGGTGTGAAACAGCGGCAATCCCATCACGCCGGAATAGCTGCCGGACAGATGGCTGATAAAACGTTCGGCGCGGCCTTGAATCGCATACGCGCCGGCCTTGCCCATCGGCTCGCCGCACGCCACGTACGCGGCGATCTGTGCAGCATCAAGTGGCGCGAAGGTCACCTCCGACACCACCAGGGCCTGCACCGGCGCGCGTTGTGCGCAGACTAGAACCACGGCCGTGAGTACCTGGTGGGTACGCCCGGAGAGCAGGCTCAGCATGGCGATCGCATCGTCCGCATCGGCCGGCTTGCCGAACACCCGCTCGCCCAGCACCACTTCGGTATCGGAGCCGAGCACGATCGCATCGGGGTCGCCGGCCTGTACCTGCGCCAGGCCGGCACGCGCCTTGTCCAGCGCGACGCGCTGCACGTACTGCGCAGGCGATTCTTCGGGCGCGCGCAGTTCGGGCACGTCCAGTTGCAGGGTCTGGAAAGGCACATCCAAGCGTTGCAGCAGTTCTTGTCGGCGCGGCGACCGGGAGGCGAGATAGAGCATCCGTCCAGCATACCTGTTGCTCCTCCTTGCCCGCTTGCCGATCCGGGCGGCAGTGGTCGCGTTCGACTCACAACATGTTCATCGAACCCGCAACACGCTTCGCTGACAGACCAGGAGATCTCATGCGTACCACCCTCACACCGTTGTTGCTGGCCCTGTCCATCGCTGCCGGAACCGCCATGACCGCCCACGCCCAGACCACTCCGAGCTACACCATTCCCAACGATGGCACCCTGCTCAACGTGTCGGCCGAGGCGGACGCCAAGCGCATACCGGACATCGCCACGCTGTCGGCCGGCGTGGTCACCCAGGCCGCCGACGGCAACGCCGCCATGCGCCAGAACGCCGAACAGATGAGCAAGGTCATGGCTGCGATCAAGGCCGCCGGCATCGCCGACAAGGACGTGCAGACCACCGGCATCAATCTCAGCCCGCAGTACACCTACAAGGAAAACGAAGCGCCCAGGATCAACGGCTACCAGGCCAGCAACACGGTCAGCCTCAAGGTCCGCGACATTTCGCGCCTGGGCAAGGTACTGGACGCGCTGGTCGCCCAGGGCGCCAACGACATCAACGGCCCCAGCTTCTCGGTGGATCAGCCCGAACCGGCCTACGACGAGGCCCGCGTGGCCGCCCTGAAGAAGGCCCAGGCCCGCGCCGACACCTACGCCAAGTCGCTCGGCCTGAAGGTGCGCCGCATCGTCAGCATCTCCGAAGGCCGCAGCGGCGGCGGTGCGCGCCCGATGATGATGGCCGCCTCGATGCGCTCGGCCAAGGCCGAGATGGACACCCAGGTCGCCCCGGGCGAGAGCACCTTGTCGATCAACCTGGATGTGACCTTCGAGTTGGGACGTTGACCTGGCCGCAATCGCGTTCGGTGTGATGTCCAGACTGCCCTCCCCGAGGGCAGTTTTTTGTTGGGCAAACCGAAAATTCTGGTGCCTCGCCTTGCGATGACAGATGCCCACCCCCTTCCGTCCACGGGTCTGCCGCGCCGGCCACTCTGCATGGTTCGACGCGAAGGGGCGAATCAATCAGCCGACCTCCAGCGCTTCGAAATCACTTGTGTCCGTGCAAACGGCGCGGTAAACCTACGCTACCGGATGGTGTAGTGCGTCCGGGTCGCGCTGGTCCTTTCCGCAGTTCCGTTGAGGAGGTGGATGATGGTTCGCACGCAGTCGCAGGTTTCTTCCCGATCCACAGGCATCGACACCTCGCGCGTCCTGGCGATGAGCACTGCGGTGGCCTTGCATTTGCTGGCCGGCGGGTTATTGCTGATACCGCTCTCGTACCGGGCGGTTCCGCAGCCGCCCGCACCGAAAGAGCGCTGGGTCATGCCCATCACCATCGCGACGCCACCACCGCCGGTGATGACGATCAAGCGGGAGTTCACGCCGAAAGTGCCGCACACACCGCCGACCACGGTGCAGGTGCAGGTGCAGGTGCAGACCCCGGTGATCAGTGAGCCTGCCGTGGTCGACAACGCAACGTTCGCCTTACCTGCGGTCTCGGAGGCGGCGTCTGACAGCGCGCCGGCGATTGCCGCGCCCAGCGGCCCGGTCGAGGCAGGCCAGCTGCAGTATCTGAGTTCACCGGCGCCGAGTTACCCGGTGGCGGCGTTGCGTGCCGGGCAGCAGGGCACGGTGCTGCTGCGCGTGCTGGTCGGCACCGATGGCCGCCCGGCCGAGGTGAGCGTGCAGACCAGCAGCGGTCATCGTGCGCTCGACCTGGCCGCACGCAGCCAGGTGCTGCGCAGCTGGCGCTTCCAGCCGGCGATGCAGAACGGCCAGGCCGTGCAGGCATACGGCCTGGTGCCGGTGAGTTTTTCGTTGAATTGATGCGTCATCACCTGCGGCGACCCGGATGCCCGGTCGCCGCATGGTCTGGCGTTGTGCAGCCGGCTGCTGCGAGGCCGCGGTTTCAGCTGTTGCATGCGCATCGTTGCAGTGCGCCTTGCGTGCACGCGACGACGTGCGGTCTCGCGGATCGGGTTGAGGATGCGCCCGGCTACTTGCCCGCATACCCATCTCGAAAGCGCAGCGGCTACGCGCGGATTACTGCCCTCGCGCATGCCACTTAGGCGCGGTGATACGGATGGTTGGCCAGCATCGCCGCAGCGCGGTACAGCTGCTCGGCGACGATCAGGCGCACCAGCATGTGCGGCAGGGTCAGCGAGCCGATCGACCAGCTTTCGCTGGCGGTTTTCAGCACCTCGGCGGCATGACCTTCGGGGCCGCCGATCAGGAACGCCAGATCGCGGCCCTGCCCGCGCCAGTGCTCCATGCGCTGGGCAAGCTGTTCCGAACTGAGCGGGCGGCCCGGGATATCCAGCGCAACCACGTAGGCGTTCTTGGGCAGCGCGGCGAGCACGCGGCGGCCTTCGTCATCGATGGCGCGTTGTGCATCGCGGCCCTTGCCACGCAGGCCGGGCTCGATCTCGACCAGCTCCAGCGGCATCCAGTGCGAAAGACGCTTCTGATATTCGGCAAAGCCCTGCGCCACCCAGGCCGGTGCGCGCTCGCCGGTAGCGATAAGTCGGCATTTCATGGCCACATGATATCCGCGTCACAGCTTGGGCATCGGAACCGGGGCGATCGCGCCGGTGTCATGGTGCGGTTACAGCGGGCTTCTAGCGTCGGCGCACTACCCAGCCCGCAGGAGTCGTTCGATGCCGATTTTCGATCCCGCCCGCCGCCAGGTGCTCAAGGGCAGCGCCGCCGTGATGGCCGCCGGTGCGCTTGGCAGTTTGAGCGCGCTGCAATCGCGCCAGGCCCAGGCCGCCAACAGCGCCTCGCCGCCGCTGCAACTGGCCCCTGTGCCCAGCCGCTATGGTCCGCTCGCGCCGGTCGCCGACCAGAGCACCGGGCTGCCGTTGCTGCAGTTGCCGCGCGGTTTCAGCTACCGCTCGTTCGGCTGGAGCGGCGATCGCATGGACGATGGGCAGCCCTGCCCCGACCGCCATGACGGCATGGCCGTGGTCGGCCTGCGTCGGCCCGACTGGCGACCGGGCAGCGATCCGCTGCGCGGCCTGGAATATGTGCTGATCCGCAACCACGAACGTGGTGCGGCCACGCCGTTCCGTGCACCGGCGATGTACGACACCGGCCTCGTCAGCGGCACCCAACTGGCCGGCGGCGGCACCACCACCCTGAGTTACGGCCGCCGCGGCTGGGGCAGCCTGGAGCCGAGCCTGGGCGGCACGCTGGTCAACTGCGCCGGCGGCCCCACGCCGTGGGGCACCTGGCTGAGCTGCGAAGAGATCAAGACCAATGCGGTGTCCAGCACCGGCCGCAAGCACGGCTACGTGTTCGAAGTGGACCCGGACAGCCAGCGCACCAGCGGCCGGCCGCTGGTCGGGCTGGGCCGCTTCAGCCATGAAGCGGTGGCGATCGATCCGCGCACCGGCATCGTCTATCTCACCGAAGACGATCGCAACAAGGCCGGCCTGTATCGCTTCATCCCCAACGACCGCCGCGGCCGCAATGGCTCGCTGGAAAATGGCGGCCGGCTGCAGGCCGCACGCGTGCGCGGGCGGCGCAATGCCGATCTCACCGTCGCCAGCATCGGCCAGCAGTTCCAGCTGGAATGGGTGGACATTGCCGAGCCCGATCTGGATGGCATCGCCGCACCGGTCGGCTTCCCCGATATCGGCGCCAACGACACCCTGAGCGGGCCGTTTGCGCAGGCGTGGGCCGATGGCGCGCTGCGCATGAGCCGTGGCGAAGGCATCTGGTACAGCTACGGCAAACTCTTCATCGTCGACACCAGCGCCGGCGTTGATGCGCAGGGCCGCCGCGGTTACGGCAACGGCGCGGTATGGGTGCTGGATCTGTTTACGCAACGCTTGAGCGCACTGTTCGTCAGCGGCAACCAGCTGGCCGCGCACAACCCGGACAACGTCACCGTCAGCGCGCGCGGTGGCGTGGTGCTGTGCGAAGACGGCGGCGAGAGCCCGGACGAATATGGCCCGGGCGCGCGACTGCTCGGGCTGACGCGCGGCGGCGAATCGTTCTACCTGGCAAAGAACAACGTGCAGCTCACCTCGCAGCAGATCGCCGATGCCGGCAAGACCATTGCCGAAGGCGATTACCGCGATACCGAGTTCTGCGGCGCCTGCTGGGACCCGCTGGCGCGCACCCTGTTCGTCAACATCCAGACCCCGGGCATCACGCTGGCGATCACCGGGCCGTGGGAGCGCGGGCCGTTGTAAGCGCGCGGCCGTCAGCTGGCTGTTGTAGACAATGGCAACGGCCAGTGCTGCCGAACGGACCGGCATCCGTTTGGCCGCGTCGATCCAACTGCTGTCAGAACGCCGTGCATGCATGCGTCTCGATTGCACGCCTGGCAGCGTGTCCAACCGAGGCTACGCAGAGCACGTGCGCGCACCAGCAGTGGCGCGTGTGCAAGCTGACAACGACGCTCAGACCGTGATCAGAACCAGGTGGCGTCGTGCGCGCCCGACATGGCGCGCTGCAGCTTCAACCAGCGCTTGAGCGATTGCGGGTCTTCCAGCTCGCGCAGGCCCCGGCGCGCATCCATCAGGTCGTCTTCGATCTCGCGCTTGAGCTGTGCCATCAACCGGCCCAGTCGCTCGGGCTTGGGTCGCGATGAGAGTTCAAGCCCGTATTCGGCGCAAAACTCGTCCGACTGCTGCTGCAGCTGCTGTTGCAACTGCCTGCACTGCCGATCCAGTTCGCGGTTGTAGTCCTGCAGGCGCGCGGCGCTCATCGCGTCCACGCCTTGCGCGTCCATCAGGCCGATCTCGGCCTGCAGTTCAAGCAGACCCAACAGATCGCCGGCCTTGTAGGCGGCATTGAGCCGCTGCATCAGGATGGTGCGCGCGGCGTGGTCGTCGGCGCCCTTGGCGCGGTCCGGATGCAGATTGCCGGCCAGCTTGCGATACAGCTCGCGCAGCGGCGGCGGCTCGGCATTTTCCACCACCGCCTGTTTCTCGGCACGCTTGCGCCGTTGCGTACGGCGTTGCTGTTGTTGCGCGTGCTCCTGCTCGAGCCGCTCGCTGACGCGTTCAAAGAGTTCTTCGGGCGAGTCGATGCCGTCCAGTTCGTCGGCATCCAGGCCATAGGCCTGGCCGAGAATCTGCTTCATCAGTGCATCGGATTCGGCCACTTCCTGGTCGTAACCGACGGCGCTGTGGCGATCGTAAATCGGGCGTAGTGCCTCGTGGCCGGCCTCGATCAGCGGGGCGGCGATATCGCACAGCAACTCGGACAGGAATGCGCGATCGGCCTTGCCCAGCTTGACCGTGGCATGCGCGCGGTCGAGCACTTCGACCAGCGTGATGTCGGCCGCGCGGCGCTGGTCGAGCAAGGGCTGTAATTGGGCGTGATAACGCTCGCGCCATTGTGAGCGTGCAAGCTGCCAGGCCTGCAGGTCGGCACGATGCCGCTCCAGGTCGCGCAGCAGGCGATCGAAGCGCTTGCGTGCCGGCGACAGCGGCGCGCCGGACGTCTGCGCGCGCTGGCTGCGCAGCTGTTGCAGCGCCTGCGAGGCAGGCGCGTCGGTCGGGGGTCGGGCATTGCGCGGCATGCCCGGCTCACTCACTCTTCGGGGTCGGCATCCGCGTCGTCCGGACGCTGGTCGCCCACGGTCCACAGGCGTTCCAGTGCATAGAACTCGCGCACGCGCGGCAGCATCACATGCACCACCACATCACCCAGGTCCACCAAGACCCACTCGGCCTCGCGCTCGCCTTCCACGCCCAGCGGCATGACATCAAGACGCTTGGCGAACTTGACCACCTCTTCGGCAATCGACTTCACATGACGGGTCGAGGTACCCGAGGCGACCACCATGTAATCGCAGACGCTGGACTTGCCGCGCACATCGATCTCGACCACGTCCTTGGCTTTCAGCTCCTCCACGGCCTCGCGCACGGTGGCCAACAGGGCCGGCACGGACGGCGGCGGATTCGGAATGGAGGTCTTGATGACTTGGGCTTGGGTGGTCAAAGCGGGCAACTCGATGGAATTGGCGTGAATTATAGGCCGGTCCGGCCGGCTGCGTGTTCAGCTAGTCGGCGGGGCTAAGCCATAGAGGCCTTCGTGCGCGATAAATGCCACCACCGACGCCGGTACCAGCGCCTGCCAGTGGCCGCCGCCGGCGATGCGCGAGCGCACCGCGCTGGCCGATTCGCCGCGCAACGGCTGCTGCAGCGACCACAGGCGGCCGGCCGGCGAGATGCCCAGTTCGCCCGCCCTGGCGGCCCAGCGGCCCTGCACTGCCGCGGCGAGCTGCGGCGCATCGGCCAGGTCCAGCGTCGTGCCCGGACGCGCGGCAATGACGAAATGCGCCAGTTCGAACAAGTCTTCCCACTGATGCCAGCTGCTTAGCCCCATGAAGGCATCGGCACCGAGCAGCCAGGCGATGGGCGTCGTGGCGCCGAACTCGGCGCGTAGTTCGCGCAAGGTATCGACGGTGTAGGACGGCGCACTGTTCCGGCTGGCGCGTTGCAGCTCGCGGGTGTCCAGTACCAGCCCGGGCGTGTCGGCCAGCGCCAGTTCCAGCATGCCTGCGCGCTGCGCTGCGGTGGCGCCGGGCGCGGGGCGATGTGGTGGATCGGCGGCCGGCACCAGATGCACCAGCGCGCCCAATTCGTCGCGCGCGGCGCAGGCGATGGCGAGGTGGCCCAGGTGGATCGGATCGAAGGTGCCGCCGTAGTAGAGGTGGAGCTGGGAATTGGGAGTCGGGAATCGGGAATCGGCGTGGGGCTGGGAATCGGGAGTCGGGAGTCGGGAGTCGGAAGAGCGAAGGTCTGTGGCGGGCTGGGCGTCGGGGGGCGGCACGGTGGGAGCCGCGCTGCTGGGGAGGGCCGCAGGTGCGGCATGGCCGGGGGGTACGCTGTGTCGGGAGGCGGAGCGCGCGTCGCTGTTGGCGCAGGCGCGGTCTCCGGTGGCGGCATCGCCGGCCTTCACGCCAGCAATCTCACCGCGCGGGCTTCGGCCACGGCGACCAGCAGGCGTTCCAGGCCGACCCAGGGGTCGCCGTCGGCGCGGCCCTTGGCCATGCGGTCGACCCGCGAGGCTTCGGCGACGAAGCGCTCCCAGCGACGCGGTTCGGGATGCCGCTGCAGCGCGCGCTTGAACGGCGCCTGGCGCGATTCCCACAGGCCTTGCGCCTTCATTTCGGCAGCGAGGTTGCCGCCGTTGGCCTGCACTTTGGCCAAGGCCGCGGTACGCAGCAGCTCCTTGATCAGGATCGGCATCAGTGCGGCCACCGCCTCGCCTTCGGCGCGCAGGCCGGCCAGCATGCGGATCACTGCGGCCGGTTGCCCGGAAAAGGTGGTTTCGGCCAGGCGGAACACGTCGTAGCGCGCGGCATCGGCGACCAGCGATTCCATCGCCTCCAGGTCCAGCACCTTGCCATCGGCCAGCAGCACCAGCTTGTCGATTTCCTGCGCGGCGGCCAGCAGGTTGCCTTCCACCCGCTCGCTCAGCCGCTGCACCGCGGCGGCGTCCGCACGCAGGCCGTGGCTACGCAGGCGGCGCTCGATCCAGTCGGAGAGCTCGTGCGGCTTGATCGCCCAGGCCACCGAAATGGTGCCGATGCGGCCGATCGCATCGGCCCATTTGCCCTGGTGCGCCTTGCTCCAGTCGTTGGCGGTGATCAACAGCACCACATCCGGCGGCGGGTTGGCGCAGAAGCGGGTGATGACCTCGGCGCCGTCCTTGCCTGGCTTGCCGCTGGGCAGGCGCACTTCCACCAGCCGGCGCGGACTGAACAAGCTGGGCGCGTTGAAGGTCGCATCCAGCTGGTTCCAGTCGAACTCCCGGCCATCGGCATCGAAGACTTCGCGTTCGCTGATGCCTTCGGCACGCGCACGTGCGCGCACCGCATCGGCTGCTTCCAGCACGCGCAAGGTCTCCGGACCGGCGATCAGGTAGACCGGCTGCAGCGGCTGGTTGGACTGGCCGGCGAGCTGTTCTGGGCGAAGTTCCATGACTACGTAAGTTCCATGACTACGAAGGCAGGCGCCACTGCACCGTCACGCACAAGAACGCGTCGGCAGCGATCGTCGGGGCATGGTCACCGCGCGGCAAGCGCGACATGCGCCTGGCGCAAGCCAATTCCGGACACCGGGCGCGGTTGCCCGGCAGATGCGCGGACGGGCGGATCACCAGCTGCTCAGTTATTCGACGAAGAAGCGGGCGGCAGCGACGCCGGCACGCTCGATTCCGGCGTGGACGGCTGCACCGGCGGTGTGGGGGCCGGCTGCAGCGGCGCGCTGGGCGTGCTTTCCAGCGTTTCGCCACGTTCCATGCGCGCGCGCACGACGCTGTCGATGCGCCGCAGGATCGAGGCCGACATGGCCTTGCGCAATTCGTTGGCGAGGATCTCGCGCTCGGTCGCGGTACCGGTGGCATCCACCGGTGGCGACACGTAGTCGCGCGACAGCTCGATCACCTGCTGCGGCACCAACACCGAGCCGTTGGCGGTGGTGACGGTGAAGATTGCGGCATAGCGCAGGCTGTATTCCTGCGCGCGGCCCTGGCTGTCGATGGCGATCGGCAGATCGCCCCAACGCTCGGACAACACCTGCACCTGCGCAAAGCCGGTCTTGGCATCTTCGTCGGCCAGGGTGGCGCCGGCGGCCTTGAGACCACGCCGCAGCAACTTGGCCAGCTCGCTGTACTGCACTGCGGACTGCACCTTCACCGCGGGCGTGTCCGGCGGCAGCGCCAGCGAGTTGCGCAGATGGAAGCCGCAGGCGGTAAGGCTCGAGACGAGCACGAGGGACGCAGCGAAGGCAGTAGGAAATCGAATCATGGGCACAGTCTGGATGAGCGCCCCGGCGGCGGCAACAGGCGGCTAGCCTGCCCGACACCGCGTGAACGGGGCTTGAGAGGGCGCCGCGAAAAAACGCGGCGCCCAGAAATGAAAAACGCGTCGCCACGCGCCGGTGCAACACGTTGCCAACATCGCCGCAGCGACCTCGCACCGCGTCGCCACGCCGCTCCAGGACACTACCCGAACCGGCAATGGCGACCTAGCCGATCAGCGACGATCAACCCGCCACGATATTCACGATCTTGCCGGGCACGATGATGATCTTGCGCACGCTCAGCCCTTCCAGGAACTTGGCCGCGTTCGGCTCGGCCTGGGCCAGCGCTTCGATCTGCTCGCGTCCGACATCGGCGGCCACCTCGATGGTGCCGCGCAACTTGCCGTTGACCTGCACCGCCAGGGTCAGCGCGTCGCGCACCAGCGCAGCGGCATCGACCTGCGGAAACGCGACATCTTCCAGCAGCGTCTCGCCGTGGCCCAGCACCTGCCACAGGGCGTGGCTGGCGTGCGGGGTGATCGGGTTGAGCAACAGCACCATCGCCTCCAGGGCTTCCTGGCGCACCGCACGGCCCTGCGCACTGGCATCGTCGAACTTGGCCAGCGCGTTGGACAGTTCCATCACCGCAGCGATCGCGGTGTTGAAGCTGTGGCGGCGGCCATAGTCGTCGCTGACCTTGCCGATGGTTTCGTGGGTCTTGCGGCGGATCGCCTTCTGCTCGGCGCTCAGCGCGGCGGCGTCCAGTGCAGTGGCGACGCCCTCGCCCACATGCTTGTGCACCTGCACCCACAGCCGGCGCATGAAGCGCGCCATGCCATCGACGCCGGCCTCGTTCCATTCCAGCGACTGCTCCGGCGGGGCGGCGAACATCGAGAACAGCCGCACCGTATCGGCGCCGTACTTGGCCACCATCGACTGCGGGTCCACGCCGTTGTTCTTGGACTTGGACATCTTCTCGGTGCCGCCGATGTGCACCGGCTGGCCGTCGGCAATCAGTACCGCGCCGGTGACGCGGCCGCGCTCGTCGCGCTGGATCTCCACGTCGGCCGGATTGATCCAGTCCTTGCCGCCGTTATCGGCATCGCGATAGAAGGTGTCGGCGATGACCATGCCCTGGGTGAGCAGGTTGGTCACCGGCTCGTCGCTGTCCACCAGCCGCGCGTCGCGCATGAGCTTGTGATAGAAGCGGAAGTACATCAGGTGCAGGATCGCGTGCTCGATGCCGCCCACGTACAGGTCGGCCGGCATCCAGTAGTTGGCGCGGCGGTCGACCATGTCGCGTGCGTTCGGGCTGGTGTAACGCGCCACGTACCAGCTCGACTCCATGAAGGTGTCGAAGGTGTCGGTCTCGCGCTCGGCCGGGCCGCCGCAGTCCGGGCAGGTGGTCTGGCGCCAGGTCGGGTCGGTCTTGATCGGCGAACCGGTGCCGGCAAATTCCACGTTCTCCGGCAGCACCACCGGCAACTGGTCTTCCGGCACCGGCACCGCGCCGCACTTGGCGCAATAGATCACCGGAATCGGGCAGCCCCAATAGCGCTGGCGGCTCACGCCCCAGTCGCGCAGGCGGTAATTGACCCGGCGCTGGCCCTGGCCCTTGCGCTCGAAACGCTCGGCCAGTGCCTCGAAGGCGCCGCCGAAATCCAGCCCGTCGAACTCGGCCGAATTGATCAGCTCCAGCGGGCGGCTCTTGTCGGTGTACCAGTCGCGCCACTGGCTGGCCTCCCAGCTCTGCTCGTCGTCGTTGCGCGGCTCGCGCAGCTTGACCACCTGCACGATCGGCAACTTGTACTTGTTGGCGAATTCGAAATCGCGCTGGTCGTGGCCGGGCACCGCCATCACCGCGCCGGTGCCGTAGCCCATCAGCACGAAGTTGGCCACCCACACCGGCACCTGCTCGCCGCTGATCGGATGCACCGCGGTCAGGCCGGTGGCCATGCCGCGTTTTTCCTGGGTTTCCAGCTCGGCTTCGGAGACGCCGCCGTGCTTGAGCGTTTCCAGCAGCGCCGCCAGTTCCGGATTGGACCTGGCCGCATGCAACGCCAGCGGATGCTCGGCGGCGATCGACACAAAGGTCACGCCCATCAGCGTGTCCGGGCGGGTGGTGAACACGCGCAGCGGATCCAGCGCGGTGCCGTCGGTGTCGCGCACGTCGAACTGGATCTCCAGCCCTTCCGAGCGGCCGATCCAGTTGCGCTGCATGGTCTTGACCGAGTCCGGCCAACCCTCCAGCTGGTCCAGGCCGTCGAGCAGTTCCTGCGCGTAATCGGTGATGCGCAGGAACCACTGCGGAATCTCGCGTTTTTCCACCAGCGCGCCGGAGCGCCAGCCGCGGCCGTCGATGACCTGCTCGTTGGCCAGCACGGTCTGATCGATCGGGTCCCAGTTCACCACCGCATTGCGGCGATAGGCCAGGCCCTTGCGCATCAGCCGGGTGAACATGCGCTGCTCGTGCACGTAGTACTCGGGCGTGCAGGTGGCGAACTCGCGCGACCAGTCGATTGCGTAGCCCAGCGATTTGAGCTGGCCGCGCATGTGGTCGATGTTGGCGTAGGTCCACTTGGCCGGCGCGGTCTTGTTCTTGATCGCCGCGTTTTCCGCCGGCAACCCGAACGCATCCCAGCCCATCGGCTGCAGCACGTTGTGGCCGGTCATGCGCTTGTAGCGGCTGACCACATCGGAGATGGTGTAGTTGCGCACATGGCCCATGTGCAGCGCACCGGACGGGTACGGCAGCATCGACAGGCAATAGAACTTCGGCTTGTCCGAAGTTTCGTCGACCTGGAAGGCGCGGGTGGCATCCCAGAACTGCTGGGCGGAGGTTTCGACCTGCTGCGGGTCGTAGGCGTTCGGTTCGACGGTGGACATTGGGAGCGGATGCTCGGGCGGTGCAAAGCGGCACAGGGTACCGCAGTGCAGCAGGTGCTCCAAACGCTGGTCTCAGGTGGCGGGTCTGGCCGGCCAGCGCCAGGCCGCCACGGCCAGCCAGCCGACCCAGGCCAGGAATGCAAGGCGCTGGGCGATCGCCTGCCGCAGCAGGCCCGGCGGGCCGAACGCCAGCACCGCCACCAGCAGCCCCGCCGCCAGGCTCAGCCACGCCAGGACGCGGGTGTGGGGCTGGTTGAGCAGCGCGGCGGCGAGCAACAGCATGCCGGGCACGAAGGCCACCGCCCACAACAGCCAGGCGGTGGCGTGGGCCTGGCTGGCGCGCCCGTCCAGATCGGTGGGATCCAGCGGCAGCGCGCCCATGCCGAGAAAGGCCAGCCCGGCCAGCACGATCAACTGCCCGCCCACGCGCAGGCTCCAGCTGGACCTGGCCGGCATGCGCGCCAGCAGGCTGACCCCGGTGGCCATGCCGAGCGCACCGACCAGCACGAACGCCAGCAGGTTGAAGCCCAGCGCATGCGGCACGCCGTTGGCACCCAGCAATGCCACCGGATGGCTGGCCTGCAGGTAACCGGGCAGTGCCACCCCGAAGCCGGCCACCGCCAGCACGAACACGGTTGCCGCGACCAGGCCCAGGTAGCGCTGGGTGCCATCGATGCGTGTCATTGCCTTGCTCCAACGCCGGGCGCAGGCTGCGCCGCCAAGACGCGGCATTGTCGTGCCGGGCGCGCGTGGCGTGAACCCCTGCCGGCGTGACGGCCGGCCACGCGCCGTGCGCCCGGGCCGGCCAGCCTTGTGTCGGCCCGGTTTGCCACCACTACCTCCCACTGTTGCCGCAATCACTTCTGGAAGCCCATGTCCGACAAGCCGCACGTATTCGATGCCACCACCGACACCTTCGAGACCGAGGTCCTGCAGAAATCGTTGACGACACCGGTACTGGTGGACTTCTGGGCCACCTGGTGCGGCCCCTGCAAGTCGTTGACGCCGATCCTGGAAAAGCTCGCCGCCGACTACAACGGCGCCTTCGAGCTGGCCAAGGTCGATGTGGACAAGGAGCAGCAGATCGCCGCCGCGTTCCAGATCCGCTCGGTGCCGACGGTGTTCCTGGTCAAGGGCGGCGAGCTGGTCGACGGCTTCCCGGGTGCGATGCCGGAAGGCCAGGTGCGCGAATTCCTCACCCAGCACGGCGTGCTGCCGGCTGAGCCACAGGTTGCCGAAGAACTGCCGCCGGCGCCGCTCGAGCCGCAGGACCAGGTTGCCGCGCTGCGTGAGGCGATCGCCGCCGAGCCGGACAAGGACGAGCTCAAGCTGGATCTGGCACTGGCGCTGCTGAAGACCGGCGACACCACCAAAGCCGAGCAGTTGATCGACGCCCTGCCCGCCAACCTGGCCACCGACGACCGTGCGGTGCGCGCCAAGGCCCGGCTGGGCTTTGCCAATGTTCTCAAGGACGCGCCGGATGCCGACGCGCTGCAGGCCGCTGTTGCCACCAATGGCGCCGACCTGCGCGCGCGCCATCTGCTTGGCGTGCGTCACCTGCTCGACGGCAATGACGAGGCCGCGCTGGAACAGTTCCTGGAAATGCTGCGGCAGGACCGCGCCTTCGACGACAACCTGCCGCGGCGTAGCCTGATCGATGCGTTCCGGGTGATCGAAGACGAAGACCTGGTGGGCCGCTACCGCCGCAAGATGTCGTCGCTGGTGTTCTAAGCGCCGCCGGCACCACGGCGCCCGGTCTGCAGACCGGCCGGGCGCTGCCGTCACCGGCACAAGCTCCATACGCATGCGAATGGTATGCTGCAGGCCCGCCCTGCCATGGACCCTGGCCGCATGCGTGCTTCCCTGTTCAAGCTCGGTATCAACCTGTGGCCGCCGTACCTGTTCGCCGGTATCCACGTCACCATGTTGTCGGCAGATTACCGCCATGCACGCGTGGAGCTGCGCCAGCGGCCGTGGAATCGCAATTACGTCGGCACCCATTTCGGCGGCAGCCTGTTCGCGATGACCGATCCGTTCTGGATGCTGCTGACCATGCAGAACCTGGGGCGCGACTACTACGTGTGGGACAAGGCCGGCAGCATCGAGTTCGTCAAACCCGGGCGCGGCACGGTGAGCGCGGAGTTCGTCATCGAAGACAGTGTGCTGGCCGAGTTGCGCGCGGCCACCGCCAATGGCGAAAAACATCTGCGCTGGTTCGAAAACGCGGTGCACGACCACGAGGGCGAGGTGGTGGCGCGGGTGCGCAAGCAGTTGTACCTCAAGCGCAAACCGGCGCGCTGAACTGCGCCGCAGTGCATTGCCGGGTGGCCAGAACACTGCATCGGTTCGATGCGCGTCGGCTGGATGTGATCGCGGCGTGCGCAAGCCCGTCATCGTCACGCGCACGCTCACGCTCACGAGGCGTTGCGCGCGGCATGCGGACTCTGGGTCTCCCAACCCACACGGACTGTCTTCATGAAAACGATCAACGTCATCACCCTGGTGCTTCTTATCGTCGGCGGCTTGAACTGGGGGCTGGTCGGCCTGTTCCAGTTCGACCTGGTCGCCACGCTGTTCGGCGGCCAGGATGCCCTGCTGTCGCGTGTGGTCTACACGCTGGTCGGCATCTGCGCGTTGTGGCAGTTGGTCCCGCTGTTCCGCAACGACCATGGCGCCAACGTGCACCACACCAGCCCGCACGTGCGCAACACCCCGTAAGCGCGCAGCTGCGGCAGGCACGCGCGTGACCGCAGGACGCCGGCGCATTCCGCTGGCGTCCTGCTGTGCGTACATGCACGTTGTGTCCAAGCGCTTTGCGTCCAGGCGCGTGGTCGGCAAGAATCGGGCATCCCTCCCGCTGGCTGCCTTCATGCTTCTGCGCACTGTTGCTTCCGCCTGCCTGCTTGCCCTGGTGTTACCCGCTGCCGCCAACGCGGCCTATCGCAGCCCGCAACAGATCCTGGACGCCTCGCCGGCCAGCGCATGGCGCGTGCTCGACCCCGAGCGCACGCTGTACCTGGAGCTGGATGGCGGACGGGTCATCATCGAGCTGGCGCCGCAGTTTGCGCCGGCGCATGTGGGCAACATCCGCACCCTGGCGCACGAGCGCTTCTGGGACGGGCTCAGCATCTACCGTTCGCAGGACAACTTCGTGGTGCAGTTCGGCGACCCGGATGGCGAGACGCCGACCAAGGCCAAGTCGCTGGGCTCGGCCAAGACGCACCTGCCGGCCGAATTCGAACGCGCCTCGCAAGGCCTGGACTTCCAGCGCCTGCCCGACAGCGATGGCTGGGCAGCGCAGGTGGGCTTTGTCGACGGCTTCCCGGTCGGGCGCGACAGCGCCAGCGGCAAGACCTGGCTGGCGCATTGCTACGGCACCCTGGGCGCCGGCCGCAACAATGACGAGGACAGCAGCATCGGCGCCGAGTTGTATGTGGTCACCGGGCAATCGCCGCGCCAGCTGGACCGCAACATCACCGTGGTCGGCCGCGTGGTCAAAGGCATGGAGTTGCTCAGCGTGATCCCGCGCGGCCCGGACCCGATGGGTTTCTACGAAGACCCCACGCAGCGCGCGCCGATCCGCGCCATTCGCCTGGCCAGCGAGGTGCCCATGCCCGAACGCACGCCACTGCAGTTGCTGCGCACCGACAGCCAGACCTTCCGCGATGTGGCCGAAGCGCGCCGCAATCGCAAGGACGATTTCTACAAGCGCCCGGCCGGGCATATCGATCTGTGCAATGTGCCGTTGCCGGTGCGGGCGCCGCCTGCTGGTTGAATCGGGAATCGGGAATCGGGAATTGAAAAAGCAAAGGCGCGCTTGTTTTTAGCGGGTGCGCTGGCTGAAGGCGACGCTGCCGAGGATCAGCACCGCGGCCACCAGCATGGTCCAGGTCAACGGCTCGCCCAGCAGCGACCAGGCCAGCAATGCGCCGAACACCGGCACCAGGTAGGTCACCGTGGAGGCGCGTGCCGGGCCGATGCGCTGGATCAGGCGGTAATACATCAGGAACGCCAACCCGGTGCACACCACGCCCAGCGCGGTGGCGCAGGCCCAGGCCACGGCCGGCACCGGCGTGGTCGGCCACTGCAACCAGGCCAACGGCGCCAGCAGCAGCGCACTGCAGCCCAGCGTGGACGCGGCCGATGCGGCCGGTGGCAAGTCGCCCATGTGGCGCTTCACCAGGTTGTAGCCGATGCCATACAGCAGCGACGCGGTGGCACCCGCCAGTGCCGCCGGGCCCACGCTCAACCCGGCCGACTTGCCGGTGGCCAGCACCAGCACGCCGATGAAACCGATCAGCAAGGCCAGCGCGCGACGCGTGCCGATCTTCTCGCCGAAGAACAGGAAGGCGATCAATGCGGTGAACAACACCGTCATCGCATTGCAGATCGCACCAATCGCGGCCGGCGCGTGTTGCGCGCCCCAGGCAAACAGCAGGAACGGCAACGCGGAGTTGAGCACGCCGATCGCCGCCAGCATCGGCCAGCGACGCAGGGGGAAGCGTTCGCGCGCCAGCCACAGGAACGGCAACAGCACCAATGCACCGAGCGCCAGGCGGATTTCCACCAGCGCCACGGTGCCGAACCTGGGTGCGGCCACACGCATGAACAGGAACGAGCAACCCCAGACGATGCCGAGAAACCCCAGCTCCAGCGGGGTGCGCCATTCGCGTGCCGCAACCGCTGGTTGCGTCGCCGGTTGCGCGCTCATGGCTCCACCTGCGCACGCTGCCGTGATGTGCTGAAACCGCAAGAGACAACATCAGGCAGGCAGACGGACATGGCACGATCATCACGATGGGGTACTGCAGCATCGGTTGCAACCGCAGGCGCGACAAGCGCGTAGTATCGAGGCGAGCCACAAATCTCACTCATGCCTCGATGAACCTGCGCCCCACCCTGTTGCCCGCACTGGGCGTGTTCGCCGCCGCCGCGCGCCACCAGAACTTCGCGCATGCCGCCGAAGAACTGCATCTGACCGCCAGCGCGGTCAGCCATCACGTGCGCAAGCTCGAAGCGCTGCTGGGCGTGACCCTGTTCCAGCGCTTGCCGCGTGGGGTCAAGCTCACCGCCGAGGGCCGCCAGCTGGCCGACGCCGCCACCGCTGCGTTGGCCGACATCGCATCGGTGGCCGGCAACCTGCATCCGCGCGAAGATGCCATCCCGCTGCGCGTGACCACCTTGCGCTCGCTGTCGTACTGCTGGCTGTTGCCGCGGCTGCCGCGCTTCTGTCGCGCGCATCCGCATATCCGCATGGATCTGCAATCGGACGCGGCGTTTTCGCGCTTCGAAGAAGGCGGCCCGGATCTCGGCATCCGCTATGGCCAGGGCGCCTGGCCCGGATTGACCTCGCATCATCTGATGGACGACGAGCTGTTTCCGGTGGCCTCGCCGTCACTGCCGGAGGTCGCTGCGCTACGCACGCCGGCGCAGATCGCGCAATTGCCGCTGCTCACCGACATGTCGCCGCAGGGCTGGCGCGACTGGTTCCGTGCCGCCCAGGTGCGCGGCACCACGCTGCCGCCGATGCACACCTTCAACGACAGCACTGACGCAATGCGCGCGGCGGTCTATGGCCTGGGTGCGGTGCTGGCACGCAAACACATTGCTCAGCCCTACCTGCAGCGCTACGAACTGGTACGGCTGCCAGGCCCCACGCTCAAAGCCCGCTACGCGTATTACATCGTGCACCCCAGCCATCGCGTCCCCGGCCCTGCGGCAATGGCGTTTATCGATTGGCTCAAGCGCGAGGCGCTGGACGAGCGCACCCCGATGCCGGCACTGCCGGCGGAGCTGGTGGCGTTGCCGGCGAGCGAGACGTCGAGTACATCGCGCGCGCATCGACGACCGCGCAAAACGTCGGCAACGGAATGAGGTTGCGCAGGAATCGTCCTTGCCCCCTGCGCGCGCATTACCTCTGCGTTTCTGCCTCTGGGACATCGTCCCCTTCACGGAGAGAAGGTATCCGAAGAGATAGCAGCGAAGCCTGGAGCGGCTGTCTCTTCTCCCAGCGGGAGAAGGTGCGCCGAAGGGGCGGATGAGGGGACGAGCGAAGCCTGGCGGAGTTGTGAGTGCAAGTGGCTTCGCCTCGTACCCTCACCCCAACCCCTCTCCCGCAGGAGAGGGGCTTTTTGCTTGCGCCGGGGGATTTTGAAGACGCGCGCGTCAGTGGCGCGCAAGCGTTACCTTAGTCACCCCACAGGAAAGGGGCTTATCGCGAGCGGCAAGAGCGCTCGACGGCTTACCTACTCGATGGAGCAGCCAACGCACACCATCACCTCGTTTTGTCCTGTCGGTGCCTAGGCTTTAGCTCCCCAATCCCCAGGACACACCCATGCCTACTCTTCGCATGCGTATCACCGGCACCGACGACGACGCGCGTGCCATCGCCAACCTGCTGCAGAGCATCGAAGGCATCGAGCACGTGGAAGAAGTCGACGATCTGATGCCGCACCTGGACGACGACGATTCCAGCTCGGCCGGTCTGTCCGACGACGAAGGTCCGGGCAGCCACGAGTTCGAAGTGGAAGCCGGCAACGAGGCCACCGCGCAGAAGGTGCGCGACGCCGTGCAGGAACTGGCACTGCAGCTGGACGTGTTTGTCGAGTACGAATTCGACGAAGGCTGAGCCGGCTCCGTACCGACTGCGCTGCGCTTGCGCGCAGTCGGTGTCTGGAGAGGTTGCACACCACGCGCTGTACCGCGATCGCGGATCGCGTGCAAACAGCGCAACCAGGATCGACGTGTTACCGCGCGACGCGTCGAGTAACTGCCTGACGTAAGCGCCCTTTCTAAAACATGCGCAGCTAATACGGCATCGCCGACCAGCTATGCAGTCGATCACGACATCCGGCGCCGCCGCGCACGCCAGCGCCACGCCTGCAGCAGCAGCCAGCCCACGATCAGCCCCACCACCGCCACCGGCAGCAACGCCGCCACTGCGCGGATCACGAAAGCCACGCTGGACGCGAAGACCTGGCCGAACTCGGCGGCCGCCCCGGCAATCTCGCCCCTGCCCTGCTCGCCCCCGGTCCCGCGGAAATTGAGCGTCAACAGCTGCGTGCGCACGCGCCGTTGCTGCTGCGCGGCGTCCTGCTGGGCCTGTTGTGCCTCGGCCTCGATCTCCGCCAACCGCTTGGACAGGGCCAGCAGATCGGTCACGGCGAGGTCGCGGCGTTGCTGCAGTTCGAGCAGGCGCGCATGTTCCTTTTGCAGACGCGCCTGCGCCAGCCCGGTGTCGGCGATCTGCTGGGCCAGATCCTCCGCACGCGTGCTGCGCGCGGCGACGTCGCCGTGCTGGCCGGCCAGTTGTACCAGCGGCTCGATGCCGTCCGGCGCCACCCGCACGCTGACGCTGCCGCTGGGGTCGCGCCCACCGGTTTGCTCGACCGCCAGCAGCGCGCAGTCGCCGAACTGTGCCGACTGGCAGGCGGTGCGTACCGCCGCGATGCGTTGGTCGATCTGATCGGCCGGCAGCTCGATCCGCACATCGTGCTCATACGCCAGCGCGTTGCCTTGCGCGGCAGGCGGTGCCGGCGCCGGCGCGCCGCCGTCTGCCGCCATCTCACCCGACGGCCTGGCACACCCGCTCAGCGCCCAGCCCAGCAGCAAGCCGGCCGCATACCACTGCATCCTGCCCCTCATCGGCTGGCTCCATCGGCCACGTGCATGCTCTGCACGGCCAGACCCGGCGCGGACACACCGCGCAGCTTGACCGCCACACTGGCCTCGCCGGCCCTGCAACGCACGCCCGTGCTGAAAGGCGCACTACCGCGCTGTGGGCAGCGGTGCTGATCGGCATGCTGCCGGTTGAAGCGATGGATTCCCGGCACCTCGGGCGCCGCCTGCAGGCGCAATGGCGCGCACATGCCGGACCGCAGCAAGCCGCCACGGCGACGGCATGACGCACACGTGCGCTCGTACGCCTCGGGGTTCGGCGCATCGGTGTGCGGGTCGAAGGCGATGCGTCCGCAATGACAGCTGTGGGCGTCGTGCATGGTGATCCTCCTTGAAAGCGGCCACTCTAAACCAATGGCGGATGCGGACAAGCGCGCACATGCCTATGCTGGCGGATTGCTTCCATTGGAATCCACCATGCGTCAACGTCTGCTTGTCCTCGCCCTGCTCGCCGGCCTCGGCGCCTGCCAGCAGCAGCCCGAATCGCCGCGCGCCGGCACCCCCGATGCCGCGACGCAGGCTGCGCAGACGCCGGATGCGCGCTTTACAGCGCTGTCCAAGCGCGCGCTCGACACCTGGATGCAGCTGTCGCCGGTCACCGCCACCCAGACCGGCGATCACCGCTTCGACACGCAGATCGACGATCTGAGCAGCGCCGGCCGCCAGCGCAGCCTGGATGCCGGCAAGGCATTGCTGTCGGACCTGGATGCCATCGAAGTGGCCAAGCTGTCGCGCGAGAACCAGGTCGATGCGGCCATTTTGCGCAACCAGCTGCAATCGGAAATCTGGAACACCGAGGTGCTGCAGAGCTGGGCCTGGGACCCGCAGGTCTACAACGGCCTGGCCGGCAGCGCGCTGTATGGCCTGATGGCGCGGGACTTCGCGCCGCTGTCCGAGCGCCTGAGCTCCGCCACGCAGCGCATGGAGAAGATTCCCGGCATCTTTGCGCAGGCGCGCGAAAATCTGGACCCGGCCCGCGTGCCCAAGATCCATGCCGAAACGGTGGCCAAGCAGAACAAGGGCATCCTCAGCATCGTCGATACCTTCATCGCGCCCAATATCAGTCAGCTCGGCCCAATCGAAGCCGCCCGCGCGCAGGCCGCCATCGACGATCTGCGCAAGGCAGTGGCCGAGCAACAGACCTGGCTGGAGACCGTGCTGGTGCCCAATGCCAAGGGCGATTTCCGCGTCGGTGCGCAGATCTACGACCAGAAGCTGAAATTCGCGCTGCTGTCGTCGCTGTCGCGCGCCGAGATCAAGCAGCGCGCCGAGTCCGAGCTCAAGCGCGTCCGCAGCGAGATGTACGGCATTGCCCGCACGGTGCTCAAGGACAAGCCCGGTGCACCCAAACTGCCCGAGACGCCCAACGACGACCAGCAGCAGGCCGCGATCGAGGCGGCGCTGGAACTGGCCTATGCCGACAAGCCCGCGCGCGACAAGGTGGTGGACGACGCCAAGGCCGCACTGGCGCAGTCCACCGAGTTCGTGCGCCAGAAGGATCTGATGACGCTGCCCGATTCGCCGGTGGACATCATCCTGATGCCGGAATTCCAGCGCGGCGTGGCGGTGGCGTACTGCGATTCGCCCGGCCCGCTCGACAAGAATCTCAAGACCTTCTATGCGGTCTCGCCGATTCCCGACGACTGGAACGACCAGCAGGTCGATTCGTTCCTGCGCGAATACAACAGCCGCATGATCCACCTGCTCAGCATCCACGAAGGTACCCCGGGCCATTACCTGGAAGGCTGGCATTCGGCCAAGTTCCCGTCCACGCTGCGCGCGGTGCTGCGCTCGGGCATGTTCGCCGAAGGTTGGGCGGTGTACACCGAGCGCATGATGCAGGAGCGGGGTTATCTGGATAACGACCCGCTGTTCCACCTGGTGCAGCTGAAGTTCTACCTGCGCACCATCGCCAACGCCATCCTCGACCAGGGCGTGCATGTGGACGGCTGGGAGCGCGACAAGGCGATGCACCTGATGACCCACGACACCTTCCAGCAGGAAAGCGAAGCGGCGGGCAAGTGGGTGCGCGCGCAGCTGTCGTCCGCACAGCTGCCGACCTACTTCGTCGGCGTGCAGGAGCATCTGGACACGCGCAAGGCGGTGCAGGACAAGCTGGGCAAGGACTTCAACCTGAAGGCGTACCACGACCAGATGCTGTCCTACGGCGCCCCACCGGTGCGCTTTGCACGCGAGCTGATGCTGGATCAGCCGATCGAGTGACCGATCCTTCTCCCGTCGGGAGATCAAGTGCCCTTCTCCCCTCGGGAGGAGGTGCCCCGCAGGGGCGGATGAGGGTGCGGGCGAAGCCTCGTATGGCCGAACCAGCGAGTGGCTTCGACCCGTACCCTCACCCCACCCCTCTCCCGTATGCGGGAGAGGGGCTAGATCTCGAGGTTACTACGCCCGCCTGCGACCTCTCGCATCGAGCACTCAAGCACTCAAGCACTCAAGCACTCAAGCATCGTTCGCCTCACCCATCCGCCGCAACGAACCCGCCGGTTTGCCGCGCCCACAGGCGTGCGTACAGCCCACCCTGCGCGATCAGTTGCGCATGCGTGCCGGTCTCGACGATGCGTCCGGCGTCCATCACCACCAGCCGGTCCATGCGCGCGATGGTGGACAGGCGGTGCGCGATCGCGATGACGGTCTTGTTGCCCATCAGTGCGTCCAGGCTGTCCTGGATCGCCGCTTCCACTTCCGAATCCAGCGCCGAGGTGGCCTCGTCCAGGATCAGGATCGGCGCATCCTTCAGCAGCACCCGCGCAATGGCGATGCGCTGCCGTTGACCGCCCGACAGCTTGACCCCGCGCTCGCCCACGTATGCATCGTATCCGCGCCGGCCTTCGCCATCGACCAGCGTGTCGATGAAGCCTTCAGCGCGCGCCTTGCGCACCGCTTCCAGCATCTGCGCGTCGCTGGCCTGCGGCCTGCCATACAGCAGGTTGTCGCGGATCGAACGGTGCAATAGCGAGGTGTCCTGGGTCACCAGGCCGATCTGCCCGCGCAGGCTTTCCTGGGTGACCTGGGCGATGTCCTGCCCGTCGATGAGGATGCGCCCCTGCTCCAGGTCGTACAGACGCAGCAACACGTTGACCAGGGTCGACTTGCCCGCGCCCGATGGGCCGACCAGGCCGATCTTCTCGCCGGCACGCACCTGCATATCCAGCCCGGCGATCACCCCGCCGCGCTTGCCGTAATGGAAATGGATGTGCTCGAACTGCACCTGGCCCTGGGTCACCTGCAGCGGCACTGCGCCGGGCGCGTCCTGCACCAGCACCGGCTGCGAGATGGTCTGCATGCCGTCCTGCACGCTGCCGATATCTTCGAAGATGCCGTTGACCGTCCACATGATCCAGCCGGACATGTTGTGGATGCGGATCACCAGGCCGGTCGCCAGCGTGATCGCGCCCACGCTGATCTGGCCGCGGCTCCACAGCCATAACGCCAGCCCGCACGTACCGACGATCAGAAAGCCGTTGGCCACCGCAATGGCGGTATCCATGGTGGTCGTCACGCGCGTCTGCCCGCGATGTTTCACCGACAGCTCGTCGATCGCATCGCGTACATAGGCCTGTTCGCGGCCGGCATGGGCGAACAGCTTCAACGTGGAGATATTGGTGTAGCCGTCCACGATGCGCCCGGTGGCCTTGGAGCGCGCATCCGATGCGATCCACGCGCGCGCCTTCATGCGCGGCACGAAGAACGCCATCAGCGCGACGTACACCACCAGCCAGATCAGCAGCGGCAGCATCAGCCACGGGTCGGCCTGCGCAAACAACCACAGCGCGCTGCCGGTATAGACCACGATGTACCAGAGCGCATCGACCATCTGCACCGCCGATTCGCGCAGCGAGGTCCCGGTCTGCATCACCCGGTTGGCGATCCGGCCGGCGAAATCGTTATTGAAGAAGCCCAGGCTCTGCCGCACCACGTAGTTGTGCATCAGCCAGCGCGAGCGGTTGCTCAGGCCCGGCACGATCGCCTGGTTGACCAGCAGGTTGTGCAGCCCGGTGAACAGCGGGCGCGCCACCAGCGTGATCGCCGCCATCCAGAGCAATTCGCCGGCATGACGGCGGAAGAAGTCCGCTCCCGGTCGCTCGGCCAGCATGTCGACGATGCGGCCGAGGAAGTCGAACATCGCCACCTCCACCAGCGCCAGCAGCAATCCGGCGATCAGCGTGGCCAGCAGGATCGGCCACAACGGCCGCAGATAATGCAGATAGAACCGCCACACGCTACGTGGCGGCATGTCCCGCTCGATGGGCGGGAAGACATCGATCAGGGATTCGAACCAGCGGAACATCGCAGACACTTTCGGGAAAAACCGGGAGATCAGGCTAGCTGATCGCGCGTCAAGCTGCAGTGGCGTCGGTGCTGGATGGCTGCGTCATCAAGGATGACGGTCCGCTACATGGTGTCAGCCACGTCTAGTCGCGGACACGCGCCAGCAACCGGTTGACTTCGTCCAGATCGAAATGGCCTGGATCGAAGCGACCACCCAAAGTCGCCAGCACTTGCACGTGTTGCGCATGCGCCGGGTCGGCGACGATCTGCAGAAACTCCAGGTAGTCCTTGATGCCTTCACTGTTTTCCGGGGGGCAGGCATTGGCGCCGTCCACGCAGCGGGCCACACGCAGGCCCGCATCCGGCGGCAAAATCGCCTCGACCTGGAGGCGATGCTGCCAGCCCTCGCCGCTGCCGTAGAAATAGTCGAACCGCTCCAGTTCGCCCACTGCGCTTTCCAATCTGGCGCGGCCAGCATGCTTGAGCCGTGGCCGGTCCGGCACCTCCAACCCGGACTCGCCATAGCGGCCGCCGCCCAGGTCGAATTCGTACGGATGCGCACCGCTCCAGCCCATCGCCGGTTGCAGTACCCGATGCAGCGTGGCCAGGCGTAGCGACCCGGCCACCAGCAATCTGCGCCACACCAGCGGCGCGCTGCCCACCAACGACAGATGCAGCTGATACACCGGTACGGGCGCCTGCACCACCTGCTGTGCGGTTTTCTTTTTGTTCTTCGTCATCGTGTCTTGGCTACCTGTTTGCGGTGCAAGTATGCAGCGATGAGCCACCGGCTGCATCGCTGCATACTTGCAGCCGCCCAATTGCAGGTGGCTAATACCGATGACG
Organism: Xanthomonas campestris pv. asclepiadis; assembly: GCF_020784175.1. Taxonomy (GTDB): domain Bacteria; phylum Pseudomonadota; class Gammaproteobacteria; order Xanthomonadales; family Xanthomonadaceae; genus Xanthomonas; species Xanthomonas campestris_D. Next base: position 73,605 of record NZ_JAJGQM010000008.1, read on the forward strand.
CATGCAAGCGTACGCAGGTAGCAAACACACTTTCAGTACCTCGTAGCGTGGCGTGGCGAGCATCAAGTAATTCCACCGCAGCGCGACGCCAGTTTGTCCCTGCATCTACAGAATCTGCCAAACAACCTCAGCGCTGCTGCAGACCCGGCACCGCATCGGTCACGTTGGCATGGCGACGCATGATCCAGTTGAACAGCGGCGTGGCCATCAGCGTGGAGAGGATCGCCATCAGCACCAGCACCGAGAACAGGCCTTGTTCGATCACACCGGCCTGCAACCCGATGTTGATGATGATCAGTTCCATCAAACCGCGTGCATTCATCAGCGAGCCGATCGCCATCGCATCGCGGTTGTTCTCGCCGGTGATGCGTGCGGCAGCCCAGCAGGCCAGTCCCTTGCCGATGAACGATGCGGCCAGAATCGCCACGCCGGCCAGCATGATCTGCGGCTGCAGCAACACGCTGAGCTGGGTCTTGAGGCCGGAATAGGTGAAGAACAGCGGCAGCAGCAACACCACCACGAACGGCTGCAGCATCTCGCGCAGTTTTTCGGTCAACGCGCCCCTGGGCAGGCAGACGCCCAGCAGGAAGCCGCCAAACACGGCGTGGATGCCGATCGCATCCATCGCCCACGCGCTGAGGCAGAACAGCATCAATACCACCGCGAGCACGCCGTTACCGAGCGGCTGATTCGGCACCACGTAGGCGTCCAGACGACGCAGCAGATGCCGGCCGACAAAGATCATGAACAATGCATAGGCCACGCCACCGCCGATGGCCAGATAGGCGCTGCCCCAGCTGCCGCCGAAGCTGGCCAGGACCACGGCAAGAATGCACCACGCCGCCGCATCGTCGAACGCACCTGCAGTCAGTGCCAGCGTGCCCAACGGGCTATTGGTCAGCCCGCGCTCGTGGATGATGCGCGCAAGCATCGGGAACGCGGTGATCGCGATGGCCGCGCCCAGGAACAGCGAGGCCTCCATCAACTTGGCTTTTTCCGAGAACAGGCCGTCCACGTTGATCAACCACGGGCACATCGCAAAAGCCAATGCGAACGGCACCGCGATGCCGGCCATTGACACGCTCATCGCACTGCGATAGCGCGCGCGGAAATGGTCGCCGCGGAAGTCGGTGCCGACCAGGAACATGTACAGGCCCACGCCGAACTGGGCAAGCACGTAGAGCACGTCCAGCGTCTGCTTGGGAAACAGCGCCGCCTGCCCATCCGGCAGCAACATGCCGAACAGCGACGGACCCAACGCCACGCCGGCAATCATCTCGCCCACCACCTGCGGCTGCCCCACCCGCTTGGCCAGCAATCCCACCAGACGACAGATCAGCAGGATCACCGCAGCCTGCAAGAAGAAATACACCGACATCTGCGGAGTGGTCATGCGTTCGGCAACATCCCTGAGAAGTGCGCGGATCATAACGAGCCATGCCGGCCGGCGATAGCCATCGTGCAACTGGCACGCAGGCATCGCCGGGCGCAAGCATGCTGACCTGCACCGACAGGCCCTGCGACGTGGTGCCTGCGCGCTGAGCTCGGTTGCCTGCACGCAGTGATCAATGCCTTTCTGCAGCGCGTGTTGCTGGGCAGGTAGCTGCCCCAATGACGGGCTGTTCGTTTGGGATGGCGCGGGACGATCCGCCGACGCTGCCGCGATGACCAGCCACTGCACGCTCCGTACAGTGGCTGTGACCTGTCTCCAAGACTAACGACGGCTCACTTCTGCGCCGACTGCTCCGCCGCCACCGGCGTCAACACCAGATCCTGAAAATCGAAACTGAAATCGGTCAGCGGCGAGATCGCCTCCATCCGCATCTCGCGCACCGCGCCATCCGGGGTCAGCGCGAAATTGACGAAGGCATCGGCATTCAAGCTGCGGTCGTCCCAGCGCACGATAAAGCTGTCGTGCTGCCAATGCTCCAGCGTGCCGATCAGTTGCGCGGTCTTGGAAAACTGCAGGCGCAGGCGCTTGCCATCCTGTCGGATCACCACATCGCCGTACCACGGGTCGCGATAGGTCGCCGCATAGCTGCGCAACGGCAGCGACGGGGTGGAGCGCGCTGCACGTGCGTCCAGATGCTTCTTCCAGCTGGTGTCCGCATCGCCATCGGCCTTGGCCACGGACTTGGCATAGGCGGCGGTCCAATCGGTGGCCGGCACCTGCAAGAACGCATCCAGCACCTGCAGGGTCACCGCATTGAAGGCCGCACCGACCTCCTGATTGGTCAACACCACCACGCCCAGCTGCTGGTCGGGCACCAGGGTCAGCCGCGACACCATGCCCGGCCAGCCACCGGTGTGCCATACCAGCCGATGCCCACGATAATCACTCAGGCTCCAGCCTTCGCCGTAGCCGGCGAAATTGGGGCGTGCTGCCGCCAGCTCCGGCACGGCCGGGTCGGCAATCGCAATCGGCGTGATCATCGACCACATCTCCTGCTGCCGTTTGGCACTGAACAGCGGCGTGCCATCGGGCAGGACGCCGCCGGCCAGTTGCACCCTCATCCACAACGCCATGTCGTGCGCGCTGGAATAGATGCCGCCGGCACCGGAGTTGTTGGACCAGGTCAGCGGCGCGACCGTGCGCAACTCGGTGAAGTCGTACTTGGCATGGCCCACGGCCGCGTTGTCGCCCGGTTGCAGATGGTCGGCATTGAAGCGCGTACTGCGCATGCCCACCGGGGCGAAGATGCGTTGCTGCAGAAACGCCGCATAGGTCTGCCCGGAGACCTGTTCGATCACCTTCTGCGCCACCGCGTACAGGATGTTGTCGTAGGCGTAGCGATCGCGGAAACCGCCCTTCAACGGCACCTTGGACAGGCGCTGCACCACTTCGTCGGTGCTGTAGCTGGTGGTCGGCCAGAACAACAGATCGCCCGCGCCCAGGCTCAAGCCGCTGCGGTGTGCGAGCAGATCGCGCACGCGCATCTCGCCGCTGACATACGGGTCGGACATGCGAAACCACGGCAGGTGGTCGATGACCTTGTCGTCAAGCGATAGCTTGCCCTCGTCGGCCAGGATCGACAGCGAGGCCGCAGTGAAGGCCTTGGTGTTGGAGGCGATCGCGAACAGCGTATCGGCCTGCACCGGTGCAGGCTTGCCGATCTCGCGCACGCCGTAGCCACGCTCCAGCACCACCTGCCCATCCTTGACGATGGCCACCGCAATGCCGGGCACATCGAACTGCTTGCGCACGCGTTCCATCTGCGCGTCGAACTGCTGCATGCCGGCGGGAAGCTCGGCCGCCTGCGTTGTCGCCACCACGCCTGCCAGCATCAGCACGCCTCCACTCAGCCATCGGTTCAAGGTCACCGCAACGCCCTCACTTTCTTGATCAGATCGATCCGCCGGCACTGTCCAGCGACAGCGGCAGCGGTGCCACCAACACGCCGTTGCCATCGGCATACAGCCAATGGCCGGGCACGAAGGCCACGCCGGCAAAATTCACCGGCACATCCACCTCGCCCAGATCGCGCCGCTCGGTGCGGCGTGGACAGGCCCCCAGCGCCAGCACGCCCAGCGGCAGCGTGGCGAGGATCTCCACATCGCGCACGCAGCCGTGGATCAACACGCCGGCCCAGCCGTTGGCGACCGCCTGTGCAGCGATCTGGTCGCCCAGCAAGGCATGCTTCAGCGAGCCCTGCCCGTCCACCACCAGCACACGCCCGTCGCCGGGTGTGGCGGCCAGTTCGCGCACGCGCGAGTTGTCCTCGAAACAACGCACCGTGGTGATCGGCCCGGAGAATGCCCCACGTCCGCCGTAGGAGCGGAACAACGGTTCGGCGATGCTCACCTCGGGAAAACGGTCACACAGATCGGGCGTGGTCCAGGTCATCGCTGCGCTCCGGAAGTGGCGATCTCCGATGGTAGCGGCATGGCCGCGTCCGCGTAAGCCGCTGATCGCCGAGCCGCGGTTGGCCGGGCTGGGCCTGCCATCGATGTGCACGAGGCCTACATGCCGCCCCGGGCAACGGCCGCGCCTGCCTGACAGTACGCGCGCGCTTCGGCAACCGCACTGCGTCACTGCGAAGCCGGCGGGGCTATCATCCGGGTGGCTTGCCACATGTGCATGCACCCGACATGCCAGGCGCGCGCTCACGCCAACGTGGAATCCCTCATGACCGATCTGTTCGCTGCCCCCCCGCCCGCGCTCGATGGCATCCACGTCGGTATCGGCGGCTGGGTGTATGCGCCCTGGCGCGCGGGGATGTTTTATCCGCAAGGGCTGGTGCAGCGGCGCGAGCTGGAATACGCAAGCCGCCACGTCACCGCCATCGAGATCAACGGCACCTATTACGGGACGCAAAAGCCGGCGACCTACGCGAAGTGGCGCGACGAGGTGCCGCCAGGGTTCGTGTTCTCCGCCAAGGCACCACGCCGTATCACCCAATCACGCAAACTGGCTGGTACGAAGGCGCAGGTGGACGACTTCATCGGCGGCATTGTCGAGCTCGGCGACACGTTGGGTCCGCTGGTGTGGCAGTTCGAACAAGGGCATCGGCTCCAGACCGACGACCTGGACGCGTTCCTGTCGTTGCTGCCCAGACGCGCCGGCAAGCGCGTGCTGCGGCATGTGCTGGAAATCCGCGACCACGATGCGGTGGACGCGTCGCTGCTGGCGTTGGTGCGCCAGCATGGGGTGGCCACGGTATTCACCGACTCGGACGAGCATCCGTCCTTTGCCGATCTGTCCACCGACTTTGTCTATGCGCGATTGATGCGCAGCCAGGCGCGTCTCGCTGCAGGTTATCCGGCACCGGCACTGGCGCATTGGGCCGAGCGCATCCAGGCCTGGCGGCGTGGCGAGGACCCGGATGATCTGCCGCACATCGACGCGGCCACGCACGCCAAGGTCACACCGCGCGAAGTGTTCGTGTTTTTCATCAGTGCGGCCAAGGAGCGCAATCCGGCTGCGGCGATGGCGTTGTTGCAGGCGCTGGGGTCGCGCTAGCAGGGCGTCGCGGCGCGTCTTCGGCGACAATGGCGCATGCCCACGACCGACCTGCACAAGGCGCAACTGCAAATCCATTTCTGCGTCCTGCTCTGGGGCATCACCGCGATCCTGGGCAAGCTGATCACGCTGCCGGCATTGCCGTTGGTGTGGTGGCGCATGTTGATCGTGGTGGTGGCGCTGGCGCTGTTGCCGCGCGTGTGGCGCGGGCTGCGCGGCTTGTCCGCGCGGGTGGTGCTGGGCTATTGCGGCATCGGCGCCTTGGTGGCCTTGCACTGGCTGACCTTCTAGGGCGCGATCAAGCTGGCCAATGCCTCGGTGGCGGCGACCTGCATTGCACTGGCGCCGGTGTTCACCGCCGTGATCGAGCCATGGGTGACGCAACGCCCCTTCCGCCCGCGCGAACTGCTGTTCGGCCTGGCGGTGTTGCCCGGCGTGGCGCTGGTGGTCGGCGGGGTGCCGGATGGCATGCGTGCCGGCGTGGTGGTCGGCGCGATTTCGGCGGTGTTCGTCGGCCTGTTCGGCTCGCTCAACAAGCGCATGGTCGCGCATGCCGACCCGCTCACCGTCACCGCACTTGAGCTCGGCGCCGGCACGTTGACCCTGACCGTGCTGGCGCCGGCCATGCCGTTGTTGCTGCCGTCGCTGCATGGCGACCTGATGATCATCCCCAGCCTGCACGACGGCGTCCTGCTGCTGGTGCTGTCGCTGGCCTGCACGCTGCTGCCGTTTGCGCTGGCATTGGTGGCGCTGCGCCATCTCAGCGCCTACTCGGTGCAGCTGGTGACCAACCTGGAACCGGTCTACGCCATCGTGCTGGCGATCGCCCTGCTCGGCGAGCAACGCGAGCTGACCCTGCAGTTCTATCTCGGCGTGGCGATCATTCTCGGCGCGGTGTTCCTGCATCCGGTGCTGGAACGCCGGCGCAAGATCGTGCACCCGGAACTGCTCGGCACTGCCGAGGCGAAGAACATCGTCGACTGACTGCACAGCGCAACCAACAAACGTCACCGTCGCAGCGGCCCAGGCCGCGACCGGCCTTGTCGATGACGCACCCGCGTGCGCACGCCCCCTACCCCAACGCCACCACCTGATCGCGCCCGCCACGCTTGGCCGCATACAGGGCCTGGTCGGCGCGCTTGATCACAGCTTCCACGCTCTCCTGCGGATGCAGCGTGGCCACGCCGATACTCACCGTCACCGGCAGCGCGATCGTCATCACCGCCACGCTCTGGCGCAGGTATTCGCACTGCACGCGCGCCTGCAGCAGATCCACGTTGGGCAGCAGCAGCACGAACTCCTCGCCGCCATAGCGCGCAATGGTGCCGGCACCGGCCACATGCGCGCGCAGCAATGCCGACAGCTCGCGCAGCACCACATCGCCCTGATCATGCCCGTGCACGTCGTTGACGGTCTTGAAGTGGTCCACGTCCAGCAACGCCACCGACAACGGCTGGCCCGCCGCGCGCGTCTGTTCCATGGCCGCAGCCAGCGCGGCCGCAAACGCGCGTCGATTGGGCAACCCGGTCAGTGGATCGGTGCGGGTCTGCTCGACCAGATCGGCATTCAACGCATCCATTTGCGCGTAGTAACCGGCCAGCTGCTGCTCGTACCACTCACGCTCATGCAGTTGCTGGCGCAGGCGCTTGCCGGCCAGACGCAGTTCCAGCAGATGCGAGGCCTGCCGCGACAATGCCTGCAGGGCCTGCCGCTGCTCTTCGCGCAGATGCGCCGGGGTCTGGTCGAACACACATAGCGAACCCAGCGCCATGCCCTCGCTGGTCACCAACGGCGCGCCGGCATAGAAGCGCACCGCAGAGCTGCCAGTCACCATCGGATTGTCGTGGAAGCGCGGGTCGAGCAAGGTGTCGTCGACCATCATCACTTCGTCCGGGCGCAGGATCGCATGCGCGCAGAACGAGATATCGCGCGGGGCTTCACCGCGCGGCGCGCCATGTGCGGACTTGAACCATTGCCGGTCTTCATCCACCAGCACCACCGCCGCCATCTGCGTTTCGCACAACGTGGACGCAATCATGGTGAGGTCGTCGAAGGCACGCTCGGGCGGCGAATCCAGCACCTCGTACTGACGCAGCGCAGCCAGTCGTTCGGCTTCGTTGTCCGGCAATGTCGGTTTGATCACTCTGCCCGCTCCCCAGCTGGCTGTCAGCGGCGCAAGTATGACCGAGCCTGTCATGCGCGACCATCGGGCTGCACATGACACGCCGACGCACCGTGCCGCTGCCGTTCAGCCCAGCGCGCCTGAAAAGCTCACCAATCGGTGCGTTGCGGCAGCAAGCCGCGCAATTCCGCATCGCTCAGATTGCGCCACTGGCCTGGCTTGAGCGCAGCCAGCTTGATGTTGTCGATGCGCACCCGACGCAGCTGGGTTACGCGGTAGCCGAATTCGGCAGACATCAGGCGGATCTGCCGATTCAAACCCTGCTCCAGCACGATGCGGAAGCCGAACTTGGCGATGCGCGCGGTGCGGCACGGCAACGTGGTCTCGTTGTGGATGCGCACGCCGCGCGCCATGCCGCGCAGGAATTCGTCGGTGACCGGCTTGTTGACCGCGACCAGATATTCCTTCTGGTGGCGATTTTCCGCGCGCAGGATCTCGTTGACGATATTGCCGTTGCTGGTCATCAGGATCAGCCCCTCGGACTCCTTGTCGAGCCGGCCGACCGGAAAGATGCGCTGCTCGTGGCCGACGAATTCGACGATGTTGCCCTTGACCGAGCTTTCGGTGGTGCAGGTGATGCCCACCGGCTTGTTGAGCGCGATGTAGACGTGCTTGCGGCCACCGGGCTTGCTGGCAGCGCGCGTGCGCAGCGGCTGGCCGTCCACCAGCACGGTGTCGTCCTCGCCCACCACCGCACCGGTGCCGGCAGCCACGCCATTGACGGTGACCCGGCGTTCGCCGATCAGGCGATCGGCCTCGCGGCGGGAGCAGAAGCCGGTTTCGGCGATGTATTTATTGAGTCGGGTCGTCATCGGGCAATTATCGGCGATTTGGAGCGGCCCGCGCGCACTGCGCTATCCGGACACCGCCAATAGCGGTTGCCCGGCATGCAGCAGTTCGTCCAGCGGGCATGGGCGATGCAGGCTGAAGCCCTGCACCTGGCCCACGCCGGCCTCGCGCAGGCCGGGGATGTCCGCCTCCGACTCCACGCCCTCGGCCACCACTTCGATCCCCAGCGCCAGGCCCACCTGCGCGATCGAGTGCACTGCCGCGCGGTCCACCGCGTCATGCGCGTAGTTGCGCACGAAGCCGCAGTCGATCTTGAGGACATCCACGGTGAATTGCTTGAGATAGCCGAACGAGGCCAGGCCGCTGCCGAAATCATCCAGCGCCACATGGCAACCGCGCGCGCGCACGCTCTGCACGAAGCGCCGCGCGTGCTCCAGATCGCCGATGACGGCGGTCTCGGTGATCTCCATGCACAGCTTGGGCACCAGGCTCGGGTAGCGCTCGAACAAGGCCCACACGAAATCGAGGAAATCCGGTTGCGCAATCGACTGCGCAGACAGGTTGACGTGGCACATATCCAGGGTAGCCACGTGCAGCGGATTGGCCGCCAGCTGCGCACACAGCGTTTCCAGCACATGCACATCGACCATGCGTCCCAGCCCGTAGCGCTCCACCGCAGGCAGGAATTCGCCCGGACTCAGTACCCGCCCGTCGCGCGCGCGCATGCGCACCAGCACTTCGTACTGCAGGCGTCCCGGGTCGTTCAACACCTGGATTTTCTGCGCATACAGCAGCAGGCGGTCCTCGGCGATGGCCTGCTGCACTGCGCTGATCCAGCCGCCGTCGTGGCGGCGCCGCGCCAGCGCCAGATCGTTTTCGCCGAAACAGCGAATCCGGTTGCGCCCCTCTTCCTTGGCCGCGTAACAGGCCAGGTCGGCGGCGGTCATCAAGGCATTGACGTCGCTGGCGCCCTGGCGGATTTCCACCACGCCGAAGCTGCAACTCGGCGTCAGCGGCCGTCCGCCCTGATGACTCCATGGCTGACCCAGCACCGCATGCATGCGCTCGAGCACGGTTTGCGCCTGCGCCAGGTCGGTATTGGCCAGCAGGATCGCAAACTCGTCGCCGCCCAGCCGCCCCAGCCAGTCGCCGGGGCGCAACTGCATGGTGATCACGTCGGCGAAGTGACACAGGAATTTGTCGCCCACCGCATGCCCGAAGGTGTCGTTGACCAGCTTGAAGTGATCCAGGTCGACGAAGCACAGCGCATGGCAGAGCTGCGGCGATTGCGGGGGCTCGATCAGGCGCAGCAGCCGGCGTTCGATCTCGCGGCGGTTGATCAGGCCGGTCAGGGCATCGTGGCGCGCATGGAAGGCCACTTCGTCGGCCAGCTCGTGCGCATGCGAGACATCTTCGATCACTGCCAGCACCAGGGTCGGCTCTTCCGGGCCCGGCTCCACCAGCGAGGCACTCCAGCGCCCCCACATCACCCCGCCGTCGGCGCGCAGGAAGCGCCGCTCGCCGGACTGCAGCAGGGTCGGCCAGTCGATCAGGCCGCGGCTGTCCAGCGCGATGTCGTCCGGATGCATCACCTCGGCCAACGTGCAGGCCTGCAGCTCCTCCGGCCGGTAGCGCAGGATGTTGGCCATCGAGGCATTGGCATCGAGCACGCGGCCACGCAGGTCGAACTTGACCATGCCCAGCGCCGCCTGTTGAAACGCGGTACGAAAGCGGCCTTCGTGCGAGAGCAGATAATCACGGATGCGGCGCATCGCCAGCACGCAGGTAGTCAGCACCAGCAACAAGGTCGCCAGGCTGCAGATCACCATCACATCGTGCAGCAGCCGCGCGCAGCGGATCAGCAAGGCCTGAAACCGTTCGGCATCGCGGCGCATGCGCGCATCCAGCAGATGCAGGTCTTCGCGCAAGTTCTGTAACGCGCGCGGATCCGGCCGGCTGGTGGCTTGCGCAGATGCCGACCGGTCGGCCAGGACGCTCAGCTGCAAAATGTCGGCGTCGGTGTGTTTCCACAACGCGATCGCCTCGCTCAGATAGGGAAACACCTGGCCGTAGCGGTACAGCCGCACCATTTGCGGCATGTCCTGGCGGGCATTGCGCCCCGCCGCAAGACCGGCGTACACCGCGTCCCAGTCGATCACAGGCCGCTCGACCGCCTGGCGCGCCGCACGATCGCCCAACGGCACTTCCAGTGCGCGACAGGCGGCCTGCAGATCGGCCGGATCGCCGCTACTGAGATAGCGCTCCAACCAGTACACCGACTCCTGCTGGGCGTTGGACCAATGGCTTTGACCAACAATCCAGGCGGTGGAACCGGACTGCACCTCGATCATCAGCGCCGAGAGCACCGCCATGCTGATGGCCATGCCGATCAACAAGGTCAAGGGAAGCGTCAACCAGCCGCGCATCAGATGCATGGTCTGCCTACCGCTGTTGCCGCCCGCCATCTGCGCCATTGTCATCCTCGAACCCTGCCGCCGCCCAATGCGATTCAGGCGCCCAGTGGGCGCCTGAAGGCAGTAGCGGCCGCAACGGCGCAGTCTGTATGGCAGCGCCCGCTTGACCGCGGCCGGAGCAGAACTTAGCCCGGCTAACAGGACGCCGCCGGCAATCTCCGCGGTGTCAGCACATGATGCCTGCCCACCGCTATGCATCAAAGAACATAGCGGTCACGACGACCGGCAGTGTGGGCCGGACCGCCGCACGCCGCCGGGTTGTCAGCGACGCTTACTCGCCGCGGGGCTTGGGAGGACCCTTGCGATGCGGCGCGCCGGCACGGTCCATCGGACGGCTCGGACCATTCGGGCGACCGGACGGCTTGCCGCCCCGCGGGAAGCGCGGCCTGGACGGCGATGCGGCCGCCTCGCCTTCTTCCAGCTTGCGCATGTTGAGCTGCTGGCCGGACACCCAGACCTTTTTCAGGTGCGTCAGCAGCTCGCGCGGCATGTCGGCCGGCAGGTCCAGGATCGAATAATCGTCCTGGATGTCGATACGGCCGATGTAGCGGCTTTCCAGACCGGCTTCGTTGGCGATCGCGCCGACGATATTGGCCGGCTTCACGCCGTGGGTGTGGCCCACTTCGATGCGGTAGCTCTCCATGCCGAACTCCGGCTCGCCGCGCGGCGCAACCGGATCGCGACGCGGACGCTCGGCGCCAGCGCCGTCACTGGCGAACGCCGGACGTTCCGCACGCGGCGGGCGTGCCGCGCGCTCGCCATCGGCACGCGGGCCACGCTCGAACTTCGGCTCGAAGCGCGGACGCTCGCCGCGATCATTGCGGTCGCCGCGATCGTTACGCTCGCGCGGTGCGAATTCCTCGCGTGCACCACGCACCGGCGGGGTCAGCAGAAATGGCGCATCGCCCTGCAGCAACTTGGCCATCGCCGCGGCGATATCGATCGCCGGCACGTTGTTCTCGCTCTCGTAGCGCTGCAGCAGATCGCGATACATCTCGATCTGGCCGCCGGCCAGGGTCTCGGTGATGCGGGTCATGAAACGCGCCACGCGGGTGTCGTTGACCGCATCCACGCTCGGCAGCTGCATCTCTTCGATCGGCTGACGGGTGGCGCGCTCGATCGAGCGCAGCATACCCTTCTCGCGCGGGGTGACGAACAGGATCGCATCGCCATTGCGGCCGGCACGGCCGGTACGGCCGATGCGGTGCACGTAGCTTTCGGTGTCGTACGGAATGTCGTAGTTCAGCACGTGGCTGACGCGCTCCACGTCCAGGCCGCGCGCGGCCACGTCGGTGGCGACCAGGATGTCGAGCTTGCCGTCCTTGAGCTGGGCAATGGTCTTCTCGCGGGCGGCCTGCTGCATGTCGCCGTTGATGGCCGCCGCGGCCATGCCGCGTGCCTGCAGCTTCTGCGCCAGCTCTTCGGTAGCGGCCTTGGTGCGGGCGAAGATGATCATGCCGTCGAACGGTTCGACTTCGAGAATGCGGGTCAGCGCGTCCAGCTTGTGCAGGCCGCTTACCCACCAGTAGCGCTGGCGGATATTGGCCGAGGTGGTGGTCTTGGCCGCGATGGTGACTTCGGCAGGGTCCTTCAGATAGGTCTGCGCGATACGGCGGATCGCCGGCGGCATGGTCGCCGAGAACAGCGCCACCTGGCGCTTTTCCGGCAACTTCTTCAGCACCGCTTCGACGTCGTCGATAAAGCCCATGCGCAGCATTTCGTCGGCTTCGTCCAGCACCAGCGTCTTGAGCTGGGACAGGTCCAGCGTGCCGCGGTCCAGGTGATCGATCACGCGGCCGGGAGTGCCGACCACCACATGCACGCCGCGCTTGAGCGCGCTCAGCTGCTGGGCGTAGGGCTGGCCGCCGTAGACTGGCAGCACGCGGAAGCCGGGAATGGCTTCGGCATATTTCTGGAACGCCTCGGCGACCTGGATGGCCAGCTCGCGGGTCGGGGCCAGCACCAGCGCCTGCGGCTTGAGCTGATTGAGGTCGGCGTTGGACAGCACCGGCAGCGCGAACGCGGCGGTCTTGCCGGTGCCGGTCTGCGCCTGGCCGAGCACGTCGCGGCCGGCCAGCAGCGCGGGAATGGTGGCGGCCTGGATCGGCGACGGCGACTCGTAGCCGACGGCGGCAACGGCCTTCATCACAGCGTCTGAGAGGCCGAGGTCTGCAAACAGCAGCGGCGCGGGAGATTCTTGGGTCATTGGGTAACTCCGGAGGCGCCGCACGGAGCCGGCAGGCGCAAAGCAGCATAGTGTGCGCCTTCAGGCCCCCTGCTGTCGAAATTTCCGTGACAGTCCGTTCAGCTTGTGAGGATTTGCCCGCTGCGGCGAATCATCTCCTCGACCCTTGTCATCCACCCACCCGGCCGGAGCCATGTCCCTGGAAACAGACCTGCACACCCGCTTCAACGCCTTGCTGCAGCAGCACCGCGGCATCGTCCTGAAGGTCACGGCCAGCTATTGCTGGAACCCGGACGACCGCGCCGAGCTGGCGCAAGACATCACTGTGCAGTTATGGCGCGCATTTCCCGGCTACGACGCCGGCCGGCGCTTTTCCACCTGGATGTATCGCATTGCCTTGAACGTGGCGATCAGCGATCTGCGCGGCCGCAGCCGCGCGCCGCAGGACCCGCTCCCGCTGGAGGCAGTGGCCGACAGCATCGCCGACCCGCTGGCGCGCGACCCGGCACACGCGCAGCAGGTCGCCGCGCTCCACGGCTTCATCGCCCAGCTGCCGCCGCTGGAACGCGCCTTGATGCTGCTGTACCTGGACGCGCACAGCTACCGCGAGATCGGCGAGGTGCTCGGCATCAGCGAGACCAATGTCGCCACGAAACTCAGCCGCCTCAAGGCGCGCATCCGCGCCGAACTCTGACCACCCACTTCGCCCAAGGATCACTCGATGGAACTCGACGACATGCAACGCGCCTGGCACGCGATGGAACACCGCCTGGATCAGCACAGCACGCAGATCGGCCACATCGTCGGCCAGGTGCGTGGCCATGCGGCGCGCACCAGCCTGCGCCCGCTGTGGCTGAGCCAATCCGCGCAATTGCTGTTCGCCGTGGCGCTGCACATCGTGATCGCGCGCAGCTGGCTTGCCCACACCGATCAGGTTGCGGCGATCATCGGCGGCGTGCTGCTGCAGCTGTGGAGCATTGCACTGGCGATCTCCGCACTACGGCAGCTGCAGCTGCTGGCGCAACTGGACTTTGCCGGACCGCTGCTGCCGACGCAGCGCGCGCTCGCGCAGCTGCGGCGCTGGCGCACGCGGGTGGCCCCGTGGCTGGGCGTGGCGTTCTGGGTGCTGTGGGTGGCCGTGGCCGACGCCGGCTGGCGCGGGCTGAGCGGCCTGACCCTGCCGCACGACTGGCTGCTGCTCAATCTGCTGGTGGGCGTGCTCGGCGGCATCGGCACCTGGTTCGGCTATCGACGGCTGCAGCGCAAACGCCATCCGTGGCTGGAGCGCATCGACAACGCGCATGCCGGGCCCGGCGTCGTGCGCGCCGAAAGCATGCTGGACGAAATTGCACGTTTTCGACGCGAATAAGCGTGCCGCGCCGCACCGCGCCTCCGGCGTCGTGTCCGCCGCTGGCGCCTCTGCGTTGCGCTGTTGCCCCGACTCCACCTGCCGGGGCTGCGTTCGGCACGGTGGTGTTGTCGGCTGCGACGGGCGGATAATCGCCGTCTTCCTGTCACCGAGCGCACCATGCAATTTCTGGAATTCGACCTGGACGGCGAGTACATCGAACTCAACCAGTTGCTCAAGCTGGCCGGTATTGCCGACAGCGGTGGCCAGGGCAAGGCGATCGTCGCCAGCGGCGCAGTCAGCGTCGATGGCGTGCAGGAACTGCGCAAGACCGCCAAGATCCGCCCCGGCCAGCGCGTGCAGCTGGACGATGTGGAGATCCGCGTGCTGGCGCTGGACCCCGATGCGGAGCCGGCAGAATGAGCGTGGTGCAGGTCAGCTGGCGCAACAACGCGCCCTCGGCGGACGATCCGGACCACGATGTCTACATCTTTTCGATCGACGTCGATTCGGACACGCCGTTCTGGTTCGAGCAGTCGATCCGTGGTGGTCATGCCGAGCGCGGCGGTTGCAGCATGCTGGCCTTGCATGAGCTGGAAGGCTGGCCAGGCGGCTGGCGCGCAGACGTCACCAACGCCGGCTGCGCCTGGGTGATTCCACTGCTGGAAGACGCCTTGCGCAGCGGCGATGCGCGCACCGCGATCGATGCGATTGTTGCGCGGGTCAACGCGCCGGCCTGATTGCTGCATGCCTGACCGAGGCGCGCCTGATCAAAGCCGGCCTCATGTAAATCCGGCCTGATCGTCCCGCCTGATTGCCGCATGCGCACCTGCGAACGGGCCGATAACCGCATTGCACGCCCGCGCGTCGAACACCGTTGCAGGCCACTACGCATGGGGACCACAGCGCAGCGCTGCACGCACTGCGCCTCCCCGCTCCCACTTCAATACGTCAGACGCTGCGCTGGGTCAGATGCGCCGCAATCGCCTGCTTGAACGGCGCCACCGCATGCGCCGCACGCAAGGCGCCACGTCGTAGCAGGCGGGCCGGCGCACGGTCGTCGGTATACAGCGCGGCCAATGCATTGGTCGCTTCGTACAGCGGCCGCGTCGCCAGCCGGTGCGCCCGCTCGTAGCCCTGCAGCAGGGCCGCAGCCCCGATGTCGCGCCCAGCGGCGGCAGCCGCGCACACACGCTCGGCCAGGCGCGCCTGGCTCTGCAATCCGAAATTGAAACCATGCGCGGTGACCGGGTGCATGCCCACCGCCGCATCGCCGATCAGCGCGGCGCGCGCGGCCACAAAGCGCTGCGCATAGGCCGCCACCAGCGGATAGGCATGCCGGCTGCCGTCCTGCTGCATCGGTCCGAGCCGATGCTCGAACGCCTCAGTCACCGCCGCACTGAAGTCCGCCGCATCCATCGCCAGCAAGGCCTCCACCTGTCGCGGCGGCAGGGTCAGCACCGCACCGGCGCGATTGCCCTGCAGCGGCAACAACGCCAGCGTCTTGCCATAGCCAAACCACTCCCAGGCGGCATGCCGGTGCGGCAGCGCATGGCTCATCCGGCACACCAGCATGGTCTTGCCGAAATCGCGCAGCTGCGCGCCGATGCCGAGCAGGCGCCGGGTACTGGAAAAACGGCTGTCGGCCGCCACCAGCAGGCGCGCCGACACCGTTTCCCCATCGGATAACTGCAGCACCACGCGGTCGCGCTGCTGCTGCACGGCCTGCAGCGTGCAGGCACAGCGAATCTCCAACGCAGCTTGTGCCTGCACCGCCTGCCAGGCCGCGCGACGGATCAGATGATTGGGCACCAGCCAGCCCAGATCGCCGGCACCACGCGCGGCCGCGGCGAAGGTCAGTGCGAAGTGCGAATGTCCGTCCATGACGCGGGCGTCGCGCAGCGGCGAGATCGCATCGGCGGGAAACTGCGGCCAGATGCCCAGTTGCTCCAGCAATGCACGCGAGGCATGGGTCAGCGCGATCTCGCGCCCGTCGAAGGCCGGCTCGGCCAGCTGCGCGCGTGGCTGCTGGTCGACCACCAGCACCGACAGGCCACTGCCGGCCAACGACCGCGCAAAACTCAGGCCGACCGGTCCGGCACCAATGACTGCGATATCCACCGATTGCATGCCACGCTCCTTCACCACCAAGACCCAGAGGAGCTAACAAGACCTCGCATGCAATGGTCAGCTGGATGCGGTCGGCGCAGAGCAACCGGCATGTCCGCGTGGCACCTGCCGCATCGAGCACGCAAGCATGGCGGTAAGCGCAGCCGTCTTGGTAGCGGCTCTCAGTTTAACGGCAGTGGTGCTGGCCGGCCTTGATCAGGATCAAGCAACGACCGAGCAGGCGGACCACCGCAGTCACGGACGTGCGGCTTGTCGCTGCGTTTTCTCAGCCAATAACCACAGGCTACGCGCACGCAGCCCGGCCTGCGTCACCAGCCCAGCAACGCCCGCACCAGTTTGACGATGCCCCAGAACGACACCACCCAGATTGCGCTGCGCAAATAAGGAATGCCTGCCGCATACGCCGGCACGTAAGCCACGCGCGCCCACAGGTACAGCTGCACACCCAGTGCGGTATCTGCATTGGTACGGCCGGCAAAGCTCACCGCCAGTACCGCAGCAGCGAAGATCGGGAACGTTTCCTGATAGTTGCGAAATGCGCGATCCAGCCGCGCCGCGATGCCGGTCAAGGGCTTGGCGTCGCCATCGCGGGCGCTGGCATTCCACTTGGTCCCGCGCTGGGCGGTCATGCTGGCCGAAGCGACCAGTAGTTGCACCAGACCGAGCACCATGGCCCAGCCCAGCATCTGTAGTTCGATGGTCAGTTCCACGCTGGTCTCCCGATGCGCTGCAAGATCACTTGATCGACGCGCGCAGGCTGTAACCGGCGAGCCGCCAGGTCTTGTCCTCGTCCAGGCGGAACGACACCAGCTCGCGTACCGGCTGCTGGGCCTTGGCAAACCGGGTCGGGAAGCTGACGTTGACGTACAGGCCTTCGGGCACCTGCGCGCCGGCGGCGTATTTGACCCGCGTCACCGAGCCCTGCCCGCGTCCGACCACTGCACCCAGGCGTGCACGTTCGGCACCGATCTGGCTCACGAAGACATCGCGCTTGACCGCGGTCTTGGCGACGCTGGATGCGCCATCCCATAGCGAGGCCACCTGGTTGGCGTCGACCATCTGCGCCACCCGCAACGCCGCCTGGGTCATCTCGGTGTTCTGTTTGGTCAGCTGCGCCTGCTGCGCCGAGCTGGCCGCGGGTGCCGCCTGGGGAGCGGCGGCCGGACGTGCAGCGGTCTGCGGCTGTTGTGCCAGGACCAGCGAGGGAGCCAACAGCAGCGCGGCAAGCAGACGAGGACGGAACATGGGGCAGATGACCTTGTGCGTAGCAAACGGATGGGAACTACCGCAGGGTTCGCGGCGGGCGCGGCAGTTTAAGACCTGCGCTGCATGTTGAGGTGAGTGTGCAAACGACGCGCGAGCCGGGTACCGGGAACGCACGCCTTGACTCAAAAATCAGATGTCGCCGCCGGGCGGAACCACCGCGACACCGCGCGGCCGCCATAGCCGCCAGCTGATCCACAGCGCGCGGGCGATGGCCGCGATCAGCGCCACCAGGCTCAGCCACACTGCCAGCGTGGCCGGCCACTGCACCCGGCTGGCCGCAGCGATCACCTGCAGCAGTTCGGCCACGCCGAATCCGGCCAGCACCAGCAGAGCCGATGGCAGATACGCCAGCGCAACACCTTTCGTCTTTCCAAGCATGTCGCCCCCCGGCTCCGTGATATGCCGCGACCATAGGCAGCCGGCAGTGCGGTGCGCGTGAAGCTCAGCCGTCGCCCTGGGCGGGGCCCGGCGCTGGCTCGGCAGCGGCTGACGCGTCCGGTGCTGCATCCGGTGCCTCGGTTGGCGCGGCGGTCGATGCGCCCGGCGCTGCATCGACCGCCGCCGCGGCCTCCGGTGCGGCGGTCGCCGGCAACGCGGCGGCATCGGTCTCGGCCAACGGGCTTTCTTCCGGGCAGGCCGCATCCGGGAAACCAAAGCGCTGCTTCAAGGCCAGGCCGCAGGCATTGACCGCCTCCAGATCGGCGCCTTCGCCCTTGCACTTGTGATCGAAGGCGACCAGAAACGCGTCCTTGCGGCGCACGAAGGCGTCGCCGCACTTGCGCATCTGGCGGATGCGCTCCAGGTCGTCCTGCACCGCGTTGGTGCCATCCAGCCCGTACTCGCGCAGCTCGTCCATCGTCAGCAGGCGCAGGCTGCGGTTGGGCACGGTCATCATCAGGTCGGCCACCGCCACCGCCACGCCGTTGCGCTCCAGATAATCCTTGACGTTGCCGTAGACCTCGCGCAATTCGCGATTGAGTTCCGCGCGCGAGGTGGCCTTGGAACTGATCCGCATCATGCGGTGGATGCCGACCTTGCCAGCCACCAGGCGGTTGTCGCCGGCGGCCAGCACGAACACGCAGGCGCTGTGGCAGATCGAGCCCTCGCGCACCCAGATGGTCCAGTTGGATTCGCCGATGACATCGCCGGCGCGAATCGCCGCTTCCACCTGCCCGCCGCTGGAATCCAGGTCCAGGATGCGATGCGGCAGCCGCAGTTGCTCGGCCACCGCGGCCAGCCGCCACACCAACGCAGCGAAGCCGGCGTTGATCTTGCCGGCATAGCGCACCCGCAGCAGGCCGGTGTCGCGACACGGCGCCAGCGCTGCCTCCACGCTGGCGCGGTCCAGCGCCGGCAGCAGCGTGCCATCGCCGGCGTCGCTGCTGTAATCGGTGGCGCAACTGATCCAGGCCTTGCCCGCGGCCAGCTCCGCCTGCGGCCAGCCGGCTTCGCCCGCCTGTGCACGCGGCCGCGGCGGCGCCACCGGCTCGGGTGTATCCACCGACACCATATGGTCGCCATCGCCCTGCCCCGCGCCGCTTTGTTGCGTGGCGGCGGCATCGGCCGAGGTACCGGTGCGGTCGCAGGCCGCCAGCGCCAGGACACAGGAAAGGGACAGGCAGAGCAGTTTCAGCATGATGTCAGGCAACAGACCGCGACGGAGATCACCCTCAGTCTATGGCTGAACGGGCCCACCGTTTGACCCTGCCATGAACACACAGGCGCGGTGCAACCCTGTCCGAAAACGGCCAGCCGCGGCTGGAGTGAGCGCATAGACTGGCGCCATGCAGACCGCCACGCCCGACCGACTCCAATGCGACCGCGCCCGCCTGGCGCGCGATGCGCGCTTCGACGGGCTGTTCTTCACCGCGATGCGCAGCACCGGCATCTACTGCCGGCCGGTCTGTCCGGCGCCGCCGCCCAAGCCGGGCAACATCAGCTATTACCCCAGCGCGGCGGCAGCCAGTGCCGCCGGCTACCGGCCCTGCCTGCGCTGCCGCCCCGAACTGTCGCCGCAGGCGCAGCAGCATCTGGGCGAAGAGAGCGTGCAACGCGCACTGGCGATGATTGCCGACGGTGCCCTGCAGGAGCAGCCGGTGCAGACCCTGGCCGACGCGGTGGGCCTGAGCGCACGCCAGCTGCAGCGGCAGTTCGTGCAGCAGCTCGGTGCCACCCCGATCCAGGTGCATGGCACGCGCCGGCTGCTGCTGGCCAAGCAGTTGCTCACCGAGACCGCGTTGCCGGTCACCGAGGTCGCACTGGCGGCCGGCTTCAACAGCCTGCGTCGCTTCAACGCCGCGTTCCTGGAAGGCTGCGGGATGCCGCCGTCGGCGCTGCGCAAGCAGCGCGCGGAGGTCCCAGGCGGCGAGTTGACCCTGCGCCTGGGCTATCGCCCGCCGCTGGACCTGCCGGCGATGCTGGCGTTTCTGCAGCGCCGCGCGATTCCGGGTATCGAGCAGGTCGACGCCAGCGGCTACCGGCGCGTGATCGGCACCCCGGGCAACGCGACGCTGATCGAGGTCAGCGCGGCGCCGCAGCGTGCGGAGTTGCTGCTGCGCATCGGCGCGACCGACCCGCGCCAGATCCCGCAGATCGTGCGGCGGGTGCGCCGGCTGTTCGATCTGGATGCAGACCTGCAGGCGGTGCACGCCACGCTGGCGGCCGAGCCGCTGCTGGCCGAGGCGATCGCGCGCCGCCCCGGCCTACGCGTGCCGGGTGGCTGGGACGGCTTCGAAGTGGCCGTGCGCGCCGTGCTGGGCCAGCAGATCAGCGTGGCCGGCGCGGCGACGCTGGCCGCGCGGCTGGTCGATCGGCATGGCGGCCATCACGTGGAGATGCCGCCCGGCCTGGACCGCATCTTTCCGACTCCGGCACAGCTGGCCGAGGCGCCGCTGGAGCAACTCGGCCTGCCGCGTGCACGCGCCGCCACGTTGCGTGCGCTGGCCTCGGCGTGTGTGCAAGGGCGGCTGCATTTCGGCGCCGGCCAGCGCCTGCCCGAGTTCGTCGCCGCCTGCACGGCCTTGCCCGGCATCGGGCCGTGGACCGCGCACTACATCGCCATGCGTGCGCTCTCGCATCCGGACGCGTTTCCGGCCGGCGACCTGATCCTGCAGCAGGTGCTCGGCACGCCCGAGCGCCTGAGCGAGCGCGCCACCGAAGCCCGCTCGCAGGCCTGGCGGCCGTGGCGCGCCTACGCCGTATTGCACCTTTGGCATCTCGCTGTCGATCACAAGGACACCCGCCCATGAGCACATTGCAGTACGACACCTTTCCCTCGCCAATCGGCGCGCTCAGCGTGGCCGCCGATGCTGCCGGCGTGCACCACATCCTGTTCGCGCAGAACCGCTACGACGCGGTCGGCCGCGCGCGTTGGCAGCACGACCCTGATGCGCCGCTGGTGCGCGAGGCACGTGAGCAATTGCTCGACTATCTGTATGGCGGGCGGCGCAGCTTCGACCTGCCACTGGCACCGACCGGCACGCCATTCCAGCTGCAGGTCTGGCACACACTGGCGCAGATTCCGTTCGGGCAGACCTGGAGCTATGCGCAACTCGCGCACGCGGTGGGACGCCCGGCCGCCAGCCGCGCGGTCGGCGCTGCGAACGGCCGCAATCCACTCCCGATCGTGCTGCCCTGCCACCGCGTGATCGGCGCCAACGGTGCGCTGACCGGCTTCGGCGGCGGCCTGCCGACCAAGCAGGCCTTGTTGCAGCTGGAAGGCTGGTCGCCGCGCCAGAGCGCAGCGGCCGACGATCTGTTCCCCGCATCCGCCGCCGGCACGCGCTGACTTCGCGACGTCATTGCCAGGCCGTAAACTGCGGCGATGATCGATCGACGTTTTGTGTTCACCGCGACCGCGCTCGCGCTGCTCGCGGCCTGCAGTTCTCACGCCCCTTTGCGCAGTACGCCAGCGCCCGTCCCGGCGGCGCCCGCGTCGGCAGGCGTACCGCACAGCGATTTACCGCACAGCGTGCTGCTGATCTCCATCGACGGGCTGCGCGCGGACATGCTCGATCGCGGCATCACACCGACTCTGTCGCAACTGGCACACGACGGCGTGCGTGCGCGCTGGATGGCGCCGTCGTATCCGTCGCTGACCTTTCCCAATCACTACACGCTGGTCACCGGCCTGCGCCCGGATCACCACGGCATCGTGCACAACAGCATGCGCGATGCGACGCTGGGCAGCGTCTGGCTGAGCAAGCCGGAGGCCGTCGGCGATGCGCGCTGGTGGGGCGGCGAGCCGCTGTGGGTCGGCGCGGAAACGCACGGTCTGCATGCCGCGACCTGGTCGTGGCCCGGCAGCGAGGCGGCGATCGGCGGCGTGCGCCCCACGCGTTGGCGCCACTACGAAGAAGGCACCAGTCTGGACGCGCGCGTGGACGAGGTATTGGGCTGGCTGGCCGCCTCCGGCGCCGCCAGCAATCGCCTGGTCACGCTGTACTTCGAACACGTGGACGAAGCCGGCCATGACCACGGCCCGGAGTCGCGCGAATACGCCGACAGCGTGCGTGCGGTGGATGGCGCGATCGGCCGGCTGCTGGCCGGCATGCAGCGCAACGGCACCCGCGAGCGCACCAACATCGTCGTGGTGTCCGACCACGGCATGGCCGAGGTGGCGCCCGGGCATGCGATCAGCGTGGAAGACATGGCGCGGCCAGACATCGCCACTGCCGTGACCGACGGGCAGGTGATCGGCTTTGCGCCGTTGCCGGGACAGCAGGCCCGCGCCGAAGCCGGCCTGCTCGGCGCCCATGCGCAGTACGACTGCTGGCGCAAGGCGGCGCTGCCCGCACGCTGGCACTACGGTACGCATCCGCGCATTCCGCCGATCGTGTGCCAAATGCACGAGGGCTGGGATGCACTGTTCCCGGACAAACTGGCCAAGCGCCCGCGCGATCAGATGCGCGGTTCGCACGGCTTCGATCCGGCACTGCCGTCGATGCGCGCGGTGTTCCTGGCGCAGGGCCCGGATCTGGCGCAGGGCACGACCTTGCCGGGTTTCGACAACGTCGATGTGTATGCGCTGATGACCCGGCTGCTGGGCATTCCTGCCGCGCCCAATGATGGAAATCCCGCCACACTGCTGCCGGCCCTGCGCGTGCCGCCGGCCGCTGAGTGACGCGTCGCGGCCGCGCTGTGCGGATGCGACAATGGCGCCATGTCTGCTCCTGATCCCTCGCCGCGCCGGCTTCGGCTGCGGCCGTTGTTGTCCAGCCAAGGCTGGCGTCGCCGCGCCGCACTCTGGGGTGGCGCCATTGCAGTGGCACTGGTGGCGATCGTGTTCGCCAAGGCCAGCGACGCCGCCTTCCAGCTGTTCCAGCGCATCACCGCGCATTCGATCTGGTGGGCGCTGCTGCTGACGCCGGGCATCTTCGCCCTGCTGGCCTGGCTCACCTCCGGCGCGATGCGGCCGACGCGTGGCAGCGGCATCCCGCAGGTCATCGCGGCGCTGGAACATGACGACGCGGCATTCCGCCAGACCAATCTGTCGCTGCGCGTGTCGATCGGCAAGCTCGCCCTGACCACCTTGTCGCTGCTCGGTGGCGCCTCGGTCGGACGCGAAGGCCCCACCGTGCACGTCGGCGCCAGCCTGATGCATGTGTTCGGGCGCTGGTTCGGCTTCCACGATCCGCGCGAGCTCTCGCATTTCCTGCTGGCCGGCGGCGCGGCCGGTATCGCCGCGGCGTTCAACACGCCGCTGGCCGGGGTGGTGTTTGCGATCGAGGAATTGAGCGGGCGCTTCGAACACCGCTTCTCCGGCACCCTGCTGACCGCGGTGATCGTCGGCGGCGTGGTGTCGCTGGGCCTGTTGGGCAACTACACCTATTTCGGCAAGGTGGCGGTGGCCTTGCCGCTGGGCCAGGCCTGGCTGGCGATCGCGCTCTGCGGCGCCGTGGCCGGCCTGCTCGGCGGCATCTTTGCGCGCCTGGTACTGGCCAGCGTCAGCGGCAAGCCACGCTGGCTGGCGACGTTGCGCCAGCGCCATCCGGTGCTACTGGCCGCGCTGTGCGGGGTGGCCCTGGTCGGCCTGGCGCTGGTGTTCGGGCAAGGCGCATTCGGCACCGGCTACGAGCAGGCGCGTAGTCTGGTGCAGGGCCACGCGGTGGTCGGCCACGAATTCGGGCTGATGAAGCTGCTGGCCAACCTGGTCTCGTACCTGGCCGGCATTCCGGGCGGGCTGTTCTCGCCGGCGCTGGCGGTGGGCGCCGGCATCGGCCACAACCTGTCGGTGCTGATGCCGGGCGTGGATCCGCGCACCTTCGTGCTGCTGGGCATGTGCGCGTATCTGACCGGCGTGACCCAGGCGCCGTTGACCTCGGCGGTGATTTCGCTGGAACTGACCGACACCAGCCAGATGCTGCTGCCGATCCTGGCTACCGTGCTGATTGCGCGCGCCATGTCCGGGCTGGTGTGCAGGACGCCGATCTATCGCGGCCTGGCCGAACAGCTGCTGGCGCCGACGCCGTCCCGCACCTCGCCGGCTACGGCAACGACGCACTGAACACCGCACGCGGGAGAGCGGCGCAGGGTCGATCGACCGCAGTGTGCAGATGCCGGCCATGACCGCCGCGCACTGCGGCCGGCGCTGCCGTGCCGTGCGCAAACCGACGCCAGCGGCGCACACATCGCCGCTTCGACGCAGGCCGGTAGCGGCACGGCTGCTCGAGCACGCGCTGCAGCGCGCGTTTTCGCCGATGCCGGACATAAAAAAACGCGGCGCAAGCGCCGCGTTCTGGTGTCGCGAAGCGGGCTAGGGATCAGCCGGCCTTGGCAACGGTCTTCTTGGCGACAGCCTTCTTGGCCGGCGCCTTGACCACGCCCTTCTTGGCAACCGGGGCAGCTGCACCCACGACAACCTTGCTCACCGCGTGCGAACGCGAATTGCCGTAGCTGGAATTGTAGCGCTTGCCCTTGGCGGTCTTGCGGTCACCCTTACCCATGTTCGTCGACTCCTGAATGTGAATACTGAATACAAAATCCCCGCGCTGAACACGGGTCTGGCGAGGTTTACGCCGGCGGCGCCCTCGCGCAAGGCCGGCAAGCCTACCACGGAGGCCCCTGCCCGCGCAGCCTGGACTAGTGGGCGCAGCTGGCGTCGTGGACGTGGGCGTGCCCGTGGTTCAGACGCAGATTGACCAGATGGGCGATGCCGACCAGCGCGCCACCGAGGGTCATCACCACCGCATGCGGCACCAGCGCGTGGTGCAGCGGGTCGTACAGCAGGCCGGCCCACAGCAGCAGCAAGCCCGGCAGCAACAGCGCCAGCGCATGCAGCGCCTTGTGGCGGCGATAACCCAGTACCAGGCTGAACAAGCCCAGCAGCGTCACGAACACCACGATGGCCAGTTCGACCCCATCGCCCAGCCAGAACGACAGGCCCAGCGACGGCGCCAGGGCCAGCACCAGCGGCAGCACCGCGCAATGCACGGCGCACAGCAGCGAACCGGTCGCACCGAAGCGGTCAAGCACATGGCGAAGAGACGGTAGAGGCATGACTTCCAGCAGGGGCTCGCGGCGACGTGGAATAATATAACATCTTCCTCGTTCCAGACCCGCACCGCTGCATCGCGCAGGTGGGCGGGTCCCGCCGTCGGCGCAGTGGCCAAGCTGCGCCCTACCATTGATATAAAGTAACAATCACAGAGTCCGGCCCGCCATGCACCCTCGCCTCGCTTCCTCGTTCCGCCGCTCCACGCTCTCGCTGGCGTTGACCAGCCTGCTGACTCCCGCCCTGGCCATGGCCGCCGATGCGCCGGCAGTTGCCGACCCGCAGACCCCGCCCAGCTCGGACACGCGCCACGACGCCACCGCTTCCAGTGGCCGCCACATCAAGGACCTGGACAAGGTCGTCGTCACCGCCAGCCCGCTGCGCGATGCGGCCGGCGAGTTGAGCCGCCCGGTCGAGGTGCTGGCGGGCGAACGTCTGGACGAAGTGCGCAGTTCCAGCCTGGGCGAGACCGTGGCCAGCCTGCCCGGCGTGCAGAGTTCCAACTTCGGCCCCGGCGTCGGCCGGCCGATCATCCGTGGCCTGGACGGCCCGCGCGTGGCGGTGCTGCGCGATGGCCTGTCCACCCAGGACGTGTCCACGGTCAGCCAGGATCACTCGCCGGCGATCGAGCCGTTCCTGGCCAACCAGATCGAAGTGCTCAAGGGTCCGTCCACGCTGCTGTACGGCTCCGGCGCGATCGGCGGCGTGGTCAACGTGGTCGACGGACGCATTGCCGAAACGCCGGTGGACGGCTTCAGCGGCCGCGCCGAAGTGCGCTTCGACGGCGGCGACAAGGACGGCAACACCGACATGTTCCGCGTCGATGCCGGCAACGGCAGCGGCCTGTCGATCCATGCCGACGGCGTGTACCGCAACCAGAACGATTACGACACCCCGCAAGGACGCCAGGCCAATTCCTGGATCGACTCCAAGGTCGGCTCGGTCGGCGCCTCGCTGTCCGGCGACTGGGGCTTCGTCGGCCTGTCGGCCTCGCGCTTCCGCGACAACTACGGCAACCCCGGTGAGCCGGGCGATCTGTCGATCGGCGAGCGCGGGGTGTCGTTGAAGCTGCAGCAGGACCGCTACGACCTCAAGGGCGGGCTGACCGATCCCTGGGGCGAAGGCAGTGCGTTGCGCTACAGCTTCGGCCACACCGATTACGCGCATACCGAATTCGAAGGCGCCGAAGTGGGCACCGTGTTCACCAAGCGCGCCAACGAAGGCCGTGTGGAAGCGTCCTTCACCTTTGGCGGCGGCTGGCAGACCGCGTTCGGCCTGCAGGGCAGCGACACCACCTTCCAGGCAGTGGGCGAAGAATCCTTCGTCCCCAAGACCGACACCCGCTCGCTGGGCGTGTTCGGCGTTGCGCGCAACAGCTGGGACCGCGTCACCGCCGAAATCGGCGCGCGCGTGGACAAGGTCAAGTACCAGACCGACATCGGCGTGGACCGCGACTTCACCCCGACCAGCTTCTCGGCCAGCGGCGGTTTCCGCTTCAACGAACAATGGCGCCTGACCGCCAACCTCGACCACGCCGAACGCGCGCCGGCCGAGGAGGAGCTGTTCGCCAACGGCCCCCACATCGCCACCCTCGCCTACGAGATCGGCGATGCGGATCTGAAGACCGAAAAGGCCAACCAGGCCGAGCTGGGCCTGAACTTCCAGAACGCATGGGTGGATGCCAAGATCGCCGCGTACTACAACCGCTACAACGACTTCGTCTACATCGTCGATACCGGCGGCCAATGGTTCAACGAAGAGGACAACGACTTCCTGCCGATCCGCCAGTGGACGCAGAACGATGCGGTCTTCCACGGTTTCGAAGGCGAGGCCACCTTCCATCTGGCCGACAACGACACTGGCGCGTGGGACCTGCGCGTATTCGGCGACACCGTGCGTGCACGCCTGAAGGATGGCGGCAACCTGCCGCGCATCGCACCGGGCCGGGTCGGCGCGCAGATGCGCTGGAATGCCGATGCATGGCGCGCCTCGCTCGGCGCCACCCGTACCATGAAGCAGGACAAGGTGGCGGTGAACGAAACCCCGACCGATGGCTACACCTTCGTCGATGCGCATCTGGCCTACCACGTGGACCGCGGCAGCAATGCGTGGGAAGTGTTCCTGGACGGTAACAACCTGACCAACCAGGACGCACGCGTGCATACCTCCTTCCTCAAGGACGATGTGATGCTTCCCGGCCGCAGCGCCTCGTTCGGCGTGCGCATGTTCTTCTGACGGTGCCTCTCTCCCGCCGTCAAAAGCGAGGCCGCCTTCGGGCGGCCTCGTCATTTCTGCCGGCAGGACTGCCGGCCTGGGCCGTGCTTCAACTAAAAAAACCACGTTCTCCACGCACTTGCCAATACGTGCATATGCACGCAAAGTGCGAATGTCCTCGTGGAGCACCGCATGTCCGAGACCAGCCGCTGCACCTGCTTCCACTTGCGTCGCGCCGCACGGCGCACCTCGCAGCTGTACGACCATGCCTTGGCGCAGGTCGGGCTGAGCCTCAACGAATACTCGATCCTGCGCCGGCTGGTCAGCGCACAGCCGTTGGGTGCCTTGGCCCACTCGCTGGGCATGGATCGCACCACACTGACGCGCAATCTCAAGCCCTTGCTGGCGGCAGGCTGGGTGCAGGCACGCCGCGGCGACGATGCGCGCCAGAAAGTGCTGGTACTGAGCCGCAGCGGGCGCGGACTGCTGATGCGCGCGTTGCCGCATTGGCAACGCGCACAGACGCAGCTGGAAACACTGTTCGGCAGCACCTGCACCGAGCAGTTGCATGCCACGCTGATGCAACTGGATGCGGCGCTGGACGCGGGTGCAATCGCATGAGCACGTCTGCGAGCGCCCGCAGCAGCGCGCAGTGGGGATTGCTGCTCACCGCCTCGGCCATGCTGATGCTGACCATGGGCGCGCGCCAGACCACCGGCCTGTTCGTGGAGCCGATCCATCGCCAGACCGGGATCGGCATCGCGTCAATCAGCTTCGCGCTGGCGGTGGGGCAACTGGTCTGGGGCGCGGTGCAGCCGGTGTTCGGCGCGATTGCCGATGCGCGTGGTCCATTGCCGGTGCTGCTGTTCGGCGGCGTGCTGTTGTCGCTGGGCCTGGGACTGAGCCCGTGGATGGCCAGCGACTGGGGGTTGATCGTCTCGCTGGGCATCCTGGCCGCCGCCGGTGCGGGCGCCGGCAGTTTTTCGGTACTGATCGGCGCCACCGCCAGCCGTATCGCGCCGGAGCGGCGCTCGTTCGCGGCCGGGCTGATCAATGCCGGCGGCTCGCTCGGCCAGTTCGTGTTTGCGCCATTGGTGCAGCTGATGATCGGTGCCGCCGGCTGGGCCAGGGCGATGACCGGCCTGGCAGTGATCTCGTTGCTGACCTTGCCGCTGGCCTGGCCGCTGCGCCGCCGATCGCCGCCGCCGGACGCGCGCACGTCGATGGCAAACGACGACATCGGCCTGGGTGCGCAGTTGCGCCTGGCCGTGCGCGATCGCAGTTACTGGTGCCTGCACCTGGGCTTTTTCACCTGCGGCGTGCACATCGCGTTCCTGGTCACGCACCTGCCCGGCGAAATCGCACTGTGCGGCCTGCCCGCCAGCGTGTCGGCGGTATCGATCGCACTGATCGGCCTGTTCAACGTGGCCGGCAGCCTGGTCGCCGGCAAGCTCGGCGAACGCATCCGCATGAAGTGGTTGCTGTGCGCCTTGTATGCCAGCCGAGCGCTGCTGAGCGGTTTGTACCTGATCGCGCCGCCGACGCCGCTGACCTTCTACCTGTTTGCCGCAGCACTGGGCTTTACCTGGTTGGGCACGGTACCGCCGACGGCGGGCTTGATCGGCAAACTGTTCGGCCCGCGCTACCTGGGCACCTTGTTCGGCCTGACCTTGTTGTCGCATCAGATCGGCGGCTTCTTCGGTGCGTGGCTGGGTGGACTGGCGCTGGAGCGCTTCGGCGACTACAGCTGGATGTGGTACGCCGACATGCTGCTGGCGGTGGTGGCCGCACTGATCAACCTGCCGATCCGGGAAGCGGCACCAGTCCGCGCAGCAGCAGCGTAGAGCGGGCGCAAGCGCGCGCCTGCCTGCAGCCCTCCACCGTTGCATGGTGCTTGGCGTGACCTGCGCAAGGCCATCGTGCTGCCGCGATGGATCGCAGCATCGGTTGCCGCCATGGCGCGCGGAACAGCGCCACATGCAAGCCGACATCGACACGCGTGCGATGCGCACCTGCTGTTTGGCGCCTTGCCTCGATCAATGGCGAGTACGTCGCCTGCGCGGGTTGCCGCGGCGCACAACAGCTTTTGCCGGCAACTCCGTTAGAACAACACCGCGACGTGTGTCGTTGCGTTGCGCTACCGGCCTCTGTCACGTGCTGCCGGTCACTCTTTGGCCGCGCGTGCATGACTGCGCGCATTGCTGCCAGCTGCGACGCCATCTCAGGAGAGCTTTCATGACCTCATCGATGCCCCGCTATGCACTGTCCCTTGCCATCGGCGCACTGCTTGCGCCCGTTGCGCATGCGCAATCCTCAACCGCGGAGCCGCGTAGCGACGCCACCACGCTGGATGCGGTAATCGTCAGCGGCACCGCGCGCTTCAAGGGCCTGGCCAAGCGCGATGCCAGCTTCTCGATCACCACCGCCAGCCCGGAGCAGATCCAGCAGGCCGTGCCGCAGAGCACCGCGGACCTGTTGAAGATCGTGCCGGGCGTATGGGCCGAGCCCAGCGGTGGCGGCACCGGTGCCAACATCTTCGTGCGCGGCATGCCGTCCGAAGGCGATGCGCCGTTCGTGACCATGCAACTGGACGGCTCGCCGCTGTTTCCGCCGCCAAGCCTGTCGTTTCTGGAAAATTCCACGCTGTTCCGTGTCGACGACACGGTCGAGCGCATGGAGGTGTTGCGTGGCGGTTCCAGCCCGATCTTCTCCAACGGGCAGCCGGGGCTGACGGTCAATTTCATCCAGAAAAAAGGCCAGGACGAACCGGAAGGCAGCGTGCGCCTGACCGGCGGCAACAACGCCCTGCGCCGCATCGATGTGTTCAACAGCGGGCCGATGGGCAATGGCTGGTACTACAGCGTGGGAGGGTTCTTCCGCGAAACCGACGGCGTGCGCGACCCGCAGTTCGCCGCCGACAAGGGCGGCCAGTTCAGCGCCACGCTGAGCAAGCGCTGGGACAGCGGCGAGGTCGCGTTCTACGCGCGGCATACCGACGACAACAACGCCTTCTACACCGCCATTCCGCTGCTGTCGCGCAACAACGGCAACGACCTGTCCAGTTTCCCCGGCTTGAATGCGCAGACCGGCACCCTGCTCGGCCGCGACTTCCGCAATGTCGATCTGCTGGTCGGACCGAACGGGCAGACCATCCGGCGCGATCTGGCCGATGGGCGCGGCGTCAACATCGATGTGTTCGGCGGCGAATTGAACTGGGAGCGCGGCGACTGGACCATCGCCGACCGCTTCAACGTGATGAGCGGCAGTGCGCCGACCTATGCCCTGTTCACCGGGGATGCGCCGCAGCGGCTGGGCGACTTCATCGCCGGCTATGGCAGCGCTGGCAGCGGCCGCTTCACCAACGGCGGCGGCGCGGTGGATCCGAACCAGCAGGTGCTGGAAGCCGGCTGGTGGTCGGTGGACAAGCGCCTGAACTCGGTCACCAACGACCTGCGCCTGAGCCGCGAACTGTTTGCCGGCAATACGCTCACCGTAGGCACGTACTACGCCAGGTATTCCTCCGCAGATACTTGGTACCTGGGCAACACCATGCTGCTCACCGCGCAAAACAACGCGCGCCGCATCGACGTGGATCTGGCTGACGGGCGCCAGGCCACGCGGCAGGGCTTCACCAGTACCGCGTTCTTCAACCTGCGCGCCAACTACGACGGCGAGAACATCGCCGCCTTCGTCGCCGACGAATGGGAAATCAACGACCAGCTGCGTCTGGACCTGGGCGCACGCTACGAGCGCCAGAGCGTCACCGGTGACGTGCACGACACCGCCACGGTGGACCTGGACGGCAACCCGGCCACGCTGTACGACAACGCCACCTCGCTGGCGCTGGCCAGCACGCGCCGCATCGACCAGGACGATGAAGCGTTCTCGTGGACGGCGGGCCTGAACTTCAAGCTCAACGACAGCAACAGCCTGTTCGCCCGCGTCAACTCGGGGGTGAAGTCCCCCGGCTTCGACAATCTGCGCGATGGCCAGAATCGCGTGCAGGACGTGGATCAGTACGAACTCGGGCTCAAGTCCGGCGCCAGCAGCTACGACCTGTATCTCACCGCGTTCTACAACACCTTCAAGAATTCGCCATTCCAGGCGTTTCTGGCCAATGGCGAGAACTTCACCACCGTTGGGGATTCGCGCGCGCGCGGCCTGGAGGTGGAAGGCGCCATCCGCCCGTTCGGCGGCTTCGAGCTGGCCGGCACCGGCGTGTGGCTGGATGCGAAATACCGCAACTACCGCGAGTTCACCGGCAACCAGGTGATGCGCCAGCCCAAGCGGCAGTTCCGCGTGACGCCCAGCTACTACTGGATGCTGCCGTTCGGCGACCTCAAGCTGTTCGCCACCTACTCCTACATCGGCGATCGCTTCGCCGACCTGGCCAACAGCCAGCGCCTGCCGTCCTACGACATGGTGGATATCGGCGCCAACCTGCATGTGGGCGAGCATTGGGAAGTGACCGCCAGCGGCAGCAACGTCACCGATACGCTGGGGCTGACCGAAGGCAATGTGCGCGTGCCCGGTGCGGCCACCGGCGGCGTGTTCATGGGCCGGCCGATCGCCGGGCGGCAGTACCAGATGTCGGTGGCCTATCGCTGGTAAGCAAGCCAAGGCGTTATCCCGCGCGGCAGTCCAGGACCGTCGCGCGGTCGACATGTGGGCGCGCCGCCGAGTCCTTGAACGTGCAAAGCGGAAACGCAGGCACGGCATATGCCTGCCTCTGGCAGCTGATCAGCCGTTACGCCTTCGCGGCCATTCGATCGCGGCGGTTGTCAGGGCCGGCCCGAGATGCCCCGGAATGCGAAGACAACCCGCATCTCACGATTGTTTTTGCATATCGCAATTACAGAAACCAGCGGACGCAAACACGATTTCGCGTCCGCCCACTTCGCTTTGGATGCGCGATTGCGCAGAACTGACGCGAAGTGCGTGATCGGTCACGCACGCTGCATTGATTGCTCGCCTTGCGAGCAGGACGCACCCCACTTTTAATCGAGGTGCTGCCGGTGCTTTCTCATCGCCAGCATCGGCTGCGCAGGCGCGCACAGGGGAGCCGATCGATGACCTGTCGCATCCACCATTCAACACGGATGCGCTCTTCCGGCTCTTTCGAGACACATGGACATGACGCCTGTTGCCGCCTTCCTGGATTCGCCCGCTTCCAGCAAACGCCACCGGATGCCTTGCGTGCATCCAGCACACCGCCGCGCCACATAGCCGCGGGCTGATCTTCCTCACGCGGCCGGCCGCGCGAACGCATGACACCGACACCAACGTCGCCACCGCGGGCCTGACGGCCGAACTACCTGTGCGATTGAGCCGCATCTGACCGATTACCGATCGGCCGGATGGGTGTCTGTGTCACTTGACTCTGCCATCTCTTTGATTGGAGCGACTCTCAATGAAATTACGTCGTAGGCGACACCTCGCGCTGATCATCAGCGCATTGGTGGGCGGAACGCTTCCCATGCTGGCCGCCGCCGTGCAGCCGATAAACCTTGCGCGTACCGGCGAGGCCAAAGGCGATCCATTGCTGCGTTATCAGTGGCATCTCTCCAACGAGGGGCAGGCGGTCATCGGCGACCGTCGCCCCGTGCCCGGGGTCGATATGGATGTGGATCTGCTGCATGCGTTGGGCATTCGCGGGCGTAACGTGCGCGTGGCCGTGGTGGACAACGGCCTGGAGATCGGCCACGAAGATCTCGCCGACAACATCATCCCGAATGGCTCGCACAATTTTGGCAACGGGTCGCACGACCCTACCCCAACTGACGCGGATTTCGGTCACGGCACCTCGGTCGCAGGCATCATCGCTGCGGTTGGATGGAATGGCCGTGGCGGTCGCGGCGTCGCACCCGAGGCGTTTTCAGGCGTTTTCGTACCCGCGATGCAGAGGGCAACATTGTCAATCTCTGCAGCGACTTGTCACGCACCTTGAATGTCGGATGCGTGCTCGCCAATGTCGATCCACTCAACAATGTTCCTGCCACCATCGTGGTTGCCAGCGTGGACGCCACAGGCAAGCACGCTTCCTACTCGTCGTCCGGTTCGGCGTTGTGGATCTCCGGCCTGGGCGGAGAGTTTGGATACCAGCGCAAGTTCTCTCCCAACGCGGCTCAGACCTCCTCCCCCGAGACCGCACCGTTCGTCTACGACCCGGCCATTGTCACCACCGATCTCAGCGGTTGCAGCGCTGGTGACAATATCAATGGGGTGACACCAGAGAACGCGCTTAGCGGTAGCGCCTCAACGATCGATTCCTCCTGCAACTACAACGCCGTCATGAACGGCACATCGGCAGCAGCGCCCACCGTCTCCGGCGTCGCGGCACTGATATTGAGCGCCAACCCGAGCCTGACCGCGCGCAATGTCAAATACATCCTGGCCAAGACCGCGCGCCAGATAGATCCCTGGCAGCCCGCCGCGGTCTACCAGGGCAGTGTGATCGATCCAGGCTGGATCACCAATGCGGCCGGGCATCGCTTCAGCAACTGGTACGGATTTGGCCTGGCCGATGGCGCTGCAGCCGTTTACGAGGCCCGGTATTTCAAGCCACTGCCTGCGGTGCGCGATACCCAATGGGTTGCATCTACCGTCGCCCCGAGCCAGATCGGAGGCCCCGCGCGACCGGCCAAACAACGCATTCGCATCACTCAGGCAATGAAGGTGGAAGGCGTGCAACTGTCGCTTGCCACATCACATCGCAATCCGACCAATCTGCGCGTGGTACTGGAGTCTCCCAGCGGAACGCGTAGCTACGTCGTCACCCCATTCTCGGTACTGGATCCCGCCGCGTACGCGAAGACCGGGTTCTATATCGATCTCACCTCCACCAACGCTTTTCTCGATGAGCGCGCGCAAGGCGTGTGGACTCTGGAAGTCACCGACATGAGCGAGCCGGGGACCACCGCGGCGCTGCAGAATTTCAAACTTCGCATCCTGGGACACTGACATGAAAAGCATCCTCCTTACTTCGTTACTTGTTGCGTCCTTGGCCGCGTGCGGATTCGCGCATGCCGGCCAGTACATGGATGCCCAGGCGCTCAGTGCAGCGGCCACCGGCGAGCGATTCAAATCCGGAAACGATACCTATCGCATGCTGCCTGGCGTTGTGGTCTCCGAACCAGTGCCGAACGACCGGTTAAACGCTGCTCCCGCCTCTGCCGCCAGGGTGCGCGTAAGCAGCACAGCAACAATCGATGGCAAGGTTGCCGCACGAATCGGCCCCTATGCCGTTGTACTTCCGTCAACCAGCGCTGCACGTGGCGCGTCCAGGCTTGCGTCCACACCTACGGCCTCGGCAGAACGCGCCATTGCCGCAGCGGTGAACGAACGCAATGGACGCGTCGTGCTGGTCCAGCCACAGCTCAAGTTGACCGACACCACGCCAAACACCGCCAGTGCGCTGGCAAGCAGCTCCGGTGGGCGCATCGTCTACGCCTCGACGATCGACAACAGCGCAGTGATCGCCTATCCGTCGATCGAAAAGACGCAGCAGGCCTTGACCCGTCTGCGCGCCAACATGCCCGGCACGCAGGCGGCGCTGGTGGTGCAACAGTCGGTTGTGCAACCGATGTAGCAGACATCCGGCCAGCCCTGGAGCAAGCACGCGGCGGACCACTCCCCGGACGCATCCGTCCACCGCGCGGCAATCGAGCGGAGAGCCCATCTGCCAGTCACTCCCCTTGCTCGCTCCCACGCATTCGGCCATCGATCGGAGAACAGCATGAGCTTTGTTCGCAAGCATCACCGCGGGGCCATGGTTGGCGCGCTGCTGATCGGCGCCCCACTGTACACGGCAGTGGCCGCCGCTCCGGCCACCGCGTCGCGTACGAGCGCCGACGATCCGCTGGTGCGGTATCAGTGGCACATATCGAATCAGGGACAGCAGGTCATCGGCGACATCCGCCCGGTCGCAGGCGTGGATATGGATGTGGACGCCCTGCATTCCCTTGGAATTCGTGGCAAAGGCGTCCGTGTCGGCGTGGTGGATGACGGATTGGAACTTGGTCATGAAGATCTGGCTGACAACATCATTCCGAACGGCTCGTACAACTTCGAGACCGGCTCCCATGACGTGACCCCCACCGACCCTTTCATGGCGCATGGCACTGCGGTCGCGGGCATTGTCGCGGCCGTTGGTTGGAACGGGCGTGGTGGCCGCGGCGTGGCGCCTGAAGCCAGGCTTGCAGGGTTTGACTTCGACGCCCGCGACTCGTCCAGGAACCTGGCCAGCGTGCGTTATGCCTGGGGCGATGGGCCGGAAGGTCGAAACATCGATATCTTCAACAACAGCTGGGGCCAGCCGGTCTCGTTCTATGTGGATTTCCCGCAACAGGAGCAAGAGTCGTGGGCGGCACTGATGCGCTCGACCCGCAGTGGACTGGGAGCCGTTTACGTCAAGATCGGGGGCAACGATTTCCTCAGTCTGCAGATGCCGGATCAGGACGGGAACGTACGCGACCTCTGTGGACCACGCGCCCGCGCGGCAGGGGTCGGCTGCGGGCTGGCCAATCTGGACCCACTCAACAACCTGTTCGACACCATCACCGTCGCAAGCGTCGATGCCAGCGGCAAACGCGCAGCGTATTCTTCCCCCGGTTCCGCGCTATGGGTGTCCGGCCTTGGCGGCCTGATCGGAATGCAACGCGCCTTCGTCCCTGACCCGAGCGGACGCGTTCCCGCTGAAGCAGTGCCCTTTGCGTATGGCCCCGCACTGGTCACGACCGACCTGAGCAGTTGTTCCGCGGGCTACAACCAGGATCGCGGCGTTGATCCGGCCAATGCGCTGGACACCAGCAGCTCCAGGATCGACCCCAGCTGTACCTACACTGCCCGCTTCAACGGCACCTCCGCCGCCGCGCCGACCGTGTCCGGCGTCGCCGCCCTCATGCTGGGCGTCAATCCCGGCCTCAGCGCCCGCGACGTGAAATACATCCTGGCCACCACCGCGCGCCAGGTCGACCCACAACAACCGCGCGCCACCTATCAGGGCAGCGTGATCGATCCGGGCTGGATCACGAATGCGGCTGGGCATCGCTTCAGCAACTGGTATGGATTCGGCCTGACCGATGGTGCCGAAGCAGTCTACAAAGCGAGCTACTTCAAGCCACTTCCTCCAGCGCGAGACTCTCATTGGATTGCGTCTACTGCCGCCCCAAGCCAGATTGGCGGACCGTCGCGGCCGGCGAAGCAGCGCATTCGCATCACGCAGGCCATGAAGGTGGAAGGCGTGCAGCTGTCGCTTGCCACATCGCATCGCAACCCGACCGATCTACGCGTGGTACTGGAATCTCCCAGCGGCACACGCAGCTATGTGCTCACGCCCTTTTCAGCACTCGATGCTTCGGCGTACGCAAAGACCGGCTTCTATATCGACCTGACGTCCAGCAATGCCTTCCTGGATGAAACGGCGCAAGGCGTGTGGACGCTGGAAGTGACCGACATGACCGAGCCGACGACCACTGCGGCGCTGCAAGACTTCAAGCTTCGCATCCTGGGGCACTGACATGAAGACCATGTTGCTTACTTCGGCGTCACTTGCCTGCTTGGCCGCATGCGGCCTGGTGCACGCCAGCCAGCACAGGGATGCCCAGGTGTCCAGCGCAGCGGCCAGACCCGCAACTCAACCAGGCGACGACCCGCTGTTCCGCTACCAATGGCATCTGCTCAATCAAGGCCAGCCGGTGTTCGGCGACGGACGCCCGCTGCCCGGCGTGGACCTGGACGTGGACATCCTGCATGCGCAGGGTATCCGCGGCGCGGGCGTCAACGTGGCGGTGATCGATAACGGCCTGGAGATCGCGCACCCGGATCTTGTCGACAATATCCTGCGCAACGGTTCGCACAATTTCTTGAACGGTTCCAACGATCCCACGCCACCGGCAAGCGACATCGACGGCGATCACGGCACCGCGGTGGCCGGCATCATTGCCGCGCGGGGATGGAACGGCATCGGCGGACGCGGCATTGCCCCGGAAGCAAAGCTGGCCGGTTTCAACGCCGGTGACACCACCGATGGCAGCACCCAGTACGTCAACAACCGCTACGCCTGGGGCGATGGGCCGGAAGCCCGGGTGATGGATGTCTTCAACAACAGCTTCGGTGTCTCGGCCGCGGCCTATCAATACAGCGACCTCGACGAACAACGCTCTCTGGAAAGACTGATGCAGGCCCAGCGCGGCGGCAAGGGCGGCATCTACGTCAAGTCGGCAGGCAATGATTTCAACACGTTGATCGATGTGGACGCACAGGGCAAGCTGATCGACCGTTGCAGCGACCAGACCCGGCAGCTCGGCGTTGCCTGCAGCAGTGCGAACATCGACAACATCAACAGCCTGGCGACCATGATCGTAGTCGGTGCGGTCAACGCCAACGGCGTACGTGCCAGTTACTCATCGCCCGGGTCTGCATTATGGGTGTCCGGGCTCTCCGGCGAATTTGGATTCCAACGCAGATTCGATCCGCATCCGGAGACCTTCAAGGCATCGTATGGGCTGCTCGCTGCAACCGGGCCGCAGCCGTTCTATTCGCCGGCGATCGTCACTACCGATTTGAGCGGCTGCAAGGCCGGCAACAATCGTGACCGCACACGCGCGATGCAGAATGCGCTGGATACCAGCAGGTCCAAGATCGATGCCTCATGCAATTACACCGCACGCATGAACGGCACCTCGGCCTCCGCACCCACCGTCGCAGGCGTTGCGGCCTTGATGCTGAGCGCCAACCCGCAACTGACGCTGCGCGACGTCAAGTACATCCTGGCGACCACCGCGGTGCAGGTCGACCCCAAGCAGCCAAAGGTGTTCTACAACGGCAGCGTGATCGAGCCTGGCTGGATCACCAACGCGGCCGGCCACCGTTTCAGCAACTGGTACGGATTCGGCCTGGTGGACGCCGCCGAGGCGGTGGAACGCGCCGTACATTTCACCTCGCTACCGGCGATGAAAGACACCGAGTGGAAGAGCTATGAGGGGAACAGCAGCACCATCGGCGGTGCCGGCGCACCCGCAAGACTGGCGATCGACATCAGTCAATCCTTCAAGGTGGAAGGCGTGCAGCTGTACTTCGCCGGCACGCACAAGGATCCCCGCAACCTGCGCGCGGTGCTGGTCTCGCCCAGCGGCACCCGCAGCACCCTGATGACGCCGTTTTCCACGCTCGACAGGAGCAACGAAGGCGTGGTGGTGTTCCTGACATCGAGCAACGCCTTCCTGGACGAGCCATCGGCCGGGCGCTGGACCCTGGAGGTGGACGACATGCTCGCCGACAACGGCAAGCAACAACTGGAGGAATTCGAGATGCGTGTGGTGGGCCACTGACATGAAGATATCGCTGATCGCCCTGCTGGGTGTCGTTGCAGCCTGCGTTTGCGCTCCCGCGTCGGCACAAGTGATCGACAGCGCACGTCTGCGCGCTGCGGCGACCGGGCAGAGCGTTGTGGTGGGTCATGCCAGTTTCCGGCTGATTCCCGGTGCGGTGGTACAGGTAGCCGACGCGGCGCGCGCCGCTGCCGGCACGCAGTCGCTGCAGAGCATGCAGACCAGCGCAGATGCGCCCTTTGCGCGCTTCGATCGCTACGCGGT
This sequence comes from Xanthomonas campestris pv. asclepiadis, assembly GCF_020784175.1. GTDB lineage: Bacteria > Pseudomonadota > Gammaproteobacteria > Xanthomonadales > Xanthomonadaceae > Xanthomonas > Xanthomonas campestris_D. Next base: position 112,239 of record NZ_JAJGQM010000008.1, read on the forward strand.
GTATCTCGACAACGCGAGCGCCGCACGCGCGGCATCACGCGCCACGCGGGCCGACCAACCGGCGACCGTCGCGGCAGCACTGGAAACCCGCAGCGGCCAGCTGGCGTTGCTGGGCGCTTCGATCAAGTTGTTCGACACCACCCCTGTCATCGCACGCGCATTGGCAACGCGCACCGGCGGCAGGTTGATCTATGCATCAGCCAGCGATGGCAGCGCGATGATCGGCTACGACTCCGTGACAACTGCATTGGACAACTGTGCACAGTTGCAGGGCAGCCAGGGCGTGGGAGCGATCAAGCCCGAGGTGATTCCGCGCGTGGCGCGACCGCTGTGATGCGGACGTTGTGATGCCACTGTCTTGATGCAGTGCGGTGATACGCGCCACGGCGGTCGCCATCGGGTGGCCGCATGGCGCAATGATGCAGCCAGCGTTACACAGGCAGCGGGCTGCGTTCGGCAAAATGCCCGCGCCAATACGGGTAATACGGATACGGCGGCTCCACTGCGCTCACCGCATCCAGGCGTGTGCGCTGCTCGGCCGTCAGCGACCAACCCACCGCACCCAGGTTCTGTCGTAGCTGTGTTTCGTCGCGCGCGCCGATCAGCACCGTGCTGACCGTGGGTCGCTGCAGCAGCCAGTTGATGGCAATCTGCGGCACGCTGCGCCCGGTTTCCTCGGCGATGGCGTCCAGCACATCGACGATGTCGAACAGGCGCTCATCGCTGATCGCAGGGCCCGCGGCCGCCGTTGTGTGCAGGCGGCTGGTGTCCGGCAGCGGTTGGCCGCGCCGCAGCTTGCCGGTCAGGCGGCCCCAACCCAGCGGACTCCACACCACGGCGCCCACGCCCTGGTCGATGCCCAGCGGCATCAGCTCCCATTCGTAGTCGCGCCCGGCCAGCGAGTAATAGGTCTGGTTGGCAACGAAGCGGCTCCAGCCATGCGCGTCCGCCACAGATAACGACTTCATCAACTGCCAGCCGGCGTAGTTCGACGCGCCCAGATAGCGCACCTTTCCTGCACGTACCAGGTCGTCCAGCGTGGACAGGGTTTCCTCCATCGGCGTCATCGCATCGAAGGCATGCAGCTGCAGCAGGTCGATATGGTCGGTACGCAAGCGTCGCAACGAGGCATCCACCGCACGCAGCAGGCGAAAGCGCGATGCCCCGGCATCGTTGGGCCCATCGCCCAGGCGCAGGCCGGTCTTGGTCGACAGAATCACCTGATCGCGGCGGCCCTGCAGCGCCTGGCCGAGAATCTCTTCAGAGGCGCCGTCCGAATACACATCGGCGGTGTCGAACAGGTTCAGGCCCGCCTCCAGGCACAGATCGATCATGCGCCGCGCCTGCGCCACATCGGTATCGCCCCAGGCAGAAAACAGCGGCCCCTTGCCGCCAAAGGTACCTGCACCCAGACCGAGCACCGGCACCTTGAAGCCGGAACGGCCAAGAAAACGTGTGTCCATCGCAATACTCCCTGAAACCGAAAGAAAATCCACGCGCAGTGCCGGTGGATCCGGCAACGCGCGACGCCAGGCGCGACGATCCGCTCGCCGGCTACATGCATCGGTGGCGCGGGTCTGACGATTGCGCAGCCACTGCGCACTGCGCCCGAAGGGATCGAATCAACCCGCCTGCACGCACACGCCCGGCGCAGCGGTACGCCGGCGTTGCAGGTGCACGCTCCACAAGGCGATCCCCAGGCCGAGCGCGCTCAACAGCGCGGCGACCCACGGGGTGGCGGCCAAGCCGGCGTGCGTGGCAATCACCACCCCGCCCAGCCAGGCGCCCACGGCGTTGCCCAGATTGAACGCGGCGATATTGAGACTGGAGGCCAGGTTCTGGCCGGCACCGCGCGCATGTTCGAGCACGCGCAATTGCAGCGGCGCCACGGTGGCGAAGGCGGCCACGCCCAACAGCCCGACGAACACCACCATCGCGGTCTTGTTGTGCAGGATCAGGCCCATCGCAGCCAGCACCACCACCAATGCCGCCAGGCTGCCCAGCAAGGCAGCAGTGGGGCGCCGGTCGGCCAGACGCCCGCCCAGCAGATTGCCAACGATCATGCCGACACCGAAGACCAGCAACACCGGCGACACCGCCGCCTGCGCAAAACCGGTCACGTCCACCAGCAACGGCTGGATATAGGTGAACACCGCAAACACGCCGGCATAGCCCACCACCGTCATCGCCAGGGCCAGCAACACCTGCCCGCGCCCCAGCACCGCCACTTCCTGCCGCCACGACACCGGCGCGGCCGCGCCTGCATTCGCCGGTACCCATAGCGCTACCGCGGCCGTTGCCAGCACGCCGACGATTGCAACCGCCCAGAACGTTGCCCGCCAGCCCAGCTGCAGGCCCAGCCAGGCGCCGGCCGGCACGCCCAGCAGGGTCGCCACGGTCAGCCCGGCAAACATCAGCGAGATCGCCGAGGCGCGGCGCTCGGCCGGGACCAGCGAGGTCGCCACCACCGCGCCCACGCCGAAGAAGGTGCCATGCGCCAGCGAGGTCAGCACACGCGCAACCATCAGGCTGGTGTAGTCCGGCGCCAGCGCGCAGGCCACGTTGCCCAGGGTGAAGATCGCCATCAACCCGACCAGCACCGCCTTGCGCGGCAACCGCGCACTGGCCAGTGTCAGCACCGGCGCCCCGACGAACACGCCCAACGCATAGCCGCTGATCAGCAGGCCGGCGGCGCTGAGCGACACGCCCAGATCGGTGGCCACCTGTTGCAGCAGGCCCATGATCACGAACTCGGTGGTGCCGATGCCAAAGGCACCGATGGTCAGCGCCAGCAGCGCTGGCGGAAAGCGGGAAGAACGCGCGGAAGCGGACATGGGCATGGACCAGGGAAGACGACCCACAGCCTGCGCTCCGGCGTCTTAAGCAAAAACCCCTGCTATCCTGATTCACTATCAACCAATCATTGAGAATCGCATGGACCGCCTCGGCGATATCGCCCTGTTCCTGCGCGTACTCGATTCGGGCTCGATCACCGCCGCTGCGCGTAGCCTGGACCTGTCGGTGGCGGTCGCCAGCCAGCGCCTGAAGCGGCTGGAACGTCACCTGGGCGTGCGCCTGCTGCACCGGACCACGCGTCGGCTGCACCCGACCCCCGAAGGCCAGCGCCTGGCCGAGCGCGGCCGCGTGCTGGTGCAGGATCTGGATGCGCTGGCCGACGATCTGCGCGAGAGCGCACATGCGGTCGGCGGCATCCTGCGCATGACCATGTCGGCCTCATTCGGGCGGCAATACGTCTCGCCGCTGCTGCCGGAATTCCAGGCCCGTCATCCACGCGTGCACATCAGTGCGCACCTGAGCGACGACCTGGTGGACCTGGTCAGGCAAGGCTTCGATCTGGCGATCCGCATCGGCCCGCTGGACGACTCCGGGCTGGTGGCGCGGCGTATCGCCGACAACCGCCGCACCCTCGCTGCCTCGCCCGACTACCTGCAGCGCCATGGCACCCCGCGCACACCGGACGACCTGGCCGGGCACGCCGGGGTGCTGCTGATGGGCCGTGACGGCCGCCAGGACGTGTGGCCGTTGCAGACGCCGGAGGGCGGCCTGGTACGCGTCCGCATGCAAAGCCGCTTCGAAAGCAATTTCGGCGAGTTGATCCGCGATGCGGCCATCGCCGGCCAAGGGATCGCGTTGCATTCGTACTGGCACATCGCCGAGGAACTGCGCAACGGCCGGTTGGTCGAGGTGCTCCCCGATTACCCGCCGCCAACCTCGCAGATCAACGCGGTGATGCCGGCACGCCAGCTGCAGCCACCGCGTGTGCGTGCGTTCGTGGATTTTCTGCTGGAACGTCTGGGCGAGATGCCACCGTGGGAGCTTGGCGGTTGAACGCAAGCGCGTTGGTTGCGTCGGCAGATGCTGGCTGGACGCGGATTGATGCGCGGCTGCGAGGCGACGTCTTGGTTGGTTAGTGGCTGGATTCGGTCGAGTCGCGCTGTTGGATCAGTGGTGAGGCGGCGGATCTGCGAGGTTGCTGCAGGTCCTTGCCCGCCCACCACCGCAGCACACGCCGCAAGGCAGAGCGGGCGATCTACAGCTTTGCGGACAGATCGGCTGTAAAGCAGGCGATCTGCCGCTTGGCTGCAGGGCCCTTGCCCGCCCACCATCGCGGGACGCGCCGCAAGTACGTCCATGTAGCAACTGTGTTGTTGGAGGGGG
>NZ_JAJGQM010000080.1 GCF_020784175.1 Xanthomonas campestris pv. asclepiadis
TCATGGAACCTCCTCGGGAAAGGGGACGAGAAAATTCCACTTCTGGCGTCAGCTAATGGGCGGGGGGATTACCCAGGAAGCTCAGCTGCGCCAGCAACAGTCGTCCGAAGCATACTCGGAGATCGTCAAGCTCCTCGATCAATACACTGGCCATTTCAGTGCAAAGCAGAAGTCAGAGATTGCCGCTCTGATAGGTGCTGGTGTGGCTAAGCCGAAGAAGGATGCTTCTACGAGAAAGGAAGTAGCGCCCAAGTATTGGTTGCCCCACAACCAAGAGACATGGTCAGGGCGTGGTCGTCCGCCCAAAGCCTTCACCATTTGGGAGGGAAGCGCGTCTTACAAGGAATGGAAAGCCAAGCACCCGGATGAGAAGTTTCCGGCTTCCCAGGCTGAGTATTGCGATTGCCGAGGCAATGAGCGCCCGGAGTCTCTTCGGGCACTCATTTCCTACGTCTGCGGATTATTGGCTATTAGTTCGGCCACCACGCGTTGCTGGAAGTGTGCAAAAAGCCATTCCATCACCGCTGTTTGCGCGCCGAATCCTCTGGGGACTTTATCTGTCGACCTATTTATGATGCCTTGCAACGAAGCAGCACCGACGACTCAGGCCATGGAGGCGCCCGCCGGAACGTAAACCGAGATCTGGATTCGGCTATGCGCACCATAGGGTTCGTGCCCCCAGCCCCCCCACCGCACCAGTAGGCGCAACCCTGCGATCCGCGCCATCAGATCAAGTTCCGATGGCCAGACGTAACGCCGACGCTCAGTGAAGATGCGCGTGCCGTCCTCGCCCAGAACTACCACGCGCTGATCGAGGCGCTGTTGCACTGGGTCGGGTTGCGAGCACACCAGCATCACTGCGGCGCCGGTGCCCTGCGTCTCCGGCACGTCGATCACTTGGCTCACCTTTCCGCCGCTGTCGAACACTTCGGCGCCGGGCACTGCAGTCTGGATCACGAGCTTGCCATCTGGCGCCAAGCAGCGCGCTGCATTGATGATGCAGCGCAACTGCTCGGCCTGGGTGAGCAGATAGCCGAAGGAGGCCACCGCGTAGATCAGGCCGAATGGCCCAGTTAACGGCATGTCAGCAAAATCTGCGCAAACCAGTTGCAGCTGCTCGCTACCGGGTTTTGCACGCAATGCGTCCAGCATCGCCGGTGCGTTGTCGATACCAGCCACCGGCACGCCTCGCTGCGATAACGGCAGTCCGATGCGCCCGCTGCCGATGCCCAACTCCAGTGATGTTCGTCCATCAGCCAGTTCGGCTAGGGTTTGCACGCATCGCTGCAGCGCCTGCGCCGGCCAACGATCATGAAAGCTATCGTAGAACACGGACATCCGATCATACTGGTGAGTGACAGGCATACACATCGCGCTCGCTTGCAAATCAACTCGACGATAACACGCGGTGATGGCTGCACTGCGGCGTTGGCGACAGAGGCTAGGTACGCACAGTTCTTCGTATGTCGCGACTTCTTTGCGCTATGCGGCTTGACTCAGGCAGCGCATAACCCGATCATGAAACTGTATTTTCGATAATTCATGCAGAAATGCTCCGTAACCAGTCCTCTCTCCTATCAAGGGAAATCTTCATGAAGCATTTTTTCAAAGCGCTGTCGCGTTGGATTCAGGTCATCAGTGGCCGCAAGCTCGGCTATATTTACACATATTGACCATCCGCACCTGTTGCGGGAAAGGAGGTCTCTTTCTCGCAACCGCACACGTTAATGCATTGCTGGTATGCTTTTATCTCCAGAACTCGTAACGTGCCAATTTTAGTCGCTGGCAACCTGCGATGCGCGCATGACTTCAGGTAGCAATAGCGCTATCCCCCCGGGTCCGACCGGACACTGGGCATTCGGCAACCTGGGTCATTTTTCCGAAGATCCTTTGGCGTTCCTGCAAGACTGCGTTCGTAAACATGGCGATGTAGTCAAGGTTGCTAAACGAACCTATCTGCTCGCCGCACCGGCCGCGATCAGTACAGTTCTTGGCGACGACGGTGCGCTTTACGGCAAGGTCGATTCGGACCCGGGCGTGCGGCGCCCTGCATTTCCTGCTTCTGTGATGAACAGCACTGGCGCAGTCTGGCAGCATAAGCGGCGGGCGCTACAACCAGCCTTTCGTGCGACTTTGGTGCGCGACGCCGCAACACACGCATTGGTGGCCACCCGATCTTTATTGCGCGAGCGGGGCGAATCCTGCGCAATACAGGACATGCGCGCACTAATGACTGGGCTATGCGCGCAATTGGGCGCCGGCTTCCTGCTCGGTGATCCGGCACACGCACCAGACCTGCTGCTTATGTTGCCTATGGTCGATGCCATCTTGCAGCAGACCCGCCGTCAATCGATGGCTCCCTTGTGGTGGCCATCTGCAAACCGGCATCGCTTGCGCCGCGCACGAGCGGATCTTGACATGGCATTGGACCGGATCCTGGCGCGAAGCATGCAGAGGCCGCCGCATGCAGCATCGGTCTTGGCGCTGCTGCTAGCCGAAACCGCACAAGGCGATGGAGACTGGCGCCGCGACGAAGCGGCGGCGATACTGATGTCGGCACTGGAGCCGATGTCTGCAGCGTTGACCTGGACCTTGTTGCTACTGGCTCAGCACCCGCAGATTGCCCAGGAGGTGGCGCAAGAAGCCAACGCACTGGACGATGCCGATGCTGATGCCGCTTCAGGCACCAGCTTGCTCGATTGGTTGCCGCAAACGCGGGCCTGTGTGAAGGAGTCCTTGCGTCTGTATCCACCGGCCTGGATAACCGCAAGGATTGCGCAACGCGACGCCACATTGAATGGCTTCCATGTCCCCTGCGGCACCCAACTGCTCGTCAGTTCATGGGTCGTGCATCGCGACGGGCGCTATTTTTCCGATCCCGAGATTTTCCTGCCCGCACGCTGGCTTGACGATACCGCCACTCACTCGTTGGCGCGTTATAGCTACTTTCCTTTTGGAGGTGGCTCGCGCAGTTGCATCGGCAGCATGTTGGCGCTGACCCAGATGACCGTAGTCATCGCCACCATATTACGCACGTGCACCCTACATCTGGCTCCTGACGCGCGGCCCTCGCCCTTTCCCGCTCTTGTATTGCGGCCACTTGATGTGCGTATCGCGCTGCGGCCACGAGCGATACGCTCAGCCGCCCCGGCGCAGGCGCATGCCGCCACAGCGTTTTTCACTCCGGTATCGCCCGATGATTAGTCAGCAAGTTCGCAAGAAAACCCGGGAATATCCCAACCGATTTTTCGATTCCAGCGTATGGAATGATCTGGCGCCACGCGAGGGCGATATCGTGATCGCTAGTTACGCCAAAGCAGGCACGACCTGGCTGCAGCAGATCGTGGCCCAGCTAATTTTTGGCGGCGAACCGGACATTGATGTCTCGGCAATCTCCCCTTGGGTAGACAGCGTCTATCCGGACAAGGCGACCAAGCTCGCGCTGCTGAAGGCGCAGAGCCACCGGCGCTTCATGAAGACACACCTACCGGCCGATGCGCTGGTCACTAGTCCGCTCGCCAGATACCTTTACATCGGCCGCGACGGCCGCGACATAGCGCTGAGCCTATACGACCATCAATGCGCGGTGAGCCAGGATGCGCAGGCACGCCTGCACGCTAAAGGGGGCAAATCCGGCAAGTTGCGTGTGGTGCCACCGCCGAGCTTATCGCGCGATGCCTACGTGGCGCACTGGCTGGAATACGACGGGGCTCCGTTCTGGCCATTATGGGAAAACGTGCGTTCGTGGTGGGAACGAGGCGAGGATGCGAACGTGCTGCTACTACACTACGCCGATCTGCTCGATGACCTGCCCGGCCAAATCCGCCTCATCGCCGCTTTTCTCGGCATTCCGATCTCTTCAGACAGGTGGGATGCGATTGTGGCGCACTGCCGCTTCGACTACATGCGTCAGCATGCGGCACGTTACGTGCCGCAGGGTGCCGGTTTGTGGCGCGAAGGCGGCAAGGCGTTTTTCAACCAGGGCCAAATCGGCCGCTGGCGTAAGGTCTTGCCGGCTGAGTTAAATAACGCCTACTCCCGGCGAGCAGACGCGGAGCTAGGTGTGGACGTAGCGCAATGGCTAGCCCACGGCCAGGCACGAACGTCGTGAGTCTCCAGCTCATTGGAGCCGGCCTGGGTCGTACGGGCACTCTTTCGCTAAAGCTGGCGATCGAGCGGCTCGGTGTGGGCCGGTGCTATCACGCGATGGAATTGGCGGCGAACCTGCGTCAGGACTTGCCGCAATGGGAGGCGGCGATCAATGGGCGCCCTGACTGGGACGGGCTTTTCGCTGGCTATGCGGCGACCACCGACTATCCCGGCTGCTGTTTTTGGATGGAACTGGCCGCGCGTTTCCCGCACGCCAAGGTGATCCTGACCGTCCGTGATCCTGACGCTTGGTTCGAGTCGGTAAGCGCCACTATTTTCTCAGGCAGCGACAGCGTACCGTCGCTATTTGGCGCCCATGGCCAGCGCCTGAGTCAGTTCCTGCGCCGCGATCTGTGCGCGCGCCTCGGCGAGCGCGCCTTCATGACCGACTACTTCCGGCGCTGGAACCAGGCTGTGATCGAGCATATACCGGCGCCGCGCCTGCTAGTTCTCAACACTGATACCGAATCGAGCTGGGAACGACTGTGCGCATTCCTGGGGCGGCCAGTACCGGCGCTTTCATATCCGCGCGTCCATATGCGGGGCGTCGGCGTGCCAGCGCGTCGGCTGCCGACGGAGCCGGAACTGATCGAACACTGCATGCGCGCCTATTTAGACCGGCTCGCCGAGGATGCATTCGCGCCGCCAACGGGCAGATGAGTGGCGGCATGCATATGAATCAGGCCGCACTAGAAGCAGTCCTGCACGGTGCGGGCGTGCATATTCGCTCGCTCGGGGTGATATGCAACATCTTCCGAATTTTTGGGATGCGACCGCAGCGCAGTCGCTTCATTGACAAGATAAGTTGCTTCTCAGCAAGTAATATTATCGAGCGGCACTGGCATATTCGCGAGAAATATGTGAATCGCGCAGCATCATGACCGCCGCCATTTCTTGCGCGCGTTTGTGGGCATGGCGCAGGTCATTGAGGCGAAGGCACTTACGTCGAAAGATGCTGAGTTCGTCGAACGACGCATCGACGAGATTTTGGCTTGGCATGGGCTAACAGACGCAGAAGGCGAGGATTGAGGTCAGGCGGTGGTTAGGTCGCGCTTACCGAGCCTGTGCTCGACACATAGCACGCGGCCATCCAGTGTTTGGCGTAGTCATACGCAGCACTTCTATCAGGGAAGGCCACACCGGGGACTGGACAGCGGTGAAGCGTGATGCCCCCGTGCTTGGAAATCAGGAGCTCCGGCAGGAACTTCCCGTCAGACGGGATGATATGAGCCGTGAGCAAGTAATCGCCCACGTGCCGAATAGCGGTAACGCCCAAGACTGATCCTCCTTGATGGTGCTATACGCCTCTGGTTGTCTGACACCATCGTCAAACAACCGACCGCCAGGGCCCGCCCTGGTGACACGTTATCATGGCAGAAAATGGCTCAAAGCACTGTCGGCGAAAGACGGGCTGGACTGTAGGTAGTCGCCCCTGAAAAACCCCAACCAGCCAATCACCGCAACGGGTTTTGGGCGATACAGGCGTGCGAGGACTGCCAGTTTTCGCTACGCTGAGCGCTGGTTTCTGGCAATTTCTGCCCATGCATACACGCCGTTGTGCAGCCGAGGACAGACCCGCCGACGAGTTGTTCCGTTCGCGCCTGGAGAATCAGATCGATCTGGCATCCGCTGGCGCAGCTGAGCCAACGGATGCCGTGGACGGCGTTGGAGCAAGCCCTTTCATCGCTCTTGCCGGCCACTCCGGCCGGTGGCGGTCGGCCGGCATTGCCGGTGCGGCTGATCGCTGGTTTGCTCTACCTCAAGCACGCCTACGACCTGTCCGATGAAGCGGTGTGCGAGTGTTGGCTGGAAAATCCGTACTGGCAGTTTTTCACTGGCGAGGTCGTGTTCCAGACGCGCTTGCCGTGCGATGCCAGCTCGCTGACGCGTTGGCGGCAGCGGCTTGGCGAAGCGGGGATGGAAGAGTTGTTGGCGCACACGATCAATGCCGCGCATGCGATGCAGGCGGTGGATGGGCGCGCGTTGTCGCGGGTGATCGTGGATACCACGGTGCAGGAAAAGGCGATCGCTTATCCGACCGACAGCCGGCTGTTGGAGGTGGCGCGCAAGAAGCTGGTGCTGCTGGCCAAGCGGCATGGCGTCGCGCTGCGGCAAACCTACGCGCGGCAAGGTCCGGCCCTGAGCCGCAAGGCAGGCCGCTATGCGCATGCGCGCCAGTTCAAGCGCATGCGGCGCGTGCTGCGGCGTCAACGCACGGTGCTGGGGCGGGTGTTGCGCGATATCGAGCGCAAGCTGGACCAGGTGGACAGCAGCGTGGGCGAGCGCATCGCGGTCTGGCTGGAACGTGCGCAACGGCTGTACACGCAGCGCCCGAAAGACAAGCAAAAGCTCTACGCCCTGCATGCCCCGGAAGTGGAATGCATCGGCAAGGGCAAGGCGCGTCAGCCGTACGAATTCGGCGTCAAGGTCGGCATTGCGGTGAGTGCCTGCAAGGGATTGATCGTGGGCGCGCGCATTTTTCATGGCAATCCGTACGACGGCGACACCTTGGCCGAGCAGTTGGAGCAGGCACGCGCGTTGCTGCAGGACGTGAACGTAGAACCGACGGTGGCGATCGTGGACCTGGGCTATCGCGGGCGCGAGGTCGCTGGCGTGCAGGTCCTGCATCTTGGCAAGGCCAAGACGCTGACACGACGGCAATGGCGCTGGATCAAACGCCGGCAAGCCGTGGAACCGGTGATCGGACATTTGAAACAAGACTGCCGGCTGGATCGTTGCCGGCTGAAAGGGGCACAAGGCGATGCGCTGCACGTCCTCGGCTGCGCCGCCGGCTACAACCTGCGCTGGCTGCTGCGCTGGATCGCGTTTTTGCGTGCCTGGATGCGGGCGATGGAATGGCCATCCTTGAGCCACGTGCCGCTGTCACCGGCGCTACTTGATGCTTGAAGGGGATTTTTTCAGGGACGACTAGGTATTTTCCTAGCCAGGTTCGAATCGACGAGGTCGCGGTCTAGCTCAGGTGTCGCATCAGCCATTCGGAACTCATCGTTGAAAAGCCGGACCACGCGGCGTCCTTCTTTGCCAGCTTGGCCACCAGAAGGCGATCTTCCTTATCAAGGTGTCGCCTCAATGCATCGCGTATGGTGCTGGCGTTACCCAGATGGCCGATGAGCCAGGTCGAACCCACATCGTTAGACCAAGGGTGGCCAATTTCTTTGATCTTTGAGAAAAACCCTGTGTAGTCCTTGTCGCTACTCTTGCATTCGAAACTCACCATGTAGATTGGCACGCACAACTCCTTTTGCTCGGTTTGTGCAGTATGCCAGGGCAGGCTTGTGATTAGGTCCACGTCATCGGCAGTGCTGGAGCGATCGCCTAGCGACACCGCGTGGAGCCATAGCTTTATCCTGTCCAAGCTCGCTACATCTTTGGGATTCAATAGCCCGAATGCCGTATTCCTTGATCGAGCGTGGCATCACAACGTCGGTCACGATGAGCTTTCCAACGCAGGCACGTTGACATCGAAGACAGCCATGCATGCGTCGAAGTAGTGAGGGCGGTAGGCCCGAGTCGTATCCAGGCGGACCAGTTTGCGTCAGACACGCACGCCAATGCGCAAAGGGCAAGTCCCGGCTGGGCACGATGCTTTTATCTATCAACCAAATGGCCGATAACACCTGCTGCTTCCTATCCACTCAGGTAGGCATTTGCCAGCTGGGATGGGTCTCAACGGTTTCTATCTCCACCAGCGCTGGTCCTCTGAAAGAGACCTTGGCTTCGCTGTCCCGACCGCAAGGGCGAGCCTCCTTTTCGTCGCTGGCGCTTTGTTGCGGCCCTTCGCTGTGCGCCGCTTGCACGGTGCTCACTCCCGGGTGCGGTAGTGTCGACTCCCCCTAATTCAATGCCAGCCAAAACTAGAGGTCTGCGGTTGATGTTGATCACGGAACTCGGCGGGC
>NZ_JAJGQM010000081.1 GCF_020784175.1 Xanthomonas campestris pv. asclepiadis
CTTCATGGAACCTCCTCGGGAAAGGGGACGAGAAAATTCCACTTCTGGCGTCAGCTAATGGGCGGGGGGATTACCCCAGCAGCAGGCCGGATACATCGACGCTTTCTACGAGGTGGCCGAGATGCTCGGCATCGGCGCGCGGGTTCGAATTCCCGGCACCGACGAAGGCTCACCCAAGCACGTATGGGAAACCGAGATGCGGCCAACGCTCATGGCTGCGTTGCGCCGACGAGAGGAAGAACGCGTCTACCACGCCGCGTTGCAGCGGATCGGCTATGCGCTTGGCCTGCCGGTGGGCAGCGACCTGACGACCCAGTGCATCCCGGCGATCGAGGCGATGCGGCGCGACGTGGAGCGGCTCAATCTGGGGGCTGTCATTCTCTCGCACCGAGCCGATGAGTGGGGCAACACGCGGACGGAATTCACCGGCGTGGACCTGCGGCAGGCGATAGACGACGCGGCACGCAGCCGTGCCAGGGCGGAGGTGCAAGGTTGAAGCGCGCGCTGAAACGTTGGTGGGTGTACCTGGCAGCGGTGCCGCTGGCAGATGGCAAGAGCGCCTTTCGCCTCGGCCGCTCTGTGGATCTGGCCGCAACGATCAAGCAGATTCAGGAATCGAGCCCATTGCGCATCACCAGGGTGTGGGCGATGCCGACGTGCAGCGAACGGGCTGCTTGCGCCGCAGTCGCGCTGCTTGGATCGGATCTCAGCAAGTACAGGCAGCACGGCTCATGGGTGCACATGCATACCGATCATCTAGGTGACAAGGCGGATATGAATAAAGCCATGATGGCTGCTCGGGTGTACGCGGATGCGTGCCCTGCCAGCCAGGCTTGGCAATCCTTCAAAATTTAACGTTTGGATGGCCCAGATGGAACTCAATCGTAATGCTTACTGCGAGCTCCTCAGCTCGGTCAATATACTGAATCGCATCGTCGGTAGATCCCGAGAAATTCTCGCTAAGCTGAGCATCGTTTCGAAGCTTATATAGTTCAATGTACCGTTCGGCCGTTGAATATTCGACTGCCTTGTTGTGTTTAATTAGCTCCAGAAGTGCGCGAGGTGTATGGTTCTGGGATACGGTGAGTCCGACCTTTTTTGCGCATTCCCTGGTCGTTATTTCAATTGCGCGCCAAGCAAGTGAAACCGCGCTTCTTGGGGAGTCGTCTGCTATCAGCCGCGACTCATGAAGTAAGCTGATTGCTCGCTCAGGAAGGAGCTTAAGCCACTCGACTTGGTCATTATATTTCCAGTTCACTTGCTCAGAGCGAAGATCGATGTACTCAAAGAATTCCGGGCTTTCATTCAGCCAAATTCGAGGTGATGAATTTTCCTGGGCATGATCGATTTCGAGGTTGCCGGCCGCGACATCTGAATGCTGAGCGTCCTCACTTATCGCTGCGGCTTCTTCCACAGCTGGGATATCGGCCGGAGGAGGCGGCAATGGGACAAGTGAGTCAATTTCCTTGCCAAAAGAGGCCTCCACTCCAACCGCCTTCAGGGAAGCAAGCTTCGGTAGAAGCAGCTTGATCTCTCGATGAAAAACCCAAACGACGAGTCCCACGGCTATCGGCCAGGCCAGCGCGTCCGTCATGGATGTGATAAAGCCAAGGACGTCGACTCGCGCAGCGGTTTCGGTTGCTGTCGAGGTAGGGCTTACTGGCATGTCAGACGCTTCCTTGAAGGTTCGACGACTTTACCGCCAATCCGAGCAGCCGCGTCGAGGGGGGTAGCTGACGCATCCAGTGAGGAGTGCACTGGGCTTGACACCGGATAGAAATTAGTCAAATTGTATCAATTGGTGAGAAAAGCCTCTGCAGCGATGCGGGGGCTTTTTTCGTTGCTGCTTTCGAGTCGGTAGCCACAGTGGATGCGCATCCAGGCAACCGGCCAGCCGTGAGGCTTCCCGCCGGAGTCGCATAGAAGGGGCGCTCCGTGACGGCGGCGCCTCAGCAACGCAAATGCTGTGCCGACTCAACTCGTAGGCTTCGCTAACCCTGGCGTCTTTTTTTCAGGCGGCATTTGCCGTGTCGGCAGGAGCGATGTTCAGGCGCACACCAAGCGCAGCCAGAACGCGCTGGATGGTGTCGAAACGTGGGTTAGCGCCTGGCTTGAGCGCCTTGTAAAGGCTCTCCCGGCCAAGTCCCGCGGCTTCTGCAATTTGCGTCATGCCGCGGGCGCGCGCCACGACCTGCAGTGCGTCTTGGAAGTGGTCGGTATCGCCCGATGCGAGCGCTTCGGAGAGGTAGGTGGACATGGCCTCGTCATCGTCGAGGTATTCGGCCGGGTCAAACGGGGTAGTGGTGGTCTTTGTCATGTGGGTGACTCCGAGTCGTTGTGCGCGCTGGCTCAGAGGCCGGCGGCAAGGGCTTGCGCTTTCCTGATGTCCTTGGCCTGAGTGGCCTTGTCGCCGCCGCAGAGGAGGATGACGACCTCCTCACCGCGGCGGGTGAAGTAGACCCGGTAGCCGGGTCCGTAGTGGATGCGCAGTTCGCTAACTGGTCCGCCCACCGGCTCGACATCGCCGAGCAAGCCACGAGCTACGCGCTGCACACGTTCAACGATCACTGCCTTGGCCCTGGTGTCGCGCAGTCCGCGCAACCAAGTGGAGAACGCTTCGGTTTGGGTGATCGTTGCCATGTGCCTAGTGTATCCAAAAGGATACAAAATGCAAGGGGTGTATCGAACGCCGGGCGTGCGCCGGGAGTCCGCGCATCAATTTCGGGGCGAGTTGCCAGATGGGCGCTGGGCCGGACTGTAAATTCGGCGTCTGAGACTCGCGTGGTTCGACTCCACGTCGCCCCACCAAAACTTGAGGGGCGTCGCCAAGCGGCCCAAGGCACCGGGCTTTGATCCCGGCACCCGCAGGTTCGAATCCTGCCGCCCCCACCAAACAGGAAGCGTGGCCGAGAGGTCGAAGGCAGCGGCTTGCTAAGCCGTAGATCCGCAAGGGTCCGCTGGTTCGAATCCAGCCGCTTCCGCCAGTCCTGGGTTGTTCCGCTGCGTTGGGCGGCGAGCGGTCTTGAAAACCGTGGTGGCCGAAAGGCCAGGGGTTCGACTCCTCAACAACCCGCCAGATCCAACTATCCAACCCTGCCGGTGCCGGTGGGCTATCTGTTTTCGGAGATCACATGCAGCTGACCGCCCAACAACTGAAGCAGGCGGTGGGTTGCAACGACCGAACCGCAGAGCGCTGGATCGAACCGATCAGCGAGGCGTGCCGTCTGTACAGCATCACCACGCCGCGCCGTGTGGCTGCGTTCTTGGCGCAAGTCGGGCACGAATCCACTGGCCTCACCGCCGTGGTGGAAGGGCTGAATTACAGCCTCGAAAACCTGATCGACGCGTGCAAGCGCGCAAAGCCGAATAGCCGTTGGCGCTCATTGCTACCGCGGGCGAAGGAGCTGGCGCGTAACTCGGTCGGCCTGGGCAATGCGGCGTACGCGAACCGCTTGGGCAATGGCGACGAAGCGAGCGGGGACGGCTACCGCTACCGCGGCCGTGGGCCGATCCAGAACACGGGACGCGCCAACTACGCTGGCATGCGCGACACGCTGCGCGCCAAGGGCGTGCGGGACGTGCCGGACTTCGAGAAGCAGCCCGAGACGCTGGAGCAGGCCAAGTGGGGCGCATTGGCGGCCGCGGCCTTCTGGGATACGCGCAACCTCAACCCACTGGCCGATGCTGGCCGATTCGACGACATCACCGAGCGCGTCAACGGTGGTCAGAACGGTGCCGCCGATCGCCGCGCGCGTTACGCCAAAGCGCTGAAGGCGCTCGGGGCATGATGGTGCCGGACCTCGACGACGCGACCCTGCTGGCCGCAGAACGTCAGTCGCTCGATGAGGCTGTGGTGCTGCTGCAGGAATGCTGGGGCCGCACCTCGCGCCCACGCCGCGACGCGCGCAACGTGCTGCGGCTGGGGTACGGCCGCGCGATCGAGACGCGCGAGCAGAGCGAGCGTGTGGCCACCATGGAGCTGACCGAGGACGTGATGGAAGCGCAGGAGACCTTGCGCGGCCGATTCTTCGAACTGCTCGCCGTGCATCCGGAGATGCGCCCCTCGCTGCCGTACATCATCGCGATCGCCGACATCATCGGCGCCGAGCTGGTGCGCGACGCCACGGACCTGTGGGCTGCGGCGCGCCGCGGCGACTGGCTCGAGTTCGGCTCGGTGATCCAGGAGTTCCGGTGGGAGCTTTTCAGCGACGCGACCGAGCGAGACAAGCGGGCCGTGTCGAGGCTGGTGATGCGTCTGGCGATGGGCGCGGCGAGCCTGCCGGCATGACATTCGCGCGCTACACCTTGGCGCAGGCGCGCGGCGGCCTGGCGGTGCTGGTGATCGCCACGAATCTGATCATCCTCGCCGCGATGCTGGGGATATCGATCCCAGCCGGGAACAAGGACATCGTTCTGCTGCTGGTCGGCGGCTTGGTCAATCTGACCGGCATCGTCGGCGGCTACTACTTCGGGTCCAACAACGCGAGGAAAGCAGGTGGCTGACCGCTGGGACCGCGGCCTGCCGCCGGCAAGTGATCCACCCGGGTGGCTGATCACCGCGCTATGCGGCTTGCTGCTGGCCGTTCTGGCCTGGATCTGGATCACCTACACCAACACGAGGGTTTGAACATGCGCATTCGCTTGAATGCCTCGACTTCGCACTGGCGCGATGGAGTGCCAGTGCAGCACGGTCCGCAGACCTGGCCGTGGTGGCGGCTACTGGGCTTGTCGCTTCTCCGCCTGGATATGCACCGGCCCAGCACGGGTTATCGCCTTTGGTTCTACACCCGTTGGGGTGCGCTGTACGGCGATGTCGTATTTGATCGGCGCAAGCAGGCAGCGGCGTGAACCGCATCCTGATCGCCATCGCCGCAGCGCTGCTGTGGTCGGCCGCCATGGTCGGCGCCGGCTGGGCGTGGCGCGGCGACCGTGCGGAGACCGTAGAGGCAAAGGCCGGCGTCGCAACTGGTAAGCAAGCCTTACACGTTGAGCAGGCCGCACGCGCGGAAGAGCACAACCAGGCCAAAGCAATGGCCGCTATCGGAGATGCCCATGAGCAAGACCGTGAGAAGGCCCAGGCCGTCCCTGATGCTGTTGTGGCTGACCTGCGCAGTGGTGTGCTCCAGCTGCGCAACGACCTCGCCACCTGCAGCACTGACCTCCTGTCCCGCTCCGTCACCGGCGCCATCGAACGTGATGCGCATGCCCAACTACGAAGCGAGGTTGCGGGTGCTGTTGTTCAAGTCGGCCGAGACGCCGACGACCACGTCGGTGCCTGCCAAGCCGTAGTGACCGCGGACCGGGTTCCTGTGCAGAAACCGGGCGGGGTGATGCTCAACGCACTCCCTGGCGACGCGGTGGTGTGGAACACGCCGTGGAACGTAGCGGTCACCCCGAAGCTGAACGGTGAACCTGAATATGAACCAATTCCGATTCGTTCAGAAATGACCGGGGACCCTGGCGGATCGGCGGTCCTACCGGGGGGAATTCGGACCCCGGTTCGCGACAGTATTTCGGCCCCTAGGGATGCTCCACCGCAGGTAGGCCAAAAGTGAAGAAATCCCCGGGGAAAACTCGCAATTCAGGGCAGGGCGCGCTGTACATCAGGTAAGACATGGCTGACATCCGGGACTTCTCGCCAGGTTGGTCGATTGCCAGGCTGGCGGACGAGTTCGGGATGGACCGGCGCACCGCTGCAAAGCGGCTCCGGGAAGCCGGCGTGCCGCCATCCGGCAAGCGCGGCACCAACGACATCTATCGGCTCGCCGATGCCGCGCCGGCGCTCGTCAGTGGTGGCGCTGGCTCGGCATCCGAGCAAATTCTGGATCCGCGTGATCTACCGCCGATGGAGCGGCGCGCCTTCTACCAGTCTGAAAACGAGCGGCTCAAGGTCGAGACAACTACCGGGCTGCTGGTTCCAGCGGCCGAGGTAGAAGCTGATTACGCCGAGCTGGTGAAAAAAGTTGTCCAGTTCTTCGACACGTTGCCGGACGTGCTGGAGCGAAAGCTATCGCTGAGCCCGGAGCAGGTCATCAAGGCCCAGGAGGAATGCGACCGCGTCCGACAGTCGATGTATGAGGCAATCAGCGATGAGCCAATACGCGACCGCGCGTGAAGTCCGACTCGGTGTAGCCGAGATGATCCGGCCTCCGCGCCGGGTGCGCGTAAGTGATGGGGCGAAGTCGCTCCACATCGCGAACGCGAGCGGTGCTGCCGGTCCCTGGGATCCGCGCGTCGCGCCTTACATGGTCGAGCCGTTGGACTTGACCGCAAGTCGGCTTTACGAGGCCGTGGTGTTCGTGGGGCCGGCGCGATCCGGCAAGACGATCGCCCTCATTGATGGCCGGCTGGCTTACACGATCACGTGCAATCCGGCCGACACGATGATCGTCCAGATGTCGAAGGACGCGGCAGAGGATTACAGCAAGACCCGTATATCGCGCGGCATCGCTGCAAGCCCCGATCTCCGGAAGAGGCTCAGCCCGAGGTCGCACGACGACAACATCCTGCTGAAGTTCTTTCGGTCGGGTATGTCGCTGCGCTTCGGCTGGCCATCGGTGTCGATCCTTTCCGGCAAGGACATCCACGACGTCCTGATGACGGACGTGGACAACTACACCGGTGACTTGTCGATCGATGAGGCTTTCGGCCTGGCGCTCAAGCGCACGCAGACGTTCATGTCGGCGGGCATTTGCGTAGCAGAGTCGAGTCCAGCGGCCGATTACACAGACGGCGCGTGGAGGGCGACACACCCGCACCACGCTCCGCCAGCCGCCGGCATCGCCGCGCTTTACATGCGCGGCGATCGCCGGCGGTGGTACTGGCCGTGCCCGAGCTGCGGCGAACGGTTCCAGGCAGCGCCCGGATACGACGGCTTCGCACTGCCGCCGCTTGAGGAGTTGCTGGAGCGCGTGCAGGTCGATGATCTGCAGAAGATGGCCCGGCAGTACTCGCTGCTGCATTGCCCGCACTGCGGAGACGGGCTGTCGCACCGGTGGAAAGCCGGCATGAATGAAGCTGGCCGATGGGTGGGAGAAGGGTAATCCCCCCACTTCTAGCGGTCGCCAGAAGTGGAGCTAAGTGGCCATCGCCAACTTCATGGCAGGCGTGAT
>NZ_JAJGQM010000082.1 GCF_020784175.1 Xanthomonas campestris pv. asclepiadis
TTCATGGAACCTCCTCGGGAAAGGGGACGAGAAAATTCCACTTCTGGCGTCAGCTAATGGGCGGGGGGATTACCCAATGAGCGGCAGACTACCGGTGACGACGCTAAGGACAAGGCCCAGGAGAGAGAGGGCGACCATGACCGAAGACAAGACAATCCAGCCCTGACGGTGCGCCATGGTACTTCCAACGACCGGCGCATGGCGTTGGTCGAGATGGCGGGCCCAGAGAAATTTGAGAGAGTAGGGAAGGGCGGTCCAAGCCAAGGCGCCGATGACTGCGATCGAAAGCGACTTTTCGCTGAGCCAATAGCCTAAGGTGCTGCCGATCAGCGGATAAGGCAAACCAGAACCGAAGCCCAGGAACAAAAATCCAGTCCAGGCCTTAGTCGGCCTTGATGTCACTTCATGCATGGGCTGCAACTGCCTTGTCGCTTCGGTTCGTCCATTCGTATCAAGGAAGCAACGTGTCTTCCTCAGCCATCTTTGCGAAGGGTGTAAGTCTTGGTTCCCAGGATAGCGCCCGTCTTATCTCGCACCAAGCGATGCGCTTGCTTGAAGTGAGAACGCAAGCAGTGTCGGAGTGCTCTCGCCAGGCGTCGGTGATGCCCTGGCATAGCCACGAAATCCAGGATCCAGAGTTGATCACCTTCGTTCCAGTCGCTAATCGGCAAGAACGGAGGATCTTGCCGAACCAAATGACTGGCGGTTTCAGGCGTTAGATATGCCCATAAGGCGTAGCCGGTCCATACCCCATCGTCGTCTTCGATCGTGACGAACTGGCCTAGGCGAATCGCAGGCCATAGCCACACATAAGCCGCTGCTATACTGAACTTCTTGCGGTCAGTCTTGAACAGGAGTTGCATCGCCAGGCCAAGCGCCTGCGCATCAACGGCATTAGGTTGCATGGGTGTTGGTTGAGCTGAATTTCTGCGCGGCAACGGCAGCGTCCGGGAAGGTGAGCAGTGCGGCAGGAATTGTTGCACGCCCGTTCAAGCCTAGACCTACGAGGTAGCTGGTGGGTTCGCAGTCGACAAGCACGACGGTTCGATGGCCAGAATTGGTGATGCCGAGTTTCTCATCTGCGACTTGGGCACCGAAGAGCAGTGTTCCCCCATGCACGCGTGGTCCCGACAGCTGGGCTGCATAAGCCATGCGGTGCGTATCAAAGAAATACAACGCGGTGGACACGTGATCGCTTGCGTAGCCTAGGACAAGCCAGTGTGGTGGTAAGCCTCTCCAAACCCGTCGCGAGACCGCGACCTCGGTTGCGATAAAGACCGAGACCCGCTCGGGTCCCGACGACCGATCGGCGAGGATCGACCGCACCAGCTTGATCGCGCGGCGCTTAGAGACGCGATAGGAAAGGCGTGGTCGTGGTCTCAGCCAGCGGTTGGCCGCACAAAGATGAAGATCTGAGTTCGGAATGGCGCGCACGAACGCTGCGATCTCCTCGCCAATCTGAGACCCCCGGGTTGCTTTGCCTCTGAGGTGGTCAGAGAGCCAATCGTGGCGCTCGCCGTGCTTTGTGGGCTGATCGAACGCATAGTCAATGCGCTGTTGCTCGCGGTAGTAGCGCGCAATGAGCGCTTTGAAATGCAACGCCTCTGGGCTTGACTCAGGCAAGGCACACGCTTCTGCACAGTGATGGAGAAACGCAGCTTCCATGTGATGCTCGATCTGGATAAGCAGCTGATCGATGTTGGCGATTGCCTTGTCAAAGCGGGAATACTTCTTGAAGAAGTAGGCAAGCGAGGGAAGCGAGTGGCGAACATCACGCATCTCATCGCCGAAGAAGTGACGATGCCCATCGGTGCCACGCTTCCAGCTGGGAACTGCGCGGAAGCCGCCGAAATCCAGGAACTGCGCCTTCGATGTGATGTTGTCGCTTGTCGGGCGTCCGGTCCAGAGGCGATGCGCGCGACTTGCGGCAATCTGCTCCGCAAGGCGCAGGTAGAGCTCAGACAAGTCAACGCCTAGGCCATTGGGATTGCCGGCATCGAGCTGCGCGTGTTCGTCGGCAAAGTGGGTGGCATCTTTGACCCGCAGGCTATCTTGAAATTGATCGCTGTTTGCGCTGCCTGATGTTCCGAAATACAGGCTGCGCTCGAAGTGCGCTAAGCGCAGGAAAGCGGGCCTGATCAGAATGGCGCACCGCTCCGGTTCGTCTGCATCGGTGCGTGCCAGGGAGAAGCCGGCATCGATGATGGCAACGATGGGGACCGCCCCGTGGGGGAGCTCTGCGTTGAGGATCTCGCTGGCAACTGCCTCGCGAATGGCATCGTAAAGATAGAGACAGCCATGGGAGTGTGACCAATCATGGGCCTCGGAGACCAATGGCGTGGGGCCGGTTCCTTTGGCGATGAGCATGCCATCGGAGCCACAACGGCCACTCCCTCCGTGGATCGCCCCTCCGCTCCCACCATAGCGATCAGCGCCCAGTGTCTGGCGTCCGAAGCTGCCGGCAACGCAGTGAGCTTCGAGAGAGGTCACGGCAAAGCGTTCAAGCAAGGACGCTGAGATGCGGGCCCGAGTTGGCTTGTCGTGGATGGCGATGCCCAAGTCATGAAACCAGCGCTCATTGAGCCAGAGCAAGGAAGCATCTGGCAGCTTTCCCACTGGGAAGGGCACGAGCATCGAAGTGCTCACGTTGGCGAGGTTCAACAGGTTGGGGGCGTTCTTGTCATCCATGTCCCAGTAGTCATTGGGCATTTCGCTTCCTTGTTTCCGCAGCTGCTGCGAATTCGCGTTCGATCGGCTTTGGTGATGCTACCAACCTGGGGGCCGTTCGTCCTTCTGCTGCTTGTATTTCCGAAAACCAAAGGACATCGCCTCTCGCATACACCGTTGCCTTGAAATCGACACAGGGCATGGCAAAAGTTAGGTCTGTACAGGTCTTATTCATTTTCTAATATAACTATTAATCATACGTAGGGGCGCAATTGCTGACCCAGCCGTAGCGCGAAAATTCCAATAAAGAATCAAACAGCAAGAGCGCACTTATGGTTTCTGCTTTGCAGAAACCGTGCGCCAACGCTGCGCGTCGGTGCGGTGGCCGTTGGCCACCTCGTTGCTATGCTTCGCTAGGCAACACAGCCTCTTCAAAACCCTGAGATTCAAATCTCGTTGTTGTCGAGTTCGCTTATCTCTCGACAGCGGATGTTCTGCCGCTTCTTTGTGTGCTCCACAACAGGAGTTTCACAAATGGCAATTTATCACGCAACAATGAAGTCTTTTAGCCGAGGCAACGGCGACTCATCAGTCGCAGCAGCAGCCTACCGCGCAGGGTTTGATCTGCTCGATACAAGCACGGGGCTTGGTCACAATTATTCCCACCGAGGCGGTGTCGATTTCCACCAGATGCTTGCCCCGAAGGGTGCGCCGTCGTGGTGCTTCGATGCGCAGTATTTTTGGAACGCAAATGAAGCGGCCGAGACCCGCAAGAATGCACGCGTTTGCCGAGAAGTCGAGGTGTCGCTTCCGCATCAGCTCGATCCACACCAACGAAGAGTGCTCGCTTTGGCACTCGGTCAATTGCTTGTTGACCGCTTCCAAGTGGCCGTGCTGGTTGCGGTGCACACGCCAAGCAAATATGGTGATCAGCGCAATCATCATGTGCATTTGCTGATGTCAGCGCGACAAGTCGGACCGGGAGGACTAGGGGAGCGCGCCTGCGCTGAGTTTGATGCACGCCAAGGCGGCGGCACACGAGCGCTGCGGCAAATCCGCAAAGACATCGCGATGGTCATCAATGCGCACTTGAAAAATGCGGGCTACCCGACTCGCGTAGATCATCGCAGTCTCCGAGCACAAGCACACGAAGCCGCGCGTAATGGGGAGTTTGAACGCGCCCGCGAACTCACGCGCCGGCCTGGCAAGCACTTGGGCAAAGCCAAAGTGGCGGTGATGCGCAAAACGAAGTTCACAGCAGAAGTGAGAGGGGCAGGTGGGCGAGAAGCAGTACTGGCGCTTTCAAAGCTTGTCGCTGAGCACATGAAAAAAAGCGGTGGTCTCGTGCACGAAGTGCCACCGTCGCACAGCCACGCGACAGCACTTCGGGATCGGGCCAACGCACAGGCTTCTGGATTGGACGGACGCACAGCGGTTGGGCAGACACGATTGTCAGGCGCAGAGCGGGTGCGGCAGATCAAAGAGCGCTTGGCGCGTGCGCCAGCGCCTCGCCCGGGTCTCTACACGCCTTATAGCGGCCAGACCCGACATCTGAGCCGTGTGACGCGTCTAGCTCGTTCCTCGGGCCGACAAGACGCGGAGGTGCTCAATGCGGAGGCTCAGCTCATCGAAGATTGGCTCGAAGCGCAACGGGAGGTCGCGCAGCAGTCTTTGGAGGTGTTACGGCAGATCCCAGGGATCCAGGTCGAGCCTGCTTTTCAGCAGGCATACGCAAGCCTGCTCTGCCGGCGAACGGATAGCTACGCTACAAAGCCCTTCTTGTTTGAAGAAACGGAAGTCTTGGCAAAGGCGGTCAGTCGTTATGTTCATGCCATGGTGAGGCCGCATCGTGCGCGTATGAGCGTGTTGAAGGCACAAGCGGAGCTTGCAGATCATGACCCTTCTTCGAACACCCAAACCGCTCACCGAGCGCGCAGACGCTTAGCGCGTGCGAAGGTGCATGTCTCACCTCGGATCGTGGCGATCCAGAACTGGCGGATCAAGCGGGCTCGAAAGGCGATGGTGGAAGCGGCTGAGGCCTTGGAGAAGAATTTTGCCCCACAGCCGATCGAGGTGCTGACGCCTGAGGCATCTGGCGATGATGCGCTTCCACCACAGGCCGAAGGTGATGCCGGGCATTGGGAGTTGAAGTTTCGGCCACCGAAGCCAAGTCTATGACGGCTCAGATATTTCTGACCATTGACCGCGCAGCAGACTGATGGTGCGCCTAGGCATTTGGCTGGAAGCTAGGGTCGTCGCAGAAGGTTCCCGCCAAATGATCGGAACAACGTCGCCCGCCATCGGCACCCGGCGCCGAGGCCAAGGCTCCAACCCCAGCGACACAGGAGCCCCGCATGCGGGGCTCTTTCTGTTGCAGCCCGAATGCCACGGCTTTTCGCATAGATCTGTTGAAGTGCAAGGCAAATCAACGTCTGCGCCCTGAGGTAGTTGACGTGGCTTCCTGCCCCGTAGACGAACCTCTCCTACTTTGCGAAGCTGTGATTTACGGAACAGGGGAGGCTAGATACATGGAGTTTGTGGGTAAACCCATCACGGGTGAGATGATTTATAACAAGCATGCTTCTGCCATCGCAGACTGTTCTGAGGTCAAGGTTGCAATTGCATACGCCACGAAGCCATCCGGCGATATCCTTCTATTTGAGGACTGCGTTGCCAAGGGGAAAAAGCTGACGTTCTATGGCCGTGTCGATGGCTCATGTCCCATCGATCTGCGTATTCTCGACTGGTTCTTGCGTCGTGCATCGCCCAACTTAGTGTGCCATCTTGTGCCGCACTGGCTACACGCTAAAGTGATTTGGTGGGTAGGCCAAGGGGCATATATTGGTTCGGCAAATCTGACCGATCGGGCGTGGTTCAAGAACTTTGAAGCTGGGGTTTACATCAAGCACGAAGAGCTTGAGCACTTTGGGATGGTGCTCCAACTTGAAGCATTCTTCGATGGCCTTGCGCAGAAGTCGTTCCCGCTTGATAGAGAGGAATATGAGCGTCAGATCAAACAGGAGAAAAGGAGGGAAGATCTAGTCGGTAAGCTCAACAAGATCGAGAGTGAATTCGAAGACGATCATTGGAAGCTGAAAGACCGCACGCCCCCTATCGCTCCCACGCCAAATCGAAAGGCGCGCGAAGCGAAGATTGCAGCTTTCCAAGCCGAATGGTCACGCACACTCACCTTGATCCGAAATGTTGGCGCTCGTGTTGCGCTTGATGAGAATCGCCCCAGTTGGATCTCGTCAGATGTGTCTCAAGGCGTTCAAGGCGATCAGTTCCTTCACGCCTACGGTAATCCCCCCACTTCTAGCGGTCGCCAGAAGTGGAGCTAAGTGGCCATCGCCAACTTCATGGCAGGCGTGATG
>NZ_JAJGQM010000083.1:2500-5633 GCF_020784175.1 Xanthomonas campestris pv. asclepiadis
GGTCAGAGGCGATGAAGGACGTGGTAGCCTGCGAAAAGTGTCGGGGAGCTGGCAACAAGCTTTGATCCGGCAATATCCGAATGGGGAAACCCACTGCTTCGGCAGTATCCTGCAGTGAATTCATAGCTGCTGGAAGCGAACCCGGTGAACTGAAATATCTAAGTAACCGGAGGAAAAGAAATCAACCGAGATTCCCTAAGTAGTGACGAGCGAACGGGGAGCAGCCCTTAAGCTGGAATGGCTTTAGAAAAACAATCTGGAAAGATTGGCCATAGAAGGTGATAGCCCTGTATTTAAAAGGGCCACTCCAGTGAAGACGAGTAGGGCGGGGCACGTGAAACCCTGTCTGAATATGGGGGGACCATCCTCCAAGGCTAAATACTCCTGACCGACCGATAGTGAACCAGTACCGTGAGGGAAAGGCGAAAAGAACCCCGGAGAGGGGAGTGAAATAGATCCTGAAACCGTGTGCGTACAAGCAGTAGGAGCTCGCAAGAGTGACTGCGTACCTTTTGTATAATGGGTCAGCGACTTACTGTTCGTGGCAAGCTTAACCGTATAGGGGAGGCGAAGGGAAACCGAGTCTGATAAGGGCGCATAGTCGCGGGCAGTAGACCCGAAACCGGGTGATCTAGTCATGGCCAGGGTGAAGGTGCCGTAACAGGTACTGGAGGCCCGAACCCACGTCTGTTGCAAAAGACGGGGATGAGCTGTGATTAGGAGTGAAAAGCTAATCGAACCCGGAGATAGCTGGTTCTCCTCGAAAGCTATTTAGGTAGCGCCTCGGACGAATACTACTGGGGGTAGAGCACTGTTATGGCTAGGGGGTCATCGCGACTTACCAAACCATTGCAAACTCCGAATACCAGTACGTACTATCCGGGAGACACACGGCGGGTGCTAACGTCCGTCGTGAAAAGGGAAACAACCCAGACCCACAGCTAAGGTCCCAAATTCACTGCTAAGTGGAAAACGATGTGGAAAGGCATAGACAGCCAGGAGGTTGGCTTAGAAGCAGCCACCCTTTAAAGAAAGCGTAATAGCTCACTGGTCGAGTCGGTCTGCGCGGAAGATTTAACGGGGCTAAGCAGTGAACCGAAGCTTGGGGTGCATAAAACTTGTTTTATGCGCGGTAGAGGAGCGTTCCGTAAGCCTGCGAAGGTGGATTGAGAAGTCTGCTGGAGGTATCGGAAGTGCGAATGCTGACATGAGTAACGATAATGCGGGTGAAAAGCCCGCACGCCGAAAGCCCAAGGTTTCCTTGCGCAACGTTAATCGACGCAGGGTTAGTCGGTCCCTAAGGCGAGGGCGAAAGCCGTAGTCGATGGGAAGCAGGTTAATATTCCTGCACCTCGCGTGAGTGCGATGGAGGGACGGAGAAGGTTAGGTGTACCGGGCGTTGGTTGTCCCGGGGAAAGGCGGTAGGTTTGGATCTTTGGCAAATCCGGGATCCTTTAAGACCGAGCACCGAGACGAGCCTTTATGGCAAAGTCACTGATACCACGCTTCCAGGAAAAGCTCCTAAGCTTCAGCTCACGAAGACCGTACCGTAAACCGACACAGGTGGGTAGGATGAGAATTCTCAGGCGCTTGAGAGAACTCGGGTGAAGGAACTAGGCAACATGGCACCGTAACTTCGGGAGAAGGTGCACCCTTTTTGGTGGCTCATGCGAGCTATAGCTGAAGAGGGTCGCAGAAACCAGGCCGCTGCGACTGTTTATCAAAAACACAGCACTCTGCAAACACGAAAGTGGACGTATAGGGTGTGACGCCTGCCCGGTGCTGGAAGGTTAATTGATGGGGTCAGCCGCAAGGCGAAGCTCTTGATCGAAGCCCCAGTAAACGGCGGCCGTAACTATAACGGTCCTAAGGTAGCGAAATTCCTTGTCGGGTAAGTTCCGACCTGCACGAATGGCGTAACGACAGCGGCGCTGTCTCCACCCGAGACTCAGTGAAATTGAAATCGCTGTGAAGATGCAGCGTTCCCGTGGCAAGACGGAAAGACCCCGTGAACCTTTACTATAGCTTTACACTGAACGTTGAGTTCGTCTGTGTAGGATAGGTGGGAGGCTATGAAACTGTGGCGCTAGCTGCAGTGGAGCCATCCTTGAAATACCACCCTGTCGTGCTTGACGTTCTAACCTAGATCCGTTATCCGGATCAGGGACCGTGTATGGTGGGTAGTTTGACTGGGGCGGTCTCCTCCTAAAGAGTAACGGAGGAGCACGAAGGTACGCTCAGCGCGGTCGGACATCGCGCACTGTGTGCAAAGGCATAAGCGTGCTTGACTGCAAGATCGACGGATCAAGCAGGTACGAAAGTAGGTCTTAGTGATCCGGTGGTTCTGTATGGAAGGGCCATCGCTCAACGGATAAAAGGTACTCCGGGGATAACAGGCTGATACCGCCCAAGAGTTCATATCGACGGCGGTGTTTGGCACCTCGATGTCGGCTCATCACATCCTGGGGCTGTAGTCGGTCCCAAGGGTATGGCTGTTCGCCATTTAAAGTGGTACGCGAGCTGGGTTCAGAACGTCGTGAGACAGTTCGGTCCCTATCTGCCATGGGCGTTGGAAGTTTGAGAGGGGCTGCTCCTAGTACGAGAGGACCGGAGTGGACGAACCTCTGGTGTTCCGGTTGTCACGCCAGTGGCATTGCCGGGTAGCTATGTTCGGAAGCGATAACCGCTGAAAGCATCTAAGCGGGAAGCGCGCCTCAAGATGAGACTTCCCGGGGCACAAGCCCCCTAAAGGAACCATATAGACTATGTGGTTGATAGGTCAGGTGTGTAAGTACAGTAATGTATTGAGCTAACTGATACTAATGATCCGTGCGGCTTGACCATATAACCTCAAGTTGCCTTGGTCCCAACGAACGTTGGTAGATCACCAAACGCAAGCTACGTCACAAGTTAACTATGCGAGACTGGGCGCCTTAATCCGTTTCTTGGATGGCGACGCTCCAACCGTCTCCCTGGTGAAATTAGCGCTGTGGAACCACCCGATCCCATCCCGAACTCGGAAGTGAAACGCAGCTGCGCCGATGGTAGTGTGGCTCAAGCCATGCGAGAGTAGGTCATCGCCAGGGGCTTTACCCGAAACCCTCCATCCAACAGGATGGGGGGTTTCTTTTTG
>NZ_JAJGQM010000084.1 GCF_020784175.1 Xanthomonas campestris pv. asclepiadis
ACGCGGCATGGATGCCGCGTAAGAGCCTACAAGGACGTACTTGCGGCGTGTCCCGCGATGGTGGGCGGGCAAGGGCCCTGCAGCAAAATCCGCAGATCAGCAGCTCTCCGCTTTACGACCGCCCAGACAGACTAAAACTTCAAGTCGACCCGCGCATACCAGAAGCGCCCACCGGGGATGTCGTAGGTGGAGGCGTCATAGCCATTGAGGGAGCACGACAGGCACAGCGGCGGATCCTTGTCGAAGACGTTGTTCAAGCCGGCTGTCAGTTGCAGACCCTTGAGCCAATCGACGCGATAGCCAAGCTGTGCATCGTGATAGGTGATCGCATCCAGGCGGTTGGTGCCTACGGCAGGATCGGAACACACCGCAAATTCCACCGCATCGCCGCATTGCTCGGTGAGTTTGGAGATGTGGCGCGCCGTCCACGAGGCGGTCCAGTTACCCAGCGACCAGTCCAGCACCGCGTTGCTGGTCCACTCGGGAATTGCGCTGTCCACCACTTCGATGCCCGGCCCCTGCGGTTGCCGTTGCCCCGCCGCACCGAGCGCCTCGTAACGGCCCACGAAGGTGTTCTGCCAGGACAACTTGAAACGGCCAAACGCCGTCTCCGGCAACGTCCAGAACAGATCCACATCCCAACCGTCGGTCTTGATCGAACCCAGATTGGTCAAGCGATTGTTGAACGCATTGATGCCGCCGGTGGACGCGCGCCCGATGCCATTGCAATACAGCGTGTCCAAAGTGTCCACGCACAGATCCAGCTGGGTTTGCGCGTTGATCGCCTGGATCGCACCATCGACATGATGCCGATAGAACGTCATTTCCAGATCGAGGCGGTCGGACCAGCTGGCATTGCTGGCAAAGCCAGGACTGAACACGAAGCCGGCACTGAAGCTGCGCGAACGCTCCGGATCCAGTTGCTCGTTGCCGCCGGTGGTGACCGAGATCTGCTGGTTGGCCTGTTGATAGCCGGCCGGCACGCCGAGCGATGCGCAGTTGGCGGCGCTGCCGCGCGGCGCGGTGCCGCCCAACCCGATCGAGCATGGATCGGACAACTGCAGGTCGGCGCGCGCGGCCGAACCGAACAGCTCGCCGATGGTCGGCGCGCGAAAGCCTTCTGCATAACTGGTGCGCAGCACCAGCTCATCGGTGACCTGCCAACGCAAGCCATATTTTGGCGTGAATTCCCCACCGAACGTGGAGTAGTCCGAATAGCGGCCAGCGATGTTCAAGTCGAGTTTGTCGCCCAACGACGAATTGGCGAAGATCGGGATATTGAGTTCGAGATAGGCTTCGTTGACGTCGTAGCTGCCCGAGGTCGGCAACGACGGCACACCGTTGTAGCGCCCCGCCACGGTAAGCGGATCGGGTTGGTACGACCCTTCGTACTTGCGGTACTCGTAGCCGGTGGCGAACGACACCGCACCACCGGGCAGCTGGAACAGCTCGCTGCTCAGGTTGGCGGTGAATAGGCTCAACTCGTTCTGGCTGCGGTCGCGCACCACCGGCTGGATCCAGCGCAACATCTCCGGCGTGATACTGCCTGCGCCGCTGAAGATATCCAGTGGCACGCAGCCGGCCACCGCCGCGCACGCGGCCGGATCGCCCAGGCCTAGGTTGATGTTGTAGAGGTTGTAGCTGCCGTAGTTGGTCTGTTCGGCCTTGTTCTTGCTGTACATGCCGTTGACGTCCCAGAACCAGGTCCGCGCCGCAGCTTCGAAGGTGCCCACCAGACCAGTGCCGAAATACTGTGTGTCGACCTGCTGCTCGAAGCGACGCGCCCCGCCTTCCACCGGGCGGCGGCCGATCTGGATCAGGTTGGTGGCCGAATTCAACGCGAAGCCGAACGGATTGAACGGATTGAGCGCGGAAATCACGATGTTGTCGGCCAGCGGATTGCCGGTGCCGGCATCGGGGCCGAGAAAGATCGGCTCCGGCGCGGCCTGGTTGGTCGACTCGCGCCGGTTGCCCAACGCCTTGACGTACCACTGCACGTCGTCGTTGAAGTAATAGCGAAATTGCGCGAACACGCCCTTGCGCTCGGACGGCGTCAGCAACAGATTCTGTTCGGCGAAGTTATAGCGGTCCGCGGTGCCGAAACAGTGGTAATCGTCGCTGCGCGTACAGCCAGCACTGCCATCGTATTGCGGCGTACCGACGCCGGCGTTGGGCGTGAGGTTCTGGCGCACGCCGGTATTGGGATCGACGAACTGGAAGCGGCCATCCGGCGTTGCCGAACTGGCGAAGGTCAGCCCGGTGCCCGGAATCGGGAAGCGGGCCTGCGCGCGATCGCGCGCGTAGATCGGATCCTGCTTGACGTAGCTGGCGCCCAGAAACAGGCTGAAATCCTCGCCGCTGGTGCCCCAGGCCAGGTCCATGCCCTGGTTGGCGCCGTCGCCCTTGCCGTATTGCCCGTAGTTGAGCGTAACCTGCGCACCGTCGAAGCTGCGCCGGGTGATGATGTTGACCACGCCAGCAATCGCGTCCGAGCCGTACAGCGACGAGGCGCCATCTTCGAGCACCTCGATGCGCTCCACGATCGCCAACGGGATGGTGTTGAGGTCCGTCGACGAGCCCACGCCCGAGGCCGAGGATTCGTTGACCCAGCGGATGCCATCGACCAAGACCAGCACGCGCTTGGAACCGAGATGGCGCAGATCCACCTGCGCCGAGCCGGCGCCCACACCACCGCCATCGGGCGGAAAGCCGAAGTTGCCGGACGAGTTGAACTTCGCGTTGAGCGCCGACCCCGACGCGGTGAGTTCCTGCAGCACTTCGCCGATCGAGGTCAGGCCGGTGCGTTCGATGTCGGCGCGGTTGAGCGTCTGGATCGGCACCTGGCCCTGCAACTCTGCAGTCTTGATGCGGGTGCCGGTGACCTGCACGCTGTCGAGCGTGCGTGTGCTTGGGACGGCCTCGGGCTGTTGCGCCCAGGCGAGTGTGGGAACCAGACACAAGGACAACGGCACGGCCAGGCATGACCGACGGGGGCCAATCAGACGCTTCATCCTTTCTCTCTCCAGAAGGATTCTTGAGTGTCCGCACGCCCCCGTGCCCTGCGGTCCGTCCCCACTTTTAAACGAAACCTTAACGCCTCGCAAGCCGACCGTGCCGCGGTGAGAAGCAGTTCGCACTGCCTACGTAGCTGCGCCCGCTGGCGCGCGTGAGCGGTACGCACATGCACATCGCTGCGTGCTTATCGCGACCGGCTGCGCTGACGAGCGTCGATCTTGCGTGCATTCACTCAGGCGCGCAGGCGTGCTTCGGTATCATCGCGCAATGACTTATACCCCCCGTCTTGCCACTATTTTCGTCGGCCTGCTGTGCCTTGGCAGCACTGCGCTGCATGCCCAGAGCCTGGACCCGCAACTGACTGCCATGCGCGACGCTATCGCTGCTGCAGAGCGCGGCCAGTCCGATGCCGGTCAGCTGGCCGCGTTGAACCGTCACCCGCTCTATGGCTGGCTGGAATTTGCCACGCTCAAGCGCAACATCGACAACGTCTCCAATGCACAGGCGCAGGGATTCCTGCAGCGTTATGCGGGCCAGCCGGTGGCCGAAAGCTTCCGCGGCACCTGGTTGCCGGCAGTGGCGCGCCGCCAGGACTGGAACACCTTGCTGGCCAACTGGAAGCCCACCGACAACCTGGGCCTGCGCTGCGCGCAGCTGACCGCACGCCAGGCAACCGGCAAGCTGGATGCACAGTGGAGCCGCGATGCGTTGACCCTGTGGCGCACCGGCAAGGGCCTGCCCGACGCCTGCGATCCGGTGGTTGCCGGGCTGGAAGCGCGGAGTGAGCTCACTCCGGCGCTGCGCTGGGAGCGCGTGGAAGCGGCCGCCGATGCACAACTGCCTGCGGTGATGCGCACGGCCGCGCGCGGCTTGCCGGCGGCCGATCTGGCGTTGGCCAACGATTACGCTGCATTTCTGGACAAGGTGCACCCGCGTGCACTCGGTTGGCCAAAGACCGAGCGCAGCCGTCGCATCGCCGTCGACGGTCTGGCCAAACTGGCCAAGAGCGATCCGGACGCGGCCGAGCAGCAGTTGCCGCAGCTGGCGACCGCGCTTGGCTTCAGCGAGGCGCAGCGCGGCCAGGTGCTGTACCAGATCGCGCTGTGGACGGTGGCGTCCTACCTGCCGGACTCGGCACGGCGCCTCAATGCAGTCCCCGATGCCTCATACGACGAGCGCCTGCACGAATGGCGCGCGCGCGAAGCGATGTCGCGGGGTGACTGGCCGGCTGCATTGGCGGCGATCCGCAAGATGCCGGCCACCCAGCGCAGCGATTCGCGCTGGCAGTACTTTGAAGCGCGCCTGGCCGAGAAGACCGGCGCGGCCGCGGCCGCACAGCCGCTGTATCGCGCAGCCGCGCAATCGCCGACCTTCCACGGTTTCCTGGCCGCCGATCGCCTGCAGCAGCCGTATCGGCTGTGTCCGTGGGAGCCCAAGGACAACCCACAGGCCAAGGCCGCCGTCGCACGCGATCCGGCGTTGATCCGCGCAATCGCCTTGTTCCAGATCGACCGCCCCGGTTGGGCGGTGGCCGAGTGGAACGATGCCGCGAGCCGCTTCGACGACACCCAGCGCCGGCTGGCAGTGCAAGTGGCAAGCGAGAATGGCTGGTTCGATCGCGCGGTGTTCGCGCTCGGCAAGCAGCCGGACGAACAACGCCTGTATGCGTTGCGCTTTCCGCTGCATCACGACGACAGCATTCGACGCGAAGCGGCCAAAAATGCGATCGATCCGGCCTGGGTGGCAGCAGAGATCCGTGCCGAAAGCATCTTCAATCCACGCGCGCGTTCGCCTGCCAACGCGATGGGCCTGATGCAGGTCTTGCCGGGCACCGGCGCGGCGGTGGCAAAGGGCATCGCCCTGCCCGGCTACGCGGGCGCGAACAGCCTGTACGAGCCGGACACCAACATCGCCATCGGCACCGCCTATCTGCGCCAGTTGCTCAACACCTACGGCCTGCCCTACCTCACCATCGCCGCCTACAACGCCGGCCCCGGGCCGACCGGCCGCTGGCAATCGCAACGCCCCAACTTCGAGCCGGATTTCTGGATCGAGACCATCAGCTACAAGGAAACCCGCGAGTACGTCGCACGCGTGCTGGCTTTCAGCGTGATCTACGACTGGCAACTCAACGGCGACATGCTGCCGCTGAGCGATCGCCTGATGGGCAAGCTGGTGGACAAGCGCCTGAAACCGGTGTGCACGCCCGGCCAGGCGACCACTAACGCGGCGCAGGACTGAGCTTCAAGTCAGCCGACAAGCACCACCGCCGGATGAGGTGGTCGCGCTTGCGCGGTTGCGGGTGGTTGTCGCTCGGCCACGGGTGCGAGGGCTGGGTGGGCGGGCCGTTAGCGAACAACGCGTGCCATGCAGTGCCTGCACCATGCACACCGACCAACTCGACTGGTCCTTGCCCGCCCACCGTCGCGTAAGAGCCTTATCTGTTCGGATTCTGGCAGTTTGGGCGTCGAGAGCCGGCGTGGGCCACCGTGAGAGCCTGGA
>NZ_JAJGQM010000085.1 GCF_020784175.1 Xanthomonas campestris pv. asclepiadis
TCACGCCTGCCATGAAGTTGGCGATGGCCACTTAGCTCCACTTCTGGCGACCGCTAGAAGTGGGGGGATTACCCCGCGTCATCGCCAGTCGGCCCTAATCCTCGCCCCTGCGCGCTCCGCTTGCAGAAGCCACAGCCACGCCGCGTCCCGCGCGTCGTTTTCCGACCAGCGCCGCGACGACCAGCGTCGCCAGGGCCAATGCCCGGCATCCAGCACCCCGGCCGTGATGCGTGCTCATAGTGCGCTTCCTTCGCATCGACGCAGCGTTATTGATCGCCAGCTTGCTCCGAACATCGCATGGCTCGGCCGCCCTGCAAGGGCGAATCCTCACCCGTTCGCACTCCCTGCGGTCGCTTGCGCTGCGGCTTCCGGGTTCGCCCTTGCAGGTCTGCCTTATCCGCCATGCGCCTGATCGGTGCGCGATCAATAACCCCGCGCCGAAAGGAACGCACTATGAAAAAACGCACGCATCAAGTCCTCACAACGGTGCTGGAAAATCTGCCGGCCATCATCACGGCCCTGGCGACGCTGGTCACAGCCATCGCGGCGCTGGTCGAAAAACTCAACTAAGGAGGGACGGGGCGAAAGCCCCGTTTTTCGCTTCGCTGCATCCGCCCAAAGTAACGGCAAAGCATGCCGACGCAGAT
Source organism: Xanthomonas campestris pv. asclepiadis (assembly GCF_020784175.1). Classification (GTDB taxonomy): domain Bacteria; phylum Pseudomonadota; class Gammaproteobacteria; order Xanthomonadales; family Xanthomonadaceae; genus Xanthomonas; species Xanthomonas campestris_D. The sequence continues at coordinate 648 of NZ_JAJGQM010000085.1, forward strand.
CCGCATGCCAAGCGTGGGGGCGTGACCGCAGGCGGTCTACCGGCTTGGGGTGCTGCGCACCGATGCCGCGTGCCGCGTCATCGCCAGTCGGCCCTAATCCTCGCCCCTGCGCGCTCCGCTTGCAGAAGCCGCCGCGCTCCCGTGCACAATGAGTGCTTCCGGGCCGCATGCCCATGCTGACGAGGTGCCAATGAGCCACATTCTGCTGCGAATAGTCGAGGGGGCCTGCGTGGCGCTCTATCGCCACGAACCTGACAAGCGGGCCGAGCTGTTGCCCACACGCCGCGATCTGTTCAACTACGAAGGCGGCTACGGCTGGGGCTATGGCGGCAGTGGTCCGCAAAACCTCGCACATGCCATTGCTGGCAGGATCTTCCTGCTAGACAACCTGAGCGACAAAGAACTGCAACAACGTGCACGTGTGATCCTGGATAAGGTGATTAGCCTCCCGACCCTCGACACCGACAGCGATCATGACGTGCCGGTGGACGCCATCAAGCAGCTGTTCGTCTGACAGGGCTATGCGGGTGGGTAATAGACGGTAGGCAATGCCGCCTGTGTAGCTGGCCGGGCGACAGCAGACTACCCGCCCAGGTAAATCAACACATGACCCCGACTCATCCGTCTATTACCCACCCCGCCTTTCCAGGCTGAGGGCGGGCAGCTCGCCCCCCGCTTGCCCACCGTGGCGCTGATCAGGTGGGCGGCACCACCTGGTCAGCGTCGGCCGTTGGCCGCCCCCGTGGACAAGCCGGGGACGAGCTGCAACCGGCAGGCCCGCCCACCCATGCCCCACCGCTCCCCCGACGCCTGGGGATGGAGACACCCATCCCCCACGGCGACGGGCAGCGCTACGCGCTGGCCGTGGAGCATGCGTGGACGGCCGCGTGACCTGGTGGCCGCCGGCAGGCGGCCACCGATGATGCGGCCTGCGTCGCAGTCCGCAACAGCACACCGCACAGGCGAGGTGTGCAATGGTATTGCACGGTGTAACCTCGCCTATGCACGTGCTATCGCACGCGCACCAAACCACACGCCGAGGACGCGACGACGATGCCTAAATCCGAATCCACCGCAGCAAACGCCAACACCCCCACCACGACGCATGACCGCTTCGATGTCGTCTCACCGCACGCCTACACCAAAGGCGATGGCGAAGCCGGAACCGAGTGGTTCCGGTGCGGTGTTGCCTTTCCCCATCGAAGCGGCGGTTTCACTCTCAAGCTACGCACTGTGCCGGTCGCCATTGAGGGCGAAGTGACGTTGATCGTGCGTAAGCGCGAGCCAAGAGACACAAGAGACAAAGGCGAAGATTGGAACTTGCCGGAATAGATCGCACAGCATTCGTCATCGGGTGCGTCTTGCTCTTGCATGTGTATCGCCTCGCCAGTGGTTAGACGCAGTGTTGCACGCGGGCACGTGGCTGCGCTGCCGGCGACGACTATCCACAAAAGCGGGTTTTGCATGGTGGTGTGTGTGGCCAGGTCAGGCATGCCGGCGTTGTCATGTAATCGAGCTTCGGCAACGACCAGGGCAAGGCGTGGCCGGGGACCAGGCGCCGCGAGCGACCAAGTGCAGCAACCCCTGCATTGATGCGAGCGGTGATGTTCCATCGGCAGAACACAGAGATGCATGCATGACAGCCTGCATGCTTGCATGCAAATCGCTACTATATGGGTGTGCCAAGACATTGCACACCACTACCGGAGACATCGCCATGTTCACTGCATCCGACATCATCCATTCCCACACCCGCGCTGACCTGATCGAGAACGGCGACCTGGTGGACGTGTCTACTCTCGCCCGCGAGGCCGGCTTTAAGGTGCCGGTTGCCGTCACGCGGGCCGTCTGGGCTGACTGCGTTGCATGGAGCCAGGACGACACCAAGCGAAAGCGCGTGCCGCAGGATGAGGAAGGCCGCTTGTGGGATGTGCTGTTCATGGCGCGCAACTTCGCCGCCCGTGGCGGTGACGCCAACCGCGTGCCTTTCGCCCTGCATCGGGTGCCCCGTGAGGGCCGAGGCCACCAGGCCCGCATTGTGACCCTGCACATGCACATCGGCCCCGGCGACGATGCCGAGCCGGTCATCACCATCATGCAGCCCACCGAAGACTGACCCCCTTTTTTTTGCCTAATGGTGTGTAATGGTATTGCACACCACGGGCCGGAACGATCGAGGAACCGACGATGGACCAGGCCAAGACCACCGAGCAGATCCACGGCGTGAGTGTTGACGCCGGTCTGCGCCACGCCCGCGCCGTACTCGCAGAGCTGACCGACTTCGTGCGGTCCACGCCATGCCTTTGCTGCCCCGCGCTGCCGCCACTGCCTGCGATCCAGTGCGAGCGCTGCCGGCTTCTGGATCGTGTTGGCGGTGCCGCATGACTGCCGCCAACAACGTGCGTGCACTGATCGCCGACCACCGCCGCCATGAGCGCGCCTGCCGGGCGCATGCAGCTCGCTTGCGCCGCGAAGCCCAGCAGCTGCGCGAGCTGCCCGCCGGAGGCGCACGCAGCCTGTTCCGCGCCCACGAGCTGGCACGCAAAGCGATCGCACTCACCGAACAAGCCGACCACGACCGCGCCGCCGCTGCGCTGTTGGCCAACACCCCCAACCACTGACCAGGACACACCGCCATGCGCAAGCTACCCCACCCCGCCTCCCTCACTGCCGCCGAGCGTGCGCAGTGGCGTGATGACCTCACAGGTCCGCGCTATGCCCACCAGCCGCACGACTTGGCCGACGGCTCCCGCTACTACGTTGCCGAAGAACTCGGCCGCATCATCGTGACCGAGTTTCACGGCAAGAGCTTGAAGCTGGACCGCTATTCGTTCCGCTCGCAGGCCGAGGCCGACGCCGAAATTGCCCGGTTCACTGAGCGCCGGCAGCGCGTTGCCGACGCCCACGCCGAACGCCGCGCAGAAGCCAAGCGGCCGCACACGCTGGAAGTGGGAGCGGTGCTGGTGTCCAGCTACGGCTACGAGCAGACCAATGTGGATTTTTACGAAGTCGTCGCCGTGCAGAATCGCACCGTGACCCTGCGCGAGCTGGTCCAGGAGCGACAGGACACCGGCAACATGTCCGGCACCACTATCCCGGTGCCAGGCCAGTACACAAAGGCCGAACCGCTCCGCAAGCGCGTCAACCCCCGCAATGGCGTCAAGCTGTCCAGCAGCAGCTACGCCCACCCGTGGGACGGTCGCCCGCAATACTAGTCAAGCTACGCTTGAATTATCCTAGTGCGGCACGCCGCCGCTGTCCGCTGTGTTCCCCTCGTTCCCCTCATGGAGTCATCCCAATGAAACTGCGCCACTCGCTCCTGTATGCCATCCGTCACCATTTCGTAAATCTGGTCCTGAGCTGCGTACTCGTCGGCTTTGGCATCTACGGCCTTGCGACCCTTGAGCCGGCTGCACCCAATGCGGCATTTAGCAGTCCAATCAGCGACCACGCGTGGGTGATCTACTTGATCGGCGTTGTTTGCGGTCTGGTGGGGCTTCTCTGGATCGCGTACAAGTCACGCTAATGACACAGTAGGGGTCAGCAAAATGGACGATCAAGAAATTTTGCATATTGTCAACCGTTTGGAGGCATGCCTTGCCATCGCATGGCTCTGCTGGATGCTGTATCTACTCACGTAAGCTGCGGCGGTAGCTTTTTTTTAGACTCAAGGTGTGCAATGGTTTTGCACACCGTGAGCCTTGCGAAGGAACGACACATGGAATACAGCAGATCCAACCACGGCAACACGCGCACCGGCAGCTATCGAACCCCGCATCCGGGCTTGCTGCTGCACGTGCGCAGTCAAGTGGAGTCGGGCCGGCCACAATTCGGCGTGCACTTGGCCAAGCGCGTCGGCGATACCGCAGGCCCGGCGTATTGCACGGTCTATGGTCTGGCCGCGCTCGATGTCTTCATCCTCTCGCCGGCAGCGGTGTCCGACAGCTTGGCTGCGCTGGTTATTGCCGGTGGGCACTACATCCTCACCGTCGAGGTGGCAAGCCAGCTGGCCGCTGACTTCGCGCTCCCTGTGCGTGCGCCGGCATTGCTCGAAGGCGCGTAATGCGCCTTCTGTCCTTGGATGCATCGCGCTGGCCGGCAGCTGGACGCAGCGCAGCGGTGCTTCCACCATTCCCACACTCCTGCAGGAAACCCCACATGCTCATTCTCACCCGCAGTATTGGCGATGCGTTGATGATCGGCGACGAAGTGACCGTGACGGTCTTGGGCGTCAAAGGCAACCAGGTCCGCATTGGTATTGCCGCCCCGCCGCACGTGCCCGTCCACCGCGAAGAAGTCTATGAGCGCATTCAGCGCCAGGGCGATCGATCCGAGCCGACGACGTAATGCCAACGTGCAAAAGCGCACATCCCAAAGGTGTGCAATGTATGTGCACACGGCAGCTGCTTGCGGTTTAAGGGCCGCAGGCCGATACTTGGCAGCGATATGACAACGCGGGCGGGAGTGCTGCTAGCGCAGTAGAACCCCCCGAAAACGAAAAAACCGCCCCGGCAAGGGCGGCTTTTTCATCACTGGTCTGGCGGGAACACCAGAGCAATGGGGCCTAATCGATGCCCCCATCCTAATCCCGCCGGCGAAGCCGTGCAAGAGGGAAAGGATGCGAAGGCCCACAAGCCAAACACCCCGCCCCGCTGCCGTTCATCGGCGCGGGACATGTCAGCAGTAGACC
>NZ_JAJGQM010000086.1 GCF_020784175.1 Xanthomonas campestris pv. asclepiadis
CACGCCTGCCATGAAGTTGGCGATGGCCACTTAGCTCCACTTCTGGCGACCGCTAGAAGTGGGGGGATTACCCTGGGACAGTGCCGCGACCATTGCGCGTAAGACCAGATCTCCATCCATGCCGCCTACATGCGCGCCATCCCGGAGCCAGGAGGCGGCCACCTTGTTTTCGGTGCGCTCGAACTCCTGTGCCAACAACTCCCGCGCCCGCTTCTCGATCTCGTTCATGCCATCACCAGTTGTCGTTCAATCCATTCGGTCTGCAGCGCGATCAGCTCGTCGTCGCTGCCGTAGGTCTCGTGAAACAGCGCGCTCCCGTCCATCAGCGATGGGCCGTAGCGATCGCGGGTGCTGCTGGTCGTCTGCCTGGGCATCGGGTGCTTACGGTGGTGCCACAGGCACAGTGCATACCCGAGCAGGTGACCGCGCCGGCGGTTGCCGCTCTTGCAGTGGTTGTAGTCGCAGCCCACAACCACCAGCTGCTGCGGCAGCAGGCCGGCCGCCATGCGCACCACGCACGCCATGCACGGCCCCTCCTTCGACAGCTCGAACCGCACCACCTCCTCGGCTGTCGGCGTGCCGGTGCTATGCCGCATCACGACCTGGCCAGCTCGTGGTCTCGCGGCACCGTGAAGCCGGAAGCCTTGGCATGCCCGCCGCCTCCGTACAGCCTCGCCACCTGACTAACGTCCAAACCGTCATCGGACGATCGCAGGCTGAAGACTCGGCCTGTGGGCGTGTCCCAGTAGCAGGCCGCGAAGGGCTCACCCTGTGCCATCAGGTGTCCGGCGTCGCTCGTGAGCGTGTACGGGATGCTGGCAGCCGGGACGTCGTAGTCCCCTATCACCATCCGCCGCTTCATCACCTGCACCAATTCCTTCACGTCCTTGTGGTGCTTTCGCTCGATGGCCACGCCCTGCCCACGCAGACTGTCGATCGGGGTGTATGCCAGCACGTCCCAGACGTCGAACTTGTAGGGATAACTGAACACCGCTGCCTGGATCTCGCGCGTGCCCGGCAACGCGAAGCGCCACAGGTCGCGGTCCTCAACGTGGTTGACCAGAGCAGGTCGCGCCACGCCCGGGTGGAAGAAATCCCAAGCGATGCCGGCGCCGCTCTTCTGCTGGTCGAACAGTGCATAGACGATGGCCTTGTTAACGCCCTCGCATTGGTCCTGCAGCACACAAGCCTGGAAATGGCGCCACGGCGTGATCAGGTCACCGTACATATCGAAGCTCAGGCGCAGCACCGTGAGCTGATCGGCAGCGGTAAGATCGTTGGCCGGGAGGTCTTCATCCGCACTCTTGTGGTGGTCGAGCACCAGGATCGAGCGGGCCACCTGCTGCAGCTGGAGCATCACGGCGCGCGGATAGGAGAAGTCCACCAAGATCACGTCCCGGCCAGTGACGTTCGGTGGCGGAGCTGAATACACGCCTGGATGGAAATCGGCGTCGAGGGCGCGATGTACGGCCCAGGCCGCGGTGAAACCATCGGCGCAGTTGGAGTGGTAGATGACCAGTGGCTTCACGATGCGATTGCTCCCTTGCTGAGTGGAAGGCTGCCGTCGGCGATGCCGAGCGCGTTCAGCCGATGAAGTTTCGGGCGCAGGCGCCTGCCGACCAGCTCGAAGCCAGCCGCGCGCAGGGTCAGGTAGGCACCCTGGCGCAGGGGGGCGTGCCCGGCGTTGGCGATCAGGTTGTTCGCCGTCTCCATCCGCTCGAAGTTCTTGCGGCCGCGCCCGCAGTAGTAGCCGCGCAGCACGCAGGCCATGACCACGTCCTGCCGGGCGATGCCGCCGATGACGTCCTCCACGCGCTGGGCGCGGGCGTCCACCTCCAGCGGCTTGAAGCCAACGTTCGGCGGCGGCATCTCGCCGCGGTGCTCGATCAGCACCTGCAGCATGTTCTTGCTGGCCAGGCCCAGGTAGTCGAAGTCGCGATGCAGTGCGAACTCGAAGCCCCACCATTCCAGGTCGGAGCGCGTCGCCTCGGTGAAGCTATCGAATTCGGCCATGGTCAGCCCCTCCCCTGCACCGGCTCTGCACTGCCATCCCGGCCCAGGCACCACACCTGGCCGTCAACGTGCACGTTCGCCGACGGCGCGCCCTGCAGCAGCAGCCAGTGCGTGGCGTCGTCCAGCGACTGGAACTCGTGGCGCGAGGCGCGCGGGTCGGCTGTGTTGGTGTTCGTGTCCATCAATTCCCCCTCTTCTCTGCTGCTGCCGCGATGCGTTCGAACTTGCGGGCCTGGCACTCGTTGGCCTGGATCGCGGCGCTTTTGCTCTTACGCTCGCGCTCGCCAATGGCCGGCTTGCGGTGAATGCCGTCAAGCCGCGCACGGATCTGGCTGGCTTGGCTCCGCGCCCAGGCCGAACGCTTGACCGATGCCGTCATGCCCGGCCGTTTCCGGCACGGCCGAACGCGGTGCGCACGCGCTGGGTCCAGACGTAGAGCGGCCAGCACCAGCTCGCGCGAAACTGCTCATGCTCAGCACGTAGGTCGATCAGCTCGCGCAGGTGGTAGCCCAGGTTGGCGCGCAGCACGTCCTTGGTCGGCTGCTTCATGCGGCGCGGCTGCGGCGCGGGCTGGTTGGAGATCAGGTCTTCGCTCATCGGGGCCTCAGTGGTGCGTAATGGTGGGAAGCGCGGCCGGCGCGCTCAGCGCCTTGGCCAGGTTGGTGAGGCCCTTCGCGGTGACGCGCACCTGCGTGCGCACCCACTCGCTGCCGTCCGGCTTGCCGCCGGTGGTGAGCTTGTGTTCCAGGCAGCCGCTGTGCAGCCGGCCGGCGTAGGCCAGCCAGGTCGAGGCCAGTGGGTGGCGATAGATCCACCGCTTCTGCTCAAGCAGGGCCAGGAACTTCCGCTCAGGGATCTGCATGGTCTTCGAGCCATCGGCGATGGCGATCCGGTCCAGGGCCTCGGCTTTCGGCGTCAGCTCCTCAACGCGGCCCGCGTAGCTGGCCAGCAGCCCGCGCAGCGCAGCCGGGTCAGAAAGCAGCGCCAGCGGGTCGGCCGGCGCGGCGACGCGGCGCTCCAGCTCTTGCCAGCGGTCGACCAGGCGGGCGGTAAATTCTGGCGACAGCTGCGCCACCACCACGATGCTGTCGCGCTTGCCCTGCTCACCCGCGAATACGAAATCGGCGACGGGCCGGCCTGCGGTGGGCTTTTCCTCAATTTGAGGAGAAGCAATCACGCCCTGCTGCGCCAGGGTTTCGATGGTCCGCTTGACGTTGTCGTGGCGTTTCTCGACCAGCTCCGCAATCTCACGGCTGGTGATGGCCGGCGCGTCGCCGGTGATGATGAGGTGGCTCATGGTTGGCTCCCGTAACGAGCGATCAGCGCGGCATCGGCGAATGCCTGACCGGCGCCCTTCTTGCCCAGGTCGGCCCAGCGCGGCCACAGCTGGATGGCGCGGCTCCGGGCTGCGTCCTTCTCCGAGCCGATCAGGCCGGCCCGCTTCTTCCATGCTTGAGGGGTGACGAGGGTGATCGGCAGCATCAGCGCTGCGGCCACGCCTTCGACGACACCAGCGGCGTGCCCGAACGTGTAGACACTCGATACGCCCTGCTTCGGCATCGCATGGACCTGCTCGATGAAGACGTGGCTGGTGGCAAAGTCCTGAAGGAAGCGGGCCACTGCCGCGGCGTCCACCCGCGTTGACTGGCCGACCTTCAGCGTGGGCATGCGAATCCACTCGACCGGCAAAGGGTGGGCCGCGCTTTGCAGCACCACCACCGCACCGGAGCAGCCCGGATCAATACCGATGAGGTAGCTCATGCGTTGCTCCGATCAGGGATGTACTGCTCAACACCAGGCAGACGGATCACCTGCCCACCCGCGCGGATCCAGTCGTTGACGCTCTGCACCGGTGGCCGAGCGGCTGCAGGCCGGCCGAGCACCGAGGCGCGAATCGGGATGACCGTGTAAGCCTTCGGCGAACGCACGGGCTTCTGCTTGGCTGCGAGTCGCGCCTGCTGCTTGGCCTCCCTGGCGGCCTGGCGACTGGCCTGCCGCTCTGCCTTCTCCCGCAGCAGCCTTTCCGCACGCGCCGCCTTCTGCAGGGCTTCGTCCTGGCGCCGCTCCGCCATGGTGCGGCCGCCCTTATCGAGGTGCCGCTGGCGCATGTAGGCGCGGTGCTTCTCGGCCCTGGATAGGCTCTCGCCCTCGTGCGGCGGCGGATCGCACACGAAAGCGTAGGCCGGGCGCGGGCCATCGCCGACGCGCTGCAGGTAACCGGCATCCGCGTTGTCCTTAATCGCGCTGTAGTACGCGCGCCGATGCTTGGCGCCAACGGCGATGCCCATGCTGTCCAAGATCACGCGCGGCGCGTGCGCGCCGGGGTTGGCCTTGAGCCATTCGCGGACGCGGGCGGGATAGGCCTTCATGCCTGCACCGCCGTTGCGTCGCCAAGCTCCGCGGCTGCACGCTCCAACGCCGCACGCGCCGCGTCGCGGTCTACCACTTCCGGCACCTTCGCCGGCGGCGGTAGCGCCGTGGCGGCCGGCTCCGGCACCTCGCCGCCGCGCATGACGTGATCGCGCGCCAGCTCGTACGCCTCACGCACCATCCGGTCAGCGTCACTCGCGCTGGCGCCGCGGTAACGGTAGCCGTCCAGCTTGAAGCCCACCAGCACCGTGAAGCCACTGCGGTCGCCGCCGTTGCGCAGCTCGTTGGACACCTGCGCCAGGCTCGGGACGCCCAGGCAGCGCGCGCGGAACTCGGGCAGCGTCGGCGGCCACGGATCCGCTGCCGCGATGCATGCAGTCAAGCCGGCCCCAAGCTGTTGCGCGGTGATGCCGGCCAGGCCCTTCGCCCAGGTGCTGCCCGCGCCGGTGGACGGGTCCGCGCCGAAGCCGCTGGTCCAGCGGGTGCCGTAGATCTCAGCCATGCGCGTCCACACCGTGGCGATCGCCGTGATCGAGACCGGCGCCGGCGTGGCCGGCGGCTTCGCGTTGGATGGCTTCACGGGCAAAGCGTTGGGTGCGCTCGGCAGCGCTTTCGCGAGGGATTGCATGAGCGGGTGCTCCGGAGGTGATGGTGTTGGCGGCGGTGGCGCGCTGACGGCGGGCCGCGGTGATCAGGTAGCCGGCAGGCTTGTCCGGGTAGACGTCGGATAGCTCGAGCAGGTGCTTCGAGGTGACGCCCTCACCCGCTGCCGCGATCAGATCGGGGTGCTGGCTAGTGGTGCGCAGGCCTGGCCGGTTTGTCGACTCCCCGTAAAATTGGTCCATCCATAGTTAGAGGTCCCCGGGCACACTAGCCACCAAGGAGACCAACGAT
>NZ_JAJGQM010000087.1 GCF_020784175.1 Xanthomonas campestris pv. asclepiadis
ACGCCCGCCGAGTTCCGTGATCAACATCAACCGCAGACCTCTAGTTTTGGCTGGCATTGAATTAGGGGGAGTCGACATATAAGCCTGACCCCATTCTTACATGAGCAACGAGCGGGCGTAGCAGGCGGTCGAGGTGGTCTAGCGTGAGATGCGAAACGACAGCTGGTTACCCCATCTGTGTGCTCCTCTGCGCGGCGAGCGGTGAGCGAACACTGCGCGGCGATCGGCGCGTTGGGCTCGGCTGCAGGTTTGTCGGGATATCGACTGCTGGGAAGAGCAGAGCGCTGATATGGATGTGAGAGTGCCGCCGTACCGATGCGTCCCGCGGAAGATACCCTTGAGCCCTTATCTCGAGAAGTAAACCTGACCCCGTTTCCCCGTTTCCCCGTTTCCCCGTTTCCCCGTTTCCCCGTTTCCCCGTTTCCCCGTTTCCCCGTTTCCACATAAAATTGAAACAGTGTGAGCTCTCAAGTCGAACAGGCCGTAGGACGTGGAACCCAAGAAAATTTTAATCAAATTCCCAGTTTTTTCTAACACCAAAGTTAAGGCGTATTGGATCAGCGTGTGGCGCAAATGGCGAGTTCTTTCCGCCATTTGAACCGTGGGCCGATGTAATGTAGGCAGCGAAAAACGGAGTCAGATTGGACTTTCAAGCGAACCTGATTCCGTTCTTAAAGCATCCCTCATGGGCGCACTTCTTCCAAATCGTGGCGCACCAGTGTGATCTCGCAGGGAGCCACATGGGGAAACCTTAGGCCCAGCTTGGATTTTTGATGATTAGCACAGCTAATGGCAAACCTGGGTGGTGACCTCTGATCAGTAGCTACCCGTACAATTCCAGACGTTTTGGGCGTCTGTAGATCGATGGACGCATAAGTTACTGCCTGGGCCAAAATACTTGATTATCAACTCGTAATTATCAGGCGAATTTGAGACAAAAAATAACTTTATATTTGCGGAATCAACATCCGTCATGATTTCCTTATAATTGCCAAGCTCATCAATCGAATTTGGATAAGCAGCCCTTTCAATACGATAAGCTTCGATTGAACGAACTATAGCATTACCGACCTCCTTCGTCTTCTTGGCTTTCATACCTTGGCCAGGAGCAGCACAAGCAGACAAGGAGATCATAAGAATAATTGCCAGCCTTAAGTTATTAGCAATCATTGCCCCATGCACCCATTTTGCACCTCGTTTTGCAAAGCATTCCAAATTTCCCCGGCTAAGCTACTTGAGTCGCTAGCAAGGTACGAATCTTCCCATAACTGAGCCTGTGCTTCGTACTTGCCATCTCCAAAAAGCGCATTAAAGTATTGAGATGCTTGTTCAGCGCTAGAGGGACTCGCGTAATCATAGGGACTTCCAAAGCCAAGTGTATATCCAACCTGAGGAAGTATGAGGCGTGAGGTGACCTTTGCACCTCTACGACGTTGCCACACATGAAAAACCTCGTGAGCAAGAGTTGAGCGCGCTTCAACTTTATTGAGGTCGATGCCTTTACCTATATCGCCATCAATAAAAAGGCTTCGTGGCAGCTTAACATTGCTGCCACGCAGAGACGAGCCGCGGCTTCCCGATGCTTGCTGGATATCTAGTGATGCAGTATCGAAGCTGCTACCGAACAGAGTGCCAATAAAAGCAGATTCTTGAGCAAATGGCGCACGAAGGCCAAATGGATCAGAGGAGAAAAACGGGCGATTGTTAGCATATGAGTAGCTATTCAGCCCTCCTCTTAATCCAATCGGATCACTCTGCCCGTACCGACCAGTGGCCACATCGTAATCGCGGAAGTAGTTCTGATTGAACCCGCTCGCTGTATCAAACCGCTGGCCTGGAAAGCGCATGTCGAACACCATCGCGGTGCCGTCTCCATCCGGATCCTGGTTGGGCGCAGTGTTGCCGAAGGCTTCGCCCTTCAGGCTCCAGTTCCACACGGCAACGTCGCGGGCGGCATCGACGACGACGCGCGGGCTGCCGAGGTGGTCGGGTTCGATGTAGTGCAGTTGAGCGCCGTTGGCCAGCAGGCCCACCGGCAGGTCATCCAGCCAGATCGCTTGTTGCTTGGGTGCACCGTTGGTGTCGTAGTCGCCGAGCCAATGGCCGGCCTCGTCGTAGAGCGTATAGGTGTTGGTGGTGCCCAGATAGCGGCGTACCTGCTCGCCTCGGCCGTTGTAGCGGTAGTTCATAACCGCGACGCCTGCGCGTTTGACCTGGGTCATGCGGCCGGTAGTGTCGTACAGGTACTCGCGTGCCTTGCCGCCGATGGTGAGGGTGTTGCCCATCTTGTCGTAGGTGCGTGCCACGCCTGCGACTGCGCTCAAGCGGTGGTTGGTCGTTGGATAGGTGTAGGCCTGCGTGGCGCCGCCGACTTTGGCACTCAGGCGATTGCCGGTGGCATCGTAGCTGTAGCCATCGATCGCGGTATTGGCGGCGCCATCCTTGAGCGCCGTGAGCCGGCCCAGGGCGTCGTAGTCCAGAAGAAGTTCTGGTGTTGGGTTGCCGGCCGGCGTCAGAGCAGTGAGGTCGCCAACGGAATCGAAGCCAAAGCCGATTTCAAGCCCTCCAGCGCGGGTGTCCTGGATGCTCTGCGGCCTGTAATCCTGATCGTACATACGTGCCAACTTGCGGCCGTTGCCGTAGGTCCAGCCGGCGGATGGGCCGAACGGATAGTAGGTCGCTCCGCTCAGCAGACGTTGGCGGCTGCCGCCTTGTGCCGTCACCCCAACCTCGGTCGTCTGGCCCTGCGCGTTGCGGACATAATCGACCGTGGTGCCATCCGGGTAGACCATCGACCGCAGACGGCCGCCAGGCGTGTAGTCGTAGCGCAACACCAACACCTTGCCGTTGACCGTCTGCACCTTGCGCACCACCTCGCCGAAGCGGTTGTAGCAGTATTGGGTGGTACCGCTGCCATCCTGGAGCTTAGCCAGCTGCCCGACGGTGAAGGTCTCACCGCTGGCGCACACGCTCTGCGTGACGTCATAGGTATAGCTGACATTGAAGGCGGCGGTTGGGTAGCTGATGCTCAGGACACGGTTGAGCGCGTCGTAGCCATAGGTGGACGTGATGCCGCGTGCATCGGTCTGCGTGGCGCGGTTGCCTGCGCTGTCGTAGGTATAGCTAGTGACGCCGGTGTCCGGGCTGGTCAGCTTCAAGGTATCGCCGAAGCCGTTGTACGTGTAGCGCGTGTCCAGACGTTTGGGGTCCTTGACCTGCAAGGGACGATCCTGCGTGTCGTAACTCACGTTGGTTTCGGCCTTGATGCCATCGACATCCTGCAACGTGCGCGCAAGCCGGCCAAGTGGGTCGTGCTCTTGCAGCGTGCTACGGCCAAATGCATCTGTTATCAAGCGCAGGTTGCCGTTTGCGTCGTAGGCGTAGTCGGTGGGATTTGCGGCCGCGTCCGCCTGCGTTTTCAGTTGGCCCAATTGGTTGTAAATACGGCTCAGGCTGCGCTTGAGCGCGCCTTGCGCGTCCTTGGTCTGCTCCTCCAGACGATTGCCGGCATTATCAAGCACGTAATGGAGGGTGTTGCCCAGCGTATCGGTGACATCGGTGACATCGGTGAGGCGCTGGGCCTGGTCGTAGACAAAGGCGGCGTAGCTGCCATCGGGCTGGGTGATGCGCTTGACCAAGCCGGTGGGCCAATACTCGAAGGTGGTGACGCGATTTTGCACGGAAGTAGCGCCATGCACCGTGGTCGATGCCAACCAACCACGCGGGTGGTAGCTGTAGTCGGTCAGCACCCCGTTTTCGTCAACGGCAGAAAGAACGCGGCCTGCCGCGTCATAACTCAGATTCTCGCGGATCTGGCCGCGGGCGTTGATGGTTTGCTTGAGGTCGCCCTTGCGATACGGGCACGGTCCGGTGCCGGTCTCGCACCCGGCAGCATCGATGGGGTAATAGTTGTAGGTCGTACGGTCGTCGATATCCGTGCGCGGGCCATCGATGGACTTCAGGAGGCCAAGCACGGGGCAGTCGCCACCAGCAGCGACATCGGCTGCCTCGCAGTAGTTCATACTGAGAACTCTGGTCTGACCACTTGCGACGTCGGTCGTGATGACTTGCTGCGGCTGCAGCCGCGCATTTCGGACATAGCCTATTTTCTTGTCACTTGATTGGGTAATCCCCCCGCCCATTAGCTGACGCCAGAAGTGGAATTTTCTCGTCCCCTTTCCCGAGGAGGTTCCATGA
>NZ_JAJGQM010000088.1 GCF_020784175.1 Xanthomonas campestris pv. asclepiadis
TTCATGGAACCTCCTCGGGAAAGGGGACGAGAAAATTCCACTTCTGGCGTCAGCTAATGGGCGGGGGGATTACCATGGCACCACCGATTCAGCCAGTCGGCGCTAGCACGGCATTTTAGCAAGACGCCCAATAAGTCTCATTTGGATACCCTCATGGCGTCTCTTTTTGTGCGCGTAGCGCACGGCGACCGCTCTTAAACGCAGACCACCCGAAGCCGGCAGCCCTTCCAGGGTCATGCCCTTCTCCGAAGTCCGGCTAATGACTCCCTGCCGCCCCCCCCCAGAAGGGCGTAAGCAACAGCTAATGACGTGCCGTGTCCAAATACTTGTAGAAGTGCTTCAGCGCTATCTCGATGCGGCTGTCCGCGTACTCCAGGAGCTGGATGAATCGGTCGGTGTTTTCTGTGGGAAGAAACGATCCTTCCAGCAACTCACGCGCATCTTCATAGAAATTGATGGCAGTGAGGCAGTCTCCGCCGGCCTGCGGAATCAGATGGCATTCGTGCTCAAGATCCCTCATCTCATCGGGTACTGGATCTGCCGGCATGGGATTCTGCTGGGTTTTAGCGGCATCAAGCTGACGCGCTATGACCTTCCGGAATCGCGTCATAGCTCGATTGGCTCGGGTGTAGCGGGCATTGCTTTCGAGGCGCTTCCTTTCTACGGTTTCCGCTTTTGCGACGTGGCGCTCATACGCCGCAATGCCGATAGCCGCCAAGATCGCAGCCACACTGCCGACGGCCTGAACCCACGCAGCCTGCTCGGAAGCAGAGAGAGCACACCAGCCAATCCAGTCGCAGTTCATGTCACTTCCCTTGTTCAGTGGGGGAAATCATGAAGCGCCGGCATTCAACCGGCAATCCATCTCGCAAGGTTAGGTCGGCCGAGCTACATGTCCTGCAACTTGGTCCGGCGCGCGCCAATGCACAGCTGCAGGAGCTGTCGCGCTTCGTGGCCACCTGCAGGTGGCCACGTGTGCGTCGGTGATTTAGAAGGTCGGTATGCTGGGCCCGCAGTCCGCGGGTCGCGGCGCTAGGAGCAAGTCGATGGGCACGAACGCCGCGATCGAGAAGACACAACCGCCGCAGTTGCGGCAGGCGACGGTACTGGTGCCCGCCGCCAAGATGCCTGAATTCACCAAGCGCCTTGAAGCACTCAATACAAAAGCGGCCAGGTTCGGGCTCGATGCCCTCACGGTCGAACTGGCGCACGTCACGCCCTATCTGCAGCAGCGCCAAGTGCACGCCGCAGGCGAAGAAGTGACGCTGGTCCCGTGGCCCACCAACGCGCCGCTGCCGGCCGACGCCGTGGGCCTGATCGACATGCACAGCCTGCTCCTGCGCTTTCCACTGGTCAAGCTAGGCGACTGGCACGTTGTCGCCCAGCTCGATGCCACGCCTGCGGCCGGCGCGCTGGTGTTTGCGGTGACGGATGTGGCGGCCGATCGCGCCGAGGCGGCACGCCGGCGTGGCCACCCCATGCACTGTGAGCATTGCCACACGGCCCGGGCACGCAAGCAGATCTACCTGCTCCGCAACAGCAGCACCGGCACCTATCAGCAAGTGGGCAGCACATGCCTGCAGGACTTCACTGGGATCGATCCGGCCCGGGCGCTCTTCCTGGCCAAGCTGGCCGACTTCGAGCGCTACGCCGATGCGCTGGGCGACCAGGCCGCCGCGGGGGTGGCCGGGGCGGTCGCCACCTTGGACTATCTGGGGCGGGTCTTGTTCCTGTGCGAGTCCAGCAGCTTCATCCCCGTCGGCAAAGCACGGGAACTACGCATTGACGCCACCTACCTGCAAGCGACCGAGCTCTCGGAAGCGCATCGACGCAATCCGGCCGCTGGCCGCGCCTTTGCCGCCGCGCGGGAACGCCTGCAGGCCGAAGCTGCCGCGATGGTCGCCTGGTTTGCCGGCCGCGAGCCTACGGACAACTTCGAAGCCAACGTCAAAGCGGTGCTGGCCAGCGACACCATCAAAGTGGACGCACGGCACCTGGCGATCGCCGCCGCAGCCGTGCCGACCTACCAGCGGCACCAGAGCGCTGCGCAGCTGCTGCTGCGGGCCGCCCGCTCGGCCCACGTGGCCACCGAGGGCGACAAGTTGCAGCGTCCCTTGCGCGTCTACCAGGTCGAGACGTTCGATTCATACTACGGGCCGCAGGAACGTCTGAGTCTGATTGACGACGATGGCAACTGCTTCACCTGGCGGACCGCTGCCGCGCCGGCGGAGCTGGTGAGCCGCGCCAATCGCGAGCGCCGCTTTGATGCCGGCTTCAAAATCAAGAAGCACGACACCTACCGGGGCACCGCAATCACCGAGATTTCTCACGTCCGCGTCAAACGCTGGCTGCCGTAGAGGCTTGCCAGTAAGACTGTCACCTACCAGCACCCACCACCCAACGCCACGAGAAGCACACCATGACCCAAGAACAACAGCAACAGAGGGCCGGCAGGCATCTGTAAAAAGTTCTTTCCTGACAGTGAGTTAGCTCACTTTTGGCTGTTCTTTACAAGAATCCCTGCCGACCCTCGTGCCGGGCAGGGGAGGCTTGCCAGCCTATACAAAATTTTGTATAGTATTTGGATGACTGACATTAAACCTGTCGAGTTCCGGGCCGGTGCCCTTGATGATCTGCGCGCTTTCCCCGCCTCGGCACGGCGCGAGGCCGGCTATCAGCTTGACCAGGTGCAAAGCGGTCGCGAGCCCGACGATTGGAAGCCAATGCCGACCGTCGGTCAGAGCGTCCAAGAGATTCGGATTCGGGATGTTGCAGGAGCATTCCGGATCATCTACGTGGCGAAGTTCTCCGATGCAGTCTACGTCCTGCATTGCTTCCAAAAGAAGACGCAGAAGACCAGTAAAGCGGATTTGGACCTAGCCGAGAAACGCTATCGAGATTTGGTGAAGGAGTTAAGCCGATGACTAATGAACGCTTTGCCAGCGTGTGGGACGCGATCGAAGACACCCCCCCGCAGGCTGAAAACATGAAGCTGCGATCGGCGCTCATGATGGCGCTGAAGGATCACATTGCACGCGAAGGATTGAGCCAGTCCCAGGCGGCCAAGGTCTTCGGCGTGACGCAACCGCGCGTGTCGGATCTGATGCGCGGCAAGATCGATCTGTTCAGTCTGGATACGCTGGTGAACATGCTGGCTGCTGCGGATCTGCACATCGAAATGCGAGTGCTGGAAGCGGCCTAGGCAACTTGTCAGAAACAAACAAGCCCGCTAACGAGCGGGCTTTTTATTGGGCACCAAAAGGAAAACTGTCAGTGTCCGATACGGCCTTGCCGCACTCGGTGGTCTGCCGCAGCGAGGGCATTCGGCGTGTGCAGTCATCCTGACCGCGCTCTGGCTCTGTGTGCGCGTAGCGCACGGTGACCGCTCTTAAACGCAGACCACCCGAAGCCGGCAGCCCTTCCAGGGTCATGTTCTGCCTCGAAGTCCGGCTAGTGACTCCCTGCCGACAGCTGTTGCTGTTTGCGGGTGGGAGGGGCGCAGCCCCTCTATTGAGCTTTTAACGCTGTCGGCGTCGCGTAGCGGCGGCGACGCCGATCTGCTGTTGAGCGGTCTACTGACTGTGCTTTCAACCAAAGGTTGACTGGATGGCCTGCCAATTAAACAGGACAAATAACGTTATTTCCCCACAGGCTTATCCACCGCAGCGGTGGACAACTTGGCGCGGGCATGGAATTGAGGGATTTGGCTCGGTGATCGAGGCCGCCGCAGGGGCGTTAACCGGCCTGTGCGCGACAGATTTGCCGGCGTGGGTGCCTGTTTTTGCGGCATCTGGCAGGG
>NZ_JAJGQM010000089.1 GCF_020784175.1 Xanthomonas campestris pv. asclepiadis
CATCACGCCTGCCATGAAGTTGGCGATGGCCACTTAGCTCCACTTCTGGCGACCGCTAGAAGTGGGGGGATTACCAGAAGAGCGGCTTTCGTACGACACTGTGTGCAGGCGGCAGGGCTGGGTCGTTCAGCCAGGTCGAGATAAGACCTACGTGACGATCAAGATGAAGATTGGCTTTGCCACACGCGGGACAAGGCAGCACGAGCGTTTATTACGCGGCCAGGCCGCGAATACGTTGAGCATTGATTACAGCTACCTAGAGTCGATCCCTCAAATCGAGGAGGTCAGCTTGGGCGCAGACGGCGTCTTGCGCGTTTACGCACTCCCAACACTAGTAGCTGAGAAGATCAGGTCCCTTCTCCAGCAACCGCTTCGCGATAGGTATCGTCGGCAGGACGTCTTTGATCTCCAGCACCTACTGATCAATCGGCCAGAGCTCTACAACGCTTCGTGCCAAAAAACGGTGGTCGAGGACATCATGATCAAGTGCCGTGATCGCGAGGTGCCGGTGGATCAGGGTTCTTTCGATCAGCAGGAAATTCATGACAGAGCCTTGGCTGACTACGCGACGATGGCCGATGAGATCGAGGGTGAGCTCCCTGATTTTGAAAAAGCCTTTGCCATGGTCAGGGACTACTTCCGTGGTCTACCGTGGTGATGAATGCCAGGCCATCCTCAGGCGAGCAGTGCAAGCACCAAGGAGACGATTAACGGCGAGGTGACATCTCGCCGCGCTCTTCCAACCAGGTGCGGACCATTTCGCCGGCGAGCTTGCTCAACGCGTACACCGCAACCAGGCCAACCAGCCACGGTGCAGCCATGTCGGCCATTTGCTGGGTGTGCGCGCTTGCGTGCGGATCGTTCAGCACGAACAGCAGAATGGCGAACAGAAAGTACAGCGCAAACACAACGCCGAAGCCGACCAGGCCAGCGCGTGACAAGCCACGCAAAAGCGGCAGCAGCTGCGCGCGGAGAAACGTATTCATGGCGGAACTCCATCGAAGGACGGACAAACTCTAGCACTGCTGTCGCAGCGACTTTGGCCAGCCTCGCTGTAATGGAGCGCGAGTCAGCTCGGCCGCAGAGTCGGCCGCAGCCTCTACACCAAGGACCAGTGGGTGACTGCGTGGAATCTCGCGTTATGTGCGCCTCCGCCCTCGCCGCAATAGTGCTTGCACGGCAGGGTCAAATGATCGAGTATCAAACATCGAAGTTTGATAGGTCGATCATGACATCACCCATTTCCATCACCACCCTGGCCGCCCTGGCCAGTGCCGGGGTGCTGCGCACCGTGCAGCTGGTCGGCCAGGTCGGCGGCTACGCGGTCATGGTGCGCGTGGGCCAGGTCGAGAAGCAACTGACCGGCCAGCGCGGCGAGCCGCGCGTGTTTGCCAGCCTGGACACCGCCGCCGCCCAGCTGCTGGCGCTGGGCGTGACGGTGTTTGAAGTGCTGCCGGCCAACTACGTGCGCGCCCCCAAGGTCTACCGACGCGGCCGGCCGGCCGCGTTGAAGGCGTTGGCCAAGCTCCAGCGCCAGGGCAAACCCGCCAAGCCGGCCAAGAAACCGGCCGGCGCAGCGACGGTGGCCACCGCCGCCAAGATCCTGCCGAGCGATCGGGCGCAGCTCAAGCTGCCCGGCCTGCCGCGTACCCGCAAGCCCGCCCGCACTGCTGGTGCCGGCGCATGACCGTCGCCACGCGCCAGCAGCTGCAACGCATGGTCGATGCCATCGCCGCACGTGCGCACGTCGCGCCGCCACGCGTGAAGCTGTGGCGACGCCGCGATGCCCGCTACAACGCGCTCAGCCACACCATCACGGTGTCCATGACGCTTGCACGCACATTAGACGCCGGCCAGCTCTACACCTTGCTCGCCCACGAAGTAGGCCACGCAAAGCGTCGCGCGCCGATGCTCAAACGTGCCGCCGGTTACTTCTGGCCACCCGCGCTTGCGCTGGTGGTCGGCGGGGGTGCCGCTGCTGCGGTGACTGGCGTAACCCAATCTTGTGAGCCATTTTTGCACGTACGTAGGACGAACCCCATCAACGTCAAAAGCGATCACCCCCTGCGATGGCGCTGCAATGCAAGGTTGGCTTCCTTCTCGTAATTGAGCGCCGCGCTCGTCATCTGGTCCATCGTCTTGCCACCACTGATCCGACTGTCCGAATACTTCACACTTGGATCGCTTGCGGCGGAACGTATGTCGTAGAAATGAACCCGGGGTTTTACGTGTTCATTGATGTAGTCGACCAATGAATCTCCGATGGCAGGCATGCTGTTTTCGGCGAGCATTTGCTCCACCTCCGCACGGCTTACAGGCTGAATGCTGCTCAAGAGATCGGTTGCGTCAGGATCAGGGGGGGCTTTGACGCTTCTCTCATCTGCTCCTGGGCCGGGCATATAGCCAAGCGCTCCCGCTTCGGCAACGGTTACGGCGGTTGGGAAGCGAACCCAGGGATCCACCACCACGGTGTTGCGTTCCCCCCATTGCGGATCCCTTGGATCGCCGATTACAACGTAAGCGTGATCTACGTTCCGGTCGCTCACCTGCATAACGGGGGCATTGATTGTTCTCGTCGAAAGCGCGGCATAGGCAAGACTTGCATGCTCTTTACAAGCGCCACCTTGTGCTTCCGCACCTGCTCGCGCGTATTCCAATACGGTACTGCTCCGGTTCTCTCGGGTTCTCGCCACGGACGCCCTGGCCCAAGACTCACCTTTGGAAAGAACGACATCCGCCTCCTGGTTTCCAGCCCCATGAGGAAGCATATGCCGTACCTCCCTCAAGACCTCCGAAGCAATTTTCAAGTTCTTTAGAGTGGTGCTGCGTACGGTGACCTTGCGACCGCTAAAGCTGTTCACCCCCAGTTCCTCGGGTTCGCACTTCTTATGAATCTTTACGACCGATTGCGCCCCAAGACCGCTCAGAGGGTTCACGCTGGAACGGCGGTCGTAAAAATCAGCAGGTTCGGGTTGTTCGGAAGAGCGCGTAGGCCTAGGCGATAACGCCGAAAAAACCTCATTTCGGTAGCTCGTACTTCTAGGACTTCCATAAGTTGCAGAGGGGCTCCCATAAGTTGCATAGGGGGGCGGGCTCGACGTACTAGACCTCGCTGAGGTGTCGAGGATTCGACTGAAATCAGAAAACCAACTGCTCATTATCAACTCTCGTTGTATTGAGGAGTAAGTAGTCTGACGCCAAGACCGACGGGACATCGACACTCATCGAAGAGATGCCCCCTTGAGCGAAGTGATTGGTGTCCCAAGAAGTGAAAACTTCATCGAACGCCAATCATCATGGAGTTAGGGAAGGTCTGAACAACGAGGCCTGAGAGTGCGGGATATCGCGTCGTTCCGGAGAGTCGCGTTTGGATTTTTGG
>NZ_JAJGQM010000009.1 GCF_020784175.1 Xanthomonas campestris pv. asclepiadis
CATCACGCCTGCCATGAAGTTGGCGATGGCCACTTAGCTCCACTTCTGGCGACCGCTAGAAGTGGGGGGATTACCGATGCAGAGGCATTGCGAGTGGCATGGCATGTCTCTACCGGTCGCGTGCCGTGTCCCGCATGGGGTGTTGATGCTATGAAACGAGTGAGCGCACACCTTAGCTAACCATCGCAAGTAGAACCGTGAGAAGAGAGAAGCGGCAGGTTCGCACGGCCAAGTGATGGCGCGCGCACACGCAGCGATCGAAGCCGCCGTGAAGCTCGCTGATGAAGATCACCATTGAGTGAGTGGGAAAAGCGCCAGGAGTGCTGCGTAAGAGCATCCAAGAGTGCGCTTTCCACCTATGGAGGCACGCAGGCCATGCGGACGAACTCTCCGCGTTAACAGTAAAAGTGGGCACTCGAGAATGCGGGACCAGGAAAATTTGGCACTCGATGGTGCGGCTGCAGATGACGATCACTTATGAGTGCGTAGGAAAAGCATTGGGAGTGCTGCGTAGGAGCATGCGAGAGTGCGTTGTCCACGCGTTTCCGCGGCGAATGGGGTGTATGTCTGCGGGAACGGGGGCATTTCCTCCGCGGCAATCAGCAAGATTTGATCCAAAGCCAGATCCAGCGGAGCCGCGCCCGTGCAGCCCCAAGAGCTGATTTCGCATAATGTATAGTTGGGGGTTGCCTTAAATGCATTTGCGGCCGCCTCAGCGCGTACGGGCAGGGCAAGCGACACCCCTAGCGCTAGGGTCATGGCAGTCGCGGCCAAGCGTTTCCAGAAGGACCGCTCGGGCGACGTTTGCGCCTCTGATTTCATGATCTGGATTGCCGCCTTTTCAGGCTGCGGGTGCCCTTGCAGCTTCAAGCATTCCGCTACCACCCAGACCTGCGGCACACGCTTGCCGGTACGGTAATGCGATATCGCCCCGTCCGAAATTCCCAGCTTTGGAGCCAGCTTCGCGAAGCTCTCCACTCCAGCCGCTAAACGCGTTTTCTCGAAGAACTCCACCCAATCCACGACCGTCTCCACCCGTTGACTACGGGCGAAGACTACAGGCGTTGACGGCTACGGGTGTAGCCGTGTACTGTCGCGCCTATCGGCTACAGGCGTAGCCGATCCCGCCCCCTGGTACCCCCCAGGGGCACGGGTCAAGGGTAGGGGATCTGCGACAGGGGACATTTCGTGACGCATCACATTACCTTGGCCATCTGGCTGGTTCTCATCGTGTTCGCGCTCTGGCGCGGTCTGATCGGCTACGTACGGTATGCACGCCGGCGTGTGTTTTCCGCCCTGGACTCCGAGTACCGCGCTGCCGCCTTGGTCGCCAACGCAAAGCGGCAGGTGCGCGCATGAAAGAGTTCGCAAAGTGCATCGGCTTTGTCTGGGCGCTAGCTGCCTTCATCTCCCTTTTCATCATCGGCGCTTACTACCTTCCTGAGCCGTGGACATGGGTCTGCGGCGTGTTTCTTTTTGTCACGCCTGCCGGTGTTTTTGCTTATTGGGGCGGCGTCGGCCATGACTGACCTGGTCGAAATCCCCGGCATGAAGCTGCACACATTGTTTGACCTGGTCAGCTGGTCGCGCGAGTGCGGCAATGTCGACCTGGTCGAAACCTACGAGGCGATGATCGAGCAGCGTATCCAGCTGATCGGCAACACCCCGGCGGTGGCGCTGTGACGCTGCTGGTCGCTCCCTGCGTACCCTTTTCACCGGCGCAGCTGTGCAATCGGCCGGCGCACCCGGTTGGCCCGAGCAGTAACACGGGCCAAAAGTCTCAGACCCTCGAAGGGCTATCGAAGCCGATCATCGACTTCTGCACCCTGGTGTTTGACACCGACAAGGCGGTCAATTTCTTCAAGCGCATGAACGCCCAGCAGATGGTTGCCTACGTCTTCGGCACCTCGGGCAGCATCGTCGCCGGCCCCCTGCAGGAGCGGCTGTGGAACTTCAACTACCAGCGCAGCGCCATGCTGATCGATGAGACTTCCAGTGTGTGCGGCCGCATAGGTGTCGCAGATACGGGCGAGGTCTGTATCAGCCTGACAGGGCAGGGCTGCAGCCAGGTTCCGAGCTGGCCTTATGCCGAGCGGATCGCACAGGATCTGGGCGCACACCTGACACGCGTCGATATCGCTATCGATGACCACACCGGCAAGTGGTTCGATGTGCAGCAGTTCCGCGATGCCTACCACGATGGTGCGTTCACCATGAACGGCCGGCCTCCGCATGCGAAGCACATCAGCGACGAGGGCAACGACAAGGGGTGCAGCTTCTATGTCGGCCAGAAGGGCCACAAAGAGCTGTGCATCTACGAAAAGGGCAAGCAGCTCGGTGATCCCGAGAGCGATTGGACGCGCTGTGAGCTGCGCCTCTACGCCAAGCGCATCGATTTGCCGCTAGGCGCGCTGGTCGATCCTGGCAAGTACTTTGCCAGCGCCTACACCGTTCTCGCTGACCTGGTCATTGGTGAGTTGACCAGGCTGGAATTGAAAGAGCGCATGGTCAATCCGTCCGTCAAGGCCATGATCGATTTCATCGACACCCAGGCCGGTAGCGCTCTGCGTGTGCTCTGGAATGCGCTCAACACCCGTAGCCACGAATACGCCGTGTCGGTCCTCGATCGCTATCTCACCCATGACGGCGTGCCTGGTCGTTTCAAGAACCTGCAACAGCTCGATCTAGAGATACGGATCTCCAACCAGTTGGATGAGCTGTTCCCTGATTGCGCCGACTGAAATTCGCTGCACGTCGTTATGGCCACCGACGTGGGTAACAGCAAATGTGGTCAAGAAATTACCCGGATTGTCGGGATCAACCAAGCCTAAAAAGGGTCACACCATGAGCGGAATCAAGGTCACCGTGTTGAATAGCGAAGTCGATGAGCGTGGCGGCACGTTCGAAGATGAGAAGGGCAAAGAGCGTAGCTACACCACGCGCAAGCAGAAATGTCGCCTTGAGGTCGATGGCTTCGTTTATCCCTACGAGGCACGCCTCGAAGACGGTCAGAAGGCCTTTGCACCTGGCGAATATGAGCTTGACGTCGCCGGCATGTTGCAGGTGAACAAGGGCAACATCGCTTTGGGCAAGTTCGCCAAGCTCAAGCCGCGTCAGCCGTCTCCCGCACGCGCAGCCGCCTAAGCCGTGGCGATGCTGATTTACACAACGCACCCGTACTGGCTGCTGTTCACCGGGTTCGTGTGCGGCTGTGGCGTCACCACAGTTCTCCAACTGTTCACCAGGCGCTGACTCGTGGCGCGCGTGCTGACGTGTCTCGATTCGGTCCCTGCACAGGACGGCACGTGCGCGCAGTACGCGTTTGTCGAGCAGGGCTTTACCCAATACCTACCCACGAACGAGCAGGCCGTGGAGATAGGCGCAGCGTTCTTCGTCAGCCTGTTCACCCTTGCCGCTGCAAAGCGGATTCTCAAACCTCAGAAGGATTAGCACCATGAAGTTCGATCGCACCAAGTTCCGCCAGGTCATCAAGTCCACCGCTGCCAAGGTCGGTACCGGTGTTGCCGCCGTCGCCGCAGCACCGTTCGCCTTCGCACAGGCTGCCGGCAGCAGCAATGTCGGTACCACCGTTTCCACGCTGGTCAACGAGTACAAGGAAGAGGCATTGATCGCCATCTTCGCAATGGTCGTTGTTCTGTGGACCCTCAAGGCCACCGGCGTGCTGAAGCCGCGTTGATCGACAACACGTTCCACAACCCCCGGGCTTCCGGGGGTTTTTGATTGGGGGATCAGATGGAAATTGGAAGCAGTTTTGGGGATCTGAGCGGAGCGCTCATCCTCCTGTGGTTTCTCATGGCATCGCACATCTGTGCGAACGGGTGGGACTGATGCACTGGCTCGCTCGCGTCTTCGCCTCGGCGGTCGCACGTCGTCTTGCCTACGCACTTGTCGCCGTCGCCCTGAGCTGGTGCGGCATGAGTCGCGCTTATGCCAAGGACTATGCCAATCAAGGCGCTGCCTATCAGGGCTGCATGGCTGATTCTGCTGCTGCAACCGGTCGCCTCGGTGGTGAGGGCGCTCCCAATTGCGCACTCGAGACCCCAGGTTTGTATAAGTGCTATGCGTATCAGAAATTCAACGGCGGCAACGCGCTAACACTTTGCGGTGCTTCGCCTCCCGCCGATACGAACCATCGCTATGCACTTAGCTGCAAAGAAAAGCCTGATTACAACGGCGCGTTTCCAGGCTCTCAGAGTGGTACGCCGGTCAGCGGGTCATTGCAGTGCGATTCCGGCTGTCTGAAGCTGTGGACGCCTAATGGCGATGGCACGTGGAACGGCACCAATCAATTAGGTGAGGCGTGCAGCCCCGAGGACAACTCTTGTTCGTTTGTTCCTGGCATGCACTACAACGCCAATTTGGGCATGTGTGAGCCTAACCCGCCCGACAACTGCCCTAAGGGCAAGATCAAAGGTCCGAACGGTCATTGCATCGATAATAAATGCCCCGATGGCATGACCCTGCAAGCTGACGGCACTTGCGGCCCCTCAGCCAACGAGTGCCCTGCCGGCCAGATAAAAGCGCCTTCAGGTGGATGCCTGCCAGGTGACGGTCAGTGCGCCAAAGGAGAGGTTAGGGGGCCTGATGGAACCTGCAAGAAGGATGGCAACGGCGACGGTGATCCCGATGAGCCGGGCGAGGGTGACAAGAGCCAGTTTTCTGGAGGTGATGATTGCAAGACACCTCCCAGCTGTAGCGGTGACGCGATCATGTGTGGTCAAGCGCGTATCCAGTGGCGTATCGATTGCAACACCCGGAAGAACCGCAACGTCAGTGGTGGCACGTGCAACGTTACGCCCATTTGCACAGGCGACAAGTGCGATGCCATGGAGTACAGCTCCATGCTTTTTCAGTGGCGTACAGCCTGCGCGCTCGAACGTCAGAAGACGGGCGAGGGTGGTGGCGATTCTGGGATCAAAGACCACATGACTGCCATGAAACAGGCCGAGGTCAACGCGTTGCGCGGCATGAGCACCGACGACGGTCATGCCGGGGTAGATCCCAATGGCATTTGGGCCAAGGACGCCGATTACGGCAAGGGCAAGATCACCGAAACCCTTTTCGGTAGCGGTGGCGGCACCTGCGATTTGAGCTTCACCATCGGCGGTCGGCTTGTGACGCCACCGCCGCAGTTCTGGCGCATTTGCTCGATTATTCACTGGCTCCTGGTGGCTGCTGCCTACCTGTGGGTCGCATTCAAGATGGGGGGCTGACATGCCTGTCGTACTCGTAGAACTTCTGGCGGTTCTGGGGCCTTGGATCACGCGTTTTTTCGCGGCCAAGGCAGTGATCATGGTGGCCGGTTTCTTCGGCCGCCTCGGCATCGTTTTGATGACCGACAAGTTCGTCATGGAGCCAATGATCGAGGCAGCGACCAATGCCTTTCATGCGATCCCTGCTGAATTCCAGTGCTGGTTCGGCGTCATCGGTGTCACGCAGATGTGCTCCGTGGTGATTTCGGGCTTGACGTTGATCAGCGCCAAGCGCGTATTTTTCGGGAAGAAGGACTGATGAGCGCCATTGGACAAACCGCGAGCATCACGCTCATTACCGGCGTGCCTGGCAACGGCAAGACGCTGCGCGCTGTGTGGTACATGAAGTCTGCGATCGACAGCGGTGTGCCGGTCTTCGCTTGCAACGTCAACGGGCTGCAGATCGACGGCGTCACGGATTACCCGGACCCCACGAAGTGGGAGCAGTTGCCGGCCGGCTCGGTTCTTGTGGTCGATGAGGCGCAGAAGTTTTTTCGTGCCGGCATCACTGAGAAAGACCCGCGCACTGACTCGGACACGTTCGGTAAGCAGGTCGTGCCGCTCAACATCCAGGCGATGGAGACCATCAGGCACGGCGGTATTCGGCTGATCCTGCTGACGCAGTCGCCGTTGCTGATCCACGCCAACATTCGCGCCCTGGTCGGCCTCCACGAACACATGGTGAGGCAGGGCGGCAAGCAGCTCGCCACGGTGTACCGGCGTTCGCGTGTCATGGACAACGTGCGCAGTGAAAAAGCGCTCCTCGCAGAGGATCACGAAAGCTGGGCTTACCCGCGCGAGTGCTATGCCCTTTACAAGAGCGCTGAGGTGCATACCGTCAAGCACAAGCTGTCCAGCAAGGCTAAGCGCGGCATCATGCTTGCTATCGTGGCTGCGTGCTTGGTGGGCTATGCGATCTGGAACGGCAAGAATCTGATGGGAGGCAGTGAGAAGGAGCAAGCCGGCACGCCGGGCACGGGCGCGTCAGCGACCGGGCCCGGCGTGCTGGGTGGCGACAACAACGGCCAGGTCAAATATGCCGGCAAGACCGATTACGCCGCCAAGCACCTACCGCGCTTCGACACGATGCCTTGGACTGCCGAGGTGTTCGACCAGCGGCCTGTTGTGGCCGATCCGCAGGTGTTCTGCATGTCCAGCATGCCGGCGGCGTCAGATCCTCGCGAGGCGTCCTGTACGTGCATGACAGAGCAGGGCACGCGTTACGAGCTGTCGCAGCCCATGTGCCGCACGCTTGCGCGCAATGGTGCGCCGTACAACCCGTATAAGGATGTGCGTCAGCAGCAGCAACAACAGCAGCAGGCACAGACCGAGCAGGTGGCCCATCAGAATCAGCCGTTGCAGCTCGGTGGATCTGTCATTGCTAGAGGCACACGTGAAGTCGGCAGCTTCCCCGAGTCCAAGCCTTACGCTACTGCTACTAGCGTTCCTTCGACTACCGCTGATCTGTAGAGGATCAGCAGGGATCGTGCGGCAGCTGCACCCAGCCATTTGACACGCGCTTGAAGCGGCGACCTTGTAAGCAACGCTCGCCGTCGCTTAATGGCCGTTGGGGGTCATATTCCCGCAAATCTGGCGCTTGCCTGGGTGTCTGCACGTTCTCTCTAAGTGCGCGCTGCATTTGCTGCGTTGCCAGTTTCGATTCTCTCTCAAGCTGTGCCATCGCTTGGCGGGTCTCGTATCTGGTGTACAGCCCAATGACGATGCTATGCGCTAGTAGCGCGATGAAGCCGCCTAAAGCGATCTGCCACCATAGGTCTGATGAGTCTGCTTCCCGATATCTGCGTTCCATGCCGCCCCCGGTTTGTGAGTGGGCATTGTAGACCCGGGGTGTAGGGGCATAGCCCCTACGGATAACGCCTTATCCCGCGATGTGTCCGAAGTGACGTTCTCGCCATTCGCCAAGATCCACCACGACGACCTTGACCATCGACTGCTGAACCGCTTTGCGTGCTGCGTTCCGCCTGCGGACCGAATCCCGGACGTCGCTGGCATTGGCATGCCAGAGCAATCCGCGCAGCCGGCGTTCTGGGATCCGTTCGCCACTCGGTGCAACCAGGTCGCGCCCAGCCAGGCGCCAGCCAGCCCAGGGACCGGTGAGTTCCAGATGGTTCGTAACGACGCGCCTATGCAGATCTGCCGCGCAGCTGTTTGGGCATTGCTCGCCAACAGGCCAGCACGGCGGGCGACGGTCAAGATTGTAGGTGTCAGTCATGCGGCGATCTCCGTTTCGCTAGGGGAACGATTCGGCAGGCAAGTCTTGATCCACAGCCAGATCCAGCGCAGTCGTGCGCGTATCGCCCGATACGCCATTTCGCATAATGTATAGAGGGTGGGTAAGGGCTACCGGCGAAAGGGCCGCTAGCAGCGCGTCATGCGCTCCTGTGTGCACCGCCAGGACCAGCAGCGCGACCACCGCGGCGGCCGCGCTTAGCCTGTCCAACACTGATCGCCATAGAGCTTTTTCAGCAGGGGATGCTGCGCGCTCGGCGTGAATTCGCGCCATCCACTCGCCGCCATCCAGCTTCGCCATAGCGCATAGCTGCGCAATTCGCTCATCTGGAATCGGGTAGCGGTCGTTACGCCAGCCGCTGATCACCGCTCGCGTTACGCCCAGTTTGTGGCTCAAAACGTTGTCTGACGGGAGAGAGCAACTCTCTTTCACTTTGTCAAGTAGTGCGTTTGTCGTCGGCATGTATAGAAATCGCTTGACGTTGTGTCGAGCCATCACTATACATGCGTCCGTGTATTGGCATTCCTATACACCGCGCACCCCCGGCTCCCCTCCGGGGTCCGCGTCAAGGGGCAGGGGATAGGGGCTTCATGGACACCAACACACTTGCATTGCTCGGCGCTTCCGCGCTGACCGTGATCGTCGGCCTCGCCCGATTGGTCGCCTGGATTCTTGACCGTCGCGCCGACGCTGCGCTGCGCGCACACCGCGAACAGGTCTTCATCATCGAAAGCGTCTTGGAGTACGGCGCTCCGCTTAGTCAGCGCCGCGCAATTGTTTCCAGCGCCGATTGCGAAATGGAGCTCACTCCATGAGCGCCTCTGTCGTCTCGCACATCGATACCTATCACACCGTGATCGGTGGCCGTCGCACTCGGCGTTTCCGCCTGACCGTGCGCGTTTCTGGCCGGCTGGTAGAGCAGAGCGATTACGCCTCCCGCCGTGCTGCTCTGGCGTGTGAAGCCGCTGCCGTGGAGTTCTACGCTCATGGCTGATGGATCGCTCGCGGTGTCGGGACTCCCCTCGTCTAACAGGGGAGTCAGTGAATTCAGGAACGCCGATGGAACCCTGACGGTCGGCATTGATTGGTTTTCCGCCTCTGTAGATCTTCGCGCCGTTCTCGGCGAAGCCGGCGTGTTCGTCAACGACGATCCCGAAGAGGTCCGCGAATGGATGGACGTGACCGCCGCGAATGCCCGTGCGGTTGCATTGCAGGTGTTCTGCTGGTTCTTCGCCGGCCTGGGGCTGGAACTCGATGAAACGGCAGGCCCTGGGCGCTTCTACACCTGGCGCGTGCGCATCACTGATCGTGATGGTCAGCATGTGGGACTGATCGAGTTAGGCGGGGAAAACTGCCGCCGTGCAGATGGCACCTACACCGCGCGTATCGAGTTGACCGGTACGGGGTGTGGAGTGGTGAGCGCAGCGCGCTGCGGCCATGCGAAGCGGTGGCTGGAGCTTCGAGCGAAGCTCGAAAGCTGCGCTGGGAGATTGACCCGTATTGACGTTGCCGCAGATGACCTGTTGGGCAAATACCCGCTGAAACTGGCGCAAAGCTGGTACGCATCGGGCGAGTTTGACAATCGCGGCCAGCGCCCCAAAGCGCAGACCGTTGACGATCATGACAGCGGTGACGGCAAGACCTTTTATGTCGGCGGCAAGAAGTCAGAGAAGCAGCTGCGCGTTTACGAGAAGGGCAGGGAGCAGGGTGACAAGGCTTCCGAATGGGTGCGCTATGAGGCGCAGTTCCGGGCTACCAACCGCAAGGAATTGCCCCTGGATCTGCTGCGTGATCCTGCTGGCTATCTGCTCGGCGCGTATCCGGTTTTGAAGTTCCTGCACTGCGTCGCCACGCGGATCGATATCACCAAAGCTGCCGTTGATGCCACTTGGAAAAGTGCGCGTCGGCACCTCAAGCGCCAATACGGCGCAACCCTAAATTTCATTTTGCGGCAATGCCCGACGCCTGACGCGTTGCATTCCGTCATCAGCACCTGCACGTCGCATCGGCTACCGGCGTGGGCAACAGCAGACGTAGCCAATCAATGGCCCGAAATCGCGGGCGTCAATCAAACCTTAGAAGGGGTAACACCATGAGCGGAATCAAAGTCACCGTGTTGAGCGCCGAAGTCGATGAGCGTGGCGGCACGTTTAAGGACGACGAGGGCAAGGACCGTGAATACACCACGCGCAAGCAGAAAGCCAAGCTCGAAGCCGGCGGCTTTGCGTATCCCCTTGACGTGCGCTTGGAGAAGGGCCAAGCCGCCTATCAGCCCGGTGAATACGATCTCGATGTTGAAGCCATGGTGACGGTCAACAAGGGCGCGATCAATTTCAGCAAGTTCCATGCGTTGCGCGCTGTCAAGGCGCCTGCACGCGCAGGGGCCTAACCCATGGCCATGTGCGTAGCCCTGCAAGCAGATGGCACGTTGGTGCCCACCGGCCAAGCGATTGGCGAGTGCAGCGGCTACGTGCTGGTCACGGGTAGCGAATACAGCGTGTATGCGCTGGTGCAAGAAGCGTTCGCAATGCCCAGCAAGGAGGACGCCGTGGCGTGGTCCACCGGCTGCTGCGGCCTTGTGATCGTGTGGTTCGTCCTGGGACGCCTCGCCGGCAGCGTCGCGGGCATGTTCAACGACCGGTAAATCAATCAATCAACGAGGAGAGAAAACATGGGTGACATTCTGACTGGCGTGAGCGGTGCCGAAGCTGCAACCGCGATGATCGCAGCGGCCGCAATCATTGCCTTGGTGGGCTTCACCAAGTGGGGTGCCAAGAAGGTCGCAAGCTTCTTCGGCTAATGGTGGTGAGGGCAGGGCGGCGCTTCGGTGTCGCCCTCTCTCTTTCAGGGGTGGAGCGATGATTATTTTGTTGTTCTGTGGATTCATGGGCGCGCTGTGCGGATGGGCAGGCGTCAAAGGATTGGATGCGTGAACCTGTTGAGGCTGTGCGCGATCTTTTCAGCGGTGTGGTTAGGCGTCCTCGCGCTTCCCGTTCGTGCCCAGGCCACGGCTGATGAGGGGCAAGCCTTCGCACAATGTCGTGAGGCTGGTGCGCGTGCTGTGGCTGAGTGGCAGATTCGGCGGCGCGAGCCGTCAGGCGGCTTTTGCGTGAAGTCGCAGGGTATGGATGCGTTCGAGTGTGCTTACGACTTTCGCAACGATGACACGTCTGCAAACTACGGTGTCCGCAATGGCGGCTGCGGTAGCTTCCGCTATTCCGGGATGTGTGTTAACCGTCCGCCGATGATTGGCGCAAGTTCCTCCGATGGAAGCGGGGCGAGTTGTGACGATGGATGTTTTTATAACTTCACCATCGGCGGGGAAAAGGGCAATGGCATGTATCCCAGCGGCGCGACCTGCTCGGCCGGTGATGCGCCACCTTCCACCCCTGGTGATGACGGCGGTGATGACGGCGGTGGCGATGGCGGCGGAGACGGTGGTGGTGATGGTGGCGGCGACGGTGGCGGTGATGGTGGCGGCGACGGTGGCGGCGACGGTGGCGGTGATGGTGGCGGTGATGGTGGTGGCGACGGTGATGGCGATGGCGATGGTGACGGTGATGGCGACACGCCCGGCGATGGCGATGGCACCACGCCCGGCGATGGTGAAGGCGGCGAGGGTGCGCCCATGTCTGAGCTCTACAAGAAAAGCAGCAAGACCGTCGAGTCTGTGCTGACCAAATTTAATACACAGGTGCGCGCTACGCCGATGGTGGGCGGCATTACCGATTTCATGACCGTTCCGTCTGGTGGATCGTGCCCGGTGTTTTCGTTGGGCGCGTCGAAGTGGTGGAACGCCATGACGATCAATTTTCACTGCGGCGGCGATTTCCTGGCGTTTTTGCGTGCGGCGGGCTGGGTGATCCTGGCGATTGCTGCATATGCCGCGCTCCGCATCGCTGTGACCTGAGGACGACGATATGCAAGCAGGCTGGTTCAACGATTTGACCGCATGGCTGTGGCGTGCCGTCAAGATGGTGTGGCAAGCGGTTGTTGATTTCGTTGGCGACCTCTTTGTGATGTGGCTCGAACAGTCGCTGTCGGCCATTCTCTACGTGCTGACGCTGTTGCCGATGCCCGACTTTATGAAGGGGCAGAGCATCGGCGGCATGCTCGGCAACGCCGGCAGCACAATTCTCTGGTTCGCCGATGTGTTCAAGATTGGCCCCGCGCTGGTCATGATCGGTGCGGCCATGGTGTTCTATCTGTTGCGTCGAATTTTGACCGTGGGGATCTGGTGACATGCTCGTTTTCAACGAAGGTGTGCCGCGCGCCGGTAAGAGTTACGACGCGGTAAAGAATCACATCCTCCCCGCGCTCAAGAAGGGTCGGCGCGTGTTCGCACGGCTCAATGGTCTGCGCTTTGATCGCATCGCCAAGCACCTGGGCATTGCGGAAAGCGACGTTCAACAGCTGCTCGTGCTGGTCGATACCAAGGACGTGGCGAAGCTGTTCGCATGCACGCAGGATGAGTCGGGCAAGTGGTGTATTCCGGACGACTTCAAAGATGCGCTGGTCGTGATTGATGAGGTTCACGAGTTCTACGTC
This sequence comes from Xanthomonas campestris pv. asclepiadis, assembly GCF_020784175.1. GTDB lineage: Bacteria > Pseudomonadota > Gammaproteobacteria > Xanthomonadales > Xanthomonadaceae > Xanthomonas > Xanthomonas campestris_D. The sequence goes on from NZ_JAJGQM010000009.1 coordinate 12,073, forward strand.
AACGAGCGCAAGCCACTTGCGCCGGCCGTGGAAAATTTCTGGGCGTTGCTCGGCCAGAACGGCGGTGATGCGGTCATCATGACGCAGTGGATCAACCGGCTTCATTCGGCGGTCAAGGCCCGTATTGAGAAGAAAAACACGTTCCAGAAGATGACCGCCATCGGCATGAAAGGCCGGTATCGCGTCACCTATTTCCACACGACCTCGCCGGGCAAATTCGAGAAGGTGGGCGGACAGACGCTCAAGTACGACCCTGCCATTTTTCCGTTGTATGACGGCTACGCGCCGGGCGCGGAAAACACTGAGGTTTATGAAGAGGGCGGCAAAAACGTCTGGGCCGCCATGGCCGTGCGTGCTGCCATCTTCATCGTTGTCGGTGGTGTCGGCATCTACTTCTTCGTGCACTACTTCACCAAGGATCGCTCCGATCCCAGCAAGCCCGTTGCAGCGGCCAGTCAGACGGCGAAGCCTGCGCATGTGGGGGCAGGGCTTGCCAATGGCGCGCCGAGTGTTCCGATCCAGCCGCCGCCGCCTGATCCGCTCGCGGACCTCACCCAGGAACAGCGCTACGTCGCCGAGCTGGCCGGCAAGGGCCGTATTCGGCTGGCAGCGCGTGCGCGGGTAGGGGATCAGGATCGCGCCTGGGTGCAGTGGATCGACGACAGCAACAACGTGATTGAGCAACTTGACCTGACGCAGCTGCGCGCCCTGGGCTACAGCGTCAGCGTGGTCACGTATGGCGTTCGGCTTTCAGCCGGCAAGCACATCATGGTGGCGACCGCGTGGCCCTGGACCGCGCCTATTCGGGAGAAGGACGCACGGCTTTACAACATGGCCCCCGATGGGAGCGGCGGCGCTGCTGGCGTTGCGACCGCAGGGAGTGACGGCGGCGGCGCTGACCGCGACCGGGTCCGAGGTGGTGTGATTGAGTACGGGCCGCGCACGCAGGGCACGTTCCCGGACAACAAGGCCTACACAACCAACACCACGACGCCGGCCACCACGCTTGACATGTGAGCTTGTAGAATCCCGCCTTTAAGGGGAGGGGATATGGATATTCGTGCGGTCGTCGTTGTTCTTGCTGTCGCTTCCAGTCCGGTTAGCGCTCAACAGGTTTTTAAGTGCGTCAGCGGTAAGCAAGTTGTCTACCAGTCGGCGCCATGCCCAGGCGCGACCGCAAAGCAATGGGATGCTCAGCCAGACCCGGACAACCCAGCGTTGAGGCAAAGATTGGCTGCTACCGCTGCTCAGCTTCGCGCCCGTAACACTGTGCCGGCTCGCGCTGCTTCTGGCACCTATGTCGCGGCCAGTTCTTCCAAGGACCGGTACGCATGCGAAGTTGCGAAGGAAGGCCGCCGTGCAGCCTATGAAGCTGCCGGCGTACATCGTTCCTTCGCACTGTCCAGCTATTGGGACAACGCAGTGCAAGATGCTTGCAAGTGACCATGGGTGTAGGGGCAACGCCCCTACGGATAACGCTTCACCCGCGCCGTGGAGCTCGAGGCCCACGCGTGTGCCGGACCACTCGTGCTCTATCGGCGGACCCCGCGCCATCCACCACTGAGAACCGTTTTTCGCGCCTGCGCCGGAGTACGTCCCGCAGGTAGATCACTTCGGCCGGTCGGGCATGCCACACGCGCTCACGTTCCTCGGCCATCATCAGCGCCCATTCCCGCGCGATGTTGCAGGTCAGCGACCAGTACCGCATTCCGACCGGATCGATATCCCGGCCTTCGGGCGTGAAGAATCGATGCCCCTGGAAACCAAAACCGGCCCAAGGGCCGGTCAGGTCTACGCGATCGTAGGTGTCTAGCGTCATCGTCCAGTCCGCTTCCTGTGCAGGGACCAGCATTGATAGGCCGCCAGGGCGCACAGGAGCGTCAACAATCCACTTCGCATAATGTATAGAGCGTGCGCGTTATTGTCGGTCGAAATGTGATGTTCAGCTCTGTTGATCGACGCTTCCGCTCTGCCGGGCAGGGCAGCGCCCAGCGCGATGAACACTCCCAACGTGACCCCTGCTAGCCGCTGCGCAATCCGCTTCCACGCGGCTCTCTCGTCCTCCGAATTGCTCCGTTCGGCCATCACTAGCGCGCTCCACGTCTCAGGGTTGTCGCCTATGTCTTCGGCCATTCGTTCGATGAACTGAATTTCCGCGTTTTTCCCCTTTTTCCAGCTGGAAACGGCTGCTCGGGTCACGCCCAGGGCTATCGCGCCTGCATTGTCACTTTGGATCTTTTGCACGTGTTTCCACCTGCAAAACAGGTCGTAGCTCTGGCTCATGTAAATACCCTGTTGACACCATGTCATGACCCAGCATACAGTCCACCCTAGATGTCAGCAGAGTCTTGACATCGCCCACCCGCCGGCCCCGCCCGGTGCCGGTTGGGCGGGTTCTACCGGGCACCGGGCAGGGGATAAACGTGGACTCACTCGGATTCGCACTTTTAGGTGCCGCTGCCTTCGTGTGCAGCATTGGCACAGCGCGCTTTGTCGGCTGGATCCTAGATCGCCGTGATGCTGCGCTGATCCGCAAAATCGAAGCTGAGGCGATGGTTGCCATTGCAGCGATGGAACACGCCGACTATCTCGACCCTTATATCGTCGCCGCCGAACAGCGCGCTGAGCGTCTTAGCGACGCGACCATGTGTGAAGCGGAGTGGTCGTGATGAAAGATTTCATCCAGTTTTGTCGCGAAATTGGCCCGCTTGCTTGCATGGCGTGCGCTCTAGGGTTTGGCATTGGTTTATTGGCTGGCTATCCCGTTGGGGCTGGTGTAGCGCAAAGCGTTTCCCGCCAAATTGAGCGCGACGAAGCCATCCAGCAGCAGTGCATTGATGGCAACGACAACGCTTGCCGAGTCATGGAGCTGCGCAAGTGAGCCGCCCTACCGACACCGAACGCGGCGCACGCATTGCGCTTGAATTCGTCGAATCCAAGCTAATACAGCGTGAGCTTTTCCCGACCAGGCGCACGCCGCCATTGAAGTTTTGGCGCGAAATAAAGCAGGTCGCCGCCGATCACCTGGCCGAATGCAAAGCAATGCGCGAGGCCCGCGCATGAGTGATAGCGAACTGAAATTCTGGCAGTTGATCGAGAAGAAGAAGCAAGCCAAGACTGACGACGAACGCGCCGAGCTAGACCGACTGATAGAGGAACGCATCAGGTGGGTTGGCTCGGGGCAGGGCGATGCGCCATGACGACGCAGCCGACCAGGCTAGCCCATTACCCGAACAGCCCCTGCTATCACTGCGGGGGCAGCTTCCAGACGCTCAACGCGACGGATGCGACCTTGATGTGCTGCACCAGCTGCGGGCTGTTGATTACCAAGCGCAAGGCTATGCAGAGCTTCTCCAACGCATCCCGTGGCAACAGTTTTGGACGCTCACATTTCGGCTCAATAAGACCGGTCGAAACGGTGGCGTGCATGCCGAAGCAGCAGACAAAGCGTTCCGTTTCTTCGTCAGCAACATCAACCGTGAAATCTACGGAAGGGCATGGGCGAAGCGTCCCCACAGAGGCATCCAGTGGGCGCGTGGCCAGGAGTTCCACCGCGACGGCAGATTGCACTTCCACGCCGTTGCAGCTGCCGCTGATGACGATTTAAACCGTTTGATGAACCGGTACCAGTGGCACGAATTCTGGTACCGCGAATTTGGACGCAATCAGATCGAGGCACCACGCAGCCAGGCGGATATCACCGGCTACGTGTCGAAGTACGTAACAAAGGGCGGTGAGGTCGATTTCAGCAAGAACTTTGGCGCGTGGTTACCACCGCCAATCGACTACACCGCACGACCCGCGCAAGACGGCCTGATCCCGGCCTAGACCAGCAGCACAGAGGATCACCGGGCGGCAGGTGGCGAGCCCCGCGCAACGGGACAACAAGCGCTTCTCTCACGCTCTCCCACGGGGGGGTAGGGGGGGACATAGCTTGACCCCACAGTACCGCCCGAAATTTGCAGCAACGCAACGAAAGCCCATCAATCAAACGAAGAGAACGAAGCCATGTCGAACGCACCGAAAATCACCATCAATAGCGCCGTTGAATCCCGCACTGTCACCACGTCCAAGGGCATGCCGAAGACCATTTACAGCCAGCGCGCCACGCTCGAAACCGAACAGATGCGCATCCAGATCGAAGTTGAATGTGATGCGCCCGATAAGGGCTATGCCGTTGGTACCGTCAAAGAGTGGGATCTGGTGACGGATCTTGTTCCCGGTCGCTTCGGTGTTGAACTCGCACGCCGCATGACGCTTGTCGATCCCCAGGCTAGCAAGCCGCAGCAGCGCCAGGCCGCTTAACCATGTCTACGCCGGAACCGCTGTTCGTTATCGGCTGTGCTGCTCAGAACATGCAGCAGGACGGTACGTGCTCGGTTCCGGTGTGGGTGCCGTACCACCAGCCAATTCTTCCGCCCCTGGACTTGGCAGATGGGACCATTGTTGCTTTCGCCATCGTATCGGTGTGGGCAATCGGGTTGAAAGCGCGTCTCGTATTCCGCGCGGCGCGTCTTGGGGTTTACTGAAATGGAGAGAGTTATGAAGAACGTTGTCAATGCTTCGCGTCGTTTCGCATCGTCCACTGCCGGTAAGGTCACCGCCGGTGTGTCGAGCCTGGTCGCCTCCGGCGCTGCGTTTGCGAGTGGTGGTGGTTCGCCTGGTGCAGCGATTGCCTCGGAGTTGTCCGGTGGCAAGACCGATGTGATGTTGGTCATCGGCGCCTGTGCGGTGATCCTCGGCGCAATCATCTTGTGGGCCTACGTCAAGCGCGCTCGCTAACAGGTTTGCGCCGTCAATCGTGTCAGGGGCGCGCGGCAACGTTCGCCCCTTTTTTGTAGGTGGAAGGGGGAGTTATGGGCTATTTCATTCTGGTGGCTATCCTGGGCGCAGTGTGGCTCGCGTTCGAGGGCATGTGATGCGCTGGCTCGCACGCGTTTTCGCATCCGCAATCGTGCGTCGATGTGCCTATCTACTCGTTGCGTTAATCGCAGCATGGTGTGGCGTTGGACGGGCCGAGGCTAAGGATTACGAGGACCAGGGCGCAGCCTATTCTGGTTGCATGTCTGATGCTCGGGGGTCTACTGCTGCGTTAGGTGGTAAGTCGCAGGGCAGCTGTGCGCTTGAAACAGAAGGTTTGTACAAGTGCTATGCGTATCAATTGTGGAATGGTAATCAGGAGGTGCTTACGCTGTGTGGTGCCGCGCCGGGATTCGAGACTTCTCACCGATACGTCTTGTCCTGTGCGTCTAAGCCGTCTGCGATAACGCAGTTTCAGCCAATGAATGGATCTAGTCAGTGTTGGAACGGGTGTGAGGTCAAGTATCGTCAGAACGGCGACGATGAAACCAGCACGCGCAGCACCACGGGTGCTGTTTGCGATCCTGATTACAAGAAGAAATGCCCAGTCGGTTCGTTCTGGAACGGCTACATGGGTGTTTGTCAGCCCATTGACCCCAGTTGTCCTGAAGGCCAGGTCAAGCAAGACGGGGTGTGTAAGCCGGAAAACAAATGCCCCCAAGGCATGGTCGCGGTGCAAGCATCAACGCCTGGTGCGGTGGCTCAGGGAGCCTTGTATTGCGCGCCTGAGAAAGAGGAATGTCCGCCAGGCACGATCATGTCGCCTGCTGGCAAATGCTTGCCAGGTGAGGGCCAGTGCGCCAAGGGTGAGGCTCCTGGCAAAGATGGCACGTGTAAGAAAGATGCCGATGGCGACGGGGAGGGCGATGAGGAAGGTGATGGTGAAGGCGAGGGTGGTGAAGGCAAGAAGGATGAGGCATCAGGCGGCGAAAGCTGTGAGACGCCTCCCTCTTGTAGCGGCAGCGCAATCCAATGCATACAGGTCAAAATTCAGTGGCGCATTGATTGCAATACGCGACGATCACAGAACATCAGCGGTGGCACGTGTGATGCGGTTCCTGTATGCACCGGCAAGGCATGCGATGCAATGGAGTACGCACAGTTGATGCAGCAGTGGCGCTCTACGTGCGTACTCGAGAAGCTGGCTAAGGCCACTAACGCAAGCGGAAATTCAACGGATAAGAACGGCAATGGTGTCGCCGATGCGCTTGAGGGCAGTGGCGCTGTGACTGAGCCAGGCGATGGCAAAACCGATGTAGATGGTGCAAAGCGGTTCGGCATTCGGTTCTCTGCTGACAAGCTCGATACTGAGAATATTTTCGGCGGCGGTAGCTGTCCTGAGCCTCCGAGCTTCACGATCATGGGCAAGACCATCAGTGGTGGTGACTTCCCTTATTTCTGTCGTGCTGCCGCAATTCTTCGTGCACTGGTGCTGATGTTCGGCGCCTACCTAGCTGTAAAAATTCTCATGGGATGGATGGGTTGATATGGGCATGGTTTGGGAGTGGATCACCAAGGGCATCTTCTTCTTCCTCGGCAAGCTCAAGGACATTGCAGCCGGCATTGTGGGCAAGATCTTGTCTAGTTTCGGTCTGACTATCGTGTCATTCGAAGCGGTCCTGCCAAGGCTTAAACAGCTGGTCACTGAGCAAGCGGCTGGCCTCTCTGGTCCCGCGATGGATTTCCTCGGCTATCTCGGCGTTGGGCAAGCGATGTCGATGGTGCTTTCTGCACTCACCGTGCAAATGGCCTGGAAGGTGTTCGTTATTCCTAAGAATGTCGCCGATCAGCTGGGGGCTGGGTCATGATTTATTGGTATACCGGTCAGCCTGGGCACGGCAAAACACTGCATGCTATTGATCGTCTTCTTGAGTTCAAGGACCAGGGCCGTATCGTCTACGCTTGCAATATTCGCGAATTCGACTATGCCAAGACAGGCGTTCTTGAGATGACGCCGCAGCAGTTTTGCGATTGGCCTAACTTCCTTCCCGATGGTGCGGTTGCCTTGGTCGATGAGGCCTATGAACACGGCATGCTGCCTAAGCGCCCGAATAGCTCTAAGGTGCCTCATCACGTCGAGCAGCTGGCAAAGCATCGGCATCGTGGCTTGGATTTCATTTTCGTCAGTCAGTCGCCTGATAAGCAATGCGATCAGTTCGTGCATGACTTGATCGAACGACACGTGCACGTGCGAAGGCGCTTTGGTACTAAGTTCGTGCACTTGCGCGAGTTCGATCGATTTGAGGCGCAGGCCGAGAAGGCAACACCGCTGGTTGTCAAGCGCAAGGCATTGCCCAAGCGTCCGATGGGCACTTATAAATCGACCGAGCTAGACACCACTGAGCGCAGGATTCCGTGGTACTACATCGCGCTGCCGATCTTTGTCATTGGCGGCCTTTTCCTCCTGTATTACACGTTCGGCAATATGGGCAAGCGGTTAGGGGGCGAGGCCGTTCCAGCTGCTGCCCAAACGCAGCAAGGCGGTGCGGCGCCGCGCGACGGAGCGTCAGCGACGGCGCCCGGCGCGGCTACGCCGCCCAAAGTGCTTACAGCTGCCGAATACGCCAAGCAGTTTCTGCCGCGTGTTCCATCTGAGCCGTGGAGTGCGCCTGCATACGATGGCAAGCTGACATTGCCCAACGAGGCACCGCGTTTGTTCTGCATGTCCTCGCTCACTGGTACCAACGCGCAGGGTGAGCATCTGGGTCCCACTTGCACCTGCATGACAGAGCAGGGCACCCATTACGTGGTTGACCCGCAGACGTGTCGCTATATCGCCCGTCGCGGTCAATACGAGCCGTATCGCGATGAGCGCAATGATCGCTATGTTGATGGACCAACTCAGATCGATCGCGGGATGCAAGCCGTTGCCCAGCGACAGCAGGAAAGTGCAGTCGTTGCCCGTGGTAATCGATCCTTGGGCACTTTCCCTGAGTCGCTTGGCTACAGCACATCCACTAGCGTTCCGTCTACGAGTCGCGAGCTATGACCAGCAGTGGCCGCGAATTGCTCAAGTGGATCGCTGTCATCTGCATGACGTGCGATCACGTGGCCACCATTGTCTATGGTGGCCACGTGCCCGTTCTTTCCCAGCTCGGCCGCATTGCATTTCCATTGTTCGCGATGGTCATGGCCTACAACCTGGCTCAGGATCGAGTTGACTATGCGAAGTCAGTCAGGCGGCTGGCAATTTGGGGTGTCATTGTTCAACCGGTCCACGCCTGGGCCTTTGGTGCCTGGCTGCCGCTCAACGTCCTGTTGACGTTCTGCCTCGCTGCCTGCGTTGTCTGGGCCGCAGATCGCCGCCAGTGGCCGCTCGTGGCCGTCCTAGCCTTGGTGGTGCCTCTCTTCGTCGATTACCAGTGGATCGGCATCTGGCTGGTCTGGGCCTTCTGGTGGTGGTTCAAGGACCGTGGCCGCCTGGTCAATATCTTCTACTGGTACGACCGACACAGCACCTTTCTGCACTTCAGGTTGCCTCTATGGATTTCGCTGGCTATTGCGCTGCTGTGCCTCTACAACGGCAACGCCTGGGCACTCCTGGCAATCCCGCTCGTTGAACTTGGCTACCGCAACTGGAGCCTGCCACGCACACGCTGGGCCTTCTACGGTTACTACGTTGGCCACCTGGCAGTCCTGGCGGTCCTTGTTCGCTCATGATTGGGGTGTAGGGGCAGGGCCCCTACGGATAACGCCTCACCCGCGCCGTGGAGCTCTTGGCCCACGTGTGTGCCGGATCACACGCGTTCTATCGGCGGACTCCGCGTCAGCCACCGCTGAGAGCCGTTTTTCGCGCCTGCGCTGCAACACGTCCCGTAGGTAGATCACGTTCCCGCCTGCAGAAACATGAGAGCCTGGAGACCTTGTGGCAGTAGGCTTTCGAGGATTCGCCGATCGAGCATTGCGTTCTTCGGACATCATTAATGACCATTCCCGAGCGATGGCACAGGTCAGCGCCCAGAAGCGCATATCGGATGGTTCGATGTCGTAGTTCTCCGGCGTAAAAAACCGGTGTCCCTGAAAACCAAAACCGGCCCAAGGGCCGGTCAGGTCTACGCGAGCGTAGGTGTCTAGATTCACGCAGCGATTTCCTTGTCCGTTGGACTGCGTGACGGTAGCAGCGAGGTGATCCAGAGCCAGAGAAGACGGCCGCGCATCTTCAGCGCGTCTCGGACCACATTTCGCATAATGTATATTATGTCAAGGCGCTTGCGTGGCTTGCTAGGTTCGTTTGCTGCTGCAGTCACGGTGCGGCGGCGACGATGGCACGCCAAATGGAGATTGGCAGATGCGTGATCGACAACTGACCGGCCCGTGGGCCGGTTTTTCGTTCGTACGTGGCGAGCTGGTGACGCCGGAGGGAAAGGCGTTCACAGCAACCCAGCTGACCTGGCTGGCGCTGACATCGAGCCTGGCGCGGGAATGGTCAGCAATGATGGACGAAGCCAAGCTAAGGGTGTGTAACCCTCAGTACAAACGCCTATACGTGCCCAAGCCGCCACATCGCTCAACAGCGGCCAACGTGATCTACCTGCGGGACGTGATACAGCGCAGGCATGAAGAGCGGTCATCAGTGGTGGATGGCGCGGGGTCCGCCGATCGAGCGCAGGTGGTGCGTAGAACGAGGGGGCCTCGAGCTCCACAGCGCGGGTGAAGCGTTATCCGTAGGGGCTAGGCCCCTACACCCCAATCATGAGCGGAACAAGATCCCGAGAACTGCCAGGTGGCCGACGTAGTAGCCATAAAAGGCCCAACGTGTGCGTGGCAGCTTCCAATTGCGATAACCCAGCTCCATGAGTGGAATCGCGAGCAATGCCCAGGCGTTGCCGTTGTAGAGGCACATCAGGATCATCGCCGCTGCAAGCAGTACCGGGATGCGCACGTGGGCAAGCGTGGTGGACGTGTCATACCAGGCAAAAATATTCACCAACCTGCCCTGCCCCTTGAACCAGTGCCAGGCAGCCAGAACGAGCCAGACACCCGTCCACTGGTAATCAACGAATGCCGGCGCCAGCAGGCCCAGGAACGCCGCCTGCGGCCACTGGCGACGATCTACCGCCCAGACCAGGCACGCGGCAAGGGCGAATGTCAGCAGCACGTTGAGCGGCCACCAAGAGCCGAATGCCCACGCGTGCACCGGCTGGGCGATCAAGCCCCAGATCGCAAGACGCGAGACAGACTTACGGTAGTCGGCGAGCGGCTGGGCCAGGTTGTAGGCCATGACCAGGGCAAACACCGGAAACGCAATGCGGCCGAGCTGCGACAGCACCGGCACATAGCCGCCATAGACGATGGTAGCCACGTGGTCACACGTCATGCAGATGAGGGCGATCCACTTGAGCAATTCCCGGCCGCTGCTGGTCATAGGTCAAGGCCCGTTGACGGCGTGCTGGTGGACGGCACATAGCCAGGCGACTCAGGAAAAGTGCCCTGCGCACGCTGACCGCGATCAATCGTCATTGCGTCCAGACGACGCTGCGCGACGGCTTGCATCCCGCGATCAATCTGCGTAGGACCGTCAACCAATCGATCATTGCGCTCATCGCGATACGGTTCGTACTGCCCGCGACGGGCTATGTAGCGACACGTCTGCTGATCCACCACGTAATGCGTGCCCTGCTCTGTCATGCACGTGCACGTGGGGCCCACACGCTCACCGTGCGCGTTACTACCTGTCAGCGAGGACATGCAGAACAACCGCGGTGCCTCATTCGGCAATGTCAGCTTGCCGTCGTATATGGGCGCACTCCACGGCTCAGACGGGACACGCGGCAGAAATTGCTTGGCGAATTCAGCAGCAGTGATGACCCTCTGCGGCGTAGCCGCGCCGGCCGCCTTCGCTGACGCTCCGTCGGGCCGCGCCGCATCGCCTTGAGGGGTTTGCACAGCAGCCGGAACCGACTCACCGCTTAGCCGCTTGCCCATGTTGCCGAAGGTGTAATACATCAAGCCCAAACCGACCACAATGAAGATCGGCAGCGCGATGTAATACCACGGAATTCTACGCTGCGTGGTGTCTAGCTCAGTGGATTTGTAGGTGCCCATGGGCCGCTTGGGCAATGCCTTGCGCTTGACAACGAGTGGTGTTGCCTTCTCGGCGCGAGCCTCAAACCGGTCGAACTCGCGCAAGTGCACAAACTTGGTTCCGAAGCGCCTGCGCACATGGATATGTCGTTCGATCAGATCGTGCACGAACTGGTCGCACTGCTTATCGGGCGACTGGCTAACGAAGATGAAATCCAGGCCGCGATGCCGATGCTTAGCAAGCTGCTCGACATGATGCGGAACCCTGGAGCTATTCGGACGCTTTGGAAGCATCGCGTGTTCGTAAGCCTCATCGACCAGCGCAACAGCACCATCGGGCAGGAAATTAGGCCAGTCGCGAAACTGTTCCGGCGTCATCTCAAGCACACCGGTTTTTGCATAGTCGAACTCGCGAATATTGCACGCGTAAACAATGCGCCCCTGATCCTTAAACTCAAGCAATTTTTCAATTGCATGCAGCGTTTTGCCGTGCCCAGGCTGACCGGTATACCAGTAGATCATGAGCCCGCTCCAAGCTGATCAGCGACGGTTTTTGGAATGATGAAGACCTTCCAAGCCATCTGGACGGTGAGCGCAGATAGGACCATCGACATGGCTTGACCAACGCCGAGATAGCCGAGGAAATCCATTGCAGGACCGGACAGGCCAGACGCCTGTTCGGTGATGACCTCTTTCAATTTTGGCAGCACAGCTTCGAAGGAAACGATGGTCAGCCCGAAGCTCGACAAGATCTTGCCCACGATGCCGGCTGCAATGTCCTTGAGCTTGCCGAAGAAAAAGAAAATGCCCTTAGTGATCCACTCCCAGACCATGCCCATATCAACCAGTCCATCCCATGAGAATTTTTACAGCAAGGTACGCGCCGAACAGCAACACAAGCGCACGGAGAATCGCAGCAGCACGACAAAAATAGGGGAAATCACCACCACTAATCGTCTTGCCCATGATGACGAAGCTGGGAGGCTCAGGGCAGCTGCCGCCGCCGAAAATGTTCTCTCGATCCAGCTTGTCAGCAGAGAAGCGAATACCGAAGCGCTTAGCACCCTCCACGTCCGATTTGCCATCGCCAGGATCGGTAACGTTGCCACTGCCCTCAAGTGCGTCGGCAACGCCGTTGCCATTCTTGTCGGTGTTGCTGCCAGATGACGTGTCGCCCTTGGCGATCTTTTCGAGTGCGCAGGTTGAGCGCCACTGCTGCATCAACTGTGCGTACTCCATTGCATCGCATGCCTTGCCGGTGCACACAGGAACAGCAGTACATGTGCCGCCGCTGATGTTCTGCGCACGACGGGTATTGCAATCGATACGCCACTGAATTTTCACTTGGATGCATTGGATAGCGCTGCCGCTACAGCTAGGCGGCGTGTCGCAACTTTCGCCACCTGATGCCTCATCTTTTTTGCCTTCGCCGCCCTCGCCTTCGCCGTCGCCTTCCTCGTCACCTTCGCCATCGCCGTCAGCGTCTTTCTTGCAAGTGCCATCCTTCCCAGGTGCTTCGCCAGACGCACACTGACCCTCGCCGGGTAAACACTTGCCAGCAGGCGACATGATCGTGCCAGGTGGGCATTCCTCTTTTTCAGGCGCGCAATACAACGCTCCCTGAGCCACAGCACCAGGCGTTGATGCTTGCACCGCGACCATGCCTTGGGGGCATTTGTTTTCCGGCTTACAAACCCCGTCTTGCTTGACCTGGCCTTCAGGACAACTGGGGTCAATGGGCTGACACACACCCATGTAGCCGTTCCAGAATGAACTGACTGGGCATTTCTTCTTGTAATCGGGATCGCACACAGCACCCGTGGTGCTACGCGTACTGGTTTCATCGTCGCCGTTCTGCCGATACTTGACCTCGCAGCCGTTCCAACACTGACTAGATCCATTCATTGGCTGAAACTGCGTTATCGCAGACGGCTTAGATGCACAGGACAAGGCGTATCGGTGAGAAGTCTCAAATCCCGGCGCGGCACCACAGAGCGTAAGGACCTCCTGATTACCATTCCACAATTGATACGCATAGCACTTGTACAAACCTTCTGTTTCAAGCGCACAGCTGCCCTGCGACTTACCACCTAACGCAGCAGTAGACCCGCGAGCATCAGACATGCAACCCGAATAGGCTGCGCCCTGGTCCTCATAATCCTTAGCCTCGGCCCGTCCAACGCCGCACCATGCTGCGATTAAAGCAACGAGTAGATAGGCACATCGACGCACGATTGCGGATGCGAAAACGCGTGCGAGCCAGCGCATCACATGCCCTCGAACGCGAGCCACACTGCGCCCAGGATAGCCACCAGAATGAAATAGCCCATAACTCCCCCTTTTGCCTAAAAAAAAGGGGCGAACGTTGCCGCGCGCCCCTCCCACTTTCCCTGGAGCGACGCGATTAGTGGGCGCGCTTCACGTAAGCCCACAGGATGATCGCGCCAAGGATGATGGCGCACGCACCAATGACCAACATCACATCACCCTTACCGCTGGCCAACTCGCCGGCAACCGCAGCACCGGGCGAACCAGTACCGGATGCGAATGCGGCACCGGATGCGAGGAGGCTGGAAGCGCCGGCACTGACCTTGCCGGTGGTGGACGAGGCGAAACGACGAGCAGCGTTGACAACGTTCATAGTAAATATCTCCATTTTTCAGTAGACCCCAAGACGCGCCGCGCGGAATACGAGGCGCGCTTTCAACCCGATTGCCCACACCGATACGATGGCGAAAGCGATCATGGTTCCATCTGCCAAATCCAGGGGTGGAAGAATTGGCTGGTGGTACGGCACCCACAGCGGAACCGAACACGTCCCGTCCTGCTGCATGTTTTGCGCAGCGCAGCCGATGACGAACAATGGTTCCGGTGTGGACATGACTTAGGCGACCCGCGTTGCCGGCACGGAAGCCTTGGCGGTCAGATCAGGCACGAGCCGGATGCGCCGGCCGAACTCCAAACCACCGAATTTGTTGTTTTGCAGGGACTTCGGATCGATCACATAGAAGCCCTCGCCGTATGGAGCCTGGTCCTCATCAAGACCAATGGTGAACGGCAGCGGGAAGTCGCCTTCGCGAAGCACAGCTGCAGTCTGCTCGCGGAAATGGGTGGCCGGCTTACCCTCGCGGGCCGGGAACGAACGCACAGCGACAGCGGAACTCATGACTTGAACTTTCATAGTGGGACTACCTTCCAGGCAAATGTCCGGCCGAAGAGAAATGTCACTTTCCACGGGGACGGCCAGAACTCCCCGGTAAGCTTGTCGAACCAACCGCCTTTTGCTTTGCGGATATCCGCTTCCCCGCCGAGAGCTTCACGCGCATCTTTCGGGGCCTTCCACCAGCGCAATTCGCGCTTGGATTCGGTGTTGAGTCCACCGCAGCCGTGTGTGCGAAATCCCTTGGGAAAAGCAGCAGCTGTAATGGCGGTGAACTTGCTTGCGTACTTGGCGAGATAGCCAACGCAGTTGCGGGCTTTCTCGATTTGGCTGCTGCCATGAGGCCACCATCCACGCTGATCGACCTTGCCGAAATACATGCCAGTGGGAACCCACAGCATCACGTGGTAGTGCGGGCGGAATCGCTGGGTGAGCTCTCCGACCCATACGTAACGAAAGCTTTCACGGTTCCACCGTGCGCGCCCAGATTTAAGGCGATTGAAGTGGCCGCGCATGCGTTTAAATAGTTCGCTAACGTCACGAGGGCTGCTGTCGCTTCCATCACGGTAGGTGAGCGTGAGGAAATACCACGCACCACGGAACGAGCCTTTTTTGGCTTCCTGGTCATGCAGACGTGCTCCGGTAATCACGGACTTGCGCAGCCGTTGCGCCCGCGCTTGTAGCGGGTCGATTTCGATGGTCACGGTGCCGGTTGCAGTGGCCCGCGTGTCACTTGTTTTGTAATGGACAAGCCCAAGGGCCAGCGCTGCGCGCTGGCCCTCTGGGGTCAATGCGATCGGATGGGCAGCGTCGAACTCACGCACACTTGTGCCGACGACGCGCTTGTTCTTTTGGAGGGTCTCAGCGGCTAATTCAGTGCGGCGCGTAGCGGCCTGCATGACGCCGATAGACGCATCGAAAGCGGACAACTCACGCGATTGCGCGGGCTGTTGCTGCATACGGATGCGTGCGTTTTTACCGGTGCATGCGACGCAGAGGCCACCGGGGAAAAAGTAGACGGTTGTTTGACCGCAGAACGAGCAGGTTCCGTCAGCCACGACGATGCTCCATAACGCGACAAGCGTTGTCGTTGCCGTCAATGCACTGCTGCTGGATAGCTTCGTCGCGCTCAAGCTGTGCATTGATGCCGTGAGCAGTGCTGATGCCGAAGAACGCACCAACGACCGCACCGAAGATGACGCCGAAGAAAATGGGCCACGGCATTTCACTGACGAATTGCAAAACCTTACGCATGATCCACCTCGCGCTCGGCAGCGGCACGAACAGAGCGCTTGATCCTTGCGATGCGAACGTGGTGATTAGCTGCAGCGATCAAATCCTCTTCGCGCAGCTGGCGAAGAATGGCGGCGTCGCGGCGGTCCAAGATCCAGCCAACGAGGCGAGCGGCTCCGATGCTGAACACGACGCCAGCAGCGCCGATCAATGCAAATGCGATGACGTCCATGAAGCCCCCTCCCCTGCCCCTTGACGCGGACCCCGGAGGGGAGCCGGGGGTCGCGAGTCAAACGCAATTTGACTGGAAGCTTTGTATAGTAGGACTTAACTATTGGTCAAGAGAAATTTGACGTGAACACCCAAATTAAATTGATTGACATGGCTGTCAAAGTATGCAATCCGCCAAACGCGACAGGTCTGGCGGCGAAGATGGGTGTGACTAAAGCGGCCGTGAGCATGTGGCGACACGGCGGCAAGATCAAAGACGATCACCTAATGGCGCTGATAAAAATCGCGCAGGCAGATCCGGCGTTAGCAGTCCTAGTGCGCACCGAGGGTGCTGAGACGGCTGACGCGAAAAAGGCTTGGGGTGCACTGTGGGACAGACTGTCCCCGGTCACTACGGTGATCGGGGCGATGGTTCTGGCAATCGGCATGATGCCGGCGACGGGTCGGACAAACCCGATTAATATCAATAACTTGCACGTCCCGAGCGCGCATAGTCTGTATATTATGTCAGAACCAGCTTGGCAGCTGACTACCTCACAGCCCCGTTGTCCTCCTGCAGCTCCCGCTTGAACGGCACATCCGGCGGCGGTCTGGCCGTTGCTGGTTGATCGTTGAGGT
This sequence comes from Xanthomonas campestris pv. asclepiadis, assembly GCF_020784175.1. Classification (GTDB taxonomy): domain Bacteria; phylum Pseudomonadota; class Gammaproteobacteria; order Xanthomonadales; family Xanthomonadaceae; genus Xanthomonas; species Xanthomonas campestris_D. The sequence goes on from NZ_JAJGQM010000009.1 coordinate 28,199, forward strand.
TCGGATCACTGAGGCCGCAGCCGCCGCCGAATTGCAGCAACGACACCACGCAGCTGATCTTGGTGGTCGTTCCCGGGATCGGAATCTCGATCTTCTTCAGGCCGCGGCGCACCCATTCCTGCAGCAGCGACTGGTTTGGCATCCAGTACTTGTCCAGCGAGGTCGGCGTGTAGCCGTATGGCGGACGTTTGAGCCAGGTGCCGCCCTGGGCGATCTGGTCGCGGGTCCAGGTATCGGTTTCGCTGCCTGGCGGCCCGCGGTCGCCAGCACCGTTGCCGGCATCGCCGGTTCCGGCGGCGACGTGGACGCTGCCGTCCGCGTTGAACATGCCATTGCGCGTTCCGTTGGCACCTGTTGCTTCGCCGCTGCGGCGACGGTCGGATTTGCTCCAGTCGTCTGCATTGGCCGCAACGTCCCAGCCGCCACTACGGTCTGCCGGGGCCGGGCCGGCATTGCTGGTTGCTGGCCTGGTTGCGGATGCCGCCGTCGCTGTGGCGTTGCTGGATTGCGCCGCTCCCGCTGGGTTCGCCTGCGCCTGGTTGGGCTGCGTAGAAGTCGCCGATGGTTGCGTTGCTGCAGCAACCGACGAAGACGCTGCCGGCGACGGAGTCACCGGCGTCTGTTGGGCTGGTGCCGCCGGAGCCGGCTGGGGCGCCGGGTCCGGCACGCTTGGCAGCGCTGCCGTTCGAACCGCGACGTCGGGCATGCGAACTGTCGGCGTGATCTCGCGGCTGCGCACGGACGGCGCAACGACCTGTGGCCGGTCCGGCACGACGATTTCACGCTCGCGCACCGTTGGCGCCTTGGCAGCGCGCACCGCCACAGTGGCTGCAGGACGTTGCAATTCGCGCAGTTGCGGCTGTTCGGTCACGGTCTGGATATCGCGCTGCCGCACTTCGATCTGTGGTGCGGCCGGCGCGACCGGACGCGGAGCAACCGTGATCGTAGGCGGTGGCGGCACGACGAAGTCGTTCGTGGCCACCGGTGTTTCGGTGACCTGCAGCGGCGATTCAATCGTCACCGGCGGAACCTGCACGCTCACACGTGGCACCTCAGGCGCCACCGGTTCGCTGGCAGCGGCAGCCACCGGTTCCGGCGCGATGTCCTGCGCCTGGGCAGTACCTGAAGGATCGGCAGGTGGCTCGGCGGGCGCAGGCTCCGACGGTGCTGCACTCGCTTTGTTCGGCCTGCCGGTTGCAGCGGACGCACTGGATTGCGACGCTGACGCCGCATCGCCCGAGGCGGCCTGCGCAGCCTCAGCGGGCTGCCCTTGCCCACCGCCCTGCTCTGCCGCACCGTCACCGATGAAGGTCATGCGCATCCGCGATTCGTCGCCGGTCTTGGTTTCGTCCGGCGCCCAGCGCACCGTGACGACCCAGATCAGCAGTGCGATGAAACCGAGATGGATCAACAGGCTAGCGAGCAGCGCCAGCCAGTGTTGCGGCCGTTGGTCTTTCGGCCGCGGCTCCCAGTGCTGCCACCACAGGCTGCGAAATGCCTGGAACGGCGACAATACCAACGCCATGCCAGCACCTGCAGGCGGCGCTGGCCGTGCCAGCAGCACACCCATCACCTGGTCATCGTTGAACGCAGCCGCCGGCCCGATGCGACTGCTCATCCAGGTTGCCCAGCCGTAAGGCAGGCCGGTGCGCCGATCCAGGATGAGCTTGCCCGGCATGCGCGCGCGCAGTGCCTGCAGCAGATCGGCGGCCGTGGTCACCGGTGGCGCGAAATCAGGCCGCGCTGTCGCGCGGAATATACGGTGCGTCGCCAGTGGCGTGGTCGGTCGCGTCGCGCACCGCAATCACGCCGGGCACGCGCCCCATCAAGGTCTTCTCGATACCCTGCTTCAAGGTCACATCAGCCATGCCGCAACCGTGGCAACCGCCGCCGAAGCGCAGCAGCACGACACCCTCTGCCGAGACCTCCTGCACCGCCACACGGCCACCATGCGACGCCAGCTGCGGGTTGATTTCATTCTCCACCACCCAGCGCACGCGTTCTACCATCGATGCGGACTCGGCCGGCGCTTCGCCCTTGATCTTGGGTGCCTTGATGGTGAGCTGCTGGTTGCCGGTGGATTGGGTGACGTAGTCGATCTCAGCGCCATCCACCCAGGGCACGCTGGCGGCGACGATATATAAGGTGAAGCCGTCGCAATCGATCGCCCATTCGTCGCCGCTCAGGTCCGCCGGTTCGGCGAACTCGAGCCGGGCGTCGGCGCGCGGGGTGCCTGCGTCCACCGCGCTCAGGCGCACGCCCATGCCGGGTACGCCCTCGCGTTCGATGAGCTTGCGGAAATAGGTTTGGGCTTTGTCGGATATCTGGATCATGCGGGTTATTCTACCGCTCAATGCGCCTGCGCTCATGGAACACCGTGATCCTGAGTGAACGCGCTGTCCGCCACCCCTGCGAGACTGTCATGACCGATCTGATTCCCCTGGAACAGGCCCATTGCCTGCCGCGCAAGGGCAGCGACCACAAGCTTGGCGAAGCGCGTCTGGCTGAACTGCTGCCGCAGGTGCCGGGCTGGGAGCTGGCCGAAATGGGCACGGCAATCACCCGCACATTCCGCTTTGCCGACTATTACCGCACGCTGGCCTTCGTCAACGCACTGGCCTGGATCGCCCACCGCGAAGACCACCACCCCGACCTGGGCGTGCATTACGACCGCGTGGTGGTGCGCTATTCCACCCACGACGTCGGCGGCTTGAGCGAAAACGACTTCATCTGTGCGGCCAAGACCGCCCAGCTTTACGATCAAGGAGCCACCCCATGACCCTGTCTCGCACCGCCCTCGCCGGCCTGTTCCTTGCTGTCGGCATCAGCGGGTGTGGCAAGTCGTCGCAGCCGCCGGCCGCGCCGGCGGTGGCACCGACTGAACTGGCCGCCTTGAAGACGCCGCCGCCGGAATACTCCCCGCAACTGGCCTGCGCCGGCATCGGCGGCACCGCCGTGCTCCGGGTCGTGGTCGGTGTCGAAGGCACCCCGACCGACGTGTCGGTCTCTCAAAGCAGCGGTCAACCGGTGCTGGACGAAGCAGCGCAAAAACGCGTGCGCGAATGGAAATTCCGGGCCGCCACGCGCAACGGCCAGGCAGTGCCGCAGACGATCCAGGTGCCGGTCGCCTTCAAGCCGCCGGTGCCGCGCCCGGACGAGTGCTTCGCCATCGAAGAGCGTGCGCGTCGAGGCGGCTGAGCCGCTGTTGATGCATTGCGCGAATAGATGCGGCGGCGGCAACGCGCCGGCGCGCCGCGCCCGACGCTGAGCACCGCACAGGCGTGCATCAGCGCCAGGCACCGCAGTGTTCGCCAGCTGTCAGCGTGCACGCGCCAGGGCTGCCGCGTCAGACACCACGTGTTCGTCATCCAGGCATGGCCATCCTGCAGGCGCAGCGTGGCCATGCGCAAAGTGCGCAGCAGCAGTCGCCACGCTCCCCGCAGGTCGGTTCCATTCCACGAGGTCGTGCGTCACATGCTCGAAGTGTCATCACACAATGTCTGGACCGCATTTGCGGTCACGCTGGCCGCTGGGCTGGCGACCGGACTCGGCAGCCTGATGGTCGTGTTCTCCAAGAAACCCAATCCGCGCCTGCTGGCGTTCGGGCTGGCATTCGCTGGCGGTGCGATGGTGTACGTGTCGCTGTCGGAGATTCTCAACAAATCGATCGCCTCGTTTTCCAACGCCTACAACGACAAGCTCGGCTTTACCTTCGGGACGCTGGCGTTTCTGGCCGGCATGCTGTTGATCATGGTGATCGACCGGCTGGTGCCCAACCCGCACCAGAGCCTGTCCAGCGACGATCCGCTGTTCCGCGACGACAACCGGGCCTATATCCGCCGGGTCGGCCTGATGACGGCCATCGCCATCACCGCGCACAATTTCCCCGAAGGCTTGGCGACCTTCTTCGCCACACTGGAAAGCCCCGCGGTCGGCATGCCGCTCGCGTTCGCCATCGCCATCCACAACATTCCCGAGGGCATCGCGATTGCGGTGCCGGTGTACTTCGCCACCCGCAACAAGCTCTACGCCTTTGGCGCCAGCCTGCTCAGCGGACTGGCCGAACCGATCGGCGCCGGCATCGGCTATCTGGCCTTGTCCAGCGTGTTGTCCGAAGCGGTGTTCGGCACGGTCTTCGGCCTGATTTCCGGGGTGATGGTGTTCCTGGCACTGGATGAATTGTTGCCGGCTGCCAAGCGCTACGCGCGGGGCCACGAGACGGTCTATGGCCTGGTCGCCGGCATGGGCACACTGGCCATCAGTCTGGTGTTGTTCCGCTTCGCCACGCCCTAGCGCGGCCTGTAACGACCACATGACGTGGCAGCGAGACGCGATTGCCTTGTGCGGTCGGTGGCGTTCGGATGCCAGGTTTGGATCGCCATTCACCTGACGAGTGCGGGTTCCGCTCTACCGGCAGGATCGTGACCCGCGCAGCCGCACATGGCGCGCGTGCCGTCCCAGCATCCGCGCCGATGTAGCCGCCCTGCCCGCCCTGGCTGCGTCAGCGCCCCAGCCGGTCCAACGCCTCGGCCAGCTCCGGCGCCAGCGGCGCGCTCAACACGTAGGGCGTCTTGCCGCCGTCCAGCGTGAATTCCAGCGACGCGGCATGCAGGAACAAACGCTTCAGGCCGAGCTGGTCGCGCAGGCGCTTGTTGACCTCCGCCTCGCCGTACTTGTCGTCACCGGCGACCGGGTGCCCCAGGTGCTGAGCGTGCACGCGGATCTGGTGGGTGCGGCCGGTTTCGATGCGGACTTCGCAATACGAATGCCCGCCGCGTCGCTCCAGCAGCTTGAAGTGACTCAGCGATGGCTTGCCGATCGCATTGACCTGCACGTGCCGCTCGCCGCCCTGGCGCAGCCCGATGTGCAGCGGCGCATCAACCGTCATCACCCCGTCCGGCATGCGGCCGACCAGCAGGGTCAGGTAGCGCTTGGTGATGCCGCGGCCTTCGACGCGGTCGTCCTCCCGCATCAAGGCCTGCATCTCGGTCAGCGCGGAGCGCTTTTTCGCCACGATCAACAGGCCGGAGGTATCGCGGTCGAGCCGGTGCACCAGCTCCAGGGTCTGGTTCGGACGCAGCGCCCGCAGGGTTTCGATGGCGCCAAAGCTGATCCCGCTGCCGCCATGGCTGGCGACCCCGGATGGCTTGTTGAGCGCCAGCAGTCGCGCGTCCTCGAACACGATCGCCGCTTCCAGCCGCGCCAGGAACGACGACGGTGGTGCGGCCTTGTCGCCCTCTTCGGCAACGCGCACCGGCGGGATCCGCACTTCTTCGCCGCCCTTGAGCTTGCGCTCGGCCTTGGCCCGCCCGCCGTTCACGCGCACCTGGCCGCTGCGCACCAGCTTGTAGATCAGGCTGCGCGGCGCGCCCTTGAGCTGGCCGAGCAGGAAATTGTCCAGCCGCTGCCCAGCACGGTCTTCCGGAACTTTGAGAATACGCACGCCCACACGGTCGGCGGGCGGCTTGGGGGGCTGGGGGTCGGTCATCCGGCTCTTTATTCTGTTACACTCGGCGAGCGAGATAAGGGTTTGATTTCGTTGGAAGTTGATTGGCCAGAAGCCTGCCTTCCGATGATTCCGGCACAGTGCGCGACCACCGCCCCCGGGGCGGCCATGTTAGCGGCTCACCGGCCTGCCCGGCCATCGCCAGCGGTTTTTGACCGTTGCGCTGAACATGTCCCGCGCGCTGCCCCGGTTCGTCCGGACGCGGCTGCCGGCCCTGAAACACCTATAAAACTTAAGACAAGCGCTCCCGCGGCCTGCCGTGGTGTTGCAGCGCTGGAAACCCTGGTCAGGCCTGTCCGCGCGTTGCGCGAAGGGCCGACAAGCTGTTCCAGAGGCGAAACGTCACGGCGTTCCGCGCGGTAGAGCGCGTGAGGAACGCAACAATGAAGCGAATGCTGATCAACGCAACGCAGGCCGAAGAGCTGCGCGTGGCGATTGTGGACGGCCAGACCCTGTACGACATCGACATCGAACAGCCGTCCAAGGAACAAAAGAAGTCCAACATCTACAAGGGTCGCATTACCCGGCTCGAGCCCTCCCTGGAGGCGGCGTTCGTGGACTATGGCGCCGAGCGCCATGGCTTCCTGCCGTTGAAGGAAATCTCCCGCGATTACTTCCAGGCTGGCGTCGACCACAACAAGTCGACCATTCGCGAGCTGTTGCGCGAAGGCCAGGAAATCGTGGTGCAGGTCGACAAGGAAGAGCGCGGCAACAAGGGCGCCGCCCTGACCACGTTCATCTCGCTGGCCGGCCGCTACATGGTGCTGATGCCCAATTCGCCCAGCGCCGGTGGCGTCTCGCGCCGGATCGAAGGCGAAGACCGTGCCGCGCTGAAGGAAGCGCTGGACAAGCTCGACATCCCCGACGACATGGGCGTGATCATCCGCACTGCCGGTGTCGGCCGTGACGCCGAAGAACTGCAGTGGGATCTGGACTATCTGCTGCAGACCTGGAAGGCGATTGCCGAGGCAGCGCTGAGCAAGCCGGCCGCATTCCTGATCTACCAGGAATCGCGCCTGATCATCCGCGCCCTGCGCGACTACCTGCGCGCCGACATCGGCGAAATCCTGGTCGATACGCCGGAGCTGTATGCCGACGCCCAGGAGTTCATGCAGCAGGTGATGCCGCAGAGCCTGCGCAAGCTCAAGCACTACACCGACGACATCCCGCTGTTCAACCGCTTCCAGATCGAATCGCAGATCGAAGGCGCCTACGAGCGCAACGTGCGCCTGCCGTCGGGTGGCTCGATCGTGGTCGATCAGACCGAAGCGCTGACCGCCGTCGACGTGAACTCCTCGCGCGCCACCAAGGGCAGCGACATCGAAGAGACCGCCTTCCAGACCAATCTGGAAGCGGCCGAGGAAGTGGCCCGCCAGCTGCGCCTGCGCGACCTGGGCGGCTTGGTGGTGATCGACTTCATCGACATGGCCTCGACCAAGCACCAGCGCGAAGTCGAAAACAAGCTGCAGAATGCGCTCAAGTACGACCGCGCACGCGTGCAGCTGGGCCGCATCTCGCGCTTTGGCCTGATGGAAATGAGCCGCCAGCGCCTGCGTCCGAGCCTGGGCGAATCCAGCCAGATCGTGTGCCCGCGTTGCGACGGCCATGGCCGCATGCGCAGCGTCGAGTCGCTGTCGCTGTCGATCATCCGCGTGGCCGAAGAGCACGCCATGAAGGAAAACACCGGACAGGTGCTGGTGCAGGCCCCGGTGGAAATCGCCAACTACCTGCTCAACGAAAAGCGCAGCGCGCTGCGTGAGATCGAGCAGCGTCACGAATCGCCGATCATCATCGTCGCCGACGAACAGCTGCATACCCCGCACTACGAAGTCACCCGCCTGCGCGAGAACGAGCTGGGCGAAGACAGCGGCAAACCGAGCTACCAGCGCGGCACCCCGCGCAAGTTGCCGGTACATGCGCTGACCAAGGCACAGTTGAATATCCCGGCTGCGCCGGCAGTGACCTCGATCAAGCCGAGCCAACCGGCGCCGCTGCGTGAAGAGGCCCCTGCCCCGGTTGCCGCCGCATCTGCACCCGCTCCGGTTCCGGTCGCGGCACTGCCGCTGCCCGCGCCGGTGACCGGTGTGGTCGGCTGGCTGAAGCGCATCTTCGGTGGCGTCGAGCCAGTCGCGCCTGCGCCCGAGTCGACCCAGCGTCCGCGTCAGAACGATGCCGGCCGCAGCAGCCGTAACGAGCGTAGCGACCGTGGCGGTCAGCGTCGCGACGGCCGTGATGCCCGCAATGGTGGCAACGGTGGCAATCAGCACCGCGGCAATGGCGGCAATGGCAACGGCAATGGCGCCAACAAGGAGCGTCGTGACGAGCGTCGCCAGCCAGCCAATGGCCAGGCTGCGCAACACGGTGGTCAGGCGCAGCAGGTGCAGGTGCCCAAGCCGCCACGCGGCGAGGCACAGCAACCCAAGCAGCCGCAGCAGGCCCAGCAGCAGAAGCAGAAGCCGCAGCCGCAGAACCAGACACCGCGCCCGCCGCGTGCAGCTGCACAGCAGCAGGACGGCGCGCCGTCCGAGCGGCCGCAACGCCCTGCGCGTCAGGACGAAGGCACTGCCTCGGCGCAGACGCTGACCTCCACGGCTGCAACCGCAACGACTGCAACCGTGGTCGCGGCAATTGCCGACACCGCAGCACCGGCAACGCCGGTGGCAGCAGCTGCGGTCACCCCGGCGCATCCGGTCGAGGTCATCGTGACCGAGTCGCAGGCCGATCGCGGTACCGACGCAAATGCGGAGGGCCAGGCACCGGAGGCGGCAGGCGATGATGCGGCAAATGGCGAAGGCGGCAGCCGTCGTCGTCGCGGTCGTCGTGGTGGCCGTCGTCGCCGTCGCGGCGCTGGCGCAAACGGTGAAGGCGGTACCGGCGTCGATGGTCTGGAGACGGACGATCTGGACGGCGACGCCGAAGGCGATCTCGATGGCGACAACGAGAGCGACGAAGCCGGTGCGCAGGTCCACACCTCGGCTGCCCCGCGCGCCGGTCAACCGGAGTTCGACTTCGACGACGACGCGAGCACGCCTGCGGTATCGGCACGCGCCAAGCCGGAGTCCAGCACTCCGGCCGCAGTGAAGCCGCGCCCGGTCCCGAAGGAGCGTGCGGAAGCACCGCTGGCGGCCGACACAACGTCGACCACGGCGCCGGTTTCCAATGCCACGCCGTCGTTCGAGCAGCAGGCTGCAACTCCGGCAGTCACCGCAGCCGAACACGCACGTGGCGACGCATCGGCGGCCTCTCCGGCACCGGCTGCAACCGCACCAGCCAGCAACACGGCGCCGGCTGCATCGGCACCGGTTGCGCAGGCTTCTGCCGCTGCATCGACGACCCCGCAAGCGCCTCAGGCTCCGGCTGTTGCACAGGAATCGGCGAACTCGCAGGCCCAGGCTCCGGTTGCCGCTTCGACTCCGTCCGCTGTGTCGACCCCGATTGCCGCTTCGGCACCGGTCGCGACGCCAGCAGTGGCCGCGGCTCCGGCTCCGGCAGCTCCGCCTGTGGAGCGTGCTGCTTCCTCGGCCGTGCCCTCGCCCGAGCCGACCGTGCAGTCAACGCCCGTGCCGTCGGTATCGGCCGAAGCCGCAGCACCTGCGGTTGCTCGGCAGGAAGTTGCTCGGCAGGAACAGGCGGCACCGGTTGACGCCGCGGCAGCAACGCAAGCGGAGCCGGTGAAAACCGACGCAACGCCTGCAGCCGTCAGCGTGCCTAAACCGGTCGCTGCTGCGCCCTCAAGCGCTCAGGCGGACGTGGTGACGTCCAAGCCGCCACATGCCGAGCCATCAACGGCGGCAAGCCAGGCAGCCGATGTTGCAGCGACGTCCACCACGACGGTGCCGCAGACCTCGCCGTCTGCCGACGCTGCGCCGGCACGCAAGCCGTACGCTCCGGTGCAGACCACGCTGCTGGACGCATTGGCTCCGGCCGATGCAACAGCCGCGACCGCGACACCGCCACAGGCCGAAACACCAGCGCCGTACAAGGCGCCCGAGCGGCCTGCAGCGGTCGCGCCGGTGGTGCCTGAAGACGCCAACGAGCAGGCTGCCAACAAGCCGAAGCCGACGGTCGTCGTGTCAGAAGCAACAAAGCCTGCAGATGCATCGCGCAATGACGATGACGCGCAGGAGCAGCAAGATGACACCAACAAGCCGCGTGGCGATCACTGATCGTTTCCCGGCCGGTTGAACCTGCCTGAGTGAATCCAGGCAGGTCGTGTCAAACAAGGCGGCCTTCGGGTCGCCTTGTTTTTGCGTGCAGCAATGTCATGCCGGCATCCCGGCCCACGGTATCAGCGGGTTGTGCAGCAGCATCTGACTGCCGCATCTGCAAGATCGAATCCGAGAGCTTGGCTTACAGGGTGCGCGCCGGATCGGTCAGGCCGTACTGATTGGCCAGACGCGCCAGGGCGATGTTGTCCTGGATGCCGACCTTCTCGAACAGGCGCGCCTTGTGCGTGTTGATGGTCTTGGCGCTGAGGTTCAGGCGCTTGGCGATGTCTTCCTGGCGCAGGCCCTGGGTCAGCAGCAAGGCGACTTCCAGTTCGCGCGGCGATAGCGCGTCGAAGGGCGAGCTGCCCCCTTCCAGATTGGACAGGGCCAGGTTCTGCGCAATGGTATTGCCGAGATAACGCCGTCCTAGCGCGACTTCGCGCACTGCACGCAGCAGTTCCTGCGCATCACCGCCCTTGCCGACATAGCCGGATGCACCAGCTTCGAGCAGACGCTTGGGCAAAGGGCCGTCTTCCAGCACCGAGACGATGATGACGCGGGTGCCGTAATCGCCCTTGACGATGCGCTCGGTGATTTCCAGGCCGCTGACACCGGGCAGATGCAGATCGCAGAGCACGATCTCGGGCTTGAGCTGACGAATCTGCGGCAAGGCCGCCTCCCCGCTCTCCGCTTCTCCCACCACATCGATGTCCACTTCCTTGGACAGGATCATCTTCATGCCGGTACGCACGAGTGCATGATCGTCGATCAGAAAAACTCTGATGGTCATCCTTGTTGTCCTCGCTGTGCGGCTGGCTGATGCAGCCTATCTCCGTGAATAATTCAGGGCAAGCTCGATGCGACGTATTACATTTAAGTAGGAGCGCAAAGCACTCTGCTGCCGCGCGTCATCGTAGGCATTGGATGCACCATCGCGGCGTGATCGGATGATGCGAGCGCCTCGCAATGCGCGAACATCGGGCAATTCACTCGCGCTCGGTCAGATTTTTCCTGCGTCGGTACTGCGCTCGGCGTCCACCAACGGATGCAGTTGCGCATCGAGTGCCACGCGTTCGTCAAACACGAAGCAGCGGCCATCGTAGCCTTCGCCACCGACCTCTTCGAAATAGCCGAGGATGCCGCCTTCGAGCTGCAGCACGTTGTCCATGCCGTCGGCCTGCATCCACAGCGCTGCTTTCTCGCAGCGAATGCCGCCGGTGCAGAAGCTGACCACGGTGGCATCGGCCAACGCAGCGCGATGCGGTTCCAGTGCAGCTGGCAAGTCGGTGAACTTCTCGATCGGCAGCGTCAACGCTCCCTGGAACGTGCCGTACGCCACTTCCTGGGCATTGCGCGTGTCCAGCAGCACCAGCGGGCGGCCGCGATCGTCGCGCCCTTCCCGCATCCATGCGCGCAGCGTGGCGGGCGTCACCGCCGGCGCACGGCCCTGCAGCGGCGAGGCATCGTCGCGGCGAAAGCTGATGATCTCCGGCTTGACCTTCACCTTGAGCCGCGCGAACGGCTGCAATGCGCTCAGGCTGTACTTGATGCGCATCTGCGCAAAGCGCGGATCGGCCTGCAGCCACGCATAGAACGTGCCGATCTGCTCGGCTTCGCCGGCCAGAAACAGGTTGATCCCCTCCTCGGCCACCAGCACCGATCCTTTCAAGGCCTGCTGCCCGGCGTGCGCCAGGACGCTGTCGGCGAGCGATTGCGGATCCTGGATGGTGACGAACTGGTAGGCAGCGGTATTGGTGATCATGCGGCCATTTTAAGCCGATGCGGCCGCAGGTGCGATCAGCCGCGCAGCAGCAGGAACGGCAGCAACACCAGCGAGGCAACAAGCAGCATGCCGATCAACGTGGCAATCACGAACAGCGGCCGCTTGCGCAGCAGCGCGCCGAAGGTTTCCGCCGTGCCGGCAGCCAGCGCATCCTGGCGTTGCGCACGTGCGACGGCACCCCGCTGCGCCTGATACGCGTCCATCGCGGCCTTGGCGCGCGGGTAATCGGCATCGTCGCTGAGCCAGATACCACCGGCGGAGATGCCCCAATTGCTGGGCCGGGTTTCGTAGATCGGCACGAGATGTTCGCGCATCAGCGCCCGTACCTCGTCGGCCTCGTCATCGGGAACGTTGCGCAGATTGAGCAGCAGCTTGGCCATGGGCGCGATGATACCGGGAGCCGGGTGCGATAATGGCGCACTTCCCTTGCTGGACCATCCCATGCGCCTTCTGTTGACGCTTTGTGCTGCCCTGCTGCTCGCAGGCTGCACGCCCGCCCTGCCGCCGTCCGGCGGCACCATCGCCGCGTTCGAGCGGATCGACCGCAATGTCGGTACCGGTGCCGAAGCCACGCCGGGCGCGATGGTCACCGTGCACTACACCGGCTGGCTGTACGACGAAAAAGCCGCCGACAAGCACGGCAAGAAGTTCGACAGCTCGCTCGATCGCGCCGAGCCATTCCAGTTCGCGCTGGGCGGCCACCAGGTGATCCGCGGCTGGGACGAGGGCGTGGCCGGCATGCGTGTGGGCGGCAAGCGCAGCTTGATGATTCCGCCCGAGTACGGCTATGGCGACAACGGCGCAGGCGGCGTGATCCCGCCCGGCGCATCGCTGGTGTTCGATGTGGAATTGCTCGGCGTGCAGCCGCGCTGAAGGGCTGAGCAATGACGGATGCGAGCAAGCGGCGGCTGGCCATCATCGGTGGTGGGCCGGCCGGCCTGATGGCGGCAGAGGTGGCATGTGCGGCAGGCCTTGCGGTCGACCTGTACGAAGCCAAGGGGTCGGTAGGGCGCAAGTTCCTGATTGCCGGCAAGGGCGGCTTGAACCTCACCCACTCCGATCCGATGCCGGTGTTTGCGCAACGCTATCGCGAGCGCAGCGAGGCGGTCGCCTCGTGGCTGCAGGCGTTCGATGCAGACGCGCTGCGTGCCTGGGCGCGTGACCTGGGCGTGGAGACCTACGTCGGCAGTTCCGGACGCGTGTTCCCGATGGATCGCAAGGCCGCGCCACTGTTGCGCAGCTGGGTGCGCCGACTCAAGGAACAGGGCGTGGCGTTTCATGTGCAGCATCGCTGGCTCGGCTGGAGCGATGACGGTGCATTGCGCTTCCACTCGCCCACTGGTGATGTCGAACGCGCTGCAGATGCCATGGTGCTGGCGCTCGGTGGCGGTAGCTGGCCGCAACTCGGCTCCGACGGCCTCTGGCAAGGCGTGCTGCGGCAACGCGGCATTGCGGTGGCGCCGCTGGTGCCGGCCAACTGCGGCTTCGACATCGCCTGGAGCGCCCATTTTGTGCAGCGACACGCCGGTGCCCCGCTCAGACCCGTGGTTGCACACTGGCGCGATCGCAATGGCACAGCGCATCAGTTGCAGGGCGAGTGCGTCGCGACGTCTACCGGTATCGAGGGCAGCCTGATCTATGCGTTGGCTGCGGATATTCGCACGCAGATCGATGCGGATGGCGTGGCCGAGCTGGTGCTGGACCTGATACCCGGGCGCACGCTGGAGCGCGTCAGCGCCGAGCTGGAAAAACCGCGCAAGGGACGCAGTTTCAGCGAGCATCTGCGCCGTCAGCTCGGCATCGATGGCGTCAAGGCCGCCTTGCTCTACGAACACCTGGGCAAGCAGGCGGGCGACGATCTCGCGTTGGTAGCGCGCACGCTCAAACGCCTGCCGTTACAGCTGCTGCGACCGCGCCCGCTCGCCGAGGCGATCAGCTCGGCCGGTGGCGTGCAGCTGGAGGCGCTGGATGCGCAGCTGATGGCGCGCGCACAGCCCGGCGTGTTCTGCGCCGGCGAGATGCTCGACTGGGAAGCACCGACCGGCGGCTATCTGCTGACCGCCTGCTTCGCCAGCGGATTACGTGCCGCGCACGGTGCGGTGCAATGGCTGCAGCAACAGTGCGACCGCGCTACAGACGATCGCTGACGGCCTCGCGCGGCCACACCGATTTGACGTCGTAAATCACCGCACCCGGCTTGCCCAAAGCTGCGATGCGCTGGGTGTCGTAGTCGCGGTACTGCGCGTGCGCCACTGCCAGCACGACGGCATCGTACGCACCCTCGTCTGCAAGCTCGCACAACTGCACGCCGGCATGATGCAGCGCTTCTGCAGGGTCAGCCCATGGATCGCAGGTATCGACACGCACACCCGCGGCCTGCAGCAGCTGCACCAGTTCCAGCGCCCGGCTGTTGCGCAGGTCCGGGCAGTTCTCCTTGAAGGTAGCACCCAGCACCAGCACCCTCGCCTGCGCAAGTACCACACCACGCGTGGCCAGCATGCCGCAGACGCGCTCGGCCACATGCCGGCCGACGCGGTTGTTGACCTGGCGCGCGGTGTGGATCAGGTCCGGGTGATAGCCCACGCTTTCGGACTTGTGCATCAGGTAATACGGATCCACCCCGATGCAGTGACCACCGACCAGGCCGGGCCGGAACGGCAGGAAATTCCACTTGGTCCCAGCCGCCTCCAGCACATCCAATGTGTCGATGCCCAGCTTGTCGAAGATCAATGCCAGCTCGTTGACCAGCGCAATGTTGACGTCGCGCTGGATGTTTTCGACTACCTTGGCGGCCTCGGCCACGCGCATCGACGGTGCGCGCCAGGTGCCGGCGGTGATGATGCTGGCATACAACGCGTCGACCGCATCGGCGGCTTCAGCGGTGGAGCCTGAAGTGATCTTGCGGATATCGCGCAGGCGCCGCTGGCGGTCACCCGGATTGACGCGCTCAGGGCTGTAGCCACAGAAGAAGTCGTCGTTGAAACGCAGTCCCGAGGCGGCTTCGAGCAAGGGCACGCAGACTTCTTCGGTAGTGCCGGGGTAGACGGTGGATTCGTAGATCACCAGGTCGCCGGGCTTGAGCGCAGCGGCGATCAAGGTGGTGGCACTGCGCAGCGGTTCCAGGTCGGGTTGCTCGAAGCTGTCGATCGGCGTCGGCACGGTGACGATGAAGATGCTGCACGCGGCCAAGTCCGCAGCGTTGGCGGTGTAGCGCAAGCGGGTGGCGGCGGCCAGCTCGGTATCGTCCAGCTCCAGCGTGGCGTCGTGGCCGTCGCGCAATTGCCCGACCCGCAGCGCATCGATGTCAAAACCCAAGGTGTCACGCTGTTCGCCGAAGGCGACGGCCAGCGGCAGGCCGACATAGCCCAAGCCAATCACGGCGATGCGGGCCTGGAGCGGAGCGAGTAACGTGGTGCTGGACATGCGGTTCCTTCAATTGTGCGCAGCCGGTTGCTGCGCGCCTGCGCGGTGGGAGCATAGCGCAGGCAGCCATCCGACCCTCAGCGCGGCGAGCCGGCGACGCGGCGATTCACAATCGGCGCGCAATCAGGCACGCTATCGCAATGCCCGGGTGGCGAAACTGGTAGACGCAAGGGACTTAAAATCCCTCAGCTGCAAGGCTATGCGGGTTCGATTCCCGCCCCGGGCACGCTCTTATGGCGCTGCGAATCGCGCAACATCGACGCACCGACAAGTCTTGCCCGCTGCGTTATCGCAGCCATATCGCATTGCGATCAGTCACACCTCTGCGTCGTGTTAAGGCAAATGCATGGAGTGCCCTCAGGCAGATCCCCTGCCCCGAAAATGATCGCGACCGTCAATGCATCCCAGCCCGACGAGGAAGATCGCGAGTAGATCATTGATCAACACTACGGTTGACATCGACGGTGATACCGAAACTGCTCCGAACGAGATGGGCTGTGCGATCCTGCATAACGCATGCAGGCAGCAGCTCTGCCTTTCCATGTTTCTTGGGAACATCGATCGCAGTATCCACGCAGTACCATGCGCGACGATTCCATCCTGCGTGCGGTAGAAGACCTGGTGCGAAGTGGCGCACTCAGCGTAATGACAGATCTGGCGCAAAGCTCGCGATTCAACGTCAGCGAGAAGAAGACAGCCCCCGCCTCCAAATTTTATGACCGTCAATACCATCGACCAATAAAAAACCCCGGATATCGTTTGATATCCGGGGTTTGAATTTGGAGCGGGAAACGAGACTCGAACTCGCGACCTCAACCTTGGCAAGGTTGCGCTCTACCAACTGAGCTATTCCCGCGTGGAGCAAAATTGTACAGCTTGTTACTTCGTTGCGCCAGTCCTGTCGTCGTTGCCGACGCATAAACAACGCATGCAATGTGGAGGCCTGGGCCGGAATTGAACCGGCGTACGCGGATTTGCAGTCCGCTGCATAACCACTCTACCACCAGGCCGAAACATCAAACCCAAGGCATCCTGCCTTGAAACAACGAGACCTCGGGCAAGGGGCCTTGTCTACATCTGGAGCGGGAAACGAGACTCGAACTCGCGACCTCAACCTTGGCAAGGTTGCGCTCTACCAACTGAGCTATTCCCGCTTGGGAGGCGAAATTCTACAGCGAACAGCATCGCTGTCAACTATTGCTTTCGACTTTTTTCGGTTTGCTGGTGATCGCGGCTTTTTCGTCGGCACGCAGGCTCGGCCAGGCGGCCTGCAGGTACTGAAATCCCGACCACAGCGTCAGCAGCGCCGCGACCGCAAGCGTCCAGTAACCGGCGCGGAAGATCAGATTGCCGAACCAGATCTCGTGCGTGGGCATCTGCCCCGGCGTGACCGAATACAGCAGGCACAGCAGCGCCACCATCTGCGCGGTGGTCTTGACCTTGCCGATCACCGCCACCCGCACCTTGGCACGCTGACCGATCTCGGCCATCCATTCCCGCAATGCCGACACTGCAATTTCGCGACCGACGATGACCGCCGCCCAGAACGCCATCCATGGTGTGGGGTGGCCCTGCACGATCAGGAACAACGCCACTGCGACCATCAACTTGTCAGCCACCGGGTCCAGGAAGGCGCCGAAGGCCGAATACTGGTGATAACGCCGCGCGACCCAGCCATCCAGCCAGTCGGTGATGGCGGCCAGCGCGAACACGCCGGCGGACGCAAAATTGGTCCAGGTGTACGGCAGGTAGAACACCACGACCAACACCGGGATCATCACGATCCTCAGCAGTGTCAGCCACGTGGGGATGGTCAACTTCATTACGGACTCGACTCGCCTGCCGCATCGGGAAGCGCCAGCCCGTGCAGGTTAGCGTAGATTCGCGCGGCAAGTGCGGCATTGACGCCCTCCACCCGCGCAATCTCGGCCTCGCCGGCGGCCTTCAGGCCGACCAGGCCGCCGAAATGCTTGAGCAGGCTCGCGCGCCGGCGCGGGCCGATGCCGGGGATGTCCTCGAGCTTGCTGGTCATGCGCGCCTTCTGGCGACGGCCACGGTGACCGGTGATCGCAAAGCGGTGCGCTTCGTCGCGCACCTGCTGGATAAACTGCAGTGCCGGCGATGCCGCGCCTGGCCGCAGCTCGCGGCCATCGGCCATGATCAGCGCTTCATGCCCTGCCCTGCGCTCCTCGCCCTTGGCCACCCCGACCAGCAGCACGTTCTCGATGCCCAGATCGGCCAGCGCGCCCTTCGCCTGCGCCAGCTGACCGGCGCCGCCGTCGATCAGCAGCACATCCGGCAGCACGCCGTTTTCTTCCACCGCGCGTCGAAAACGCCGTTCGATCGCCTGACGCATCGCGGCGTAGTCATCGCCCGGCGTGATACCGGAAATATTGAAGCGCCGGTATTGGCCGCGCACCGGCCCGCCGGCATCGAATACCACGCACGAGGCCACCGTCGCCTCGCCCATGGTATGACTGATATCGAAGCACTCCACCCGCTTGACCTGCTCGGCCAGCCCCAGCATCTCGCGCAGTGCTTCGCTGCGTGCGTGCTGCGCGCTCTGGCTGGTGAGTTCGGTGACCAGGGTCAGCTGCGCATTGCGGGTGGCGAGCAGCAGGTAACCAGCACGTTCGCCGCGCACATTCCACTTCAACGTCACCTTGTACTCGGCAGCGGTGCTGAGTGCGGCCTCGATCAGCTCGGCATCGGGAATTTCGCGATCGAGCAGGATCTCGCGCGGCGGTGAATGCTCTGCGTAGTACTGCGACACAAATGCAGCCAGGATTTCGTCCGCGCTGTCTTCGCCATTGGTCTTGGGAAAGAACGAGCGCGTACCCAGGTTGCGGCCATCGCGAAAACTCAGCAGCAGCACGCAGGCCTGGCTGGCTTGCGTGGCGCAGGCCAGCACGTCCAGGTCCGCCGCGCGGCCGTCCACGTACTGGCGGTTCTGCATGCTGCGCAGCGAGGACAGCAGGTCGCGCAGACGCGCGGCACGCTCGAACTCCAGCGCTTCGCTGGCCTGCTGCATCGACTGCATGATTTCTTCACCGAGCTGGTCGCTCTTGCCTTCCAGAAACATGGTGGCGCGGCGCACCGATTCGGCATAGTCGGGCGCGGCGACCAGCTCCACGCAGGGCGCGCTGCAGCGGCCGATCTGATACTGCAGGCACGGCCGCGAGCGATTGCGGAACACGCTGTCTTCGCAACTGCGCAATTTGAACAGCTTGTGCATCAGGCTCAGCGTTTCGCGCACGCCGGTGACGCCGGTGTACGGGCCGAAATAGCGCCCTTGCACGGCGCGCGGGCCACGGTGCAAGGCGATGCGCGGCCACTGCTCGCGCGTCAGCAGCACGTAGGGATAACTCTTGTCGTCGCGCAGCGACACGTTGTAGCGCGGCGACAGCGACTTGATCAGCTGGTTTTCCAGCAGCAGCGCTTCGGCCTCGCTGCGGGTCACGGTGACGTCCATCCGCGCGACCTGCGACAGCATCGAGGTCAGCCGCGCATTCTTCGGCGTGCCGTTGAAATAGCTGCCCACGCGCTTGCGCAACGCACCGGCCTTGCCGACGTACAGCAAGGTGTCATCGCCCGCGTACATGCGGTAGACGCCGGGCGCAGTGCTCAGTTGCGCAGCAAACGCCTTTCCATCGAAATCGGATTGGGGCCTTGCGTTCATTCTTCTATCGAAACATCGCGCAGTTCGCCGCTCGCCAGGTCGTAGCGCAACACGGCATGGGCATCGGTCTCGGCAATCCACACCGCACCGGCGGCGACCGCCAGCCCGGCCGGGCCATGCAGGCGGCGTGGCAGTGCAACCGTGGTCAGTTCGCCGCCGCCCAGACGCAGGCAGCGCAGGCGGCCGTTGCCGGTGTCGGCAATCCATAGCATCGGCGAATCGGCAGCCAGCGCGATGGCTTGCGGAAACTGCAGCCGCGCAGTGCCGCGCGGGCCGTCCTCGTCGCCGAACTGCCAGGTGCCCTGCCCGCCGACCAGGGTCTGCACCAGATCGCCACGCAATTGCATGGTGCGGATCGACGAGCCCAGGCCATCGCAGATGTAGGCCACCTGCTGGACCGCGGCCAGGCCGGCCGGCTGTGCGAACGCGGCCAGATGCCCGCTGCCATCGCGAATCTCGAGCGCACCGGTACCGGCGCGTGCGCTCAATGCGGCGCGGCCCAGGTCATAGCTCCAGATGCGGTTGTCGCCCGCCATGGCGATCAACACCTGATTGTCGGCAACGGCCAGGCCTTGCGGGTAGTTCAGCGCCGAGGCGCCGGCAAACGCCAGCGGCCCCTCGACCGGCTCGCCGGAGCGCCCGGTGCCGCACAAGGTGTCGACCTGCCCACTGCGCAGGTTGATCCGACGCAGGGCGTGATTGCCGGTGTCGGCGACATACAGCTGGTCGCGCTCCAGCGCCAGGCCTTGCGGACGCCGGAACGCCGCCTCACCGACGCCACCATCGATGAAGTCCGCATTGCCGTGGCCGAACTGGCGCAGCACGCGGCCGCCATGCGTGCATTCGAGCACGCGGTGATGACCGGTGTCGGCGATGTACAGGCGGTCCTCGGTGGCGGCAAGCCCGGTTGGAAACCGCAGCTCCAGGCGCGGCTCGGGATCACGCTCGGCCACCCCATGCAGGTCGGCATCCGACGGCGGCTGCTGGCCTTCGCACAGGGCGACCAGCGCCTTGTCGAGATCGCCGGTCACGCCGACCAGGCGCTGACGCTCGCGGCCGTAGGCATCGAGCAGCACCAGCGTCGGCCAGGAGTCGATGCCGAAACGGCGCCAGGTCTCCCAGTCCCTGTCGAGCAAGATGGGCGCACTGACACCATGGCCGCGCAGCTGCTTGAGCGCGCGTTGCGGCTCGCGTTCGCTGTCGAAGCGCGGCACCTGCACCACGATCACCTGCAGCCGGCCGGGGCTGCGCGCCTGGAACTGCGCCAGCTCGGCCAGGCGTTCGGCGCACCACACCGAGCTGGCATTGACGAATGCCAGCACCAGCGCCCGCCCGCGATGCTCCTGCAGGGTGGATGGCCTGGCATTGAGCCAGGTAGGAAATTCCGGCAATTCCTGGGTAAGCTGGGCAGTCATACCGTAATTATGCCCAAGCCCGATTAGCTGCGGGTGAGTCTGGCCACGGTCTGGTGCGCAGCGGTATCGACCAGCTGCCAGGCACGCTCGAAATCGTCCATGCCGCCGGTATACGGGTCGGGGATATCGTCGCGCTCTTCCACGCCGGCCCAAGGCAGCCAGAGCGCGACCTTGTCGCGCAGCGGCGCCGGGGCGAGGCGTTGCAGATCGCGCAGATTGCTGCCATCGGCACACAGCAGCCAGTCGAAGTGTTCGAAGTCGGCGCCACGCACCTGGCGCGCGCGCAACCCGGAGATATCCACGCCATGGCCGCGTGCACAGCGAATCGCGCGCGGGTCCGGTGGATCGCCGGCATGCCAGTCACCGGTACCGGCCGAATCGACCTCGATCCGCCGCGACAATCGCGCCTCGTCCAGCCGCGCACGCAGGGCGCCCTCCCCCATTGGCGAGCGGCAAATATTGCCCAGACACACGATCAGCACCCTCATGCCGCTGCCACGCGGGTTTGCGCGCGCGCCAGATCGTCCGGCGTATCGATGCCGGGCGGAAACTGCTCCGGCGTCAAGGCCACCGCGATGCGGTAGCCGGCCTCCATCACGCGCAATTGTTCCAGCGACTCGATGCGTTCCAGCATGCCGGGCGGCATTGCCGCAAAGCGCTGCAGAAATCCTGCGCGGTAGGCGTAGATCCCGATGTGGCGCAGCCATTGCCCGTCACCGGGCAAGCTGTCGCGCTGACTGGCGAAGCTGTCGCGATGCCAGGGAATCGGCGCGCGGCTGAAGTACAAGGCGTCGCCAGCTGCGCTACGCACCAGCTTGACTACGTTCGGATCGAACACTTCGTGCGCGCTGTCGACCTGCGCGGCCAGCGTGGCCATTTCGGCGCCGGAGTGCAGCAGCAGCTCGGCCACCGCACGGATGCCGGCGGCAGGCGCGAACGGCTCGTCGCCCTGCAGGTTCACCACGCAGGTCTCGGCTTCCCAGCCGGCGATCCGCGCGCATTCGGCAAGCCGGTCGGTGCCCGATACATGTTCGTTACCGGTCATTGCCACATGCACGCCGGAAAGGCCTTCGATCACCTCGACAATGCGTGCATCGTCGGTGGCCACCCAGACCTCACGCGCACCGGCCAACAGCGCCCGCTCGGCCACATGCTGGATCATCGGGCGATCGCCGATCAACTGCAGCGGCTTGCCCGGCAAGCGCGTGGAAGCGTAGCGTGCGGGAATGGCGACGACGAAATCTGCAGGCGTTGAGTTAGTCATGCGTGCGCGCTCTGGAAAACAGGAAGAGTGGAAGAAACGAGATAACCGAATCGCATGCTGTCGTGGTGTGATTGGGCGAAGTAACGGTGGTCAGTTGGGCGGCGATGCCCGACATCGGCACTACGCGCCGCTGCCCGTACTGCCCGCACAGGCACACCGACCATCTTGATTGGTCTTTGCCCGCCCACCGTCGCGGGACCTTGATGTTCTTGCGGCGTGTCCCGCGACGGTGGGTTGGCAAGGACCCTGCAACCAAGCCG
The DNA here is from genome assembly GCF_020784175.1 of Xanthomonas campestris pv. asclepiadis. GTDB lineage: Bacteria > Pseudomonadota > Gammaproteobacteria > Xanthomonadales > Xanthomonadaceae > Xanthomonas > Xanthomonas campestris_D. Next base: position 49,737 of record NZ_JAJGQM010000009.1, read on the forward strand.
CAGATCGCCCTACCGGCGCAGCGTTCACACGCCCTGCCGGCTGGCCAACTTGTCCAGGCGATCCAGCAGACTCACCCAGAACGCCGCCGGCAGCTCCGCCTTGAGCGGCACGCTGTACAGCCACTCGTCGGCAAATGGCCTGCACTTCACTGCATCCTTTTCGGTCATCAGCACCGGCAGGCGGCTGCCGAAGCTGAAGTCGGTGGCGCGATAGACGTGGTGATCGGGAAAGGCATGCGGCACCACGCCGATGCCGCGCGCGCGCAGCATCGCGAAGAAGCGTTCCGGGTGCGCGATCCCGGCCACGGCATGCACGCGCTGGCCGGCCAGCCGGCTCAATGGCTGAGCGCGCTTGCCATCCATCGGCTGCACGCTTTCGATGCTCAGGCGCATCTGCCATTCGCCGAATCCGGCGTCATCGGGCGCGGGTGTGGTCGCTGCTGCGCTGGCCTGGCCCAGATTGACCACACGGAAATCGCAGTCGCGTGCGCGTGCAGCCGGCTCGCGCAGCGGCCCGGCCGGCAACAGGCGCCCGTTGCCGTAGCGGCGCTGGCCATCGACCACTTCGATCTCGACATCGCGGGCCAGCCGGTAGTGCTGCAGCCCGTCGTCGCAGACGACGATGTCGCAGCCCGCTTCGACCAGGGCGCGCGCCGCAGCCAGGCGATCGCTGTCCACGCGCACGCGGGCACCGGTCTTCCAGGCGATCAGGACCGGCTCGTCGCCGCCGAGCGCGACCGGCGTGTCCGCCTCGACCCAGCGCGCCGTCCCCGAATCGTCACGGCCATAACCGCGGCTGGCGACCCCAGGCGTCCAGCCGGCCTCCTGCAACTTGGCGACCAGAGCAATCGTCAACGGCGTCTTGCCGGTGCCGCCGGCAGTGACGTTGCCCACCACGATCACCGGCACCGGCACGCCGTGGCGCTTGCGCCAGCCGCGGCGATACAGGGCGCGTCGCAGCGCGATGGCAGCACCGTAAACCGGCGCCAGCAGGCGCGCCGACAGCGGGATCGGCGCATTGTCGTACCAGTAACCCGGCGTACGGGTGCCGCGCTTGCTCATGCCTGACGTTCGCGAAACTGCATGCCGTGCAGGTGCGAGTACAAGCCGCCCTGCTCCAGCAATTGGTGATGCGTGCCGCGCTCGACGATACGGCCCTGATCCATCACCAGCACCTGGTCGGCATGCTCGATGGTGGACAGGCGGTGCGCGATCACCAGCGTGGTGCGGTCAGGCATCAGCTTGTGCAAGGCGTCCTGCACCAGGCGTTCGGATTCGTTGTCCAGCGCCGCGGTGGCTTCGTCCAGGATCAGGATCGGCGCGTCCTTGAGCATCGCGCGCGCGATCGCCAGACGCTGGCGCTGGCCGCCGGACAGGCGCCCGCCCTTGGTGCCCACATGCGACTGCAGGCCTTCGGGCAATTGCGCGACGAACTCCATCGCGTTGGCGCCCAGGATGGCGCGTTCCAGCTGGCCGGCGTCGGCACTGCGCATTTCGCCGTAGGCGACGTTGTCGGCGATGCTGCCGTCGAACAGCATGACCTGCTGGCCGACCAGCGCGATCTGCCGCCGCAGATCGGCCAGCGCGTACGCCTGCACCGGGTGCCCGTCGAGCAGGATCTGCCCGGACTCTGCTTCGTAGAAGCGCGGGATCAACTTGATCAGGCTGGACTTGCCGCTGCCGGAGCGTCCGACGATCGCCGTCACCGTGCCCGGTTGCGCCACGAAACTGACCTCGGCCAGAGCGGGGTTCACCTGGCCCGGATAGCGTGCAGTGACGTTGCGAAATTCGATCAGGCCCTTGGCGCGCGTCAGCGGCACCGCGCCCTGGTCCGGCTCGTCGGGACTGTCGAGCACCGAGAACAGGCGCTCGGCCGAGGCCAGGCCGCGCTGCACCATGTTCTGCACATTGGTGAGCTGCTTGAGGCCCGGAATGATCGTCAGCATCGAGGTCATCAGCACCACGAAATCGCCTGCAGTCAACCGCCCGGCCAATGCCTGCGCACCAGCCACGAACAGCAGCGCCGACAGCCCGATCGCGCCGATCATCTGCACCGTGGCGGTGGAAATGCCGCGCGTGGATTCGACCTTCATCGCCAGCCGCAGATTGCGGTCGGCCAGCGCGCCATAGCGCTCCATTTCGGTTTGCTGGGCGCCGTAGATCTTGACCTCCTGATGGCTGGACAAGGTCTGGTCGGCCGCCTGCAACAGATGCGCGCCGCTCTCCTGGATGCTGTGGCTGATGCGGCGATAGCGCCGCGCCACCTTGTCCATCACCCAGGCCAGAACCGGCGCCAGCACCAGGATGGTCAGCGTGACCTGCCAGCTATGCCACAGCATCAGCGCCAACGCGCCGATCACCTGCAGCGATTGCTGGATCATCACCTTGACCGCATCCACCGCCGCCTGCGCCACCTGGTCCGAGTCCGAGCCCAGGCGGATCAGCATCGACGGCACCGGCTCGGAATCGAAGCGCGATCCCGGCAGACGCAGATATTTGGACATCACCTTGACGCGCAGATCGCGCGCAATGCTGCGTGCGGATTTGCCCATCGCCATGTCGGTGATGTAGCCGGCGACCCCGCGCACCACGAACAACAGGATGATCTGCACCGGCAGCCAGCGGCTGACTTCAGCGTTCTTGTAGATGAAGGTTTCGTCGGTGATCGGCTTCATCAACGCCAGAAAGCCGGTCGTGCCTGCCGCCTCGACCAGCGCAGCAATCAGCGCAGCGATCAGCAACAGGCGATACGGCTTGGCGAAGGCCAGCAGGCGACGGTACGTGCGCCAGGACGAGACTGGCGCCGGGCGGTCGTTGGAGGTGGTCACTGGCGGGTTCCGTTATTACGTGTCTGGCCGGGTGTAGGTGTCGTGCCGGCCTGCGGCGCTGTGGCGATCGCGATCCGGCGGAAGCCGAGTTGCCCCAACGCATCCTGCGCGGTCACCACCGCTTGATACGGCGTACGCGCATCGGCGCGCATCAACACTGTCTGCTCGCGGTCGTCACCGGCGATCTGGGCGATGGTCTGCTTGAGCGAATCCACATCCGAACGCAGCACCTCTTGGTCGTTGATGAAATAACGCCCGTCGGCATTGACCAACACGCTCAATGAACGCGGCGGCGCGCTGGTGTGTTGGTCGCTGGCGGTCGGCAGCTGCAATTGCAGCGTGGAGCGTGCGTCGAAGGTCGTGGTCACCACGAAAAAAATGATGAGGACAAGGATCACGTCAATCAATGGCACCAGATCGATATGCGGCTCGTCCTGGCGTCGGTCACTGCCGATGCGCATCCGTCAGCCCTTTGCCATGACGGGTTTGCCAGCTGCCGCGAGCGGTGCCGCGGCGGCTGGCATCGCGCGGCCGTCCATCGTGTCCAGCAGCAAGGTGGCTTCCTGCTCCATTTCGATGATGTAACCGGCGATGCGGCCCTTGAAGAAGCGATGCGCCATCAATGCCGGTACCGCGATGATCATGCCGGTGGCTGTGCACACCAGCGCCTTGCCGATGCCGCCGGCCAGCTGGTTCACATCGCCCACGCCGTGATCGAGGATGCCCAGGAACATCTGGATCATGCCGACCACCGTGCCCAGCAGTCCCAGCAGCGGCCCGGCTGAGGCGATCGTGCCCAAGGCATTCAGATAGCGCTCCATGCGGTGCACCACGTGCCGGCCGGTGTCTTCGATGCGCTCGCGAATCAACTCACGCGGACGACCACGCACGTCCAGCGCTGCGGCGAGCAAGGCGCCCAGCGGCGAATTACGCCGCAGCGATTCGATGTGGCTGGGATCCAGCTTGCCGCGCGCGGCCCAGTTGCGGACCTCTTCGCCCAGACCTGGCGGGGTCACCTCGTTGCGGCGCAGGCTCCACAGACGCTCCAGCACGATCGCCAGGGCGATCACGCCCAGCAACAGCAACGGCACCATCGGCCAACCGCCTGCCTTGACCAGCTCCAACACGATTCGAGTCCTCCGGCGACGCAGCCGCCTATTCGCTGGTCGATAGGATAGCAGCCGACCGCCGCCGTTCCGCAGCATCCCACAGCCGTGGCTGCCAGCACCGCCGCTCGCGTACCTGCAGGCCGTCGGCGCCCAGCCAGACCCGGATCGCCCCGGCCCGGGCCGTGTCCAGCAGCTCGGCGCCACTGCCCTGCCAGCGTTGCACCACCTCCGCACGCGGATGGCCGAAGCGATTGCCGTACCCGGAGGACACCAGCGCCAGCCGCGCGCCGGTGGCGGCGATGAAACCGGCATGCGAGCCGTCGGCGCTGCCGTGGTGGGGAACCACCACCAGATCGGCCCGCAACTCCGGGGCATGTTCCCGCAGCAGGCGCCGCTCGACGAGCTCGCCGATATCGCCCGGCAACAATGCGCTTCCATACCGTGTTTCGATGCGCAGCACGCAACTGGACTGATTGCGCAGATACGGAAAACCGACGCTGGGATGCAGGAAGCGAAACCGCACACCGTCCCATGTCCACTGTCGGCCAGCACGGCACCGTGTACTAACGTCCAACGGCGCCTGTGGCGGCGCAGCCGTCATTGCAACAGGCAATCCCGCACGCACTGCCGCATAGCCGCCGGCATGATCGGCGTCGGCATGACTGAGCACGATGGCATCCAGGCGGCGCACCCCGAGCGCGCGCAATGCCGGCAGCACCACCCGCTCACCGGCATCGAAACCATCGCGCACCGCCGGGCCGGTGTCGAACAGCAGTGCATGCCGTTGCGTGCGCACCAGTACCGCCAGGCCCTGCCCCACGTCCAGCACCTGCACCTCGGCCTCGCCAGCCGCAGGCAGTTCGCGGTCCGGCCACAGCAGCGGCAGCCATAGCAGCAACGCCAGGGATTTGCCGGGCGTGCCGCGCGGCAGCAGCAACCAGAACGCGCCGAGCAGGGCCACGACCAAGGCGATCGCATCGGACTCGGGTACCCACCACAACGCCACCGACGTCTGCCCGAGCCAGACCAGCCCTGGCCAGGTCAGCTCGAAGCACCAGCCCGCCAATCGCCACGCCCACAGGCCCGCTCCCGGATGAAGTGCTTCCAGCGCAGTCCCCAGCAAGGCAAGTGGCACCACCACGAAGGTCCACCAGGGAATGGCGACCAGATTGGCCAATGGCCCCACCAACGATGCCTGCCCGAACAGGCTGACGGTCAACGGCAGCAGGCCGACGGTGGCGACGGTCTGGGCGGACAGGAAGCCTCGCACGATCGCGTGATCATCCGATGGCAGACACCACACCAGCCAGGCCACTCCGGCAAAGCTGAGCCAGAAGCCGGCCACCAGCACGCTCAGCGGGTCCCACAGCAGCACTGCCAACACCGCCAGCGCGAGAATCTGCGTGGTGGTGGCACGGCGCCGCACCAACCGCGCCAATGCGACCACGGCAATCATCAGCACGGTGCGCACCGTGGGCAGCGCCAAACCCGCCAGCACCGCATAACCAGCCGCACCGAGCAAGGCGGCAACTGCCGCCGCGTGGACACGCGGAATCCGCGTTCCAAGCGCTGGCCAGCAACGCCAGAGTCCGGCGACCAGCACGGCGACGAACGCAGCGACCAGCCCCACATGAAATCCCGAGATCGCAATCAAATGGCTGAGCCCGGTCGCGCGCAGCGTGGCCCAGGCTGCGTCGTCCAGCCCGCGCGTGTCGCCCAACGCGAGCGCGCGCAGGTAAGGCGCCGACGGTCCGGGCACGCGCTCGGCAATGCGCTGCGACATCCCTTCGCGCCAAGCATCCACGCCACGCGATGCAGCGACCTGCCGCGCAGCAGCTGGCACCCGCACATAGCCGGTGGCGGCAATGCGCTGTGCCAGCGCCTGCCGTTCGGCATCGAACCCACCGGGATTGCGCAAGCCACGCGGTGCACGCAGTTTGAGCCGCAGCTGCCACCCTGCGCCCGCGCGCAATGCGGCACGCGGCCCCATCCGCTCGGCACCGAAGTCGTCGTACCAGGCCAACTGCAGCAGCTTGCCGCGTAGTGCGGCAGGCTGTGCGGGATCGTCATCCACGCGCAACTGGAAGCGCGTGCGTCGTGGTTCGGCGACCGGCAATTCGACGATCTGGCCGCGCACCGTCAGTTCTCGCGCTTCATCCTGCGGGCGCAGTTGTGCCTGCAGGACACCGGCGACCTGCCAGCCCATCAGCCCGAAACCGAAGACCGCGCTGGCCAGTGCCCACACCAATACGATCCGCCGCGGACGCAGCCATATGCTGACGCCGATGCCCAGCACCCCTGCACCAACGCAGGCCGCATAGACCGCACGCGACAGCAGTGCAGGCGACCACGCGCACACCACAATGCCCAGCAACAATGCTGCCGCGACCATCGTCGTCGATACGCTCTGCGGCGAAGGCGATGCCTGTGCTGACGCATGCATGCTGTCGGTCGCCATCCTGGCCGTGGTCCATCCACCGATTCAAGTTAGGCCAGCGCCTGCGTCGGGCACAGCAGCGATTAGCGCATTGCTTTGTAGGAAAACGGCTGCGCCTGCCGTGTGCACCCAGTCGGTGGAAGATGCTGCTGCGGACGTGCAACACGCTGGGCAGGACAGTGTGTACGGGCCGCTCATCGACTGTATCGGCCTGCATTCGCCTCGATTTCATGACGGCCGCGCTATGTTCGCCACTGTTTTCGAGGAGTTTCTCCCATGCGTAAAGGCACTGCACTGATTGTCGGCGTGACCGGCATTTCCGGTTACAACCTCGCCAATGTCCTGGTGGCCGATGGCTGGACCGTCTATGGCCTGGCACGGCGCCCGCTGCCACAGGATGGCGTGATCCCGCTTGCGGCCGATCTGCTAGATGCCGAAAGCACCAGCAAGGCGCTGCGTGGCCTGCCGATCACCCATGTGTTCTTCTGCACCTGGACCCGGCGCGACACCGAGCGCGAAAACGTCGAAGCCAACGGCGCGATGATGCGGCATCTGTGCGAAGCGCTGAGCGATGCGCCGCTGCAGCACATGGCGCTGGTCACGGGCACCAAGCACTACCTGGGCGCATTCGAGAACTACGGTAGCGGCAAGGCCGAAACCCCATTCCTCGAAAGCGAGCCGCGCCAGCCCGGCGAGAATTTCTACTACACGCTGGAAGACCTGTTGTTCGCGCATGCCGAGCAGCATGGCTTCGGCTGGAGCGTGCATCGCTCGCACACCATGATCGGCATGGCCAATGGCAGCAATGCGATGAACATGGGCGTGACGCTGGCGGTATATGCGTCGCTGTGCAAGCACACCGGCCAGCCGTTCGTGTTTCCCGGCTCGCAGGCGCAGTGGAACAGCCTCACCGACCTGACCGACGCCGGCCTGCTCGGCAAGCAGCTGGCCTGGGCCGGCCTGAGCCCGGCGGCGCGCAATCAGGCCTTCAATACCGTCAATGGCGATGTGTTCCGCTGGCGTTGGATGTGGAGCCAGATTGCCGACTTCTTCGGGCTCGAAGCTGCGCCCTGCCCCGAGACCCCGATGCCGCTGGAAGCACGCCTGAGCGAGACCGCGCCGGCGGTGTGGAGCGAGATAGCCAAGCAGCATGGCCTGGTGGAAGCCGACGTCAACCGGCTGGCATCCTGGTGGCACACCGATGCCGACCTGGGCCGAGAGATCGAGTGCGTCAACGACATGACCAAGAGCCGCGAGCTGGGCTTTGTGGATTTCTACGACAGCCGTGCATCGTTCCTGGAATTGTTCACGCGCCTGCGCGCGCAGCGCGTCATTCCCTGATGCGCCAGGTCGTCGTCACGCACGTGACGGCGACCGTTTCCTGTCGGCGCGAGCATCGATGCGATGATGCTCGCGGACACCGCGTGCCGAACGAGCAGGTTGTCGCAACATTAGGTGGCCTATCACGCGGATGCATCGATGACCGGATACGGGATCTTCGATCTGAAACCCGCGGTTTACCACCATCTAGCCGTCAAGGATTGCTCCGACGGCCAGGCAATGCGTCCTACACCGCAGACGGTGCCAACTCGCGCAGCTTGCCCTGATGCAGCTCGAGCACGCGGTCCAGACGCCGCGCCAGACTGCGATCGTGGGTTACCAGGACCAGGCTGGTGCGTTGTGCACGATTGAGCTCCAGCATCAGCTCGAACACTGTCTCGGCGGTCTTGTCGTCCAGGTTGCCGGTCGGCTCATCGCCAAGCACGCACCCCGGCTTGTTCACCAGCGCACGCGCCACGGCCGCACGCTGGCGCTCGCCGCCGGACAACTCGCTGGGCTTGTGCTCGATGCGATGTCCGAGCCCGACCGCTTCCAGCAACTGCAAGGCCTGCGCCCGGGCAAGCCCTACCTCTTTGCCGGACAACAGCACCGGCATCATGACGTTTTCCAGCGCGGTGAATTCCGGCAACAGATGATGGAACTGGTACACGAAGCCCAAGGCCTGATTGCGCAACTTGCCGCGCTCGCCATCGGACAACGCCGACATGCGCCGGCCGGCCACATACACCTCGCCCGAGGTCGGAATATCCAGCCCGCCGAGCAGGTGCAGCAGCGTGCTCTTGCCCGCCCCTGAGGCACCGACAATGGCCACGGTTTCGCCGGTCGCCACGGTCAGATCCAACCTGTCGAATACCGGCGTGCGCATCTTGCCTTCGGCGTAGGTCTTGGCCAGACCCTCGGCACGGATCACCGCCTCTGCTTGGTTTGGCTTCTGCACGACCGATTCCCGATTCCCGATTCCTTGATCTCATTCATAACGCAGCGCCTCTGCCGGCTGGGTGCGCGAGGCGCGCCATGCCGGATACAAGGTCGCCAGGAAACTCATCACCAGCGCGACGACGGTGATCACCACCACGTCCTGGGTCTGCATGTCGGTCGGCAGGCCGGTGATGTAATACACGTCCTCGGGCAGCAGCTTGACGCTGAAGATGGTCTCGATCACGCCCAGGATGCGTTCCAGGTTGAGCGTCAGCACGATGCCGCCGATCACCCCCATGATCGTGCCCATGAAGCCGATCAACGAACCCTGCACCATGAACACCTGCATCACGCCCGCAGGCGACAGGCCCAGGGTGCGCAGGATGGCGATATCGGCCTGCTTGTCGGTGACCAGCATCACCTGCGAAGACACCAGGTTGAACGCGCCCATCGCCACGATCAGCGACAGCAGGATGCCCATCACGGTCTTTTCCATCTTCAACGAGTGGTAGAGATTGGCGTTCTCCTGGGTCCAGTCGCTGACCCGGTACGGGCCATGCAACTTCACCGCCAGATCGCGTGCCACCGGCCAGGCCTGATCCATGTCGTGCAGGCGCAGCCGCACGCCGGTGACGCCGTCCATGCGCAACACGTGCGCCAGGTCCTGCATGTTAACCACGGCCAGGCCGCGGTCGATCTCGTTGTAGCCCGCCTCGAAGATTCCGCTGACGGTGAAGCGCTTGAGCCGCGGCATCGCGCCCAGCGGCGTGGCCTGGGTATCGCTGAGCAGCACCACGATGCTGTCGCCCATGTCCACGCCCAGCCAGATCGCCAGCTCCTTGCCGATGACGATGTTGTAGGAGCCCGGGGTCAGGCTGTCGACCGACCCCTGCTGCATCTTCTTGGCCAGCACCGACACCTTGCCCTCTTCGGCAGGAATGATGCCGCGCACGATCGCCGGCTGCTTGCGCGGGCCCTGCAGCAGCGATTCGGTTTCGATGTACGGCGCGGCACCGGCGATGCGCGGATCGGCCATGGCGACCGCGACTGCATGCTGCCAGTCATGCATCGGCGCGCCGTCCGCACTGACCGTGGCATGCGCGGCCATCTGCAGCAGACGGTCGCGGATTTCCTTCTGGAAACCGCTCATCACCGCCAGCGTGGTGATCAGCACGGTCACGCCCAGGGCGATGCCCAGGATCGATGCCATCGAGATAAACGAGATGAAGCCATTGCGCCGCTTGGCACGCAGGTAGCGCAAGCCGATGGCAACCGGGATAGGTTTGAACATGCGGTTCAACCAGGAAAGGGACGCTATGGTGCCACTTGCGACCGCCGGGACGAAATGGCGTGTGCCTGAGCGGCCAGACGCAGTTCACGTCGCTGCGCTGCGGGCAAGGTATCCGGCCAGAAAAGCAGGCGTTGGCGACGTGCATCCAGGCCAGTCCACGCCACCACCGCGACCGGCCCGCGCCACGCCACCTGCAGGCCCTGTACCTGCACACCGTCAACGCTGGCGGGCGTTTCGCTCCAGGGCACGATCACTTCCCGCGCTGGCGAGCGCAACAGCAGGCGCAGTGATAGTCCACCGGTCAACACCGTATAGACGGACAACAGCATCGCCAGCCATGGCGGTGCCCCGCTCCGCCAGAGCGCCCCCAACGCGAGCGCGCTCAGCACGCCCAGCGCGCAAGCAAGCCCGCGCGATGGGCGCCATTCAAGCCGGCATGGCGCGAATATCGGCGATGAGTGCGGCGTTGGCGGCATCCGGGCAGGCCTTGTATCCCATGAACCAGCGCCACAACTTATCGTCTTCGCAATCCAGCAGCTGTAGGAAAACCGCGCGCTCGGATTCGGAAGCCTGCGCCCAGCGTTGATCCAGATAGCGCCCGAACAATTGATCGAGCTCGCGCATGCCGCGCCGGCAACGCCAGCGCAGTTTCTTCAACAGGGTTTCTTCATCCATCTCACTCTCCAGCTCGCCTTGCCGGCGCCGAAAACGACAGCGGCACCAGACCAAGGGCCGGTGCCGCTGTGAACCATCTCCCCGCCGAGGCGGGCCCGCATTGCGCTGCGATCAGGCGCGACGCGCCATCATCAGCTTCTTGATCTCGGCAATCGCCAGCGCCGGGTTCAGGCCCTTGGGGCAGGTCCGCGCGCAGTTCATGATGGTGTGGCAGCGATACAGCTTGAACGGATCTTCCAGGTCGTCCAGGCGCGCACCGGTGTCTTCGTCGCGCGAATCGATGATCCAACGATACGCCTGCAGCAGGATCGCCGGGCCCAGATAGCGCTCGCCATTCCACCAGTAGCTCGGGCAGCTGGTCGAGCAGCAGGCGCACAGGATGCACTCGTACAACCCATCGAGCTTGCGGCGGTCTTCCGGCGACTGCAGGCGCTCGCGGTCCGGCGGCGGCGGGGTCTGGGTGCGGATCCACGGCTTGATCGACGCGTACTGCGCGTAGAAATGCGTCAGATCCGGCACCAGGTCCTTGATCACGCTCATGTGTGGCAGCGGATAGATCGGCACCTCGGCCTTGCCGCAGGCGGCAATCGCCTTGGTGCAGGCCAGCGTATTGGTGCCGTCGATGTTCATCGCGCACGAGCCGCAGATGCCCTCGCGGCAGGAGCGGCGGAACGCCAGTGTCGGGTCGATCTCGTTCTTGATCTTGATCAGCGCGTCCAACACCATCGGGCCGCACTTGTCGAGATCAATCTCGTAGCTGTCGGTACGCGGGTTGGCCTCGCCATCCGGATCCCAGCGGTAGACCTTGAAGGTGCGCGTGTTCTTGGCGCCCTGTGCAGGGTAATGCTTGCCCTTGCCGATCTTTGAATTCTTGGGGAGGGTGAACTCTGCCATAGCTGCTCTCGTTGGCTCAGGCGATGCGCGGTGCGAACGACAACCGCACCGTGCGCATGAAGGTAAAGATGACGGATGCCACCGCCGCGGCGGTGGCGCAACGGCCGGCGGCGTGCCGGCGTTGCCGCTGCGTCAGGACACGATCCGCCTGCAACGGTGCGCCGCTGCCATGCCCGAACAGGCCGGCCGGCAGAGGCAACGCACAAGCGGATCGATCCATGCGCATCGATCAGTAAACGCGCGGCTTCGGCGGGACCACGTCCACGTCCTTGCTCAGCGTGTACATGTGCACCGGACGATATTCGAACTCGCACTTGCCCTTGTCGTCGACGGTGACTAGCGTGTGCTTCTGCCAGTTGACGTCGTCGCGGTCCGGGAAGTCTTCGTGCGAATGCGCGCCGCGGCTTTCATGGCGCTGCTCTGCCGAGTTGATCGTCGCCACTGCGTTGAGCAGCAGGTTGTTCAACTCGTAGGTTTCGATCAGATCCGAGTTCCACACCAGCGAGCGGTCCGAGACCTTGACGTCCTCGAAGCTGGCGAAGATCTCGGCCATCTTGTCGACACCCTCTTTCAGCGTCTTGCTGGTACGGAACACGGCTGCGTCCGACTGCATGGTGCGCTGCATGTTGTCACGGATCACCGAAGTCGGCGTGGAGCCGTTGGCGTAGCGCAGCTTGTCCAGCAGGCCCAGCGCCTTTTCGCAGGCATCGGACGGCAGCGTCTTGTGCGGCTGGTTGGGCTTGACCGTCTCGGCGCAACGGTTTGCCACCGCACGGCCGAACACCACCAGATCCAGCAGCGAGTTGGAACCCAGGCGGTTGGCACCGTGCACCGATACGCAGGCAGCTTCGCCGATCGCGTACAGGCCCGGCACGACCGCATCCGGGTTGTCGCCCTGCTTGCGCACGACTTCGCCGTAGAAGTTGGTCGGAATGCCGCCCATGTTGTAGTGCACGGTCGGCAACACCGGAATCGGCTGCTTGGTCACGTCCACACCGGCAAAGATGTGCGCGCTCTCGGCGATGCCGGGCAGCTTTTCGTTGATGACTTCCGGGCCGAGGTGGGTCAGGTCGAGCAGGATGTGGTCCTTATGCTCGCCCACGCCACGGCCTTCGCGGATCTCCACGGTCATCGAGCGCGATACCACGTCGCGCGAGGCCAGATCCTTGTAATGCGGTGCGTAGCGCTCCATGAAGCGCTCGCCGTTACTGTTGCGCAGGATGCCGCCTTCGCCACGCACGCCTTCGGTGATCAGGCAGCCCGCACCGTAGATGCCGGTGGGATGGAACTGCACGAACTCCATGTCCTGCACCGGCAGGCCGGCACGCATCACCAGGCCGCCGCCGTCACCGGTACAGGTATGGGCGGAGGTGGCGCTGAAGTAGGCGCGGCCATAGCCGCCGGTGGCCAGCACCACGCCGTGGGCGCGGAACAGATGCAAGCTGCCATCGGCCATGTCCAGCGCCAGGACGCCGCGGCAGACGCCCTCCTCGTCGAAGATCAGGTCGAGCGCGAAGTACTCGATCATGAAGCGCGCGTTGTGCGCCAGCGACTGCTGGTACAGCGTGTGCAGCATCGCGTGACCGGTCCGGTCGGCCGCTGCGCAGGTGCGCTGTGCGGACGGGCCTTCGCCGTACTTGGTGGTCATGCCGCCGAACGGGCGCTGGTAGATCTTGCCCTCTTCGGTGCGCGAGAACGGCACGCCGTAGTGCTCAAGTTCGATGATGGCCGGGATCGCCTCACGGCACATGTACTCGATCGCGTCCTGGTCGCCCAGCCAATCGGAGCCCTTGATGGTGTCGTAGAAGTGGTAGCGCCAGTCGTCTTCGCCCATGTTGCCGAGCGCGGCCGAGATGCCGCCCTGCGCCGCCACGGTATGCGAGCGGGTCGGGAAGACCTTGGTCAGGCAGACCGTTTGCAGGCCCTTCTGGGCCAGGCCGAACGTGGCGCGCAGGCCGGCGCCGCCGGCGCCCACCACGACCATGTCGTACTTGTGTTCTGTGATCTTGTAAGCGGACATCGAATTATGGATTCCTGTTTGGTCGCGGACGACTCAGCTGATGCCCAGCGCAATACGCGCCACGGCAAACACGCTGACGATGGCGCCCAGCACGGCGACGAAGCGCACGATGGTCTGCGCAGCAAGCGCGAGCAGCGAGTTGTGCACGTAATCTTCCAACACCACCTGCATGCCCAGCTGCGCATGCCAGAACGAGGCGATCAGGAAGCCGACCAACAGGATCGCGTTCCATGGCTTGGCCACGGCGGCGCTGGCCGCAGCGTGATCGGCACCGATCAGGCTCAGCACGAAGATCAAAAACCAGATCGACAGCGGCACCAGGGCGGTGGCGGTCAGGCGCTGCACCACGAAGTGTTCGGTACCGGTTTTGGCGGCACCCAGGCCACGCACGTTTTTCAACGGGGTACGGTAGCGATTCATACGGCACCTCCGGCCAGCAGCACATAGGCCCAGATGGTAGCAGTGAGCACGAAGCTCAGGATCAGCGACAGCCAGCCAAGACTGACGAACGAGCGCACTGCATAGCCCTGTCCGAAGTCCTGCATGATGTGGCGCAGTCCACCAAACAGGTGGAACGCAAAGCACCAGGTCCAGCCGAACAGGAAGACCTGGCCGTACCAGGCGCCTGTGTGCTCGCGGAAACAATTCCAGTGGTCGGGGCCGAGCATCAATGTCAGCAAGGCGGCGGCAATCGCCAAAGCGCCGATGGACAGTACGATGCCGGTGGCTCGATTGAGAATCGAGGTCACCATCTGTATCTGCCAGCGATACACCTGGAGATGCGGGGAAAGAGGACGTTCGCGGATCGCCATTCGCTGGGCTCGTTTTCTCGGCTGGGCGGCACTAGACCGCTGTGGCTAAAAGCTGCTCAAAAATCGATGCAGCGTCCATTTTTTTCCCAGTCGCCGTAGCGCGTTGGCTCAGGGCCGTCGCGTCCACCAATTTCCTTGGGCAGTGGCTGCTTCTCGGGAAGATGCTCCTGAGGAGAAGGCTGCGTCTCGGAATCCTGCGCTGGGGTGGGGGTTGGATGGCCTATCATAGTGGTCTCACAACATTGCGATTTTAGTCCTCCCCTTCCATGGCTGACAACCTGAATCTTATTCCACAGGGTTTTGGCTCCCTGCACGACATGCAATACGTCCGCTTGATCGGGACGGATGCAGTGGCGTTCGCGCATGCCCAATTTGCCAACGACGTACAAGCGCTGGCGATCGGGCAGTGGCAGTGGAATGCGTGGTTGACCGCGAAGGGGCGCGTGATTGCCATCTTCGCACTCCTGCGTGAGGACGACACACACCTGTTGATGCTGTTGCCCGACGGCAATGCGACCGAGATCGCGGCGCAACTCGGCCGCTTCGTATTCCGACGCAAGCTCAAGATCGGCGTGGCAGCGCTTTCGGCGTACGGCGGCTTTGTCGTGCCTGCGCGCGCAAACGGCGCGCAGGCCGATATCGGAACGCAGCGTATCGAATTGGACATGGGCAGCCCGGCTCTGCCGCGCACCTTGGTATTGCTCGCGGACTATAAGGCATTGGCTGCGCCTATCGAATCTGCGCGGATGGATGCCGATTGGCGCCGTACGGATCTGCAACTGGGGCTGGCGCGCCTGCCCGATGCGCAACGCGAGCAGTGGACGCCGCAGCAGCTAGCGCTGGATCGCCTGCAGGCCTTCAGTGTCAAAAAGGGCTGCTATCCGGGCCAGGAAATCGTGGCACGCACGCATTTTCTGGGCAAGGCCAAGCGTGCGCTGCAGCTGCTGCAGGTCGATGCCGTTGGCAGCGATGCGCTGGTCGAGGCGGGCCAGGCCGTGCTGCTGGACGATGCCACCGTCGGCACGCTGGTCAGTGTGGCGGGCGATCTTGCACTGGCGGTGCTGCCGCTGGAGCTGACCCTGGAGGCCGGCGCCGTGCTGCAAGCGGGCGCGCATGCCGCACGCCCGCTTGCGTTCGTGCAGGGATTGGCGCGTTAAGCCACTGTCAGCCGTTCGCCGCTGGCCGGGTCGAAGAAATGCAAGGCGTCGCTGCGCAGCGCCAGGCGCAGTTGCTCCCCCACCGCCGGCAAGGCCTGCGGCGCGACACGGATCACCAGCGGCTGGCCGCCACGGTCGAGGTTGAGGAATATCTCGTTGCCGACCGGCTCGATCACATCGATACGTGCGTCGAAGCCCAGTGCGGCATCGCCTGACGGTTGCAGGTGCTCCGGGCGGACGCCGACGATCACCTCGCGACCAAACCAGCTGCGCTCGACCCGCGCCGCACCCAGCGGTACGCGCCAGCCATCGGCCATGACCAGATGCAGGCCGTCCAGTTCATCCAGGCGTCCCTGCAGCACATTCATCGCCGGGCTGCCGAGGAATCCGGCCACGAACAGATTGGCCGGGCGGTCGTACAGCGCCATCGGACTGTCGATCTGCTGAATCACCCCATCCTTGAGTACCACGATGCGCTGGCCCAGGGTCATCGCCTCGACCTGATCGTGGGTGACGTAGATCATCGTGGTACCCAGCTTGCGATGCAGCTGCGCGATCTCGGTGCGCACGCTGTGGCGCAGCTTGGCATCCAGATTGGAGAGCGGCTCGTCGAGCAGGAACACCGACGACTCGCGCACCATCGCCCGCCCCAGTGCCACGCGCTGACGCTGGCCGCCGGACATCGCCTTGGGCAGCTTGTCGAGCATCGGGGTCAGCCCCAGCAGCTCGGCGGCGTTGTTGACGCGCTCGGCGATGACCTGCTTGGGGTGGCCGCGCAGCTTGAGCCCGAAGGCCAGGTTCTCGGCCACGGTCATGTGCGGGTAGAGCGCATAGCTCTGGAACACCATGGCGATGTCGCGGTCCTTGGGGGCCACGTCGTTGACCACGCGCTCGCCGATCTTGAGCGTGCCGGCGCTGATGTCCTCGAGCCCGGCGATCATGCGCAACAGGGTCGACTTACCGCAGCCGGACGGACCGACCAGTACCATCAGCTCGCCATCGGCGACCTCGAAGCTCGCACCCTGTACCGCGACCTGGCCGTTCTCGTAGACCTTGCGGACACCTTCCAACTGCACTTTCGCCATCTTCGGCCTCAACGTAAGTTGTGCGCCCTGCCCTCGGCCCTCCCGACGGCGGTGACGCCGCATGCGCCTGCAAGGAAATTTCCTGCAAACGAATGCATTGGTTTATTCTGACATGTAATCGTTTTCACATGGCAACATCGATCTCGGGAGGGACCATGCCGCCACCGACCCAAGCCGCTGCCTCAAGCGGTGCAGCCTACCGTGCAAGGCCCGCCATTCGGCCACGCATGTGCAGGTCTACCGCCGCGGCGCTAACCGCTGACGGCCACTTGCTGCAACAATCGGGGATTGGGCGTACGCGTCCATCCCCCGCTGCGCGCACGCCAGTGTCGCTCAGGAACAGACATACCGACCGCCGGCTGTCCGGCGCCTTTCCGACCAGCTGCTGATCACGATGTCTCCAGAATCTGAAATTCGGTCCATGCACAACACCCTGATCCTGTTCGGCGCCACCGGCGATCTCGCCCAGCGCTATCTCTTCCCGTCCCTGCTGCGATTGTTCGTCGATGGCCTGCTGCCGGAGGACTTCCGTATCCGTGCGCTGGCATTGTCGCCGCACGACACCGAGGCGTTCCGCGAGGTCCTGCGCCCGCGCCTGGCCGCCGCGCTGCCGATCGCCACGCCCGAGCAGATCGAAACGCTGCTGCAGCGGGTCGACTATCGCTCGGTGGATATGCGCGATGCCGAGTCGGTGGCCAATGCCGTACGCGAGCTGGCCAGCCGCCAGTGCGTGAGCTACCTGGCGATTCCGCCGGGCCTGTATATCAGCACCTGCCAGGGCCTGGCCCTGGGCGGTGCGCTGGCCGCGCCGCACCGGCTGATGCTGGAAAAGCCGATCGGCCACGACTCGGACAGCGCCCGCGAGATCCTGCAGTCGATCGGCGCGCTGATCGACGAAGACCGCGTGTTCCGCCTGGACCATTACCTGGGCAAGGCGGCGGTGCAGAACCTGATCGCGCTGCGTTTCGGCAATACGTTGCTGGAAGCGGTGTGGAACCGCACCTACATCGAGTCGGTGCAGATCCTGGTGGCCGAAAGCGAAGGCGTGGACGGGCGTGATGCCTATTACGCCCGCTCCGGCGCGCTGCGCGACATGGTGCAGAGCCACATCCTGCAGCTGTTGTGCCTGGTGGCGATGGAGCCGCCGGCCTCGCTGGAAGCCGACCGCATCCGCGACGAGAAGGTCAAGGTGCTGCGCGCATTGCGCCCGATGACCGCCGAACACGCCGCCCATGACAGCGTGCGCGGCCGCTACACCGCCGGCAGCATCAACGGCCAGCCGGCGCAGGCCTATCACCCGCCGGAAGGCAGCGACGTGGAAACCTTCGTCGCGGTGACCGCGCATATCGACAACTGGCGCTGGGCCGGGGTGCCGTTCCACCTGTGCACCGGCAAGCGTCTGGCCGAGCGCTCCACCCGCATCGTGGTCACGCTCAAGCCGGTGACGCATTGGCTGTTCGAGCGCCCGGACCGGCAGAACGCCGTGCCCAACCGCCTGACCTTCCAGCTGCAGCCGCAGGAAAACATCGAGCTCGGCCTGATGAGCAGCCTGGCCGGCCCGGAATGGGGCGCGATCGAACTGCAGCCGCTGGAACTGGAACTGTCGGTGCCAACCGGCCTGCACCGCCGCATCGCCTACGAGCGCCTGTTCGTGGATGCCTTCAACGGCAACCCGGCGCTGTTCGTGCGCGACGACGAGGTCAAGGCCGCCTGGTCGTGGATCGACAGCGTCAGCCATGCGTGGAAAGACGCGCAGCTGCCGCTGCAGCCCTACCCGGCCGGCAGTTGGGGCCCCGATGCCGCGGCGCCCTTCCTGCCCCCGGCCACCGACGCACAGGGACACACCGCATGACCGCTCCTTCCAAGCCGGTGCTGGTTGCCGATATCGGCGGAACCAATGCGCGCTTCGCGCTGGCCGACGTCGACGCCTCGGTGCCGCTGCTGGATGACACCTCGCGCGAATTTGCGGTGGTCGACTTCGGCTCGCTCGGCGAAGCCGCGCGTTACTACCTCGACCAGATCGGCGTGCAGGCCACCCAGGGCGTGTTCGCCGTGGCCGGCCGCGTGGATGGCGACGAGGCACGCATCACCAACCATCCGTGGGTGATCTCGCGCTCGCGCACCGCTGCCATGCTGGGCTTCAGCACCCTGCACCTGATCAACGACTTCGCCGCGCAGGCCATGGCGATCAGCCTGCTGCGCCCGCAGGACGTGGTGCAGGTCGGCGGCGCCAGCTGGCGGCCGGCGCCGATCGATCAACCGCGCAACTACGGCGTGATCGGCCCGGGCACCGGGCTGGGCGTGGGCGGGCTGATCATCCGCAACGGGCGTTGCTTCCCGCTGGAAACCGAAGGCGGCCATGTCAGCTTCCCGCCCGGCACGCCGGAGGAGATCCGCATCCTGGAGATCCTTTCCGAGCAGTTCGGCCGGGTCTCCAACGAGCGCCTGATCTGCGGCCCAGGCCTGGTCAACATCCACCGCGCGCTCAGCGAGATCGCCGGGGTCGATCCGGGCCCGCTGCAGCCCAAGGACATCACCGCGCGTGCGGCGGCGGGCGACCCGCGCTCGTCGCGCACCATCGATCTGTTCTGCGCCATCTTCGGCGCGATCGCCGGCGACATGGTGTTGATGCAGGGCGCCTGGGACGGCGTGTTCCTCACTGGCGGGCTGGTGCCCAAGGTGCTGGATTCGCTGCAGCATTCCGGCTTCCGCCAGCGCTTCGAACACAAGGGACGCTTCTCCGCGATCATGTCGCGGGTGCCGTCGCTGGCAGTCATGCATCCGCATGCCGGCCTGCTCGGCGCCGCCGCCTATGCGGTGGATGCGCAGCGTCAGCATCCAGGGGAGCAACGATGAACCTGCAGGACAATCCGCGCATCACACTGGTGCGTTACGAAGACCCGGCCGAATGGACCGAGGCGGTCGCCAGCGAGATGGCCGACCTGCTGGAACAGGAGATTTCGCGCCGCGGCCAGGCGCGCATGCTGCTGTCCGGCGGCACCACCCCGGCGCCGGTGTACGAATCGCTCGCTCACCGTGCGCTGGACTGGTCGCGGGTGGAAGTGGGCCTGGTCGATGAGCGCTGGCTCTCGCCGCAGGATCAGGACAGCAACGCCTGGCTGGTCAATCACAGCTTTTTGACCCACGCACCGGCGGCGACCTTCATTCCGCTGGTGCGTCCGGGCAAGCAGTTGCCCGAGTGCGTGCACACCGCGAACCTGCAGGCCAGGCATGCCGAACCCGCATGCCTGGCGGTGCTGGGCATGGGCGGCGACGGACATACCGCCTCGCTGTTTCCGGGCTCGACCGATCTGAGCAAGGCACTGTCCAGCCCGCAGCCGTACGCGTCGCTGGATGCCACCGGCTGCCCCGGCTCGAATCAGTGGCCGCTGCGGATCACCCTGACACCGGCCGGACTGGCCGCCATCCCGACCCGCCTGCTGTTGCTGCGCGGCAAGCAGAAGCTTGACGTGCTGCAGGCTGCCTTGGAGGGCGATGATGTCAGCGAGTATCCGATCCGGGTGGCGCTGCAGCAGCCGGGCCCGAAGTTGCGGGTTCACTGGTGTGCTTGAATGCGAGTCCCTCGCAACAGCCGATTTTGTGCGAATCCCTCGCAAGAGCCCGCACATCCATGTGCGGGTATCTACGAAAAGAACAGCGTGATTACCTTCCCCGTTTCTCATAGCCGGTAGCCAATGAGCCTGCATCCGAACATCCAAGCTGTCACCGACCGTATCCGCAAGCGCAGCGCGCCGTCGCGCGCGGCGTATCTGGCCGGTCTCGATGCCGCCCTGCGCGAGGGTCCGTTCCGTAGCCGTCTGAGCTGCGGCAATCTTGCGCATGGTTTCGCTGCGTCCGAGCCGACCGACAAGTCGCGCCTGCGCGGTGCGGCCACCCCCAACCTCGGCATCATCACCGCCTACAACGACATGCTGTCGGCCCATCAGCCGTTCGAGCATTACCCGCAATTGATCCGCGAGACCGCGCGTACGCTTGGCGCCACCGCGCAGGTCGCCGGCGGCGTGCCGGCGATGTGCGACGGGGTGACCCAGGGCCGCGCGGGCATGGAGCTGTCGCTGTTCTCGCGCGACAACATTGCCCAGGCCACGGCGATCGGCCTGAGCCACGACATGTTCGACAGCGTGGTGTACCTGGGCGTGTGCGACAAGATCGTGCCGGGCCTGCTGATCGGCGCGCTGGCGTTCGGACATCTGCCGGCGCTGTTCATGCCGGCCGGCCCGATGACGCCGGGCATTCCGAACAAGCAGAAAGCCGAAGTGCGCGAGCGCTACGCCGCCGGCGAAGCCACCCGCGCCGAACTGCTGGAAGCCGAGTCGTCCTCGTATCACTCGGCCGGTACCTGCACCTTCTACGGCACCGCCAACTCCAACCAGGTGTTGCTCGAAGCGATGGGCGTGCAGCTGCCCGGCGCCTCGTTCGTCAACCCGGAACTGCAGTTGCGCGATGCGCTGACCCGCGAGGGCACCGCGCGTGCGCTGGCAATCTCCGCGCTGGGCCAGGACTTCCGCCCCTTCGGTCGCCTGATCGACGAGCGTGCCATCGTCAATGCCGTGGTCGCGCTGATGGCCACCGGCGGCTCGACCAATCACACCATCCACTGGATTGCGGTGGCGCGCGCGGCCGGCATCGTGCTGACCTGGGACGACATGGACCTGATCTCGCAGACCGTGCCGCTGCTGACCCGCATCTACCCCAACGGCGAAGCCGACGTGAATCGGTTCCAGGCCGCGGGCGGCACTGCCTTCGTGTTCCGCGAGCTGATGGACGCCGGGATGATGCACGACGACCTGCCCACCGTGGTCGAGGGCGGCATGCGCGCCTACGCCAACGAGCCGCGCCTGCAGGACGGCAAGATCGTCTACGTGCCCGGCACCGCGACCACCGCCGACGACAGCGTGGCGCGCCCGGTCAGCGCCGCATTCGAGTCGCAGGGCGGCTTGCGCCTGCTGCGCGGCAACCTGGGCCGTTCGCTGATCAAGCTGTCGGCGGTCAAGCCGCAGCACCGCACGATTGAGGCGCCAGCGGTGGTGATCGATACGCCGCAGGTGCTCAACAAGCTGCATGCCGCCGGCGTGCTGCCGCACGATTTCGTGGTGGTGCTGCGTTACCAGGGCCCGCGTGCCAATGGCATGCCGGAATTGCACTCGATGGCGCCGCTGCTGGGCCTGTTGCAGAATCAGGGCCGGCGCGTGGCGCTGGTCACCGACGGCCGTTTGTCCGGTGCCTCGGGCAAGTTCCCGGCGGCGATCCACATGACGCCCGAAGCCGCACGCGGCGGCCCGATCGGGCGCGTGCGCGAAGGCGACATCGTGCGCCTGGACGGCGAAGCCGGCACGCTGGAAGTGCTGGTGTCGGCAGAAGAGTGGGCATCGCGCGAGGTCGCGCCGAACACCTCGGTGGCCGGCAACGATCTGGGGCGCAACCTGTTCGCCATCAACCGCCAGGTGGTCGGCCCGGCCGACCAGGGCGCCATCTCGATTTCCTGCGGCCCGACCCGTCCGGACGGCGCGCTGTGGAGCTACGACGCCGAGTACGAACTCGGTGCCGATGCAGCGGCCGCCGCCGCACCGCACGAGTCCAAGGACGCCTGATTCCCCTTCCCTCTGCGCGACCGCCTGGCGGTCGCCGTCTACCGGAGTTGCAATGACGATTGCCCAGACCCAGAACACCGCCGAACAGCTGCTGCGCGACGCCGGCATTCTGCCGGTGGTCACCGTGGACACGCTGGACCAGGCCCGCCGCGTCGCCGATGCGCTGCTCGAAGGCGGCCTGCCCGCGATCGAGCTGACCCTGCGCACCCCGGTCGCGATCGAAGCGCTGGCCATGCTCAAGCGCGAGCTGCCCGACATCGTGATCGGCGCCGGCACCGTGCTGAGCGAGCTGCAACTGCGGCAGTCGGTGGATGCCGGTGCGGACTTCCTGGTCACCCCGGGCACGCCGGCACCGCTGGCGCGTCTGCTCGCCGATGCGCCGATCCCGGCCGTGCCCGGCGCGGCGACGCCGACCGAACTGCTGACCCTGATGGGCCTGGGCTTCCGTGTCTGCAAGCTGTTCCCGGCCACCGCCGTGGGCGGATTGCAGATGCTCAAGGGCCTGGCCGGCCCGCTGTCCGACCTCAAGCTCTGCCCCACCGGCGGCATCAGCGAGGCCAACGCGGCCGAGTTCCTGTCGCAGCCGAACGTGCTGTGCATCGGCGGCTCCTGGATGGTGCCCAAGGACTGGCTGGCCCAGGGCCAGTGGGACAAGGTCAAGGAAAGCTCGGCCAAGGCTGCGGCGATCGTGCGGCAGGTACGGGCTGGCTGACTTACGGGGCACCGCGGCCAGCGGCCTGGAAGACTGGGCTTCTGCGTGAAAGAAAGCTGGTTGCCCGAGGAAAGCGTGGTTGACTGGCGCTTTATCGTTTTTTGAAGAAAAGCGCCGTTGTTTGCGCTTTGACTTTGGTTGAGAAAGGCATGGTGGCTGGCGCCTTGTTTTTGCCCGCAGGAGCGGCCCGCGGGCGCCGGGGCAGGACACGCCATGAACCCATCCATGGGGGTTCTTACACGACATCCTTGTCGTGTAAGGTCCTGCCCCGGCGCCCGCGGACCACTCTTCGAATCGTCCTGTGTTTGCGGAACGGAGAGCAGCGATTGCCGCAGGGGGGCTCGACTCAGGCTTTGATAGTTGCCTTGCCTAGTAAGGCAGAGACCTCTTCGCATCCCTCTTGAAGGTGGTGGATTGAGAGCGGTGGAAAACCGTGCACCTCTAAGCAATTGACGTCAGGGCGGTTTTTCCGAGAGCTACAAAGTCATAAGGTCCAGAAGACGTGCAGCGAACTTGGCGGATGACTGGCACGTACTAAAATCGAGCACGAATCAGCTGCGGTTTTTCGTTGCCCAACGTCGCGGAAACGACTCGCCGAAGCGACAGCGTGGCCGGGGATTGGCGGAGAGCGGCACAGGGATGTGCCGCGGCGGCGAGTCAGACAGGATGTCTGACCGAGCCGAGGAGCCAGTCCGCGGACGCGCTGTCGCCCTCACCGAAGCCATCGACTGACAGCCGCTTGATTGGCAGTGCCCGGAGAACCCGTACCCTCACCCCAACCCCTCTCCCGACGGGAGAGGGGCTGCAGTCGGCGCGTGTCGTTCAAAACTCCAGCCCTAGGTGGCTGCGATGTTGTCGGAACACCACACGCACGGCGAAAGATCCCTGGCTCTACTGCTGTCAGCGAGAATCGCGCAGGTCAATGGAAAACAGGATGAGGAATCGGCTTGCCTTGACTAGGTCATGGCAACAACTCACCGAGGCGGCAGTGTGGCCGGGGATTGGCGGAGAGCGGCACAGGGACGTGCCGCGGCGGCGAGTCAGACAGGATGTCTGACCGAGCCGAGGAGCCAGTCCGCGGACGCAGTGTCGCTCTCAACGAAGCCAGCGAATGACAGCCGCTTACTTGGCGATACCTGGAGAAACCGTACCCTCTCCCCAACCCCTCTCCCGGCGGGAGAGGGGTTTCAGGCGGCGCGTGACGTTCAAGACTCAAGCGCTACCTAGCGGTGGCGTCTTCGGCACACCGTGACAAACTTCAGCCAGGTTGACTGATCAAGACTCCAACGCAACGCTTGCCGGCGGCGTCTTCGACACGCCACGCGCACGCCGCACCAGCGCTGCTGCGCCATTGCTCATGTCATCGAGAATCGCGTAGATCGTGGGCAGAAACAGCAGGCTCACTACCGTCGAAAACGCCAGGCCACCGGCGATCGCGCGGGCCATCGAGAAATACGGCGGGCCGTCGCTGAACATCGTGGTGCTGGTCAACGATATCGGCACCATCGCCAGGATGGCGGTGGCCATCGTCATCATGATCGGCCGCAAGCGCTCGCGTGAGCCTTCGATCAACGCCTGCGTGCGGCCCATGCCACGGCGGCGCAGGTTGTTGATGTGCTCGATCATCACGATGCCGTTGTTCACCACAACGCCCATCAACACCAGGATGCCGATGAAGGACATGATCCCGAACGAGGTGCCGGTGATCCAGAACAGCCAGAACACCCCGAAGATCGAAAACACCACGCCGCTCATGATCGCCGCAGGAAACAGCAGCGACTCGAACACCGCCGCCATCACCACGTAGATCATCACCAGTGCGATCACCAGGTTGAACACCATCTGGCCCATCGCTTCGCCGTCGTTCTGGTAGTCGCCGCCATCGAACGTGTAGCTGTAACCGGCCGGGAAACTCATCGCCTTGAGCGGCTGTTCCATTGCCGCGCGTGCTTCCGGGACAGTGACCTTGCTGGCCGGATTGGCCTTGATCGTCAGCGTGGTCTGGCGGTTGGTGCGGCCGATCTGCGTGGCGGCCGGGCGAATCTGCACATCCACCAGGCTGAGCAACGGCACGCTGCGGCCATCCTTGGTGCGCACCGTGAAGCTGGCCAGGTCTTCCGGCTTGCTCTGTTCGGCGCCAGCAAAGCGCACCCACACCGGCACCTCGTTGTCGCCGCGGCGAAACTCGCGCAACGGCGTGCCACGCAAGGCCAGGCCCACGAAGCTTGCCACCTGCTCGGCACTGAAGCCGAAGGCCGCCGCACGCTCGCGGTCCACCCGGATCGCCAACTCGCTGGTGCGGTCGCCGGTGTCCACATGCACATCGCGCAATTCCTTGCGCTGCGCCAGCAGTGGGATCACGTCGTCGGCCAACGCCTGCAAAGCCTGGGTCGAATCACCGACCAGCTGCACCTGCACACCTTGGTTGCCACTGCCGCCATCGCCCTGATTGCCGATGCTGTAGTCCGCACGCGCCGAGCGCGGCAATGCCTTGCGAATCTGTTCCAGCAGCGGCGGCAGGTCCTTGACCTTGCCCGCATCGAAGGTCACGGTGGTGCTGCTGCCTTCCGCTTCGCTGAACCACGAATAGATCTGGGTGATGTGGTACTTGTCGCGATTGGCCTGCAGGTAACGCTCGACCCGGCCGACCTCCTCGCCCATCTGCTCATGCGTGTACGAGCCTTTCCACTGGTACTGGATGAAGGCCTCGTTGCCGCCATCGCCGCCGAACATGTCGACCTTGGTCAACTTCATCGGCACCAGGCTGATCGCACTGACCAACACGATACCGGCCACGCTCCAGCCGCGATGCGCCAGCGTCCACGCCAGCACCCTGGCGTAACGGCGCTGCAGCCGTGCGATCACGCCGCGCTCGGAGCTCACCATCGGCGGTGTCTTCATGCGCGCCGACAACATCGGAATCAGGCTGATGGCCACCAGCCACGAAGCCAGCAGCGACACCGAAATGGTGATCGCGATCTGCGCCATGAAGATGCTGATGTTGTTGGTCTCGCCGAACAGGTTCGGCACGAACACGATGCAATGGCACAAGGTGCCGGCGCTGAGCGCGATCGCCACGCTGCGCGTGCCAAGCAAGGCCGCCAGCTGCGGTTGGCCGGGCATGCGCTCGCGTTCCTGGTAGATGCTTTCCACCACCACCACCGCGTTGTCGACCAGCATGCCGACCGCCAGCAGCAGGCCCATCATGGTCAGGATGTTGAGCGTGACGCCGACGAAGTACATGAAGCCCAGCGTGATCGCAAAGCAGATCGGAATCGCCAGCGTCACCATCAGCGTCGATGGCCAGTGGCGCAGGAAGAAGAACAGCACCGTGATCGACAACAGCAAGCCCACCGCGCCGGCTTCGGCCAGTTCCGCCAGCGACGAGGTCACCGCCTTGCCCTGGTTGTCGATCACCTTGATCTGCACATCGCGCATCGCAGGTTCGGCGCGAATGTCTTCGACCTCCTTCAACGCCGCCCTGGACACATTCACCAGGTTGGCGCTGCGCTCCTTGTAGATATCCAGCCCGATCGCCGGCCGTCCATCCAGGCGGCGGCCGTAATTCATGCGCGTGGGCTTGAGCCGCACCTGCGCAATATCGCCAAGACGCAGCCCTTTTGCGTTGAGCACCAGCTCGCGCAATTCCTGCAGGTCGCGCAACTCGCCGATCGGCTGTACCCGAATGCGCTGGCCGTTATCGTCGATCTGGCCGGCGGACACCGAGAAGTTGAGCTTGCCCAGGCGCTCGCTCAAGTCATTGAGGCTGAGGTCGTGCGCAGTGAGCCGGTCCGGCGCGATCGCGATCTCCACTTCGTTCGGCGGGGCGCCGGAGATCTCCACCTTGGCCACGCCGGGAATCCGTTCGATGCGCCGCTTGAATTCGCGGTCGAGCATGTCGTACGCGCCGGTCAGGTCGGTCTGGCTGGCCAGGCGCACCTTGAGCACCGGCTCGTCGCTGCTGGACCATTTGTAAATGTGGAAGCGCTGCAGATCTTCCGGAAAATCGTCGCGGATGGCATCCAGCCGCTCGCGCGCATCCGATGCGGCAATGGCGATGTCGCGGTCCCAGTCGGAGAACTCGATGAAGATGTTGGCGCCATCGGCGGTGGCGGTCGAGCGCATGCGCTTGATGCCGGTCATCGTCGCCAGCGCCTCTTCGGCCGGTCGCACCAGGTTGCGTTCCACCTCGTCCGGGGTGGAGCCGGTGTACGGCAGTTGCACGAACAGGAACGGTGCGGAAATGTCCGGCAGCGCTTCCAGCGGCAGCCGGAACGCGGCAATCAGCCCCACCACCACCAGCGAGACGAAGCACATGATGGTGGTGACCGGGCGACGGATGCTGAAGGCGGCAACGCTCATAGCGCCTCCAGCCCGTCGGAGTTCTCACCGGCCTGCGCCTGCTGCCGCGCCATGCGCCGGCCACGCTCCAGGTAATACGCATCTGCGCGACGATCCAGCAGGTCGTACACCACCGGGATCACCAGCAGGGTCAGCAGCGTGGACACCAGCAACCCACCGATCACGGTGATCGCCATCGGCGCGCGTACCTCCGCGCCCTCGCCCATCGCCACCGCCAGCGGCAGGAAGCCGAACAAGGTGCACAGCGTGGTCATCACGATCGGCCGCAGGCGCGAACGCGCGCCTTCGATCAAGGCCTCGCGCTTGGGCACGCCGTCCTCGCGCAACTGGTTGACCTTGTCGATCAGGATGATCGCGTTCTTGGTCACCAGCCCCACCAGCAGGATCAAGCCGATAAACACCACCACCGACACCGGCTTGCCGGTCATCAGCAAGGCCAGCACCGCGCCGACCATCGCCAGCGGGATGGTGAACAGGATGACGAACGGATGCAGCAGCGATTCGAACTGCGAGGCCATCACCAGATAGACCAGGAAGATCGCCAAGCCGAACGCGAACAGCAGCGACTTCACCGATTGCGCCAGCTCCTCGCCCTGCCCGCCGATATGCATGCCCACGCCGGCGGCCAGCGGATCGTTGCGCACCATCGACTCGACCTCGCGCACCGCACCGCCCAGATCCATGTCATGCAGACTGGCCGACACGATCGCCACGCGGGTCTGATCGGCGCGATGGATCTCGCTCGGCCCGGTCGTCGCCACGACCTCGGCCACCGCCGCCAGCCGCACCGGTCGGCTGCTGCCCGGGTTGACGATCAGCTGACGGATCGCATCCACACTGGCGCGGTCGCTGTGTTGCGCACGCACCAGTACATCGATCTTGCGATCGCGAAAGCTGTAGCGCGTGGCCACATCGCCGCGCACCTTCTTGACGATGACATCGGCGATCTGGCGGGTGGTCAGCCCAACGCACCAGCGCGTTCCTGATCGAAACGGATCTGGATTTCCGGGAAGCCCTCTTCCACCGTCGACTTGACGTCGGCGTAGTGGCCATTGGCCCGCAGCATCGCCGCCAGCTTCTGCCCGGCACGTTCCAGCTCGCCCAGATCCTGGCCGCGCAGCTCCACTTCCAGCGGCGTGGAGAAGCTGAACAATGCCGGCCGCGCAAAATCTACCTGCGCTCCGGGATGCCCGACCATGCTGCTACGTAGCCGCCTGGTGGCCGCCGCTTCCACTTCCGGGCTGCCGCCGCCGGCCATCACCACGGTGAGCTTGCCGATGTTCTCGCCGCTCTCGGTGGGGTTGGCGTCCAGCCGCGTGCCGCTACCGCTGACGCCATACAACGAGGCAATGCCCGGATCCTTGTCGTGCGCCAGCTGCAACTCGCGCACCAGCGCGTCGGTCTGCGCCAACGGCGTACCGGAAGGCAGCTTCACGGTCATTTCGAAGCGGTCCTGCGCCAGCTGCGGAATCAGGTCCGCCCCCAGCATCGGCACCAGCAACACGGTGCCGATAAACGCGGCAGCCGCCAGTCCCAGCACCAACCCGGGCCGCCGTAACGCCGCCGGCAGCATCGCCAGATAGCCACGCTCGGCGCGGCCATACGGCGCCATCGCCAGATCACTGGCCTTGCGCATCACGGGCGACACCACCCGCGCGATGCCGCGCCACAGCTTGACCACCGTCCATGCAACCGCGAAGAACGCATAGCGCACGCTCGCCCCAGCCCCGCGCCGGCCCGCGGCCACCGGCTTGAGCCAGCGCTGCTGCGGCTGCCACTGCGGGTGGCTCGGCTCGTCCGGAAACGCCATCGGCGGCGCGCCCTTGAGCGAACTCAGCATGGGGATCAGCGTCATCGACACCACCAGCGAAATCGCGATCGCAATCGCCACGGTCATTGCCTGGTCGCGGAACAGCTGCCCGGCGATGCCCTCGACGAACACCAGCGGCAGGAACACCGCGATCGTGGTCAGCGTCGAGGCCATCACCGCCATGCTGACTTCACGGGTGCCGGCAATCGCGGCATCCAGCACGCTCAGGCCGCGCTCGCGCGCCTTGGCGATGCTTTCCAGCACCACGATCGAATCGTCCACCACCAGGCCGGTGGCCAGCGCCAACCCGCCCAGCGACATCACGTTGAGGCTCAGGCCCAGCTGGCCCATGAAGAAGAACGTGGTGATGATCGACACCGGCAGCGACAGGCTGATCACGAAGGTGCTCCAGCCATCGCGCAGGAACAGGAAGATGATCAGGATCGCCAGCACCCCGCCGATCACCGCATCCTTCTTGACGTCGCTGATCGCGTGCTCGATGAAGTGCGACTGGTCCTCGATGGTGGTGATCTCCACATCGCCCGGAACGGTCGCCTTCAGTTGCTCCAGCCGCTTGCGTAGCGCTGCGGCGGTGGACACGGTGTTGGCGTCGCCTTCCTTGTAGATCGCCAGCTCCACCGCTTCCTTGCCGCCCAGGCGGATGATCGCCTCGCGCTCCTTGTAGCCCTGGCGCACCTCGGCCACATCCTTCAATCGCACCGGCATGCCGCCGGCAATACTGCTGGTCGACGACGAGGACGTGCTCTGCACTTCGGCCGCCGCCGCCAGCGCCGCCTGCGAGCCGGTGGACGCGGCGATCGCATACATCTGCTGCATCGCCGCTTCTGCGGCGCTGCCGCTGCTGCTCTGCGTAGTCACCAGCATGTTGCGGATCTCGTCCATATCCACGAACTGGTTGACCGTTCGCACCAGATACCGCTGCGAGCCTTCTTCCAGCCGGCCGCCGGAGATGTTGACGTTCTCCTCCTTGAGCCGGGTAATCACATTGTCGATCGGCAGGTTGAGCTGCGCCAGTTTCTGCTGATCGATATCGACCTGGATCTCGTCCTCCAGCCCGCCGCCGACCTTGACCGCGGCCACGCCGGCCACCGGTTCGAGCTTCTTTTTCAGATCCTCGTCGGCATAGCGACGCAGGCCGGTAAGCTGGCGGATCGCATCGCTGTCGGAGGACGGCGCCTGCTTCTGCGACAACGCCAGCCGCATGATCGGCTCGGTCGACGGATTGAAGCGCAGCAACACCGGCGGCTTAGTTTCCAGCGGCAGCGACAGGGCTTCCATCTTGTCGCGTACCTCCAGGCTGGCCTGGTCCATGTTGGTGCCCCAGGCGAATTCCAGCACCACATCGCTCTGCCCGGTGCGCGAGATCGACTTGAGCTTGCGCAGGTTCTTGACCACGCCGACCGCTTCTTCCACCGGCTCGGTCACCAGCGTCTCGATTTCCGCCGGCGCCGCGCCGGTGTATTCGGTGCGCACGGTCAGCGTGGGATAGCTCAGATCCGGCAACAGATTGACCTTGAGGCTGCGCAAGGCGATCAGCCCGAACAGCAGCATGGTCACGGTGATCATCGCGATGGTCACCCGCCGCCGCGTGGCGAAGGCCACCAGACCGCCGCCGCCGGGCAAGGGCGCATGCGGGTCGTGCACGGGTCCGTGCGGGTTGCCGTGATCGCTCATGAGCGCTTACCGTCGCTGCCGGTTGCCGGTTGCCGGCGCCGCCGCCGCAACCGGCTTGCGATCGGGCTGGCCGATGACCTGCACCGCAGTGCCATCGCGCAGCGCCACCTTGCCGGCGGTGACCACCTGGTCGCCTTCCTTCAGGCCTTGCCGCACTTCCAGCCACGGGCCTTCGGCATAGCCGAGTTTCACCGGCACCCGGCTGGCCTTGCCGTTGCGCACCACGAATACCGCCGGCTCGCCATCGTCCAGCAGTGCCAGGCGCGGAATCACCAATGCGTCCTTGCGCTGGTCGTAATCGATGCGGATGCGCCCGAACATGCCCGGCTGCAGCGCTTCGGCGCCCTGGCCAAACGCACAGATCACCCGGAAGGTACCGCTGCCCGAATCCACCACCGGCGCGATGCGATCGACCTTGCCGATGAACTGCTGGCCGGGCAAGGCATCGGCCAGCAAGGTCACCGGCTGGCCGGATTTGAGCGTGGCCAATTCGCGCTCGGGCACGTTGAGCGTGGCTTCCAGCTGCGAGTCGTCGACGATGCGGAAGATCGGCGTATTGATCTGCACGAAGTTGCCGGTCTTGATCGAGCGCGAGGCGATCACCCCGGAAATCGGCGCCTGCACCGTGGTGTAGGACAGTTCCAGCGATGCCAGGCGGTGCTGCGCGCGGCTGTTTTCGACATCGAACTTGAGCTGGTCGACATCGGCGGCACTGACCAGTTGCTGCCCCACCAACTGGGTGGCACGACGATAACTGTTCTCCAGTTTGCGCAGCTGCGCTTCGCTCTGTGCCACCGCCAGATGCGCGCGGTCCGGGTCCAGGCGGACCAGGGCCTGGCCAGCGGCCACTTGCTGCCCCTCTTCCACCATCACCGCCAGTGCCACGCCGGAGGTCTTGGCCACCACCTGCGCTTCGGCACGCGGCTCCAGGGCGGCGGTGCCGGTATAGCTGGCCGCCACCGCAC
Organism: Xanthomonas campestris pv. asclepiadis; assembly: GCF_020784175.1. Lineage (GTDB taxonomy): Bacteria > Pseudomonadota > Gammaproteobacteria > Xanthomonadales > Xanthomonadaceae > Xanthomonas > Xanthomonas campestris_D. Next base: position 81,460 of record NZ_JAJGQM010000009.1, read on the forward strand.
GGCGCGCGGCCTTGGCGATTTCCACCGGCACCGCGTCGACGCTCTTCTTTTCCTCGGCGGCCTTGGCCTCGCCATCTCCTGCCTTGCAACCGCCCAGCAACAGGCTCGTGGTGATCAACAATGCAGCGGCGCAGGTTCCGCTGCGACCGGGCAAAAAGGAGAGTGGCGACATCGTCGTGTCCTAGTGGATGCGTGAACAGGTGTTGTAGGCAAGTAGACCACCCGAACGATCATGTCGCCAATGCGCCAATGCGCCAATGCGCCAAAGGTCATGGTCTGTTCAAGTTCGCCTATTCACCCCGTTTGCGCGGGGCCAAATCGCAGGCATACTCGGACCGGTTCCGTCATGCCCCCACGTGCGGACGTTCAATCAGTCTTCCGGATACGAAACCATGCGCCCGCAGCCGCTCGCCGCTTGTCTCGCTCTGGTCGTCTTCCTGCCGTTTGGGGGCGCATCAGCGACACCATCAGTCCCGCCAGCCGCACCCGCCACGCCTGCGCCCGCCGCGGCAGTGGCCACATCCGCAGCGCCCACCGGCAACCCGTCCAACGGCCGCTTGCTGGCCTATACCTGTCAGGGTTGCCACGGCGTCACCGGCTACAAGAATGCCTATCCCAGTTATCGCGTGCCCAAGATCGGCGGCCAGTCCAGTCAGTATCTGACCCAGGCGCTGACCGAGTACCGCCAGGGCAAACGCAAGCATCCCACCATGCAAGCGCAGGCGCAGAGCTTTTCCGAGCAGGACATCGCCGACATCTCCGCCTACCTGTCCACCCTCAAATAAGCGCCCACATGCCGAACGCCCTGCACGCTCCGCGTCTAGCCATCGTCCTGGTCGCTGCCCTGATGGTGGCGGCCTGCTCCCAATCCCAGGTGGAGTCCACCGATCATTCCGCCGGCGATGCCGGCCACGCCAGCGGCGAACATGGCTCCGGTTCGTCCGCCGGGCTGCCGACCGGGCGCGCCCAGGCCGGCGACAAGCTGGCGCATGCGAAGGGCAAGGCCACCGGCCAGAGCTGCATCGATTGCCATGGCACCGACGGCAATGCTCCCATCGACCCCAGCTATCCCAAGCTCGGCGGACAGTACGGCGATTACCTTGCGCACGCCTTGCAGGCCTACCGCAGCGGCGATCGCCAGCACCCGCTGATGACCGCACAGGCCGCCGCGCTGAGCGATCAAGACATTGCCGACCTAGCCGCCTACTTCGGCGCACGGCAGACGCAGCTGCGCGACCTGCACGGCGTCAACTGAGTTACAGACGCACAGCGTGCCCGCGCACGCTGCGTCTCATGCGAAATGAAAAAGCACTTGCGCGAACATTAACAGGCCGCTATCATTTCGTTCTCAGTTTCGTGGGGCCATAGCTCAGCTGGGAGAGCGCCTGCATGGCATGCAGGAGGTCGGCGGTTCGATCCCGCCTGGCTCCACCACTCCTGACTTAGGCCGTCAGGGTGACAACTCAGGTTTTGATACGCGTCCCCATCGTCTAGAGGCCTAGGACACCACCCTTTCACGGTGGACACCGGGGTTCGAATCCCCGTGGGGACGCCAATCATCTGAAAGCCCCGGCACTGCCGGGGCTTTTTTTTGCGTGTTTTTTTGGCATCGCTCGTGTGCCGTTGATCTGCACGCGGCACGCCTGGTGGCATATCACCAAGCAGATATCGAAGATGCAACTAGTGCGTATTGCCGCATAGCGACCCGCCCTTTGCTTGACCTGCTGCTGGCAGCAGCGCAACTGCACGCATGGCGATGATCGCGATCACATGCTCATTGCAGCGCTGATCGATCACTTGCGCAAAGACTGTTGCACATGCCCAGCTGCGGATGTAACCACGGCCACTGCATTGCTGCGCTCAACGCGATCAGACAATCGCCTATACAGCGACTCCAGATCGATCAGTTGACGACCCACGATCGCATCCGGTTTCTAGGTATGCACGCGCCACGTTGAGCCATGCCACCGACGCATCCGTCGAGTACATCTTTTTTGCACATACCACTTCCCAAGCTGCATCGATGCCGCTATGATTGCCGGCTCGCAGCATCGTGGGGCCATAGCTCAGCTGGGAGAGCGCCTGCATGGCATGCAGGAGGTCGGCGGTTCGATCCCGCCTGGCTCCACCAATTTTCCGGACATAGGCCGTCTGGAATCTACAACCAGGTTTTGATACGCGTCCCCATCGTCTAGAGGCCTAGGACACCACCCTTTCACGGTGGACACCGGGGTTCGAATCCCCGTGGGGACGCCAATCATCTGAAAGCCTCGGCATTGCCGGGGCTTTTTTTGCCTAACATTCAGGGGCACCCTGCTTCACCGCATGCAATCGGTGGCGACACGATACGCATGCACCGTGTCACTCCATCAAAACTCTCAGCGCATACGCCGATTGACTATGGAACGTGCGCACCGATGACGCACCACCCTGCTTGCGAATCGAACAAATCCGCACAACGACAGATCAGGTCTGCCCGACATCCAGCGCCTTGCGGCCTTCGTGGGTGAGGTCGATATCGCCATCTTCGGCCTGTGTCGCATAGCCGGCGCGTACCGCCCAGTTGGCCTCTTCGTCGCTAACCGGCTTGGTGTCGTGGATGTCGCGCAAGATGCGCAGTTGCTGCGAAGAATCGAAATCCATGGGAAGCCACCTGCTTGAAAAGAGCTTTCCAAGGTACGCATCGCGCGTGATGGTTGCGTGCCTGCAGGCGCAAGGTGGCAGCCCAGCCTCATCTCGACCAAATTCTTCAGCAGCTGCGCAGCATTGATGCGGAGTGGCGGAACACGCCGCCATCATGTGACGAAGAAGGTGCGACGCTGTGCCAACTGCCGCACAACATCGGCACCACGTCGCTCCAGTCCTGACGGCAATGCTCAAGCGTGGCGATACAATCTTAGGCAGACATTCGCCCATCCCTGCACGGCCGTCGCGCCCCAAAAAGAAAAGCCCATCTGACGATCGCCAGAAGGGCTCTGCTTGTACTGCTACATCCTGGTGCCGAAGGTGGGACTCGAACCCACACGCTTTTAAGGGCGGCGGATTTTGAATCCGCTGCGTCTACCGATTCCGCCACTTCGGCGTGGCCGCGCAGTATAGCGACTTGTACATGAAACGAACAGTGTCAGAACGCGCCTGACGAATTCAGGTGCAAGCGGAGTCGTCAGCGCCGCGGAGAGGCAGTGTCGATATACTGGCCGACTTAGGTGAAGGAGTAAGCAATGTCGGTGTTGCGTGGAGTTCGGGTGCTGGTGGTCGAAAACGACCAGATGAATGCCATGCTGCTCGACTTGCAGCTCGTCCAGGCTGGTGCGGTCGTGCTGGGTCCGGTCGGAGAGGTTGCACAAGCGCTGGCGCTGATCAAGGCCGATGCGCCGGAGATCGCAGTGCTCGACTACCGTCTTGGCAATGGCGAGACCAGCGAGCCGGTCGCCCGACTGTTGTCGGAGCTTGGGATTCCGTTCGTGCTGGCCACCGGTGTTGCCAGTGGCACCATCCCCAGCGGTTTCGAACGCGGCGTGATCCTGACCAAGCCTTACTTGTCCGAAGAGCTGATCAGCGCGCTGTCCAGGGCACGGCAACTGAGCGGTGCCGACAGCTGAGCACGACCGTCCACCGGTATGTCGCCAACATGCGGCGCGGTCGATATTCGGCACCTTTCTGTCACCCATCACGTCCGCAGCCTGCACGCCTGCTGCGCTTAACGCAGACCGTTCGCCCTGCCGTGCCGGTTGCCGCAAACCCCTCGACCATGGCCCGCTTGCCACTAGAATCGTGCATCCAGGCATGATGGGCAGGTCACCCAATGGATATCGCCGCGTCGCCGTTTGCCGGTCTGTTGCCGGACACGTGCGAGATCGCCGGATTGTTGTCGTCGTCCGCATGCGCCGCCGATCCGCTGCTGCGCGACAGCCAGGCGCTGCGTACAACGCTCTCGGTGTGCCTGCATGCACAGGTTCCGATGCTGCTGGTCTGGGGCGACCAGTCGCGCTGCATCTATAACGATGCCTGCATCGCGTTGTTGGGCGAACGCCACCCGGCAGCATTCGGCCAGCCATTGGCGGAACTTGCAAGCACCACTGAAGCCGACCACCACAGTGCCGATGCGCATGCGGCATTGACACTGTCGACGTGGTCCTGCAGCCCGGTCCTGCATGCCGGCGAACGTCTGGGCACGTTGTATGTCGCCAGCACGCTGTCCCCGGCTGCAGGGCCGACGCGTAGCGAGGTCGAGCCCGTAGCAGTATCCACCGCGCTCGATCAGTCGCCGGCCTTCATGGCGGTGCTGCGTGGACCCGGCTACATCATCGAAAGCGCGAACCAACGTTTCCACGAGCTCGTCGGCCAGCGTCAGTTGATTGGCCGTCCCTTGCTCGAGGCGATGCCGGAAATCGCCGACCAGGGCTATCTCGAGCTGCTCGATGAGGTGCGACGCAGCGGCCGTCCCTTCATCGGCGAGTCGATGGCCGCCTATCTGCAGCGCACGCCCGGCAATGCACTTGATCAGACCTTCGTGGATTTCCTGTATCAGCCAATGCGTGAGCGCGATGGCCGCATCGACGCGATCCTGGTGCACGGATTCGATGTCACCCAGCAACGCAGCATGGCAAGTCGCGACAGTTTCCTGCTGATGCTCGAAGACGCGCTGCAAAACGTCTCCGATCCGCGGCAGATCATCGACACTAGTGTGCGATTGCTGGGCGAACATCTGCAGGTCAATCGCTGCGCGTTTGGCCTGGCAGCGGCCGACGGCAGGACCATGCACGTGATCAGCGACCATGTGCAGGACATGCCAAGCCTGCAGGGCGATTTTCCGCTGGAAGTGGCGCAAGGCCTGCGCGACGCCTTGCTGGAAAACCGCCCCTGGTTCACCACCGATGCGATGGCGCCCGGTGCGCCGGACTATGTGGCGCAGCAGTACCGTCGCTCCGGCCTGCGCGCGTCGCTGGCGATTCCGCTGCACAAACACGGCCGCCTGGTCGCGGCCATCGGCGTGCATCAGCGCGCACCGCGGCGCTGGCTGTCCACCGAGATCGAGCTGGTCCGCCTGGTTGCGGCGCGCTGCTGGGAATCCATGCAACGCGCCAAGGCGCAGCAGCAACTGGCCGCCAACGAGGCGCGGCTGCGCCGACTGGCCGACACGCTACCGCAGATCATCTTCATCGCCGACCCGGGAGGTCAGCCGCATTACTTCAATCGGCGCTGGTACGAATACACTGGCCTGGATCCTGCCGACAGCCAGGCTGCTGCGTGGCATCAGGCGCACACCGCCGATGGGCTGCAGCTGTCCGCGCAAGCCTGGGCGCTGGCCATCGAGGGCGAGCGCGCCTACGAAATGGAGTGCGAGCTGCAACGCCACGATGGCAAGACACGCTGGCATCTGGCGCGCGCCCTGCCCGTGCGCGGCGACGACGGCAGCATCAGCGAGTGGATCGGCACCTACACCGACATCCATGACCGCCGTGCGTTCGAGCAACAGCTGCGCGAAAGCGAAGTGCGCTTCCGCGCCTTGTGCGAGACGGTGCCGGCGATGATCTGGATGGCCGATGCGCAGGGCGACTGCGTGTACTGGAATCCGCGCTGGTACCACTTCACCGGGCAGGCCGAAGACCAGGCGATGAATCAGGGCTGGTGGGATGTGATGCATCCCGACGATGCGGCACGCGTGCGCTACGCGTTCGGGCAGGCGTTGGCGCAACGTGGCGAGTTCCTGGCCGAGTACCGGGTGCGTCGTCACGACGGGCAATACCGCTGGTGCATCGATACCGCGTCGCCGCACTTCGCCAGCGATGGGCGTTTTCTCGGCCACATCGGCTCGCTGACCGATATCTCCGAACGCAAGCACATCGAAGATGCCACCGCCTCCGACCGCGCCATCCTGAGCCTGATCACCACCGGCGCACCGCTGCCGGTGGTGCTGGACGCCATCGCATCGAGCGTGGAAGCGCGTGGCGAGACGACGTTGTATTGCGCGGTGATGGTGCTGGATGAGGTACGTAAAACGCTGAGCTTCGGTTCGGCGCCGCATTTCCCGATCGAGTACCGCGGGCATTTCGAAGCCTCGCCGATCGGGCCGGACGGGCCGCCCTGCGCGCGCTCTGCTTACCTCGGGCGGCAGGTGATCTGCGCGGACATCCAGGCGGACCCCAGCTTCAGCGACCATCATGCGGTTTCGGCGGCACTGGGCATCGTCGGCTGCTGCGTGACGCCCATCCTGGACAGCAACGGTCAGGTGCTGGGCACGCTCAACATCTACTACGACCGCGCGCACCTGCCCTCGCTGCGCGAGCAGGCGATGGCACGGTCTGCATCGCATCTGGCCGGCATCGTCATCGAGCGCACGCGCGTGGATGCCAAGCTCAAGCAATCACTGCAAGCCGAGACCGCCGCACGCAGCCAGGCCGAGCATGCCAGCCGGGTCAAGGACGAGTTTCTGGCCACGCTCAGCCACGAATTGCGCACTCCGCTCAATGCCATCCTGGGCTGGTCGCGGTTGATGCAGTCGGAGGTATTCGAGCCGGCCAATCTGGGCAAAGGCCTGATCATCATCGAACGCAGTGCGCGTGCACAGACGCAGATCATCGACGACTTGCTCGACATGAGCGCGATCCTGTCCGGCAAAATCCGCCTGCAGGCAGAGCACTTCGATATCGCAGGACTGATGCGCAGCACGGTGGAGTTGATGCAGCCGTCTGCGCTGGCGCGCGACATCATGCTGGAACTGGATGCGCCCGACGCAGGCGAACTGTGGTTCTTCGGCGATGCCGGGCGCCTGCAGCAGGTGCTGACCAATCTGCTCAGCAACGCACTCAAGTTCACCTCGCCCGGTGGCACGGTGCGGGTGGCGCTGGACATCGAGGACGAGCGGCTGCGGCTATGCGTGCAGGACACCGGCATCGGGATTGCGGCCGACTTCCTGCCGCACGTGTTCGACCGCTTTCGCCAAGCCGATGCAGGCACCACGCGCCGCGTGGGTGGGCTGGGGCTGGGCTTGTCGATCTCGCGTCAGTTGGTCGATCTGCACGGCGGCAGCCTGGGGGCATCCAGTGCGGGCGAAGGCAAGGGGTCGACCTTCACCATCGTGCTGCCGTTCCAGCACGGGGTCAGCGATCTGCGGCCGGCGTCGGCCGAGTCGCTGCAGGTCGGCCCGTTGCCGAGCGACTGCCTGGGACGCCTGGATGGGGTGCGCCTGCTGCTGGTCGACGACGACCAGGATTCGCGCGAGGCGGTGGTGCAGTTTCTGATGCTGGCCGGCGCGCAGGTGCAGGCCGCCGGCTCGGTGGAGGCGGCCGAACAATGCCTGGCAGAGGCACCCTTCGACGTGCTGGTCAGCGATATCGCCATGCCGGTACGCGATGGCTACGACTTGATCCGCACCGTGCGCTCCGGCCGCGCCGACCTGCCGCGGCACATCCCCGCGATCGCCCTCACCGCCTATGTGCGCGAAGAAGACCGCGACCGCGCAGTAGTCGCCGGATTCGATGCGCACATGGGCAAGCCGGTGGAGCCACCCGGCCTGGTCGATCTAATCGAACGCCTGATCTTGCCGACACGCGCGGTACGCAGCGAGGCGTGAGATCGCCTGGAAACGCAATAAAACAGCGTGGTCAACCAAGCGCTGCTTGCAGCACACACACCAACCATCTCGACCGGTCCTTGCCTGCCCACCGTCGCGGGACCTTACGCGGCATGGATGCCGCGTAAGAGCCTAAAAGGACGTACTTGCGGCGTGTCCTGCGAGGGTGGGCGGGCAAGGGCCTGCAGCCAAGCTGCAGATCAAGCGCTCTACAGCAGATCAAGCGTTTTACAACTAATCTATCTGCCCCGCCGCGTTGCCCAAAAGAGACATGCGGCTATTTCGAGCAGTAGCGTCGTTTAGGTGAAGACCATGCACAGCTCAAAAAGCTTCGGCAGTCGAGCGCGCGGTGCCCTCACCACTTGCGGGACACGCCGTGAATCCGTCCATGGAGGCTCCTCGGCGGCATCCATGCCGCCGAGGGTCCCGCAACCGGCAAGGACACCGCACCAGGAAGTTGGTCGGTGGTCGGTTGAAAAACCGCGTGTGGCGGTTGCGAGTTTTGCCTTGAGGCGCTGAAAAGTTTGTAGATTGCTTTGTCGAGCCGCTGCCTGTTGCTCAACTTGCGCTGGAAAGCCGATCGAACGCACGGTGATCCGACCAACGCACACCATGCTCTGCTTGCAACCAAACTCGCCGACCATCTTGACTGGTCCTTTCCCGCCTACCGTCGCGGGCCCTTGAGCGGCATGGATGCCGCGCCAGAGCCTACTTGGACGTACTTGCGGTGTGTCCCGCGATGGTGGGTGGGCAAGGGCCCTGCAGCAAGGTCTCAGATCAGCCGCTCCAAGCGCGATCCAATCCAAGCAATAGATCGGCCGCCTTGCGAACGGATCTACCTGCACTGCTCGGCCACACCAGCACAGCAGCCGAGCATGCAGAATCAGCTGCGCTTGGCGCGTGCGAACGCAGCGGCCAGCGCGTTGTCGGCCGGCGGTGCAGTGATGCGTGGCTTGTTGTTGCCCTGCGCCGGGCCACGTCCACCGCCACCGTCGCGCCTGCCCTGCCCCGGGCCGCCGCTGCCGCGTTGATCGCGCGATTGGGCTGCGCCATCGGCCGGTGGAGGCGTGTCGGACAGACGGCAGGTCAGTGCGATGCGTTTGCGCGCCACGTCCACTTCCAGCACCTTGACCTTGACGATGTCGCCGGCCTTGACCACATCGCGCGGATCCTTGACGAAGGTGTCCGACAACGCGGAAATGTGCACCAAGCCATCCTGGTGTACGCCGATATCGACGAACGCACCGAATGCGGCCACGTTGCTGACCACGCCTTCCAGCACCATGCCGGGCTTGAGGTGCTTGATGTCCTCGATGCCCTCGGCGAACTGCGCCGCCTTGAACTCGGGACGTGGGTCACGGCCGGGTTTTTCCAGCTCCTTGAGGATATCGCGCACGGTCGGTACACCGAACTGCTCGTCGGTGAACAGCTCCGGCTTGAGTCCGCGCAGAAAGCTGCCATCGCCCAGCAGAGCCTTGATCGGCTTGCCGGTGCTGCCGACGATACGCTCGACCACCGGATAGGCTTCCGGATGCACCGCCGACACATCCAGCGGCTCGTCGCCATCGGCAATGCGCAGGAAACCGGCGCATTGTTCGAAGGTCTTGTCGCCCAGACGCGGCACCTTGAGCAGGTCCTTGCGGCGCTTGAACGGGCCGTTGTCGTCGCGATGGCGCACGATGTTCTCTGCCACCGTGCTCGACAGCCCGGACACCCGCGACAGCAACGCCGCCGAAGCGGTATTGACGTACACGCCGACCGCGTTGACGCAGTCTTCCACGCGCGCTTCCAGCGCCTTGGCCAAGCGATACTGGTCCACGTCGTGCTGGTACTGGCCCACGCCGATCGCCTTGGGTTCGATCTTGACCAGCTCGGCCAGCGGGTCCTGCAGGCGCCGCGCGATCGACACCGCGCCGCGCAGCGACACGTCCAGATTGGGAAACTCCTTGGCCGCGAACTCGGATGCCGAATACACCGACGCCCCCGCTTCGCTGACCACGATCTTCTGCAGCTTGGTCGCCCCGCACTGCGCGATCGCCTCACCGGCGAGCTTGTCGGTTTCGCGGCTGGCCGTGCCGTTGCCGATCGCGATCAGCTCCACGTTGTGCTGCAGGCACAGCTTCTTGATCGTCTGCAGCGACTGGTCCCATTGCCGCTTGGGCTCATGCGGATAGATCGTCTCGGTGGCCACCAGCTTGCCGGTGGCATCGACCACGGCGATCTTGCAGCCGGTACGGATACCGGGGTCCAGCCCCAGCACCACGCGCGGACCGGCCGGCGCGGCCAGCATCAGGTCCTTGAGATTGTCGCCGAACACGGCGATCGCTTCGGCCTCGGCCTTTTCGCGCGCCTGGTTGAACAGGTCCAGCAGCAGATGCATGTGCAGCTTGGCGCGCCAGGTCAGCCGGCAGGCATCCAGCAACCAGCGGTCGGCCGGGCGGTTCTGGTTGGAGATGCCGGCATTGCGCGCCACACGCCCCTCGGCGTACTGGTGGCCGGCCTCGGCATCGCTGCCCGGCTCCAGATCCAGGTACAGGAATTCCTCACGGCGCGCGCGAAACAGCGCCAACAGGCGGTGCGAGGGAATCTTGGACAGCGATTCAGCATGATCGAAGTAATCGCGGTACTTGGCGCCGGCCTCTTCCTTGCCCTCGGCAACGCGCGCGCGGATCACGCCGTTGTCGTTCAACCAACTGCGCAGCTCGCCCACCAGGGCGGCATCTTCGCCCCAGCGCTCCATCAGGATCGCGCGCGCGCCTTCCAGCGCCGCCTTGATATCGGCCACGCCTTTTTCTGCATCGATGAACGCCGCAGCGGCGACTTCCGGCGCCTGGTTCGGGTCGGCCAGCAGGCCGTCGGCCAGCGGTTCCAGGCCGGCTTCGCGCGCAATCTGGGCGCGGGTGCGGCGCTTGGGTTTGTAAGGCAGGTACAGATCTTCCAGCCGCGACTTAGTGTCGGCCGCCACGATCTCACCGCGCAGTTCGTCGCTGAGCTTACCCTGCTCGCCGATGCTGGACAGGATCGCCGCGCGTCGCTCTTCCAGCTCGCGCAGATAGGTCAGGCGGGTTTCCAGATTGCGTAGCTGGGTATCGTCCAGCCCGCCGGTGACTTCCTTGCGGTAGCGGGCGATGAACGGAACGCTGGCGCCTTCGTCGAGCAGGGCGATGGCGGCGCGCGCCTGGGCGGGTTGGGCACCGATCTCGTCGGCGATGGTGCGAGCGATCTGCTGGGCAAGCTGGCTATCGTGCATGGCGGCGCGGCCGGAGCCGCTTCACTGAAAAAAGCATTTTCGCAGTGCTGGCCCGCCGCGGGAACCCGTTGACAGGATCGCCGTAAACCTATGCCGACGCATGTTGGAACGGCCAACAAGACGTACCAGGCGGTGGTTGGGTTGGCGTGGGTGGCGCGGAGGACCCGGTGTGTACAAGCGCCTGCCGATTCCGAGCACCGGCTGCGTCCGCCTGGCGGCTCGCGCAGTAAAGGTGAGCCGCTCTTAGCTGGCCCGACCTGCGTAATGGGTGGCCGCGCGCTCGACCAGGATGCTTTCGTGCAGCGACTCCAGCGCCATCACGCGGATCTTGCCGACATCCTTCAGCGGTACCATGCGCTCGACATAGATCTCCGGCCCTGCGTCGGTCATCGCACGCGACTTGCTGAACCCGTAAGGCACAACACCCTTGTCGCCATCTTTGCTGCCACCGACGTACAGAACGATCGACATGCCCACACCCTCGTTAACAACTGTGACTACGTTAGTGGCGCGAGCATAACGACCGTGCCGTGAGGAGCTTTCCACGCACGTTAACGCCGGCTGTTTGCGGTTTGGTGACGGCTGGACCCGGGCCCCTGTCTGCACGAGCGCTTCACCCCGCTTGCCCGTCCAATTGCGCTCCGCCCGCATGTACGACATCGCATGGACCTCAAAAGTGGCTACCCGTTCTGGTCGATCCGCAACGGTTTGATGCGCGCCTATCCGCGTCTGGAGCAGGACATCCATTGCGAGGTCGCCATCGTCGGTGGCGGTGTCACCGCCGCCCTGATCGCGCACGAACTGCTCAAGCACGGGCACGAGGTGGTGGTGGTCGAGCAGCGCGAGATCGGCTGGGGCAGTACGTCGGCCAGCACCGCCTTGCTGCAGTACGAAATCGATACGCCGATGATCGCGCTGGCCAGACAACACGGCATGCCGGCCGCCGCGCTGGCGTATGGGGCATGCGCGCAGGCCATCCTCGACCTGCAAGGCCTTTGCAATACGCTGGGCGGCTGTGACTTCACTCGGCAGGACAGTCTTTACTATGCGAGCCGGTCACGGGATCTCAGCGACCTGCAAAGCGAACTGGACATGCGCAAAACCCACACGCTTCCGGTCGAATGGATCGAGCGCGCGCCGTTGTGGCACAACTACGGAGTGCGCTCGGAGGGTGCGATCCTCAGCCGCCTGGCCGCCAGCGTCGACCCGTACCGGCTGTGCTACCGCCTGTTTGCAGAAGGCGAGCAATATGGCGCGCGTATCTACGACCGCACCACGATCGCCACCATCACACCCCACGATCAGCATGTTGAGTTGCGCACCCAGGATGGGGTCACGCTGCGCGCCAGGCACGTCATCATGGCCGCGGGCTATGGAAACCAGCAGTGGCTGTCGCAGCGCGTGGCACGCAACCGCAGCAGCTACGCATTCGTGACCGATCCCCTGCACGACAGCGACATGGGTGCGCTCAAGCACACCATGATGTGGGAAACCGCGCGTCCCTATCTCTACCTGCGCAGCACACCGGATGGACGCGTGGTGGCCGGCGGCGAAGACGACAGCGTCGATCTCCCCGCGCGTCGCGATGCGCGTGTCATGCGCAAGCTGAAGACGCTGCTGAAGAAGATCCAGCAGACGATGCCGGATGTGAGCCTGTGCCCGGTGTTCGCCTGGGGCGGCACCTTCGCCGAAACCGCCGATGGACTACCGTTCTTCGGCACCCATCCCGAACATGGGCCACGGGTGTCGTTCGCCATGGCCTATGGCGGCAACGGCATCACCTATAGCGCCATCGGCGCAGGCTTATTGCGCGCGCAACTGGAAGGCAGGCCTCACCCGTTGTCGGAACTGTTTAGTTTCTCGCGCTTGCGCTGAGAGCCCCACGGCCACCAGCCGTGCCCGTGCAGCGCATACGCGTCGGCGGCCCGTTCCAGCGGATTGCGAACGTGGATGCCGCCGCACAGGAAATACACCGGCAGGAACAGCGGGCCGAGCAGCATGTACTGATAGACATGGGCCCGCTCGTGATCGCCCAGGCGCACCGGCGGGTGCTGGCAACGGCCGGCGGCATGCGCATACGTGCTGCACTGCAGATCCAGCGAGGCGCCCTTGAGCAGGATCACATTGCCCAGCGTCATCGCCCCGCCCGGCCCCCATGGCCAAGCATGGAACACCACGGCCAGTTCCTCACCGGACCAGCGCGGACGCGCACCAAAGCAACTTCCCGTGGCACCGATCGCCAGACCGAGCAAGGTATTGGGCAGCGTCCATAGCGCGCCCAGCACATGCACCGCGGACCACCCGTGCCGGGCGGGCGTCAGTCGGCCTGGTTGGGGATCAGCAGCCACAGGATCAGATAGACCAGGATGCCGGGAAACGCGGCCGAGGCGATCGACACGATCACGAACAACACGCGCAGCAGCGTTGAGCTCCAGCCGAACCGGCGTGCGATGCCGCCGACGACGCCGGCGATCATGCGATCGTTGAGGGAACGGGACAATGCGGTGGTCGTGGCCATGGAATGCTCCTTCGAACGTGGTGCCCATTCTAGAAAGCGCAGCGACAGTACTTCGTGATGGCTGCGGCGTCTGGCCGCATGCAGCGATAAGCGCCCGCAGCGTATTTGCAAATCCAGTTACGCGTTTCCGCCACGCTCCTGCAACCAACGGTGGATCGCCACCGGCACCTCGCGCTGCGCGCGTCCGGAGACGTAGATCCCGATATGCCCGCCACGGAAGCTCAGCTCGGTGTAATCGTCGCTGCCGACCAGGCCGCGCAATGCACGCGAGGCGTCGGGCGGCACCAGATGATCGTGCTCGGCATAGATGTTGAGCACCGGCATGTCCACCGCCTGTAGATCGACCGCCTCCCCGCCGATGCGCACCTGCCCGGTCACCAGGCCATTGCGCTGGTAGAACTGGGTGACGAACTCGCGGAAGGCCTCGCCGGCCAGATCGGGCGAATCAAAAATCCACTTTTCCATGCGCAGGAAATCTTCCAGCGCCTGCTTGTCGTCGAGGATGTCGAGCAAGCCAACGTATTTCTGCAGATTCAGCCGGAACGGCTTGAGCATCAGGTAACTGGCGTTCATCAGATCCGCCGGCACGTTGCCCATGGTGTCCACGAACAGATCCACATCGACCATGCGCGCCCAGTTGGAGAGCATGTTGTCGGGGGTATGGAAATCCACCGGTGTGACCATGGTGATGAGGTTGCGCACCTTCGACCGCTGCAGGGCGGCATAGCACAGCGCAAACGTGCCGCCCTGGCAGATGCCAAGCACATCGACCGCCTCCAGCCCCGACTGCGCGCGCAGGTGGTCCACCGCGCCATCGATGTAACGCAGCAGATAGTCCTCCAGCGTGAGGTAACGCTCGGAGCGGTCCGGGTAGCCCCAATCCAGCACGTAGACATCCTGGCCGTGGCCCAGCAGGCCCTTGACCAACGAGCGGTCGGCCTGCAAATCGACCATGTAGGGGCGGTTGACCAGCGCGTAGACGATCAGCAGCGGCGTCCTGGCCACCGGCGCCTGCTCGCCGACAAAGCGGTACAGCACCACCTTGCCATCGCGCCAGATTTCCTCGCGCTCGGTCACGCCGTAATCCACGTCTTCCACGCCGGGCAGCAACTTGAGCCCCTCGCGCAGCTTGCGCTGCATCGACAGGGTTTCCTGCATCAGGTCTTCGGCGCTGAATCCCAACGGGCCTTTCATGCCTGCGCTCCACGTGGCTTGCGTGCGGCCGGCGTGCCAGGAGATGTGCCGGCGGACTTGGAGGCGTTTTTCGACGCCTTCGTGGTTTTGGCTGGAGCGGTCTTCGCCGTCGATTTCTTGGCGGACGTCGTCGCAGCTGGCGGCTTGGGCACAGCGTCCGCCTTGGCTGCCGGCGCGCGTGGGGCTTTGGCCGGTCCGGCCGGATCAGCCGGCGACGCCGCAGCAGGCTTGCTGCCCGGGCCGGTGGCAGTGCGCAGCATGCGCCGCACCGCACGTTCCAGCTCGGCGATGCGGCGGTGCGCGGCGTCCATCTCCGAACGCGTGGGCATCCCGAAACGTTCGCTCAACTGCTCCACCTCTTCCTGCAGCGCGGCGCGCAAGCGCATATGCGCATTGGCAAAGCCGCCATACACCTCGCGAAACTGATCGGACAAGGCGACGTCGGCATACGACTCTTCGGCAGCTTCGATCCATAGATCGAACAAGGCACGCGCGCTGGTCAGCTGACTGCCGCTGCTTTCGTGCTCGCCTAGCTTGGAGGCAAACCGCCCGAACGCCTGCTCGATGGCCGACTTGAGTTGTTCGCCATAGGCCTGCGATTGCGCCTGGTATTCCTGCTGCGCACGGGCCAGCGTCTGCAGGCGCGCCTGGTGATTGCGGTTCAGGCCGAACGCCGGCATGTCCAGCCACGGCGCGTTTTCCTCCCGCCACTTCGCCAGGGCCTGCGCGGCGTCCTGCAGCCACGGGTCGAAGCCGCCCGGGCTGCCGCCGCGCAGCGAGCCCAGCGTCCACTGCATCAGCTGCTCGCCCTGCCCTTGCACGGCACGTCGCCAGGCCTCGGAGACTTCGTTGGCCGAGGTGTCGCGCCCGGCAAACTGCGCGGCCACCTGCTGCATGGTGCCGAACCAGTCGCCGGCCTGATGACGGAAGCGGTCGATCGCCTCCTGCGCCTGCGGTGCAGCCTGGGTGGGCAGCAGTTGCGACCACCAGTCCATCGCCTTGCGCCAATCCTGCGGTGCGTCGGAGGCCTGCCCCTTCCCGGGAACGGCACCGGGCTGCCCAGCGGCACCGGCCTGGCCGTGGCGCATGGCATCTCCCCAGGCGCTCCAGTACTGGCGCGCCTTGTCTTCGAAGTTGCCGTTGTCCGAACCGCTGGTTGCCATGATCCCTTCCCGTGACTGTCCACCAGCCATCCTACCGCGTGTGCCCGGCTGTACCGGTCAGGGTTTGGGGATACGCAAAGTCTTGCTGATCATCAGCGAGCCGGACACCGCAAACAGCAGCACCAACGGGTGGAACTGCCACGGCCCGAGCTGCCACTGGCCCCACCACAAGGTCTGGCCGATATGGCCACTGCTGGCGGCCACTGCCAGCAGGATCACCAGCAGCAGGCTGGTGGGAATCGGGGTGCCTTCGAAGTACGGCACCTTGTCGGCCTCGCCGGCGATCTCTTCGGCGGTCACGTTGTAGCGCGCAAGCCGGCTCACGCCGCAGCAGACGAAATAGCTCAGCACCAGCCAATCCCAGCCGCCGCGCATGCCGCAGGCATAGCCCAGTGCCGCCGGCGCCACCCCGAACGAGATCACGTCAGCCAGTGAATCCAGCTCGCGGCCCAGCGTCGAGGACGCCTTGCGCCAGCGCGCCACGTGCCCGTCCAGCGCATCGAACACGAACGCCAGCGGGATCAGCGCCATGCCCAGCAGCAGGTCGCCGCGATGGCCTTCCTGCAGGAAGCGCATCGACGCAAACACCGCGCCGGTGCCGCAGAAGGCGTTGGCCAGGGTGAACCAGTCCGCAAGTTGGAAATCGCGCAGCATCGAGAAATGGCGTTTCATGCGGAACCTGAGAAGTGCAAGGCGCAAAGGGTAACGCGCGCACGCCATGCAGGCGACCGTTTCGCGCTATCGGATAGTCTGGCGACCGACGCGGCCGGTCCGGCCGGGCACGATCAACGACGAGGACAGCATGAAGCACAGCATCCTGATTACCGGCGCAGGCAGCGGCATCGGCGCCGGTATCGCCACCGAGCTGGCCGCCGGCGGCCATCATCTGATCGTCAGCGATATGGATCTGGCGGCGGCCGAACGCACGGCGCAGGGCCTGCGCGAGACGGGCGGCTCGGCCGAAGCCCTGGCGCTGGATGTCACCGATGACCACAGCATCGCGCAGGCATTGGCACGCACAACCCGTGCGCCGCAGGTCTTGGTCAACAACGCCGGGCTGCAGCAGGTGTCGGCGCTGGAAGACTTCCCGATGCAGCGCTGGGCCTTGCTGGTGGATGTGATGCTGACCGGTGCCGCCCGGCTCAGCCGCGCAGTCCTGCCCGGCATGCGTGCGGCCGGCTACGGGCGCATCGTCAACATCGGCAGCATCCACTCGCTGGTCGCCAGCCCTTACAAGAGTGCGTATGTCGCCGCCAAGCACGGCCTGGTTGGCCTGGCCAAGGTCATCGCACTGGAAACCGCCGACTGCGACATCACCGTCAACACGCTGTGCCCGAGTTATGTGCGCACCCCGCTGGTGGAGCGCCAGATCGCCGACCAGGCGCGCACGCGCGGCATCGCCGAAGAGGCGGTGATCCGCGATGTGATGCTCAAGCCGATGCCCAAGGGCGCCTTTATCGACTATGACGAACTGGCCGGCACAGTCGCCTTCCTGATGTCGCATGCCGCGCGCAACATCACCGGGCAGGCGATCGCCATCGATGGCGGCTGGACTGCGCAGTGAGCGCGGCTGGCGAAAATTTCACCAGTCGGGGTGATCGCCCTGCGCCGCAAGACGCGCGCAGAGTTGTCCACAGACTTGCGCAGGATTCATCCACAGCGGGTGTGGAGAAGTGCGTCGAGCCGGAATGCCGGTGGCATGCCAGCGCGTCGCACAGCGCTGGCTTGCGCTTGCGCTCGCTATCCTTGTCTCACGTGTATTGCCGTCACTAGACCAAACTATGCGGTCTAGTGGAGACCAGAAACAGCGCGCAGCCGGTGCAAGACACCAGCGATGGTCAGCCGGCAACAGCGGCCGCGCTCGCCTGGGCGGCTGCGCACTCCCTCAATCCCCGCTCAGATGCGCGAATACGTCCACGACTGCATGCGCCCGTCGCGATACGGCATCACGCCATGGAACGGACGCGGGTCGCCATCGAAGACCAGCGGCAGGAAATTGCGGTCGCCTTCCCACATCGGTACCTGGTCCATGCGGTCGATCCTCACCCATTCCAGCGTGCCTTCCGGGTTGGAGGCCTGCGGCTCGCCTTCGAAGCTGCGGATCAGGAATACGAAGCCCAGCCAGTCCTCGCCGTGCTTGCCGAAGCCCGGCCAGCTGATGGTGCCGCGCAGCTGCATGTCGCCGCACTCCACGCCGGCCTCTTCGCGGATCTCGCGGCGCATGCCGGCCAGTACGTCTTCGTCCGGCTCCACCTTGCCGCCGAGCCCGTTGTATTTGCCCAGGTGCTGATCGCCGGGGCGGGCATTGCGATGGATCATCAACACCTGTGTGCCGTCGGGCGACAACAGGTAGCCGAGCGTGGCGACGGTGGGGGTATAAGGCATGGCGGGCGAGCTAGAATCGAGCGCATCAGTATGACCGATGCTGCCCAACCAGCGTGGCACAGAGGCTCAGCCGGCCGCGGCCTGCGCACCGGGGCGCGGTGGCGCGACGTAATCGGTATCCAGCCGCAAAGTAGCCACGCCATGGCCGCGCTCGGCCAGATAGTCCAGCCACTTGCCCAGGAAGGTGTTCATGCGCATGCGGTGGCTGATCAGCTCGGCCGGCGGCGGGAACATACCCATCACGTCCTGCCAGCGACGGCCGACGTAGCAATGGGTGGTCTCGGCCTGGCGGGCATCGCGGTACAGCCGCACATAGGCCGACGGGTCCGGCTCACCGGTCACCGGGTCGCACAGATCGTAGGTCAGCCGCAGCTCGACCGTGTAGCGGTGACATTCGATCACGTCCAGACGCAGGTCCAGGCCATCGCCGATCGACGACACGTAGGAGCCTGGAGCGAGGTCAGCCGGCGCGAACAACCGGGTCAGGTGCTGAAAGTTTTCTGCGTACAAGCCCATCAGCCAGCCGAACCGGCTCAACTTGGGGATGCGTTCGAGTTTACTGAGTGCTTGCGCCATGAACCGATCCTACACGCTGCGCTGCCGCACGGGCAGCATTGACGACCGGCCACCGGCAGGCCTACCTTGGCAGAGCCCTGCTCTGCCCGCTTTATTTCCCTGAAACGTGCCCACGGACCGGAATGCGTCAGGGCAATCTTGGCTCGTGGATACGCCACGCGCGTCTCCAATCCCCAATCCCGCCGCACCAATCCCCGCCTCAAAACATCTCGCGCTGCAGCCCCAGCGTGGACAACACCTTGCTGGAAATCTCCTCGATCGAGGTATTGGTGGTGCTCAGGGTGGGAATGCGCTCCATCTGGAACATGCGCTCGGCGGTGGCCACCTCACGCCGGCAGGTCTCTGCCGCGCTGTACCGCGAATTGGCGCGCCGCTCCTGACGGATCTGCTGCAGCCGCTCCGGGTCGATGGTCAGGCCAAACAGCTTGCTGCGGTAGTTGCGCAGGCGCGGCGGCAGGCGCTCGTTTTCCAGATCTTCCTCGGTCAACGGATAGTTGGCGGCGCGGATGCCGTAATGCAATGCCAGGTAGATGCAGGTCGGCGTCTTGCCTGCGCGCGACACCGCCACCAGGATCACGTCGGCCTCGTCGTAATTGAGTGCGATGCCGTCGTCGTGGCTCAGCGCAAAGTTCATCGCGTTGATGCGGCGGTGATAGGTCTCGAAGTCCACCATGCCATGCGCACGTCCCACCCGGGAATGCCGCGGTGCATTGAGCTCGCGCTCCAGCGGCTCAATGAAGGGCGCGAACACATCCAGCATCAGGGCGCCGCTTTCGGCCAGGATCATGCTCAGTTGTGGATCGACGCAGGAATTGACCACCACAGGACGCACCTGGTACCGCTCGCCTGCCGCGCGCACGCGCAGCGCCGCATCGCGCGCTTTTTCTGCATCATCAATGAACGACATGCGGTCGGTGACGAAGTTGAATCCACTGAACTGCGTGAGCAGGCTATGCCCAATCGTTTCAGCGGTGATACCGGTTCCATCGGAGACGTAGAACACCGGTCGAATTGTTGACATCAAGACCACCTCTTTGAACTGGTGTCCAAAACTTACGGGTTCATGCTTGTGCAGATTCCGCTGTGCACTGCATCATAGCGACTTCTTCCTACGGACGCGGCCATCCAGCCCGCTCGGGCGATGGCCATACGGAGCATCGCGCTTGAACGAGAATATCCTGTGGTTGCATGAGCTACGCCTGGCCGATCTGGCCCGCGTAGGTGGTAAGAATTCCTCGCTCGGCGAGATGATCGGCAACCTGGCCGGGCTTGGCGTTTCGGTTCCCGGTGGATATGCGACCACTGCCGAAGCTTTCAAGGATTTCATCGCGCATAACGATCTGTCCAAGCGCATCTTCGACAAGCTGGCAACGCTGGACGTCGAAGACGTTAGCGCCCTCACCATCGCCGGCAAGGAAATCCGCGGCTGGGTGATCGACGCTCCGCTGCAACCGGAACTGGATCGCGACATCCGCACCGCCTACGCACAGCTGTGTGCGGAAAACGGTGGTGGCGAGGTGGCCGTGGCGGTGCGTTCGTCGGCCACTGCCGAAGATCTGCCCGATGCCTCGTTCGCCGGCCAGCAGGAGACCTTCCTCAACGTGACCGGTGCCGACGATGTCGTGCACAAGGTCAAGGAAGTGTTCGCCAGCCTCTACAACGATCGCGCGATCGCCTATCGCGTGCATCATGGTTTCAAGCACGAAGACGTGTTTCTGTCGGCCGGCGTGCAGTTGATGGTGCGCTCGGGCGTCGGTGCGGCCGGTGTGCTGTTCACGCTGGACACCGAATCGGGCTTCCGCGACGTGGTGTTCGTCACCTCCAGCTTCGGTCTCGGCGAGATGGTCGTGCAGGGCGCGGTCAACCCGGACGAGTTCTACGTGTACAAGCCCACGCTGACCGCGGGCAAGCCGGCGATCCTGCGCCGCTCGCTCGGCAGCAAGGCGATCCGCATGGTCTACTCGGATGTGCCCGGCGAGCGCGTGCGCATCGAAGACACACCGGTCGAACTGCGCAGCACCTTCTCGATCAGCGACGAAGACGTGCAGGAGCTTTCCAGGCAGGCGCTGGTGATCGAAAAGCATTACGGCCGCCCGATGGACATCGAGTGGGCGAAAGACGGTGTCAGCGGCAAGCTGTTCATCGTGCAGGCGCGCCCGGAAACGGTGAAATCGCGCAGCCACGCTACCCAGATCGAGCGTTTTTCTCTGGAAGCCAAGGGCGCCAAAATCCTGGTCGAAGGACGCGCTGTGGGTGCCAAGATCGGCAGCGGCGTGGCGCGCGTGGTGCGCTCGCTGGAGGACATGAACCGCGTGCAGGCCGGCGACGTGCTGATCGCCGACATGACCGACCCCGATTGGGAGCCGGTGATGAAACGCGCTTCGGCAATCGTCACCAACCGTGGCGGCCGTACCTGCCACGCGGCGATCATCGCGCGTGAGCTCGGCGTGCCGGCCGTGGTCGGTTCGGGTAACGCCACCGATGTGCTCAGCGACGGCCAGGAAGTGACGGTGAGCTGTGCCGAAGGCGATACCGGCTTCATCTACGACGGTCTGCTGCCGTTCGAGCGCATCACCACCGATCTGGGTAACATGCCGCCTGCGCCGCTCAAGATCATGATGAACGTGGCCAACCCGGAGCGCGCATTCGACTTCGGTCAACTGCCCAACGCTGGTATTGGTCTGGCGCGCCTGGAAATGATCATTGCCGCGCATATCGGCATCCATCCCAATGCGCTGCTGGAATACGACAAGCAGGACGCCGACGTGCGCAAGAAGATCGACGCCAAGATTGCCGGCTACGGCGATCCGGTGAGCTTCTACGTCAACCGTCTGGCCGAAGGCATCGCCACGCTGACCGCATCGGTGGCGCCGAATACGGTGATCGTGCGCCTGTCGGACTTCAAGTCCAACGAGTATGCGAACCTGATCGGCGGCTCGCGTTACGAACCGCATGAAGAGAACCCGATGATCGGCTTTCGTGGCGCCAGCCGCTATGTCGATCCGTCCTTCACCAAGGCCTTCTCGCTGGAGTGCAAGGCGGTGTTGAAGGTGCGCAACGAGATGGGCCTGGACAACCTCTGGGTGATGATCCCGTTCGTGCGCACGCTGGAGGAGGGCCGCAAGGTGATCGAGGTGCTGGAGCAGAACGGGCTCAAGCAGGGCGAAAACGGCCTGAAGATCATCATGATGTGCGAGCTGCCGTCCAACGCGCTGCTGGCCGACGAGTTCCTGGAGATCTTCGACGGCTTCTCGATCGGCTCCAACGACCTGACCCAGCTGACCCTGGGCCTGGATCGCGACTCGTCGATCGTGGCGCATCTGTTCGACGAGCGGAATCCAGCGGTCAAGAAGCTGCTGTCGATGGCGATCAAATCGGCGCGCGCCAAGGGCAAGTACGTGGGCATCTGCGGCCAGGGGCCGTCCGATCACCCGGAGCTGGCCGAGTGGCTGATGCAGGAGGGCATCGAGTCGGTGTCGCTGAATCCTGACACCGTGGTCGATACCTGGCTGCGTCTGGCCAAGCTGAAGAGCGAGAGTTGATGGGCATGGTGGGTGCGATGTTGGCGGCGGCTGCGGGAGCAGTCGCCGCAAAGCCGGTGGTGGCCAAGGCGGCGGAGCCGGCGTTCAACTGGGCCAATATCCCGTGGGCGCAATACGCGCTCAATTGGGGACTGGCCCTGTTGATCGTGGTGGTCGGCATGTGGCTGGCCAAGCAACTCAGCCAGTGGCTGCATCGCGCACTGACCCGCGCGCGCATCGAGATCACGCTGACCAACTTCCTGCGCAACGTGTTGTATGCGTTGTTGCTGGTGCTGGTCTTCGTCAGTGCGTTGAGCAAGATCGGCGTGCCGCCGACCTCGCTGATCGCGGTACTGGGCGCGGCTGGTCTGGCGGTTGGTCTGGCGTTGAAGGATTCGCTGTCCAACATCGCTGCAGGCGTGATGCTGATCGTGCTGCGGCCGATGCGCGATGGCGACCATGTGGTGATCGCCGGTCAGGAAGGCATCGTCGACGAGATCCGGATCTTCCAGACCCGGATCCGCTCGTTCGATGAGCGGATGATCACCCTGCCCAACAGCACCATCACCACCTCGCCGATCGTCAACTACAGCACCCTGCCCAACCGGCGCCTGGAAGTGACCGTGGGCGTGGGCTACGGCGACGATCTGAAGAAAGCCCAGCAGCTGTTGCTGCAGATCGCCAAGGACAATCCGAACATCCTGGAGTCGCCGGCACCGTTCGTGCAGGTCACCAACCTGGGCGAAAGCACGGTGGATCTGATGTTGTTCGCGTATGCGACCAACGGCAATTTCGGCGCGGCCAAGAGCACCACGCTGGAACAGATCCGCAATCAGCTGCTGGAGAACGGGCTCAATATCCCGTATCCGCAGCGCGACCTGCACGTGTATCACCACGATGCCGACGGCAAGCCGATCTCCGACCTGTTGCTGAAAGGCGTCGCCGACGATGGCGATCTGACCAAGGGACCGTCGCTGGCGCGCTGATGCGCTGAATGGCGTGATGGAAAGCAAAAGGCCGCATCGAAGGATGCGGCCTGTTTGTTGGATGCGCTGCCACCGTGTGCGTCTGGCTATGCAATTAGCGGCGAGCGCTGATCGGCGAACGCCGTCCGCCGTTCTCAGTCGGACACCGGCGAGATGCCCACAGCGTGCAACGACGCCGTGACCGGCGCTTAGCGCTGCACGTCGGCCTGGGAATCGCCGCCCAGCGCGCCCATGAACTGGCGGTAGTGACGCAGCTCGTCGATCGAATCGCGCACATCGCTCAAGGCGGTGTGGGCCGAGCTCTTGGCAAAGCCATTGGCCACCGTCGGCGCCCACCGCCGTGCCAGTTCCTTGATGGTGGACACGTCCAGGTTGCGGTAATGGAAGTAGCGCTCCAGGCGCGACATCTGGCGGTGCAGGAAGCGGCGGTCCTGGCAGATCGAGTTGCCGCACATCGGCGAGGCGCCGGCGCGGATCCACTCGCCCAGGAAGGCCACCGTCTGCGCTTCGGCCTGGGCGTGGGTGACCTGGCTGTCGAGCACGCGCTGCCACAGACCGGAACGGCGGTGCTGGTTGCGGTTCCATTCGTCCATGGCTTCCAGGGTCGCCAGGGGATGGGCGATGGCCAGTTCCGGCCCTTCGGCAAGCACGTTCAACTGCGCATCGGTCACGATGGTGGCGATCTCGATGATGGAATCGCGATCGGTATCCAGGCCGGTCATTTCCAGATCGATCCAGATCAGTCGGTCGTTGCCTGCAAGGGTGTCTGCCATGTCGCCGTCCTGTGGAGGGCCGTCGCCGGCCAGATGCTGAAGGGCGCGCATCATACCGCGGCCGCGCCGCTCAGGGCGCGAGGGGCGGCTTGCCACGCTTGGCCCTGAAGTAATTGGTCAGCCGCGCACCCGCCTCGGCGGCCAGAACGCCACCGCTGACCTGCACGCGGTGGTTGTGGCGCGGGTCGGTGAGCAGGTCGAACACGCTGCCGCAGGCGCCGGTCTTGGGGTCGCTGGCGGCGAACACCACCCGCGCGATGCGTGCGTGGATCATCGCCATGGCGCACATCGCGCACGGCTCCAGCGTGACGTACAGCGTGCAGCCGATGAGCCGGTGGTTGGCCAGGCGGCGGCCGCCTTCGCGCATGGCCATGATCTCGGCATGCGCGCTGGGATCGTGGCTGGCGATATTGAAGTTCCAGCCCTCGCCCAGCACGGTGCCCCCGGCATCGATCAGCAGCGCGCCGACCGGGATCTCGTCAAAGTCGCGTTCGGCACGCTCGGCCAGTTGCAGGGCGCGTTGCATCCACTGTTGGTCGATAAGCGCCTGCGCCGCGTCGACCGACGTTTCCACCGGCATGCTCATGCGGCGCTGCCGCCCTGGCGATCCAGGAAGGCGGCGAACGCGGCCACAGTGGCTTCGCTGACATGGTGCTCGATGCCTTCGGCATCGCGCCGCGCGGTGGCCTCGTCGATGCCCAGCGCGAGCAGGAAGCGTTCGACGATCTGATGGCGCTGCCGGCTGGACGCCGCCAGCGCCTCGCCGGCCGGGGTCAGGAACACCCCGCGGTACGGGCGCTGCACCACCCAGCCGTCGCGCACCAGCCGCTTGAGCATCTTGGCCACGGTCGGCTGGGCCACGCCCAGGCGCGCGGCGATATCGACCTGGCGCGCCTCGCCGCCGTCGACCAGCAGGTCGGAGATCAGCTCCACATAGTCCTCGACCAGTTCGGCGCGGCGCGCTTCGCGCACCTGACGGAAGCTCTCCATGTGCACCTGCGCGTCGATCAGCGCCGGTGCGGCCGCTTCCAGCTTTTCGCTCTTGCCCACCCTCATCCCCGTCATCACGTCCGGCGCCAGTGCCGGGATGCGTAGTTTGAAGCACGCAGCCGATCATTACGATTTAGATTGCCAATGCTCAACAGCATAGCAGTTGCTATATCATCCGTATGACCCTAGCCAGCCTGCCCCGCATGTCCGCCGATCTCCGTACCAACGCAGCCCTGCCCCTCCCTTCGCCGGCAGTGACCAACGGCGGGCTGGGCGACCACCACGCCAGCGTCGCCGTACCCAAGGGCGGCCACTGGTGGTTCCGGCTGCTGGCGTTTCTGGGCCCGGGCTACATGGTGTCGGTCGGGTACATGGACCCGGGCAACTGGGCCACCGATCTGGCGGGCGGCTCGCAGTTCGGCTATCTGCTGCTGTCGGTGATCCTGCTGTCCAATCTGATGGCGATCGTGCTGCAGAGCCTGTCGGCACGGCTGGGCATCGCGACCGGGCTGGATCTGGCACAGGCCTGCCGGGCGCGTTACCCGCGCGGGGTGAACCTGGCGCTGTGGGGCATCTGCGAACTGGCGATCATCGCCTGCGATCTGGCCGAGGTGATCGGCACCGCCATCGCATTGAAGCTGTTGTTCGGCATTCCGCTGACCGTGGGCGCCATCATCACCGCGGTGGATGTGGTGCTGGTGTTGTTGCTGATGAACCGCGGTTTCCGCGCGTTGGAAGCGTTCGTGATCGCGCTGCTGTTGATCATCTTCGTCTGCTTCGGCATCCAGATCGCGCTGGCGGCACCACCCATCGCAGCCGTGCTGGGCGGATTCATTCCGCGTGCGCAAGTGGTCACCGACCCGCGCGCGTTGTATCTGGCGATCGGCATCATCGGTGCGACGGTGATGCCGCATAACCTGTACCTGCACTCGTCGATCGTGCAGACACGTGCGTATCCGCGCACCGACGCGGGCCGCAAGTCGGCGCTGCGCTGGGCGGTGACCGACAGCACCGTGGCGTTGATGTTCGCGCTGTTCATCAACGCCTCGATCCTGATCCTGGCGGCGGCGGTGTTCCACGCGCAGGGCCGCACCGATGTGCAGGAAATCGAACAGGCCCATGCGCTGCTCGCGCCGATGCTGGGCGTGGGGCTGGCCTCGACGCTGTTTGCGGTCGCGCTGCTGGCCTCCGGCGTCAATTCCACCGTCACCGCCACGCTGGCCGGGCAGATCGTGATGGAAGGCTTTCTGCAATTGCGCTTGCCGCCGTGGCTGCGCCGCCTGCTGACGCGCGGCATCGCGATCGTGCCGGTGGTGATCGTGACCTGGCTGTATGGCGAGGCCGGTACCGCGCGGCTGCTGGTACTGAGCCAGGTGGTATTGTCGATGCAGCTGCCGTTTGCGGTGATCCCGCTGGTGCGCTTCGTGTCGGATCGCGACTTGATGGGCGCGCTGGTGGCACCACCGTGGCTGGTGCGCATCGCCTGGGTCATTGCGGCGGTGATCGTCTGTTTGAACGTCAAGTTGTTGTGGGATACCGCGCTGCAGTGATCCGTCCCAGCGATCTGTCGTAGTGATCCGCCTGTGCGGTCGAGGCTGATGCGCTAGCGGCGCCTCGCGTGTACCGCGTGCACAACAACCAATTCGACGCGTGCTCTACCGACCGCGTCATGCGACGCCCGGGGTATGCCCTCGCCCTCAGCAGTTTCCATGCATCCGTTCGAGCGCATCTGGCCGACGCCGGACGCCGCAGCTTTCTCATCTCCGGCACGGCCGCCGTGGCAGCGTTGTCGCTACCGAGCTTCGCCAGTGCTGCCCCGGCGCTACGCGCCCATCTCACCACACCGCCCCACACCGCCCCACCAGACCAACAACGGAGTCAACCCGATGTCCAATTTCGTCACCCGCCCCGACGGCGCCAACATTTTTTACAAGGACTGGGGCAAGGGCCAGCCGGTGGTGTTCTCGCACGGCTGGCCGCTCAGCGCCGATGCCTGGGACGCGCAGATGCTGTTCATGGGCCAACACGGCTTCCGCGTGATCGCGCATGACCGTCGCAGTCATGGCCGCTCGTCGCAGACCTGGGATGGCAACGACATGGATACCTACGCCGATGATCTGGCGGCGGTGATCGAGCAGCTGGATCTGCAAGACGCGATCCTGGTCGGCCATTCCACCGGCGGCGGCGAAGTGGCGCATTACGTCGGCCGCCATGGCAGCAAGCGCGTGGCCAAGGTGGTGCTGGTCGGCGCGGTGCCGCCGCAGATGGTCAAGAACCCGACCAATCCCGGTGGCCTGCCGATCAGCGTGTTCGACGGCATCCGCGAAGGTGTGGCCAAGGACCGTTCGCAGTTCTACCAGGAGTTGACCACGCCGTTCTTCGGCGCCAACCGCGACGGCCACAAGGTCACCCAAGGCATGCGCGATGCGTTCTGGCTGCAGGGCATGCTGGGCGGCCACAAGGGCCAGTACGACTGCATCCAGCAGTTCTCCGAGGTGGACTACACCCAGGACCTGAAGAAGATCGATGTACCGGCATTGGTGGTGCATGGCGACGACGACCAGATCGTGCCGATCGACGCATCCGGCAAGCTGTCGGCCAAGATCATCAAGAACGCCGAACTGAAGATCTACGCCGGCGCTCCGCATGGCCTCACCGTGACCCACGCCGATCAGTTCAACAAGGATCTGCTGGAATTTGCCAAGGCCTGATCGGTTCACGCTGCAATAGACAAGGGCCGGCTCGAACGAATCGGCCTTTTGTTTGTGTCGCTCCATCACCTGCGTCGGCTGCTTACGTCAGTCGGCGGCGATCGGCCGATATCCACAGCGACATTCGCCATCAAAGCCCGACTGCGTTCTCCCGCCCTGCCCTCGACTTTGCAACGAGGTCGACCATTCTTGAACGCAGGGCCACGCAACGCGCCTGCCGCCCTGTCAAAACGATCGGCTTGAGCTATCGTATGCACCGCCAGCGGCGTGGGGGCCGCTTCAGCATCGTGTGCAACCGCCGATAACGGCTAGGTCCGACCGCCGCCGGGGGGCTGCGACGGCACTCGATCCAATCATTAAACGCGTTCAGGGGAATTGCGATGCTTCGTCACTCTTTGCGAGTGCGCCTGCTGTTGCCGGTGCTGGCCTTGGTGCTGGTCGTGGTAGCGGCACTGACGGTCATTCTGGCCATTACCGAAGCGAACCGGGTCAAGTTCGAGGCCGGCGACGCGATCGAGCGCCAGTCGGTGTCCTTGCAGACCTTGTTCTCGGTCACCCGCGCGATGATGCTGGACCGCGTCAATTCCTCCATGCGCCAGCTGCGCAAGGAAGCCAATGCACACGGCGCCGCCAGCATCGGCAACGAAGTGCGCGTGGGCGAGCGCAATGCCAACGACCTGCTGCTGGGCCAGAAGGCGCAGGCCAACGACTTCGACATGCTCGACGATGTCACCGCCATCCACGAAGGCACCGCCACGCTGTTCTCGCGTACCGGCGATGACTTCGTGCGCATCTCCACCAACGTCAAGAAGGACGACGGCAGCCGCGCCATCGGCACCGTGCTCGATCCCAATGGCCAGGCCGCCGCCAAGCTGCGCAACGGCGAAAGCTTCTACGGCGTGGTCGACATCCTCGGCAACCCGTACGTCACCGGCTACGAGCCGATCTTTGCCGGCAACGACAAGCGCGTGATCGGTGCCTGGTACGTGGGCTACAAGGCCGACACGCAGGCGCTGGAAAACGTGGTCAGCAGCCGTCGCGTGCTCGACTCCGGCTTCATCGCCGTGTTCGACAGCAAGAACACGCTGCGCTTCCAGTCCACCACCGGTGCCACCACCGACACCGCCACCATCGAGCGGATCGTCAAGGACAGCCCGGACGACTGGGTCGTCACCAAGCAGGAAGTGCCGGACTGGGGCTTCACCCTGGTCTCGGCCTATCCCAAGAGCGACGTCAATGGCGTGATCGTGCGCCAGTCGCTGTGGATCGCCGGCATCGGCCTGCTGGTCTGCGCCTTGCTGCTGGGCCTGCAGTGGGCCTTGATCTGGAACCGCGTGCTGCGCCCGATCCAGCACCTGACCACCGTGGCCGAAGAGCTGAGCCTGGGCAAGTGGAACCACACCATCGACGAGGTCAACCTCAAGGATGAAATTGGTACCCTGGCGCGCGCCATCTCCCGCCTGTCCAACAGCGTCCGGCTGGCCATGGAACGGCTCAGCAAACGCTGAGCCGCGCGCACCCACTTCGTACCAGATGATGCAAGGAAGACGCCATGTCCACTGAATTCCGTCCGCTGATCGACGTGCTGCGCGAGCTCAAGGCGCTGGCACTGAAGAAGGCGTCCGGCTTTCTGTTCGTCGTCACCGAGGAGAACCACTCCTGCATCGTCCGCCTCAATGCCGGGCAGATCGAAGAAGTGGTGTTCCGCATGCTGCGCAATGACGAGGCGGTGCAACGCCTCACCATGGTCAATGCGGCCAAGGCCCGCTTCCAGGCCGACCCCGGTGCCGGCATGGGCAAGCCGTCGCTGCTGAGCGACGACGCGCGCCAATGGTTGATGGGCGGTTTCGAACAGGATCTGGGTGGTGCACCGGCTGGGCCGCGTGCGCCAATTGCACCGGCACTCGTGACGGCTGCAGTAACGCCTGTCGCGGCACCGAGCGCGTCGCCTGCATCCGTCGGCGGCGGATCTGCACCCGACGAGCGCGTCCGCGATGCACTGGAAAAAGTCGCGTTGAATTATCTCGACCCGATCGCCGGCATGCTCTGCGACGAAGCCTGGGACGCATCGAGCGACATCGAACAAGTGCTCAATCAGCTGGGCGCCAATCTCTCCACGCCACAGGAAACGCAGAAGTTCATGGCAGATGCCCGTGTGGCGCTGGCCAAGGTGCGTTGAAAAAGATTGGCGGCGGCGCGGCGCAGCACAATCGACGTCGACATCTGCAAGCGCTACGCACTGCTTTCCAGCACAGCGCGCAACTGGCGATGCATCACTGAACGCAAACTGTCGGTTAACTGCACGCCCTGACGAAAAGGCGCCTCACGGCGCCTTTGTCGTTCAACTCATCCCACTCTATCATAAATAAATGCAAAGCCACCATATCTATCAACGACTTACAAAATGTTGTTCTCCAAGTGCCATGGAAAATACCACGCTCAGTTCCACAGCACTTGGGTGACGCCGAGGATTCAAGGCAACCTCGTAGCGCCCTGACGCTGCCGAAGGCTGTCCGCCCAGGTCGCTAAGGCACCAATCTCGGCCGTCAGTGCTTCTGGCCTCGGCAGAGGGCGGTTCAACGCAGCGGCGGCGCTATGCAGCAGTTCGGAACAGCGACCAAACCCGTCACGCATGGCCTCGCAGTCGAGAACCGTGATCGCGGTCAGCTTGACCAAGCCAGGCGTCTTCACTTCGTTGGACAGTCGCCGGATGACGTGCCCGACAGCTTCTTCAACCGCGATCTCCCACGTATCGCGCAACGTTGCGGCGATGGATTTGACGCACTTTCGCCACTCGTCTTGATTGCCTTGCTCGAAATGGTAGCGTTCACCGGCAAGCTGATTACTCAGACTTGTGGTGATGTCACTGACCCGACGCGCTTTGAATGGCGGCTCGCTGCGGCAGAAGCCTGCCTTGTCAGCCCCCCGGCTGATGGAGCTAATCGCCACCGGCGGCTTGGGCTGAGCATCATCCGCAGCGCGATTCAGCTCGAACAGGAACGCAAGATCATGCGTGAAGACGATGACCTGGCGATGCGCGGCCTCAGCTACCAGGCGCTTGGCCACGGCCTCCCGGTGCATGTGGTCGAGCGAGGAAACGGGATCGTCAAAGACGATGCCGGACTTGTTTTCGGTGGTGGCGAGTTCGGCCATGAACGCGGCCAAGGCAACGCAGCGATGCTCGCCTTCGCTCAAGACCTGCCCCACCGCAGCTGTGGGCTTCCGCGTAAGTGCGACCTTGAAGCGAGGGATGCCCTGAACGCTGTTTTGCTGCCGAAGTTCCACAGCGAGGCCAGCAATCTCAAAGCTCGCCACCTCGCGAACAAACTGTGCGCGTAGCGCGTCCGTCACCAAAGCCTGAGCGATCTCGGTGCTCTTGGTGGTGACGCGGTTGGTAGCAGTGTCCCGCTGGGCCGTCTCAAGCAGTGCGATCTTCTTCTGGCGTTCGATTTCAGCGAGAACATCGGCTTTGATGCCACCAAGCCATTGCCGATCCGCAAGCTCGGCCTTGTCGGCAAGCAAGGCGGTGCGAGCTGGAGAGCCAGCCTCCGCGGCAAGGGCGTTCGCCCGAGTCTCAATGCCCGCTGCTTGATCGACCAGCGCCTGACGCGAGTATTCCGTAACGGGCACGTCAATAGCGGCGCTTGGACTTGCGTGGCGTCGCCTGATCTGGCGATGACGCCACAAGGCACGCAGGGTCGCGCCCTTGATCTCCATCGCCAAGGCATCCTGGCGCAGTTCGTCGCGGACGGTCGCCACAATGTTCGCAAGCTCTGCCAAGGAAATAGCCTCACCCTTGAACGTTGCC
This sequence comes from Xanthomonas campestris pv. asclepiadis, assembly GCF_020784175.1. GTDB lineage: Bacteria > Pseudomonadota > Gammaproteobacteria > Xanthomonadales > Xanthomonadaceae > Xanthomonas > Xanthomonas campestris_D. The sequence goes on from NZ_JAJGQM010000009.1 coordinate 112,911, forward strand.
AGCGCCCTGTCATATGCGCCGCGCGCGGCGTCGGCACGTTGCTGGCTGTCGTCGCGCACAAAAGCCTCGAAGCGATTGAGACGATCAGCGGCGACGTGCGTCAATTCCTGCTGGCAAAGCACGCATACGCTGCCGGAATCTGTGACGGGGAAGCGCTTTTCGGGATAGGCTTCCGCGTCCGAAAATGCTCGGGCACTGGTCCATAGTGCCTGCCAAACCTCCGACCCAATCTGCGGCAACGGTTCGTCCCGGAAAAGCGCACTGGAAGCAGCTTCTGCCGCCCGGCGCGCGGCATCGCTATCAGCGGCAAGGCGGCGCAGGTTATTGGCGGTATCGTTGCTGATAGAAGCAAACAACCGATCCAGGCGCGCAATGTGCCCATCAACCTTGGTCTTCAACGCCGCAAGCTGGCGCGCCGCGCGAGCCGGATCGCCAGCCAGGTCCGCAGTGAGCTGTGCCAATCGGTCTTGCTCTGCTTGCGTGAGCGTGGCCAACGCTTCGACCGTCGCCGGCGCAGTGTTGGCGGTGAGCCGGGCCATGAGCTTGCCGACCGCTGTGTCCCTGCTGCATGCCGGCGTTCTTATCGCTGCGGGCGTTTGCCCCTTTATCTGCGCAATCTCGGCTACCAGCTTGTCCTTGACCGATTTGCAGAGCTGCGCCAGCGCACCCAACAGTTTGAGCGGAAATGGCGTGTAAGCCACGTCATTCGTATCACCCACGTGGACGTTTGCGGTGCGGGAATCGAACACACTGATGCCTGAGAGCGCGGCGTCGGCAGCCTGTCCAAGCTGCCAAGCGCATGTGCGGTTCTGGCCGCTGATCGCGTATTCAATCGTGGCGCTCGGCGTGCCTGGTGCTGCGTCATAGATGTTAGGGGCGATTTCCTCGGCTCGGCCAGGCATACGGGCGCGACACACCTTCTTGAGAATCCGCGCGTAACCGGATTTTCCCGAGCCGTTGTCGCCATAGATGATCGTCAAACCGACACGGTGGAGCGTCAGCCGTTGGTCTGGAGCCAGGGCGTTGACATGCCGGACTCCATGCACTTGCCGCAGGTAATCCCCCCGCCCATTAGCTGACGCCAGAAGTGGAATTTTCTCGTCCCCTTTCCCGAGGAGGTTCCATGAAGAA
>NZ_JAJGQM010000090.1 GCF_020784175.1 Xanthomonas campestris pv. asclepiadis
CACGCCTGCCATGAAGTTGGCGATGGCCACTTAGCTCCACTTCTGGCGACCGCTAGAAGTGGGGGGATTACCGTGTTACCCCAAGAATTTGATCGAGTACTTCGCGACTATGAGAGCGCATGGCGTAAAGGCGATGCAAACGCTCTTGCTGCGTTGTTTGCAGAAGATGGTTTTTTGCTACAAAGCGATCATCCCCCAATCCGGGGCAGGACAGCTATTCAAGCGGCCTATGAAGGTAGCAGCGGAGGCCCGCTACGTTTGCGCTCACTCGGGTTTTCCGCAGAAGGTAATGTCGCCTACATCATCGGTGCGTACGGCTACGGAGATGCACCTGGTGATATAGGAAAGTTCACTCTCACGCTGCATCGGGATTCCGGCAAGCGGTGGTTGATCTTCTCGGACATGGACAATCTCAATGCTTCGGCCAAACGGTAGTCCGCTGCATGGTACGAAGCTAGCAAGAAGGGGGGCGATCTACATGTTCTTCGTAGTGGCCGCACTCAAAAAAAAATCACCATCACTTTGTAGCTCGAAGCAGTTGACATCCCAACAGACCCGCAGCAATCTCTACCACAAGGAGCGTAGAAACTCCTCTAAGAGCGGTACCCACCTCCGTCAAACCGGTGGGTTTTTTGTGCCTGCAGCGTCTTGCGGGTGCAACCGACGCGATGCCTGCGTCGGGAGGGCGGCTAATACAACACCCCTCGGGGAAATACGCCCGCCGACTCTTAGCGGTTTCTAACCTCCCGACATCCCGTCGCCATCCGGCGGCGGGGCCTGTTCGTCAAGGAGGGCTTTGCCATGCGTCGATCCACGTCCAGTCCCAAGCCCGCGCGCAAGCGCGCCAAGGTGCCGCCGCCCACCGAGGTCGTCTGGCGCTCGCTCGACCCAACGATCACGCCGCGGCCTTACCTCGACCGCCCCTTCATCCCCGAGCCTCGCCCCGATCCCAGCAAGCCGCGGCGCCCAGGCCACCCACGTGCCCCGCAACACTGCACCGTCGGCTACGGCTACTACCCCGACAGCCACCAACGCATCCCCACGCTACGCCTACGCGGCCGCTGGCTGGAACAACTGGGCTTCACCATCGGCAGCAAACTCAACATCCGCATGCGCAACGGCGAGCTGGTCGTCACCGTGGCACCTGCAGAGTGACCAACCCGCCGCAACCCCGCGCACGGCGCGTGCACCCCGCAGTTGGAGAACCCGCATGGTGAATGACACCCTGGCCGGCACCCTTGGCACATTCCCGCGCTTCGGCAGCACATGGATGCCGCTGCCGGTCGAACGCGCGACCAACACCTGCACCGCCTGGCATCGGCGCAGCGGCTCAGGCACAACCGCCACTCCACGCACGCCGTACGTCGCGCACCCGCGCGCCGCAGTTATGCGCGGCTACACCCGCGTACGCCACACCACGCGTTGGCGCGTACGTGAGGAGCCGGCAGCGGGCAGGGCGCGTTTCGACCAGGCTATCGGCCTGTTGCATGCCGACCTGCTCGCCTACATGCGCCGGCGCCTGCGTGACCGCGCCACCGCCGACGACCTCACCCAGGAAACGCTGCTCCGCCTGCTGGCCTACCGCGACGCGCCTGACATCGGCGACTACGCGCTGCTGATGTACCGCATCGCCCACAACGTGGTGCTGGAGCATTGGCGCACGCGCCACCGCCGCCACGCCAACGCCCACGTCGCACTGGACCTGATCGCACCATTGGCCGCAGACGGCGCCCACGTCGACCAGATCGCCGACGCCCGCCGCATCCTGCAGCACCTGCGCACCCACACGCTACCCGCGCTGCCGCCCAGATGCCGCCAGGCCTTCATCCTCAACCGCATCGACGGCCTCACCTACCCGCAAGTGGCCGCAGCCATGGGCATCTCGATCAAGATGGTGGAAAAGCACATCAGCCGCGCACTGGCCGCATGCAGGAATGCTTTGTAGTTGAAGCCGATCAATAAGGCTTGACGAAGACAATTTCTGCGGGAGATGATAACGACGATTTCTAGCTGCGGCATCTTGATGTCGTCTGCAGCATCGCCAGCTGCCAAAATTTGAAAGAATAGGACATGGAAGTTCTGAAGCCCCTGCGGCTGCGTCGTTATGCTTGCACATTGTTGCTAAGCACTGTCTGCGGAGTCTGCGCGCAGGAGGTCAAGCAAGAATGGACGGTTGTTGCCAAGCACCCAGAAATTCCGACCACAACCGTTGGCGCTTTCGACAATCAACATCGTGCAATTGAGGCCATGGCGCAAATCGCTGGTCCCAGCGATGCACAGTATGCGTATCGTTTGGCTACGCACGTGAAAGAAACAAAAACAAACGAAGACCAGACAGTTACGCTCACATACTGGCTTGGTAACGATCAACCTTCCGATCCCGAATGGAGTTACTCTGCACTAGGTAGCTCTTACGCAACTGAGGTCGAGATGGTTGCAGGTATTGAGTCCTTCTACACTCAATTTAACGAATGTGGCAAGGTTTCGCTGAAGCCAGCAACCGAATGGACGCCATATTCGGCGGAATTCGAGGGTCGTATTGATTCAAAAAGTTTCTTGATTAGCCCCATTCCTCAGCCGGTAGTTGCAGGATCTGCGACGCTGCGGTTGGACAATGGCCCCACCTGA
>NZ_JAJGQM010000091.1 GCF_020784175.1 Xanthomonas campestris pv. asclepiadis
ACCGTGTGGCGGCATGGATGCCGCCACCGAGCCCCCAGGGATGGGTTCACGGCGTGTCCCGCGAGCGGTGAGGGCACCGCGCCCTCGACGCTGCGAGCTGTTGTTCTAGACCTCGGATGATTCAAGCGGCGCATCGCGCCTTGACGCCGCCACCGTTCGAAGTCCTGGTTATTCGGCCTTGCTCAGCTTCAAGGCGGTTTCCAGCAGCAGGAACAGGCGCCGGATTTCGGCGCTCATCAGTGCGAAGCGCGCGTCGAGTTCGGCGCGCGCGCCGTCGTCTTCGCTGTGTTCGAGCTGGTCCAGTGCGCCATCGAGGAACTTGAGCTTGCGGATCACCAGATCGTCGCCGAGCACGAACGACAGGTTGTCGTCCAGCACCAGCGCCAGCTTGGTGACCTGCTTGCCGGCTTCCAGGTGCTTGTCGATCTCGTCGCCGCGCAGTTCCTGGTGCTGGCACTTGACCACCGCGCCACCTTCGATCGGGTCCTTCATCTCGCACTCTTCGCCCAGGCTCAGGCCTTCGGGCAGGGGTTCGCCGGCGATCCAGCCGGTGAGGATGGCGCGCGGTGCGACTTCGGCGTTCAACGGCAGCGCCGGGAAGCTGCCGAGCGCGCCGCGGATCTCGCTCATCACGTTCTCGCCGCTCTTGCGGCTGGAGCTGTTGACGGCGATGTAGCCGTGCTGCAGGTCCAGGATGGCATCGGTGCGCGAGCTCTTGACGAAGGCGCGCGGCAACAGCTCATGGATCAGGTCGTCCTTCAGGCGCTTGCGGGCCTTGCCGCCGGGGCGACGGCCTTCCTTCTCTTCGATCTCGGCGACCTTGCGCTCGAGCAGATCGTTGACCACCGCGCCGGGCAGGATCTTGTCCTCGCCACCGACGGTGAGCCAGAGGAAATCTTCCAGACGGTGCGAGAGCACTTCCTGCTCGTCGCGGCCGAACGGGGAAATGAAACCGCGCGAGCTCATTTCCAGCGGGCCGACCGGCTTGAGCTGCACCTGCGGCAGCAGCGTGTCGATCTCGGAGAAATCCAGCGTGGTCGGGAAACGGAACAGGGTGAGATTACGAAAGAACATGCGTCAGACCGAAGAGGAGGAAGAAACGTGGAGGGTGGGAAGACTGCCGGTGCCGCGGTGGCCGCGTCAGTCGCTGTCGTGTGCGCTGTCGCCGGCGGCAAGCCAGGCGCTGGAATCGGGATCAGGATCGGGCGGTGCTGCATCGCCATTGCGGCCCAGCGCCAGGAAATCGAACAGGGTGCGGTCAGCCAGTTGCTCGGGCCGTACATCGCCCAGCGCGCGGGCGATCTGCTCGACACGCCCGGGCTGCTCGCGGTCCCACTGCTGCAGCATCCGCCCGACCTGCTGGCGCTGCAGGTTTTGCTGGCTGCCGCACAGGTTGCAGGGAATGATCGGGAACTGGCGCGCCTGCGCGTAGGCGGCGATATCGGCTTCGCGCACATAGGCCAGCGGGCGGATCACCACATGCGCACCGTCGTCGCTACGCAGCTTGGGCGCCATCGCCGCGAGCCGGGCGTGGTGGAACAGATTCATGAAGAACGTGGCCACGATGTCGTCGCGATGGTGGCCAAGCGCGATCTTGGTCACGCCATGCGCCTGCGCGTAGGCATACAGCGCGCTGCGCCGCAGCCGCGAGCACAACGAACACATGGTCTTGCCGGCCGGAATCACCCGGCTGACCACCGAATAGGTGTCCTGCTCAACGATGTCGAACGGTACATCCAGCCCGCGCAGGTAAGTGGGCAGCACCTGCGCAGGGAAGTCGGGCTGCTTCTGGTCCAGATTGACCGCCACCAGGGTGAACGGCACCGGTGCCTTGCGCTGCAACTGCAGCAGCATGTCCAGCAAGGTGTAGCTGTCCTTGCCGCCGGACAGGCAGACCATGATCTTGTCGCCGGGGGCGATCATGCCAAAGTCGGCAATCGCCTGGCCCACCTGACGCTGCAAGCGTTTGCCCAGGCGCAGCTGCTCACGCTGCAGCCGCTGGCGCGGGTCGCGCGGCGCGGGGTCGGCCAGGGGTTGCGGCAGCGGCAGGACAGCGGTCATAAGCCGGCCATTGTAGCTGCCCGGCGCGCGACGGGCCGGCGCCGGGCGTGCGCGGCTGAACGGGCGGTCAGAGGCTTGCGGGCGGAGTGTTCGGCGTGCGTCTGGTGGTGCTGCGGCGTCAGCGGGCCCAACGCGGCTGCGGGTGCCCGCAGCTCGTCGGGACAGCGCACATCTCGCAGCGCAGCAAGCCTTTCGGCGCCGGGCTGGGTAAAGTCGGGCAGACCGCTTCACTCGGGATCGGCATGGCATCTCCAGCTTCGCTCCATCGCGCGGCTTTTTTCGGTCGCGATTGTGGTAGCGCTAACATTTTGTGCGTCGTGGGTCAGGCCCTGCGCCCGTATTTATCCCCGGCGCTGATCGAGCGTGCGCGCTGGCGCCGCGGTGGCGGTGCGCGTGCACGATCGCCGCGCTGCGTGACTGGCCACTGGTTTGCAACGCCCTTCCTTCTTCCCTCGCCTCTTTGCAGGAGTTCCACCCCATGAGCAACACCGTCTACATCGGCGCCAAAGAATATTTCCCCGGTATCGGCAAGATCGGCTTCGAAGG
>NZ_JAJGQM010000092.1 GCF_020784175.1 Xanthomonas campestris pv. asclepiadis
GAACGTCAGTTGCATGCATCACTCCTCAACGTGAGTGGATAGTGTCGCGTATCTGCGATGCGTTGTTCAGAGGTTCCTTAGGCGGCAATGGCAAGTTTGTTGCAACTGGGGAGAGTGAAGCATGAGCACATTTGAGTGGATTGTTGTCGTTCTTCTCGTTCTCATCTTGTTTAAGCCTCATGGCAAGCCCTTTCGCCTGGAGGGCACCACCTTGAGCTTGATGCAGCAGTATGAGAGCCGGTTGATTGCCATCGAGACGTATCTTGCGGAGATCGATGCATCAACCAGATCGGCCAGCGACGACATAGCAGCAATGCGCATTGCTCAACTTCCAGACTATCCGCCTGATGGCCCCTGATTTGCCGCCTAACAATTCATTCAAGCCGAAGCCGCTTCGCGGCTCGGCTTAATTCTGGCGTTAGGGGGCAGTGACAGCTTATGGATTGGCGCCACGTTCTATTTGCCGCAGAACAAGGCATACCAGGACTCATCGGGCTCACCGCTATCCTCCCGGTTTTTGCTCTCGCTGCAACACCAAACGGTAAGCTCAAGGCGTCAGCTGCAAGCCTTTCTGCTTTCCTTGTTTTTGCGGCCTCGTGTCTTCTGGCAGGCATTCCCGGCATTGAATCATCGCAACCCGCTAGGTATTTCCCAGTAGCTGGGCTCGTCGTAACAGTCGCCCTAGTTGCCCCTTCGGTCTTGGCCCTTCGGTGGCGCTGGGTGGGCGTGCTGCACCTGCTTACAGTCTCAGCGTCTGCATACCTATGGTTCGTCGGCACCTTGGCGATCAGTCATGACGCCACGTAGGCTGCCCCCTAACAATTCATTCAGGCCGACGCCGCTTCGCGGCGCGGCTTAATTCAGGCGCTAGGCAGTGGTGGAGCAAATCAGTTGGTGGGTAGGGCTTCGGTCGGTTGGCTGGCATGCAGGCGGTCGGCTCCGGCAAGTCGCTATCACCGTTGCTGGTTGCGGTAAGTTCGGTGCTTCGCCCTTGTCCGTCATTGCCGCGGCACGCTCGTTGCACTTGGCTTCGGTAGCAGTCCGCATCGGTGCGTCGCTGGGCAAGCTCCATCCCGCAGGCTGTGGCACACTCGGTCCAGGCGGCAGTGCTGGGGAGCATGGTTGCACCATCCAACCTTTGCGGCCACTCACTGCCTAACAACTCATTCAAGCCGAAGTTGCTTCGCAACTCGGCTTAATTCCAGCGTTAGACCTCATGCCAAATTTTCTCGAGCCAGTGGCACTCATATTCGTTGGCTGGCTTCTTGGCTTGCTAGGCCCCTCAATCGTAGATGCGATCAGACAGCGCAAAGACAACGAACTCGGCAGAGCTGCGATATTCACGGAGCTCGAGGAGTTTGCTACAACCATCGCAGCCGCAGCCTACCGTGTCAGGATGAGTCAAGGCATTCTTGATCGTGAGTTTCTCCAGGAAATGAAGGCCGTGGTTAATGAGCACCCGCAAGTAGCGGCTGTAAGACGGCTTGGAGAAGGCGTAGAGACATTTCTCAAGCTCGATGACGCTCAACTTTCTGCTCTTGCGACGCACGCCGCAGACCCAGTCGGAATCGGCCTCGGCTTGCAACACTACGCCGTACCCCTTCTGGATTCGCGCGTGTCTGCGTTTCTAAGCTTCAAAACGCCACTACAGAGACAACTTCTTCAACTCCGTCGCGAGATCGCGCTCTTGGATGGCTTGGTAGACAGAGCAGAGAAATACTTGGATCTAACCTATACCGTGACTGATCACAATCACGAAAGAGCATCAGATAGCCATGCAAGCGCTTGCACTGACTATTCGAAGCGCGCCATGAAGATCGTCAAGTTGATCCGTGAGATCAAAAATGAGGTCTAACAGTTCATTCAAGCCGACGCCGCTTCGCGGTGCGGCTTAATTCAGGCGTTATGTGGCAATGAGCCATCACTCGAACACGGACACAGGAGCATGGGCGCACTGATCGGAATCGCGGCAATCATCATCTATTACCTCATGGTGTCCAATTTTATTGATGCCGGTTCTGCGCCCACGGGGCTTGTAGCAACTGCCTACATATTCATTCCACTCATAGGCATTCCACTCGCCATAGGTAGCGCAAGAGCTAGCGCAAAGGCCCGCGACAAGGGGCACGCTTCGGTCATTGTTTCAACCGCGGGCGCCGTAGCAGTAGGTGTAGTGGTGATCTTGCTGGCAAACAACTTTCTCAAGCCAGTTGCACCAGATCCTGTCGCTGACGAGAAAACTCCACAGGCCGTGTGGATTGCTCGAGGGCAGGACGCAGTAAAGGCCAAGCTAAAAGATCCCGGCTCCGTTCAGTTCAGGGGCATCTACTTTCATCGAGGCCAAGATGGTGTTCCCATTGTCGACTCCCCCTAATTCAATGCCAGCCAAAACTAGAGGTCTGCGGTTGATGTTGATCACGGAACTCGGCGGGC
>NZ_JAJGQM010000093.1 GCF_020784175.1 Xanthomonas campestris pv. asclepiadis
TGCGCTGCAAGCCTTGCCCAGAGCGCGTTCTGCGCATGGCAAGCAACTTTCATGGCTGAGGAATAGGGCTAATCAGGTAAAAATTTGATCTGACCCAGCTCTCGGGATAACGATTAATCAAATTTACGCCGCTTCGCGGCGTGGTTAATTCTAGCGTTTGGAGGAAATGAATGTGAATTTATGCGTGAGCACATTACAACAGGGGTCAACGCCCATAGCTACATGGGGAGCGGTGCTATCCACGCTCCTTGCTGTAATCAAGATTTGGGAGGTTTGGCGCGCACGCATTCAAATCGAAGTTGGGTACAACTTCACGAGCAATGAATACATCGGAAATCAGGTGATAATTCGTAACCTCGGCGCTACTCCGCTTATTATTACGTACTGGGAGCTTGTGTGGTGCGAACGTAAGATTTTTAGGTGGGAGCAGTCTCACAGCGTAGATGCAGAAGAGGATGTCGAGGATATCAAGCTTGCGGAACACTCGAGCATCGTTCACTGAAATGCAAAATTTCAAAACCGGTCCAGCGGCTCTCAAGGGGCGCACAATCTACCTGCGGCTATACCTCGCTGGCCGATCTCGCCCAATCAAACGGAGGGTCTATGATTAATTGTGCCGGGCGCAAGAATCGCATTCATCCGACATCACTGCCTTCGCTGCCGCTTCGCTACGGTAGGTATGCGCTGACAGGCGAATTTAGGCTGCGCTTATGAATTCTTCCCTATTTGATGAGAGGGCTCCTGCGTGCGACGCTTACAAGTGCGCTTTCCTGCCTCATGCCGTCGCACATCGCAGGAAAGCTGAAGCGATGTGGGAAAAGTATGCGCCTTACGCCGACCGAAACTTCCTTAGTTCCCTACGAGTTGATTTTCATGCACGTTTTTGGGAAATGCTACTTTGCACTGAGCTGCTTGTAGCAGGCTTTGAAGTGGTAAAGGAAAGCGATGCAGGACCCGAGTTCTACGTCCCGGTCAACGGAAGACGAATGTGGATAGAAGCCGTATCCCCGAAGGCAGGCATCGGTCCGGACGCAGTACCGCCGATTGAATATGGACCAGATGTAGCCGGGACTGTTCCAATTGATCAGATCGTCCTACGTATTACGGCGGCACTTCGAGAGAAGCTGTTGCACTACCAGCGAGCACGAGCTTCTGGCCGAATTTCGCAGCAAGACGGCTACATCATTTGCATCAACCCCTCACAGGTGCCCCATGCAAAGTTTGGAGCCGAACCGTCTTATCCGTCACGTGCACTTTATGGGGTTGGAAACCTCACATTGAGCATTGATCCAAGCACGGGGAAGGTAATGGATCAATTCAACGATTACACCCCCGAGATTATAAAGAGGTCGGGTTCAATTGTGGCAACCTCCCCTTTTTTCGGCTCTGAAGAGAAAACTTGCTCTGCGGTCATCTATTCTACGATGGATTTTTTCAACATCGACCGTTATAGCGGGCCTGATTTCGAGGTTTATCACAACCCAAATGCCGCATTTCGAGTCCCTCTAGAAGCGTTCAGCATGTTTGACCAGTTCAAGCCCGAGTCCATTGATGAGTCACGCTTCACTATGCGCCGTGTACTCAAAATAAGGGGGGCAGGTTAAAATAACAGGGTCAGGTTAAGTTATAAAGCAAGTCTCATCGCCGCAATGCGAAGCGCAGAGTAATTCTGTCGTCAACCAACGAGACCCTAGAGGGAGTAAGACATATGAGCCGATCGATCATTGCCCTTTTTGTCTTCAGTCTCGTGCTTGCCACGTGGCCATTGCATGGTCAGAACATCACAGAAGAAGCGAAGCAGACAGCAGTTGCCAGCGTTGTGTGGTAATCCCCCCGCCCATTAGCTGACGCCAGAAGTGGAATTTTCTCGTCCCCTTTCCCGAGGAGGTTCCATGAAGA
>NZ_JAJGQM010000094.1 GCF_020784175.1 Xanthomonas campestris pv. asclepiadis
CTTCATGGAACCTCCTCGGGAAAGGGGACGAGAAAATTCCACTTCTGGCGTCAGCTAATGGGCGGGGGGATTACCGAGGGATTTCAAGCTCTTGATCGGCGAGCGCAGATCGATCTGCCAGGTCTCGTGCGCAATCCGAAAAAGGTTCCGGATCGTGGTTAGGGCCCGCTTTTTGCTCCCCTGGGCCATCGGGAGCGTGGTGCCGTCTCGCTTGACTTTGATGTATGAGTTCACGAACGAGCTGGCATGGCGCCCCAGGAAGTCATCCTGAGTCAAGTCTTTGGCCAGCTTGCGGGTGAGGTGGGGCATGCCGGTCTGGCTCAATCCGAGACCTTTGCCGCCCCCAAGGAAGAGATGGGCATTGGAGTGGTCGGTCCTGACCGACGCGTGCTTGATCAGCCCATCATCGATTTCTTGGATAAACCGTCGCAGCAGATCCCCGAAGGTCCAAGCCTCGGCAGTGTGGGCATACGGAGTTTGCCGAAGCTCCAAGGAGGCGTGTTCTCGGCGGACATACGCCTCGGCCATGAGCCGTGCAGCGTCGATGTGATGCTCAGTGTTCGGGGGCGCTTTGGGGTCGACGGGGTAGCGCACCAGCGGGAACTTCAACGCCTGCCCGTCGAGGGACCTCCGGATACGCGCCTCCCACCTCAGCTGCCCGTCCGTCCTGAGCGTCACGCCCGCTACAGAGCTAACGGCCTGGGAGGCTTTGATGCCGCGCGGAAGCGTGCCATTGAAGGTCTTGGTGCGCCCCGGCTTGACAGCTGCTTTGGCTTTGCTCACTTAGCGTCTCCCTGTATCCTTAGGCGGATGGCCCCGTGGCACAATTGGATAGCGCGCGTCCCTCCTAAGGACGAGGTTGCTGGTTCGAACCCAGCCGGGGTCACCACTTTTTTGACAATCGGCGTGAGTAGGCCGGTCGTTACCACAGACTTGCCACAGTCAGGCTGGACTTCCAGGGAAAGCCTTGTCCTGCTTGGGTCTTAGTGTAGCGACGTTGTCCCTCCTAAGGGGAAGGTCGCCCGTTCGAATCGGGCCGGGGTCACCAAGATTGATTTGATTTATTCGTGCTATCGCGCTTTTGATTGAGAGGTATTAAAAAGATCTGATGTTCGCCAATAGTGGTCAGGATGCACCAACGTACTGAAGTCAACCAATCCCAGTGCCGATAAGCGGATTACCTCCGAGTTAGGTATTTCGAGTTTAACGTCGCACAGACTATGTCTGGGCGAGCTTCCATGGTGTTAATTATTGCGAGGTCTTGTTCATTCCACCTCTCATGGGATTTTGTAGCCAGCTTCCGACTTCTCTAACAAAGTCCCAAACATCCCCTTCAGTTGGGGCTGCATATCCATATGCGGAAGGCTCTTCACCCATAGCTTCGAATACTTTTATGAGCCAGTCCGGGCCATGTCCTGTAATGCCGAGTTCACTCAGCCAGGACTCCAATTCCCCACAGGGAACGAATAAAATTCCATATCGAGCCATCGTCTGAAAAAATTCTTTCGCGCTCAATAAGTCATCTCCAGAAAGTAGATTAATTCCGCCCTCAGTTTTCATATTTTTTCCGGAGAAGGCGAGTCTTTCATAGACGCGGCGCCGTTGTATGCCTATCGATTCTTGAAGGCCCTCAGGTATACCTGCACTCCTCATTAAGCGGGAGAAGACCGCTCCGCCTTCCTTAACAGCGTCAATATCTAAAATCCCTGCTGCGGCGATCCCAAGGCGTCTCAGAGGTGCAAGAAGCATAGGGACCGTCTGCTTGCTCTGAGCATTGATAAAGAGGCAGTTCCTGATTCCCCCGAAATTCGATTGAACCATCTGTCGACTCCCCCTAATTCAATGCCAGCCAAAACTAGAGGTCTGCGGTTGATGTTGATCACGGAACTCGGCGGGC
>NZ_JAJGQM010000095.1 GCF_020784175.1 Xanthomonas campestris pv. asclepiadis
ATCACGCCTGCCATGAAGTTGGCGATGGCCACTTAGCTCCACTTCTGGCGACCGCTAGAAGTGGGGGGATTACCCCACCCTGCGCCTGCGCGGCCGCTGGCTGGAACAATTGGGCTTTGCCATCGGCAGCAAGCTGCACATCCGCCAGCGCGATGGCGAGTTGGTCATCAGCCTTGTAGACCCACATTGATCACGCCGCAGCGCATGCGCGCACCGCATGTGCCCGGCCCGTTGCTGGAGACGTCGCATGATGAGTGAGGGCATGACCGGCGCGTCGCGTGCAGACCGCCACGCTGTCATTGGCCAGGTGGTCGCGGCACGCGCGCACACCGCAAGCGCGGTGCCGGTTGAGCGCTACGGCAGCCGCCCGTGGCGCCACCGCAGGGCCTACGCCGTGGGCGAGTTGCCGGCCCGCGCGCCCGCGGCGGGCATCTACGGGCTTGGCCGCGTCACCACACGCTGGCACGTGCGCGAGGAGCGCGCGCCGGCCAGGGAACGCTTCGACCAGGCCGTGGTGCAGCTGCAGGCGGAGCTGCTCACCTACATGCGGCGGCGCCTGCGCGACCCGCACACCGCCGCCGACCTTGCCCAGGAAACGCTGCTGCGCCTGCTGGCCTACCGCAACACGCCCGACATCCACAGCTACAAGCTGCTGCTGTACCGCATTGCCCACAACGTGGTGCTGGAGCACTGGCGCACGCGCCACCGCAGGCACGCCGCCCGCCACGTGCCGCTGGAGGACAGCGAACCGCTCGCCGCCGCCGGCACGGCGGTGGACCAGCTGGTGGACGCCCGCCGCACCCTGCAGCACCTGCACACCCACACGCTGCCCGCGCTGCCGCCCAAATGCCGCCAGGCCTTCATGCTTAACCGCTTCGACGGCCTCACCTACCCGCAAGTCGCCGCCGTCATGGGCATCTCGGTCAAGATGGTGGAAAAACACATCAGCCGCGCCCTGGCCGCCTGCCGCGCGGCGGTGGGTGAGTGACGCCAGGGCGATGCATTGCGCAGGTGGCGGTGCGTCACGACCAGCGCATTGGGGCACCTGACAGTCCTCTGCCAACCGAAGTCACATGGCCCACCTTATCTGCTGTCATCCACCCATAGCGCAGACACCGATCTCATCCATTCGACAGCCTTATGGTCTCGATGATTGGCAATGGCATGCCGCGTCTGGACGCGGACCACGGCAAGCGATTCAGACTTTTCCCACACGAGAATCAGTCTATCCGCCTCGTCTACGTGGTGTGCACGGCAGAGTATAGCCGGCCGGATTTCACCGGGACTTAGGACGGAATATGAAGTTTTGTTTGAGTAGCACCCTGGCCGCCGCGGTAATGAGTGTGGGTCTCCTTGGGGCAGAATCCGCGATTGCTCAGAAAATCGACTATCTGGGTGCAAGCCATCGCACAACAGTGGCTGCGTTGGCTCAGCCAGCATCTGTCCCCGCCGGTGTCCAGTTGGTCGAATTGGAACGTTGGTTCCACAGGGACGACACAAGGTCAGGGCGCCCACTGAATACTCCTGGCGGCATGATCTACCCAGGAAAGAAGCAGGGAACACTTGGATTCATTTCCTACTACCCATTCGAGGGAAGTCATACGTTGTACTCGTGCATGACGAACGACTACCGCGATTCATTCACCTCGACCGATTCTAATTGCGAAGGGCAATTGTCGACTCCCCGTAAAATTGGTCCATCCATAGTTAGAGGTCCCCGGGCACACTAGCCACCAAGGAGACCAA
>NZ_JAJGQM010000096.1 GCF_020784175.1 Xanthomonas campestris pv. asclepiadis
CCCGCCGAGTTCCGTGATCAACATCAACCGCAGACCTCTAGTTTTGGCTGGCATTGAATTAGGGGGAGTCGACAATGCGACCTGGAAGAATGCGATAGGCAGCGTCAGGCCGATGATGTCCAACGACGTCGCCAATTCGGTGGCCGCCAACGCAGGGCCAAGAGCCGATCCGGACAGCGTTAGCCGGTAGCCTCAAGCGGGGGGCGAGACGAACGTGCTCGTCGCCTTGCCCGTGGCTGTGCGCCTGCTTTGCACACTTCGAGTTAGCGCGAGGGTGAGGGTACTGGCTGGGCCGGGCGCGTTGTAGCCGCCCGGCCGACAGCGCTCAACCGGGTATCCAATCACTGCAGCGTTACGTAGATGGCCGCTGCCGTCGGCGCATACGGCGACGGCGACGGCGGCTGGCGCGCGGCGTTTTGCGTGCCAAACGAGGCGAGCAGAAAGAGCAGGCCCAGCACGGCCGGTAGCGCACCCTTGGGCTTGCGCACACCCAGATGCGCCATGCCGGACAACAGCAGGTGGTAGAACATGCCGGCGTAGGCAAGATCGCTCAGTGCGGTGTTGAAGCGCCACACAATCGCCACCGGGCCCAGAATCTTGATGACGATCATCCAGGGCACCAGCAACGGCGCCGAGTAACCCAGCTCGGCCTGCGCCTTGCGCACGAACTCACCCTTGGCCAGATACATGCAAGCAGAGGCGAGATACAGCAGGCACAGCAGGGCGGTACTGATCCAGTAGACAGAGATGCTCATGGTGTTTGCCAGTCAATATGCGAATGCAACCGGCAATCAGGATGTCGCCTAAGATACCTATTGAAAAGTAGGATGAATTACCAGGGCTTAGTATGAAAAAGCAGACCATTGATCAAGGCGAGCGCAATATGCACGAAGAAATGCGCCGTGCATTTGCGCTGCTGTCGGGTAAATGGAAGCTGGAAATCATGTAGCTGCTGAATCAGCGGATGTATCGCTTTGGCGAGCTGCGCGCGGCAATCCCCGGCATCACCCAACACATGCTGACGGCGCAATTGCGCGAGCTGGAAGCAGATGGCCTGGTCACGCGTACCGTCTTTGCAGAGGTACCGCCACGTGTGGAATACGCCATCACGCCAAAGGCGCATGGACTGGGGCCAACCATGGAAGCGCTGACCGCGTGGTGGCAACAGTACGGCGACAGCATTACGAAGCGGCCTGCTGCACGCGGGCGCAAGCCCAGCGTTTAGCAAGCCAAGCGTTTGGATGGAAGTGGCTGCTCCATCCGAGCGGGTTCATGGCGCAGACCTATCGGCCGGCATGCGCGCGCGCCTGTCCCAAGAATCGTTGCGGCGACCAGTGAACAATCCTGGCGATCACCTTGGTATATCGAAAACTCGCGTCCAACCCCCACAAACGCCAACGCCCCGATCATGTCGGGGCGCTAGGGAACCTCTGAACAACGCATCGCAGATACGCGACACTATCCACTCACGTTGAGGAGTGATGCATGCAACTGACG
>NZ_JAJGQM010000097.1 GCF_020784175.1 Xanthomonas campestris pv. asclepiadis
TCTTCATGGAACCTCCTCGGGAAAGGGGACGAGAAAATTCCACTTCTGGCGTCAGCTAATGGGCGGGGGGATTACCGGAGCTGATGCACCTGTACTCGTACGGGCATGGAAATGGCAGCGAGATTCCCAGTAAACGTCGCTTGTGTGATGTGTCTGGCATTGGAGAGACGCTGATCTACACCTACGACTTTGGCGATGACTGGCAACACCGAGTGACCGTCGAAAAGCTGATGGAAAAACCAACAGGAAGTTATCCGCACTTGATTACCGGCAAAAACGCCTGTCCGCCGGAGGATTGTGGCGGGCCATGGGGCTATGCGGAGATGCTCAGGGTACTTGCTGGCCGCAGCAGTGCCCGCCGACGCGAACTCACGGAGTGGTTAGGGGGCCCATTCGACCCCAACGCTTTCGACATTAGTGAGGCCAGAGAACGTCTTGCCGAGTACGTCAAGCTGTCCATGCCGGAAGCTCCACTTTGATTGAACGCCGGCGCTGTGCTCAACCGTGTGGCCTTATGCGCCCCTTCTCTCGCCGGCACTGCGCCCTCCCTGCCCTCCCGAGGAAGACAAAAACCATGGGCATCAATTACACCGACGAGTTGGCCAGCTTGGTGCTTTTCACTGGCACCACCGCGTTGGCTATCCGGCAATATAGTGCCTACCGCGCCGATACCACCCTTGCCAGTCGCACGGTGGCGCGCGATGTCATGTGGCTATCTGACAGCCTGCACAACTTCGAGGCCATTGGCCGCAGCGTGTTGCAGGCCAACCACGCGCACGTCGCTTTCATGGCTGGTTTGCTGGCCGAGCAGTTCCAGGAGCATTTGCAGACCGATCCAAGTGATCCGGAATCGCCGGCAGCCGCCTTCCAACGTCACACCCAGTACGTCGACCTGCACGCCGTCATCGCCACGCTTCTCAACCTGCAAGCAAAAGCGGCGGCGGCAGTAGAGATGGCGACGGTTTGACATGCTGCGGTGATTGGCGCGATGATCAGCCCATCATCGCAAAATCGGTGATCGGTACTATCAAACCGATAAAGATAGCAGGAGCGCGCAAGCGCCCATCGTCCGATGCTGGCGCTTTTATTTGGCTCGCCAGTTCTATGGTGGGCGGTGCGCGGAGGCCGCAAGGCCTGCCGGTTCCCGCTTCTGCCCTACCGGTTTTGATAGCCGCGTACCGTCCACCACCTTTCCTGCGAGTACGCTCGCTCCTGCAAGAAGGTAGATTCAGCACCAGACGTATCAACAACGAGGCAGCCCGCCGGTGTAATGGGCGGACGCCGAAAACGAAAAAACCGCCTTTGGCGAGGCGGTTTTTTCATCACTGGTCTGGCGGGAACACCAGAGCAATGGGGACACTTGAATGACTCCATCCTAATCCCGCCGGCGAAGCCGTGCAAGAGGGAAAAGGATGCGAAGGCCCACAAGCCAAACACCCCGCCCCGCTGCCGTTCATCGGCGCGGGACATGTCAGCAGTAGACC
>NZ_JAJGQM010000098.1 GCF_020784175.1 Xanthomonas campestris pv. asclepiadis
CGCTGCAAGCCTTGCCCAGAGCGCGTTCTGCGCATGGCAAGCAACTTTCATGGCTGAGGAATAGGGCTAATCAGGAAAAGTTTTGATGTTATATCGAATGTGCTTTATTACGATGGAACGTGCTTACCCGTAGAACACACTGGGATCGGTAATCGCCAGCGCAGGCTCAATTGTCCTTTATATACGACATGGAACGATGATTATCAGGCCTGTGTAAATTTGGAAATATTTGCTTATTTGACCGTACCTTCTCTACAGGATACTTGTTCGGTTGGTAATCCGTGCGATGTAAAAACTGGAGAAAAGTCGCAGCCTGAACAGGATTTCGATCTTGGATGGATACGTCTCGTTCGAACGTTTCGGTCCTCGCAGGTTGGACGGCGATCCAACCTTGGGGCGGGCTGGTTCAACTCACATGAAATCAGCGTTTCTGCTAGTGGCTCTTACGCAATACTTGCAGAGGGAAGCGGTCTTCAACGTAGTTTTAAACTAGTTGGCAATTCTTTTGTCGCCTCTGATGGTTCAGGGGATCGGCTTGAGAAAATAGCAAGTGGATGGCGACTTTTTAGGTCGGATACGGTTTCGGAATTTGATGCTACAGGCGCGTTGAGCTTGGTGTCGAAGGACGACGGTACTTACCTTCGATATGCGTACGATCGGTCCTTGAGGTTGGAGTCGATCACGCACTCGACCGGCCGCAAGTTGGTTTTTAACTACGCTGATGGTTCCCGTTATGCCCAGCTTATTCGAATTACGCTGGACGGGGTTGCGTTGGCTACTTACGCGTACTCTGACACTTTCCCGGACAGCGCGGTGCTGGAGAGCGTGACCTATGCGGACGGCCGGATCAGGTCGTATCTGTATGAAGACGAGGATTTTTACCGCTTCCTGACCGGTGTGGTCGCGGAGGATGGAATGCGCTACAGCACATTCGCCTACAACGCTACTGGGCGTGTTGTGTCGAGCCAGCATCACGACGGCGCAGACGGCGTGACGCTTGATTACACCGATGGCGCCACCGTTGTAACCGACGCGTTGGGGAAACAGACGACATATACGCTGAGCCAGCGTTCCGCAGGTCCTAGAAAAATAGATGACATCACCGACAGCGCAGGCACGCTCAGCAGCGACTATTTGGACGCAAGTGTCGATTTTCGTCGGCGCTTGAGAGCTTCTACCGATCGTGCCGGGGTTGTCACGCAACACGCCTATGCCGAACTTGCGGATGCTGGCGTGCCAGTCAATGTGCATACGGTCACCGAGGCGGCTGGTTTACCCAGTCAGCGAATCACAAATACGCGCACCACTGTCGAAAGCAATCGATTGATGTCAGTTCAATGGTAATCCCCCCACTTCTAGCGGTCGCCAGAAGTGGAGCTAAGTGGCCATCGCCAACTTCATGGCAGGCGTGA
>NZ_JAJGQM010000099.1 GCF_020784175.1 Xanthomonas campestris pv. asclepiadis
CTTCAGGTGGGGCCATTGTCCAACCGCAGCGTCGCAGATCCTGCAACTACCGGCTGAGGAATGGGGCTAATCAAGAATTTTTAAGTCAACCTGACCCCGTTCTTCCTGGCATCTAGCCGCCCCATTCAGAGATGGAAAACGGTCGCCGGCATTTTCAGTTACTGCACCTCTCAATATCCATCCAACTTTCTCCTGTTGTCTAACGCTTGAGTTAATCCGCGCCGCGCAGCGGCGTCGGCTTGGACGAATTGTTAGGCGGGCGCACTAGAGCCTTGCAGGCAACAGCTGCCAGCGCGAGGAATCGACACCAATGCGGGCGGAGGCTTCGCCTATTGCCTCTCGCGCTCCGGCGAGGCTGCCATCAGGGAGGTTGCACTCAACCAAATGCGTATTTGCCTCCTCAAATTTGTGGCGCATGTGCCACTTACAGGTGTAAAGGCTATGACCACAAGCTTTAAGGAATGCTAGACACTCGTCAGCAGTCATGCTTTGCAGGGTCAGACGAAAGTTTTCTTCACGTTCCATGTTGCTCTCCTTGAAGTAGTGCTACAGAAATCTTGAAAGCTGCTTGCTAGCGCCCGCGTCGGGCCTTCCGCTAACGGCATTTGAATAGGCTACCAGTGTCCGTGATGTGCCGTGCGCGGTCTAACTATGTTGGACCGCTTAAGCGTAGCGTTCCGTGATCCCCGCCGACTCCCTAATCGCGGTCAATCACCACAAGCATTTGAAGCTCATCTCTTTTCAGCTGTGTCCCTGCCTCATATCAGGCCCAAAACGATGCTTTCCAACGGCCACGCGAGTACGTCAATTGCCTTGCTTATGAAAGTGAGCCAGTCCATGGTTCCGCGAATCCTCTGTGGTTTGTGGCCAGGCCTAACGCCTCAATTAAGCCGACCCGCGAAGCGGGTTCGGCTTGAATGATTTTTAGGGCCCACATTTGCTACTTTTTTTTACTCGGTCGCTGCGTCAACGCTGAACCAGCTGAAGTTTTTGATGACTTGCTTGTTGATGAGTCTCTAAGCGTCTTTGACGCGGCAGACGCTGCAGATGAGGAAGTGACTTTGTTGCTACGAGACTGAGACAGAGCAGAGCCAGCCGCTGATTTTGAAGACTTGCTGCCACTACCGTCACTTAGGACTTTAGATGCGGCTGATGCTGCGCGACGGGACGTCTTTTCACTTGCCATTAGGTAACTCCTGCAGTTGGCGGACCAAGGCAACGGGCGATGGATCTTTAAGAACGACAACAGCCAGAATGACAAGAACCACTGAGAAAATAAAGGTGCTTACGAGCCCAGCGGCAACGTTAGGGAAGGTCTGAACAACGAGGCCTGAGAGTGCGGGATATCGCGTCGTTCCGGAGAGTCGCGTTTGGATTTTTG